>PABI01000187.1 GCA_002699125.1 Anaerolineaceae bacterium
GGGAACCGAATATCTATACATCAACATGAATTTTGTCCTTGCCGGACTGATCGTGGAATCGATATCCGGGCTCCCGTTTGAGACTTACCTTTATAATAATGTTCTGGAGCCGCTTGGCATGTTACGTACTGCGCCCAGCACGCTGCCGCTTACGGACACGCCTAACTCCGCGCTGGCTTACCGTCACGTCGAAGAGGGAGAGGAGCCCGTGTCGGAGTCTTTCGATTGTATTTCGTTTGACGACGCGCCCGAGAGCTGCGGGGCGGAGCCGATAGTCCCAACCAAGTGCGTGGAGATACCCACGGAAAATCTGACTGCGCCTTTCACGTCCTTCAGCGCCGGTTACCTGACGACCACACAGATCGATATGGTGAAGTATGAGAAAGCCCTCCATAGCCTGAGCCCGATGCTGCTCGATAAAGAGTCGTATGATCAAATGTGGACGAATGCGCAGCTTAAAAACGGGTCGTACATAATATTCGGCCTCGGATGGGTAGTATGCTCCTCGCTGGATGAAGAGACGTGCCCCGCCGTGGATCCCGACAATGGAGGCGATACTTCGCCCCCGGCAAATTTGGAGCCAGCAGGGGAAATTTCAAAGGTTGTACAGAAAGACGGCGGAGTCGCGGGATTTCATTCCCAGATCGTCAGATATCTCGACGACGGGGTTACGGTTATCGTGTTTGTAAATACGCAGTCGCCGAGCGAAGGACCTTATGCTTTCTCGGTCGCCAACCTCGCCCACGACATTGGGCGCATTGTAAGGGATAGTCTGTAACGCCGTGCACGTATAAATAACCGGATAGGGGTATTTATCTCAACCGCCCCGCGGAGGATATGTAGTTAACAGGGGTTGTCCTTTACCGGTACTGGCGGTGAAATCCCCCTTGGCCCGAGGCCGGGGATTCGAATTTTTACGGTATAGCCGTAACCCTCCCTTCTTCCTTCACTTTTTTACTAATTGAGCAATTAACACAAATACCTGCATCCAAAAGGGCTATCCGTGTGTCTAATTATCAGAAGGTGATGAAAGTGAAGACACTAATTACATCTATATTGATCATGTTTGCGGCCACGTCCCTGACCTTTGCCCAGAGCAATGAAGCGCAGGATGCCATGCTGCTGGCAAAGGCCGATACGAAAGCGGCGGTCGGGAATGTTATCACAAAAAGCGAAGAACCCGGCGATATTTCTTTATTGACCAGGGGTGGGCTGGCGGCCGGGGTGAACGACCAGACATATGAATCAGACTCATTGAATGTCGAAGACTTCCCGCTCGTTATATCCACCGCGGACAAGAAGACAGTAAGCATCGTATTCCCCCCGTTCCTCTATTTCAAAACGAAGTTTTAGCGAACAGGTTTATCTCGCGGCCCGGCGAGTCCAAACCCGTCCATGGACTCGTCTTCGAGCTCCGGGCCGGCTGAAACCGTAACATCCTGTACAGCCTCCTTAAAAGAACTTTCCTTTATTTTCCAACTGTTTTAGAATATCAGAAGACCGGCCTTCACGACGCAGGTATGAATGAAGGCGGAGGGTCAATATGTAAGTACAAGCGAGGACTCGCATGGTCTTATTATCCAAGAGCAGCGGCGAAATTAAAATCAAGCACCTCATTAAAAGGGCCCGGCCGTTCTCGGAGCCGTTTCGTATTACGAAGGGCAAGAGCTTCAGGCTCAAGGACATAGACCCGGGCGATACGCTGCATCTGCAGTCGGAGGACAAGCCCAGGGCGAAAGAGGTGCTTGCCATGGGGGTACAGCTCCTCGCCGAGCTCCAACAAATGCTCTATGCCCAGGACCGCTGGTCTGTGCTTATCGTGCTCCAGGCAATGGACGCCGCCGGAAAGGACAGCACTATAAAGCATATAATGTCTGGTGTGAACCCGCAGGGCTGTCAGGTGCACTCCTTTAAAGCGCCGTCCGAGGAAGAGCTCGACCACGACTATCTCTGGCGCTCGATGAGAGCTCTGCCGAACCGCGGCAACATGGGCATTTTCAACCGTTCGTATTATGAGGAGACGCTGGTCGTGCGTGTGCATCAGGAGTTTCTGGCAAAGCAAAAGCTCCCACAAAAGCTCATTACAAAAAATATCTGGAAAGAACGCTTTGAAGACATACGCAACTTCGAGAGCTATCTGACGCGGAATGGAATCGTCGTGAGAAAGTTCTTCTTGCACGTGTCGAAAGAAGAGCAGGAAAAGCGTTTCATCGAGCGCATAGAAAATCCCGAAAAGAACTGGAAGTTTTCCGCAAGCGATATAAAGGAGCGCGCATACTGGGACGATTACATGAAAGCATACGAGGACATGATACGAAACACGGCCACGAAAGAGGCCCCTTGGTATGTCGTGCCGGCGGATAATAAATGGTTCACGCGTCTGGTGGTAGCCGCGGCGATCATAGATGCGCTGGACTCTTTGGACCTCCATTATCCGATAGTGGGCAAGCAAAAACTGGAAGAGCTGGAAGAGGCCAGAAAGACGCTTTTAACAGAAAAAGAAAACGGGAAGAAGTCGAAGAACAAAACCTGATCAAGAGAGGCGAACGATGTCTGAAAATACCGGAGGAGAGGGTCTTACAGGAGACAGGGAAACGCAGGAAATGAAAACGATAGTCCAGGATCACAAGATCTTCTGGACGACGATGCCCATTGATATGCCCGTCGGAGAAGAAGGGTTGGTAAGGGTTGGAATGACCGTAGCCCTCGTGGGAACCGAGGCGGAGGGACAACCTCCCGAGAACGAATCTGCAAAAGCTGCCACCTTCGACTGCCTGAACAGGCTGGCGAAATGGCTTACTTCGGAGCCTCCGAAAGGCGTGCGGTTCGACATCAGAAGGCATTATAACGTTGTCTTTTTCCTTCCGGGTGACCTGAGAACGAACAGAAACAATTATGTGATCAGTGTAAGAATTCTTCACAACGAGCAATTCGACGCGCCTATAGGCGAGGCGCAGATAGAAGCATTTCAGGACTTGCAAGACAAGCTAAAGGATATCGGCTCGCCCAAGGAGCATTGGAAAGAACACCACACGACGCTCTGAGGGTTTTTCATTCGGCATATCTGCCGGCCGCCGGCTTGACAAAACGCCCGACAGAGTAATGTATATACAAACGCGCCGGTACGGGAGCCGGATTACATTTCCCGCCCACACAGGCTATTATGTAAATAATCCCACAAAGGAGGTATTTGTATGTCTACAATAGGCAAAGTACAAATCACTATAGTGTTCATTTGCCCGCCGGATCTGGTTTCAGAGGGGGAGAGGATATTCGCGAGTCACGCGAAATGGATAGAGGAAACACATCACAAGACGGGCGAGCTGGCCATGCTGCGCTATAACATTATAAAAGGACCGGAGCTCGAGAACCCGTTCGACCCGACCTCGAAGCCGACGGGCAATACTATGTTCGTCCTCGACGAGCTTTACGAGAATCAGGCGGGCCTCGACGATCACTGGAAGAGAGCTCCAGTGGAGTGGAACGACATAGGAGCGTTCGTCGAGTGGGGAGGCAAGTGCAAGGTAGTCACCGCGCACAATGGAGTTGCGATACAGGGTTTGTGGTAATCATCTAAGTGCTTCTTAAGTCCCGGCTTCCGTATATCCGGAGAGCCGGGACGCCTTTCATCAAAGAGTCGGCGTCCAACGAGTAAAGCGGTTAAATGCCGCGGATTCTGCCTTCAATCGTACATATCCAATTAACAATCAGTGGCCAAGGTGAAATCGTGATAGCTGCACACGCAACCAACTTCGACTGTTGCCGCGGGAGCACCTAACTTGCAATAGCGGGCTAAAGATACTAGATTAATACCTTGCTATGCGACGGAAAGCTCATTTCATAGCATGCTCTCTTCTATTTCTCGCCCTGTCTTTAAACCTGGCGCTTTACACTTCGCAGAAGTATGCGCCGCCACGGGCGGAGTCTCTTTCCTATTCGGTTATGGACTGTCCCTCGCACCAGGGCCAGGGCCAATTATCCGACATCGCCCGGTTTATTACCGGGAACAACGACAAAGAGGGCGCCGAGAAGCACTGTTTCTGCCTGAGCTGCTGCAACCAGAGAACGGATGTATTTATTCCGGTTTCAACCTATCTTATTCTGACAGAGCATTTTACTGTCTACAGAACGGTAAAAACCGAATTTCATCAATCAGAAGAATTTTATGCAAGTCTCCCCACACGTTCCCCTCCAGTAATTTAATCGCCCGCTGTAAAAACGCAGCGAACCTTTCATAAACGGAAAAAGAGAAAACTCTTTTCCCGATACGTAAGCACAGCCGGTCGGCTTCGTCAGCCGGATAGTGCGGAGGCATGTCCTTGTGCTCGCAAGGACGCTTCCGTCAAGACGACGATCGGCCGGACTGTGCGGACTATACAAGGATTCAATTACGGGAGGTCTTTATAAAGATGCAAAAGAATTGTCACGATAACAGGATTATGTCTTTTAAATACGCGGTACTGTCGCTTCTTCTGCTGGCGGTGTTTTCCGTCGACGCGTATGGCCAGAAGTGGAGCGGCGCGAGGCCGGACGGACACGCGCCGATAGGGGTAATGGGCGACCACACACACAACGCGGGAGAGTTCATGCTTTCGTACAGGTACATGTACATGGACATGCAGGGCATGAGAAACGGGACGAACAACCTCAGTAACCAGCAGGTGCTCGAAGACTACATGGTTACGCCGCTTAAGATGGACATGCAAATGCACATGTTCGGGTTAATGTACGCGCCTACGGATTACATCACNCTCATGGGCATGGTGCCGTACATTAAAAAATCGATGAGNCANCTGACNAGGATGGGNGCGCGCTTTAAGACGGAATCCGANGGCTTCGGAGATATNAAGTTCACGGGGCTCATAAAGGTTTTCGACAACTACGACCAGAGAATACACATCAATGCGGGGATGAGNTTCCCGACCGGGTCGATCGACAAGAANGACGATACGCCCATGGGNTCTAANCAGCAGCTCCCCTACCCGATGCAGCTNGGCTCGGGGACGTTCGATCTCCTNCCGGGNATTACGTACCTCGGCCAGCANAATGACATTTCCTGGGGCGCGCAGGTNAGCGGGGTGATAAGGCTCGGGGAGAACGACAGGGACTACAGGCTCGGCAACAGGTTCGANGCGACGGCCTGGGGGGCCTANGACTGGTTTAACTGGGTGAGCACGTCGGCCAGAATGGACTGGCAGTCGTGGGGGAATATCCACGGGGCNGATTCCGCGCTCAACCCCGGNATNGTGCCGACCGCNGACACGGACAATCAGGGCGGCAATCGCCTCGANCTNCTCTTCGGNATGAATTTTTACGTGCCCGAAGGCCCGACNCTGATTAANGGACANAGGCTGGCTGTGGAGTTCGGGTTCCCGATNTATCAGGACNTGGACGGNCCGCAGCTCGAGACCGATTGGGTGCTTTGGCTCGGGTGGCAGTACGCCTGGGCGTTTTAACGACGGTGAGGAAATACCGGCCGGTACAGTTCGGACCGTCCGAATTTACCGGCCGGGCTCATACCTTCTTTTTCATCGCGGCCGTTATGGACTGGCGGGTGGTGAAGAAATCTTTCCACGGGTCTTCCTTTAGGGAGGAGAGACGGGCCCGCAAATTGCCGACGTTGTACTTATTCGGCTCGAGGTCGGGCGAGAGCTCGTCCCACGTTATAGGGGTGGAGACGGGGGCGCCCTTCCGCGCGCGCGTCGAATAGGCGGCGACGGTCGTGGCGTCGCGGTTGTTCCGGAGGTAGTCGATAAATATCTTCCCTTTCCTTTTGGCCTTGCTCGCGGTGGCGATATATTTTGCGGGCTCGAGCTTTACCACCTCGTCGGCGACGGCTTTGGAGAACGATTTCATCTCCTCCCAACCTGAGCGGCGATTGAGCGGCACGACGACGTGGAGCCCCTTGCCTCCGGAGGTTTTGACGAAGCTCCTAAGACCGAGACCGTCGAGGATGTCCCTGATTTTAAACGCCGCTTCCACCACGCCGGGATAGGAGACCCCTTCGCCCGGGTCGAGGTCGAACACCATGCGGTCCGGGCTTTCGAGCTTGTCTATTCGGCTTCCCCAGGGGTGGATTTCGAGTACTCCAATCTGCACCAGCGATACGAGTCCTTTTACATCATTTATCGAGATGTAGGTTCTGTCGGCTTCCTTGCCTTCGATGGAAACTCCGTGGATCGCCTCGGGAAGGCCCTCGCTGACGTTCTTCTGGTAGAAGCATTTGTTCTGACTCCCACCCGGGCAGCGGACTATAGTGAGCGGGCGGTCAACGATGTGGGGAAGTATCCAGTCGGCGATGTCGGCGTAGAACTGCGCGAGCTCGGCCTTTGTGAGCCCCTGGTCGGGATAGAGGACCCTGTCGGGGTGTGTGAGATGAACGCCGGCGACCGTATCGGAAGCCGAGTCATTTTTTTTGCCGTTGTCTTCTGCCATGGATTCCTCCCCGGAGCTTCGCTCGCGGATTATTTCACTTGCCGGTTTATCTTCGCGTAGGCCTTTGAACGAGGGGTGGCGAAGCAGGTTGTCCTCTGTCCATTCAGTGAATTCCACCTCGGCGACCAGCTCCGGGCGGACCCAGCGCAGACCTCGTGCGTCGGCCCCTGTTGGCGGATTTACGAACGGAGAGTGCTTTCGAGGTATGGTGTCGAGCTCCTTTCTTATGCTCTTTAAGGACTTCGAATCGAACCCTGTCCCGACGCCGCCCGAGTAGACGAGGTTGCCGTCGCCGTCGTAATAGCCGAGGAGAAGCGAGCCGAAGCCCGGGCGCGAAGCCTTCGCGCTGATTTTATAACCGCCGATTACGAACTCCTGGCGCTTGTGGCATTTGACCTTGAGCCAGTCGCGCGTTCGGCGCTGGGAGTAGAGCGAGTCCGCGCGCTTCGAGACGATGCCTTCGAGGGACATCTTGCACGCGTCTTCGAATACCCGTGAGCCCTTGCCGACGATGTGGTCGCTGTAGTGAATTACGCCAGGCTCTATAAAACCCAGAATCTTTTCGAGAAAGGTTTTACGATCGAGGAGAGGAACGCGGGTGAGATCGTAGCCGCTGCAGTACAGAAGGTCGAAGACGAAATAGTGGAGCGAGTTTTTCCGGGGACCCTTCAGCGCATTCTGGAGGGCCTGAAAGTCGGAGACGCCGTTTTTGTCGAGAACGACTGCCTCGCCGTCGAAGACCGCCGACTTCACCGGAAGGGCCCCGAGCGCGCGTGCGATACCGCCGAATTTATCCGTCCAGTCCTTGCCGCCCCGGGTAAGTATGCGGACTTTGCCGTCTGAGAGTATAGAGATAAGGCGGTATCCGTCGAATTTGACCTCGTGGAGCCAGTCGTCACCCAGGGGCGGGCTGTCTACCAATGTCGCGAGCTCGGGCTTGATCTCTTCCGGGAGCTTCGATTTCCGCGCGCCGGGAAGCCCGGCAGGGTTGGGCAAGTCGCTGTCCGGATCGGGATCACCCTGCTTCTTTTTCGCCCGTGACGAGCTGCCGGCATTATCGTTTTTCACGGCTTTTCCCGCGGCCGCCGTAATCTCCTTCATGTCGCGCCCGCTCGCGGCGTTGAGCGGATATTCGCCCAAGACACTTTTGCCGCCGCGCCTTGAGTAATCGTCTTTCATCTTAATGAGGAGCCAGTTGTTTTTCTTTTCATCCGCGCGCCGCGCCATTCTGACTAGTGCCCACTCGCCCTTTAGCCTCTCGCCGTGGAGGCGGAATTCGAGCCTGCCGGCGCGAAGCCCCTTGTGAGGGTCCTTAAGCGGCTCCCACGTGCCGCGGTCCCACAACATTACCGTCCCCGCGCCGTAGCTGCCTTCCGGGATTATGCCCTCGAAGGAGCCGTAGCTTACGGGATGGTCCTCGACCTCTACGGCGAGACGTTTATCCGACGGGTCGAGGCTCGGCCCCTTCGGAACCGCCCAGCTCTTGAGGACGCCGCCGAGCTCAAGGCGGAAGTCGTAGTGAAGCCGGCTGGCGGCATGCTTCTGGATTACGTAGAGAGATCCCGCGCGGGACCTTTGGACCTTGCCTTCGGGCTCTGGGGTAAGCTCGAAGCGCCGCTTTTTCTTATATTCGTTAAGTCCGCCGCCCATGGTGTGTCATCCGGTTTTCTTTCCTGACCCGGAAGCCTTTTTCTTTTTCGAAGACGTCGTTTTCGCCCGAGTCTTGCCGCCCTTTCCCTCAACGCTCTTCTTTAAGAGCTCCATCATGTCTATAACCTTACCGCCGCCCTCTTCTTCCCCGGGCTCGTCGGCGCTTTCGGGCGGGACTTCGAGGCCGCCTGCCTTGGCCTTTTTCTGTATCCATTCCATGAGCTCGGCGCGGTATTCGTCCTCATACTTTTCGGGCTCCCATTTTGCGGTCATGGCCTCAACGAGCTTTTCGGCGAGATCTACTTCCTTTTTCGTGACCTTGTAATCGGAAAGGTCGTTCCCGGGGAGCTCGAATTCTTTGGGGTTTCGGAGCTCCTGCTCGAAGCGGAGGAGCTCGAGGACGAGAACGTCGCCCGTCACAAAGAGAGTAGACAGGTATTCCCGCGTGTGGATCACCACCCTGGCTATACCGGCTTTGCCGGTGTTTCGAAGAACCTCGCGAAGGAGTACGTAGCCCTTCTGGTTTTTCTTGTCGGGCACCACGAAATAGGGCTTATCGAAGTAGACGTGGTCTATCGAATCCACCGCGACGAAATCTTCTATTTCTATAGTGCGTGTGGCCTCGACCGCCACTTTCTTGAATTCCTCGTCGTCGATGAGGACGTACTTGTCGTCGTCGTATTCGTAGCCTTTGACTATCTGGTCCCAGGGGACCTCTTCGCCCGTGACCTCGTTAACGCGGGAGTAGCGGATCTTGGCCTTGTCCCGGCTGTCGAGGAGCTTGAAGTGAAGGTCGAACCGTTTTTCCGCCGAGTAAAGGGTTATGGGAATGCTTACGAGACCGAACGAGATATGTCCTTTCCATATGGGACGCGGCATTGTTGTCTCCCCCTTAGGCCGGCGGGGAAAGCCAATCCGGCATGTCCCCGGACCCGTTTTCTAATTCTACTACATATACCGCCGTAACATAGGCGAAATTAGAGACCGGGTATTCGAATGCGTTTCAGGGCGCGGACAGACAGGCGAGACAGAGCCTGCCCCTTCAGGAAGATAAAGAGCTGGCGCCTCCAATAGACTGCACTATGCTCAGCCTTCGAGGGCGGCGTCGAGGGTGATCTCCGCATTGAGGAGCTTCGATATAGGGCAGCCCTTCTTCGCGTTATCCGCGGCCTTCTGGAATGTAGCGTTGTCGGCCCCGGGTATCTTCGCCTTAAGATCGAGATGCACCTTCGTTACGGCGAACCCCTGATCCGTTTTTTCGAGCGTTACCGCTGCCGTCGTTTTAATGCTGTCGGCTGTCAGGTCGAAATTGGCGAGCTCCAGAGAAAGAGCCATCGAGAAGCAGCCCGCGTGAGCCGCCGCTACGAGCTCCTCGGGGTTCGTACCCTTCCCCTCTTCGAAACGTGTTTTAAAGGAATACTGGGAATCGGACAGGACGCCGCTTTCGGTCGATATCGTGCCCTTCCCGCTCTTAAGATCTCCTTTCCATTCGGCAGATGCACTTCTTTTCATAATTTCCTCCCGCCCGGAACGTTAGCCGGGGTTTTGTCGAGTTTATATTTTCTATTATACCAAGCGCGCGGATTTACGCCCGTAGAATCATGGGAGCCCGGCACGAACGCAAGGCCCGTCCGCGCCGGGAGCGGCTTTACAAACACGGCGGAGCGAGTATCATAATGAGTGAGCACTCACTCATTACAGGAGCAGGCCCTTGAAGAAGATAGACAAGGAAAGCACGGATACGATCTTCGACCCGGCGATGAGGACATTCTTTATACTTGCCACTATTGCCGCCATATATTATCTCATCCTGTGGACGGCGTATTACACGTTTAAGCTCAATCTGAACTTCACCAGCATGTCGCCGCTCATGTGGCATGCGCACGAGATGCTGTTCGGCTATTCGGTGGCTGTCATAGCGGGGTTCCTTCTGACCATCGAGAGATACTGGTCGGGGCTTGTGATAAACAAGAAATCGGCGCTCGTTCTGCTTCTGGGGCTCTGGATCCTTGCCAGGGTGTTTCTATCGCTTACGCTTGTGACAGATATTTCGTATAAGATCGGCGCAGTATTCGACTGCCTGTTCCTTATAGTACTCACATTCAGGGTGCTTTACCCAGTAATCAAAACGCAAAACTGGGAGAAATCCGCGCTCGCGGCGCATCTTGCCATCATAGCGGCGAGCAACGTGCTGTTTTACCTGGGAGTGGCCGGTGTGCTGCCGAACGGACAGCGATGGGGCATATATTCCGCACTCTACATCGTCATATCGATCATAGTCCTGATGGGTAGGAGAATGATCCCGATATTCATCCGGAACGGCCTTCAGTTTACGTTCGAGCCGAAGAACCGGAGGAGCATAGATATACTGAGCGTCGTTTTTTTTCTCCTGTTTTATTTCCTCGAGGTCTTTTTCGTGAACGCGAGGCTCGCGTCGATGACCGCCGGGGTGCTCGCCGTTATCTATGCGATAAGGCTCTACGGGTGGTATTCGAACGGCATCTGGGGAAAGCCGATGCTGTGGGTTCTTTTCGTGGCATACTCGTGGATCGCAGTCGGGTTCGGGCTCAAGTTCCTATCACTCTACACCGCCATTCCGCAAATGCCGGCCCTCCACAGCTTCGTTTACGGCGGCATCGGGATGATGACGATAGGATTCATGGCGCGCGCTACCCTAGGGCACACGGGGAGGAACGTATTCGAGCCGCCGGGAATTGTGTTCTGGATATTCTCCATACTGCTCCTGGGGTCTATAGTCAGGGTCGTGGTCCCGATCGTGGACATGAGTCATTACATCGTATGGATCGCTACCGCGCAGGTGTTATGGATACTGGCGTTTTCGATATTCGCGGTGGTATTCCTGCCGATGCTGTGGAACCCCCCGCTCGATAACGGGATGGGCGTATCGCACGCGCACAGTCGGATGCGCGAGGAAGTGGCGCGGACCTAGGGGAGCTTGTCGCGCTCGAGCGCGGCGCGGTCCCACTTCGCGAGGTCGGCGGCCGCAGCGTAGGTGCTCTGAAGGAAGCCGAGAAGCGCGGCGTCGGGGTCGTCTGACGTTCTTACCTCGTCGTAGGGCAGGAGGAACTCTCCGAGGTCGTTACTGTAAAACGCCCCCTTCGGCTTTATTTTATAGTCCTTAAAGCCCTCGGGCGTCGGGTATGCGTAGGCGTAGTAGGTCGGATAATCGATCGCCCCGCCGCCGGGCCAGAAGCCGCAGCTTGAGACTTCGTGCGAGTAGGCCTCGCGCGCGACGACGTCGGGCATGTGGGGCACGCCGCCCGGATGCGGCGGCGCAGTGCGCCCGGAAAAGCGCGTGACGGCGAGGTCGAAGCTCCCCCAGAAGAAGTGGACGGGGCTGCATTTTCCTATGAAATGCGCCCGGAATTCCTTGAATATACGGTCTGTCTGGACGAGCACGCGCCAGAAGCGGTTGGCGTAATCGGCGTCGTAGGAGGCGTTCTTGTGGTCCTCCTCAAAAGGTATGGGGTCCGGGATTTCGTTGGGCGTCGTGTGTATGGCGACGTCGATTCCGAGGCTCTTCAGAGAGGACATCACCTGGCTGTAGAAATCGGCCACCGTACGGGGGCGGAGGTCGAGGAGGCGGACGTTGCCGTCGCTGGTTTCGATGACGAGCTTGTGGTCTATGAAGTCAAAATCTATCTGAAAGGTTTTGAGCCCGTAGGGAATCGGGGAGGTCGTGAGGCCGCGGGATGTGACGTAGAGTGTGACATGCCAGGAATGATTTATCCATGGCGTTTGGGACAGCCTTATCTTGCCGATGATCTGTGTCCACATATGAAGCGTGGCGGCGGTGTCCTTCCACTCGCCCAGGGGAAGTGACGGCCAGGGATCTATGTTACCGGGATATACGGGCGTCATGGGCTACCTCCTCCGAAACTGCGTTTATCTACCCCAAATTATAGCACATATCAGTACGGCGGCGGGGCCGGAAAGGCCCAAGCCCGACGCCACCGGATGGAAGGCGGGGTTAATTGTCGAAGGGGGTTTTCTCCTTACTGAGGTCCCTTGTCGGAACCGTGACTATAACGTTCCTTGCATTCTCGAATTTGAGGAAGAGCTCTATGCCGTCGATATCGGCAACGGAGGCTTTAAGGCCTTTGAGCAATATGTATGGGCCGCCGGGTTTGAGCGCAACGCTCCCGCCCGCCGGGACGGCCAGGGAATCCGCTTCTACCACCTCGCCTTTGCCGCCGCCGGGCTTCGGCACATAGATTACAGCCTTGTCTGCCATTACGGTCGTTACTTTAACAAGCTTGGCATCCCCCTCGCTGGGATTCCCGATATTGAGATAAACAGCGACGGAGTCCGCCGCAGTATCGGGTTCGCCTATCCGCATATCCGAAACATAAACCTTGTTTAGAGCGTAAGAGAGCGAGGTCAGGATAAAAAGGACAGCCAGTGCATAAATGTACTTTCTCATCTAATCTCCTTTTCGCGCCGGAGGCGAAGATATCTTAATACCAGCACAAGCACCGCGAAGTCACGGGATGTTTACAGTATAGCCGAGCAATCCGCCGTCACGGGGTTTTGCGCCATTCGAGGAGCCTGTTGTTGACGGGCATCTCGTGGTCCTTTACAAGCTCAAGCCCTGCGCGCTCGGCCAGGGAATTCACCCATTCGAAGTCCTTTATTCCGCTTTCAGGGTCCCTGCCCTTTAGCCACTCGTCGAATTTTTTGTTGCTGTCGCTCGTATAGCCGCCGCCGTAGTTAAAGGGGCCGTATATGCAGAGCGTGCCGCCCCCTCTCATGACGACCTCGACGCCGTCGAAAAAACAACCGACCCGGGGCTTGCTCATAATGTGAAGGGTATTTGCCGTAAAGACGCCGTCGGCCTTTTCAACGGGCCAGAGCGCATCGGCGACGTTCAGGACTATAGGATTTTTCAGGTTAGGGAGCCCGGCTTCGTCTACCCACATTTTAATGCCCGGGATATTATCGGGGAGGTCCGTGGGCTGCCAGACGAGGTGCGGGAGGCCGGCCGCGAAGTAGACCGCGTGCTGACCTGTGCCGCTGCCGATTTCGAGCACGAAAGATGCGTTCTTGAACGCATTTTTCAGGACGCCTAGTATAGGCTCTTTATTATTTTCGCTCGACTGGCTGTACGGCTTTTCCACAATATTTCTCCGTTACTGGTTCAATTTCTTTTCCCGTTTTATATCTATCTCGCGCTTGGTGGAGCTGAGCTCGAATTTACGGAGTCTCTGGCTCGAAGGGGTTATCTCGACTAGCTCGTCCTCTGCCATGAATTCAATGGCCTGGTCGAGTGAGAGTGGCCTCGGGGGTCTTAGGACGACGGTCGTTTCCGCCGTCGAGCTCCGCATGTTTGTGAGCTTCTTTTCTTTCGTGATGTTGACGTTGAGGTCGCCGTTCCGGTTCCTTTCGCCGACTATCATTCCCTCGAAGACATCCGTGCCGACATCGACGAAGAGCTCGCCCCTGTCGGCCATGGAGAGGCAGGCGTAGGCTGTGACCTTGCCGGACCTGTCGGAAACGAGCGCTCCCGTGGACCGCTGGGGTATCGGGCCGTACCAGGGCTCGTAGCCCTCGAAGAGGGTGTTTATGACGCCCGAGCCTTTCGTGATTATCTGGAACTGGCTCCTGAAGCCTATGAGGGCTCGGGAAGGGATGAGGAACTCTATGTCCACCCTGCCGTTGCCGTTGTTGCGGAGGTTTTCCATCCGGCCTTTACGGGACGAGATGGCCTCCGTGACCGCGCCGACGTAGGCCTCGGGGACATCGACGAATATGCGCTCTACGGGTTCTGTGACCTTGCCGTTTTCCTGGCGTGTGAGGACCCTGGGCTTTGAGACCATGAACTCATAGCCCTCGCGGCGCATCATTTCGATGAGTACCACCATCTGGAGCTCGCCGCGGCCCGAGACTTCGTAGGCGTCCGCCCTGTCCGTTTCCTTGACGTCTATGGCGACGTTCCCGAGTTTTTCACGAAGGAGCCTGTCACGTATGTGGCGGGAGGTGAGGAACTTGCCTTCCTTGCCCGCGAAGGGGCCGTTGTTCACGTAGAAGATCATCGATATCGTAGGCTCGTCTACCTTTATACGCTCGAGCGGGACGGGGTTTTCGAGGTCGGAGACTGTGTCCCCTATCTTGACCTTGTCTTCGCCGGCTATGGCGGCGATGTCGCCGGCCTCTAGCCTGTCGACCTGTGTTTTTTTGAGGCCGTCGAACGTATAGAGGACCGAGATTTTTATGGGCGTATTCGCGCCGGCCTCGCCGCAAAGCGAGTAGGAGCGGTTGGCTTCGAGGACGCCGTTCGTGAGGCGGCCTATGGCAATCCTGCCGACGTAGTTGTCGTAGTCGAGGTTCGTGATGAGGAACTGCGTCACGTCGCCCTCGCCGACTTCGGGCCCGGGGATCGAGGAAATTATGGTCTCGAACAGCGGGACGAGGTTGGGCGACGGCTCGGCGAGGCTGAGCTGCGCCGTCCCTGCCTTGCCGTTCGTGTATATGATGGGGAACTCTATCTGCTCTTCGTTCGCATCGAGCTCTATGAACAGGTCGTAGACTTCGTTTATGACCTCTTCGGGGCGCGCGTCGCTCCTGTCTATTTTATTGATGACCAGTATTATCGGGAGCTGCTTCTGGAGCGCCTTTTTTACGACGAAGCGCGTTTGCGGAAGCGGGCCCTCGCTCGCGTCCACGAGAAGCACAGCGCCGTCAACCATGTTGAGACTGCGCTCGACCTCTCCACCGAAATCGGCGTGGCCCGGGGTATCGACTATATTTATCTTGATACCTTTATACTGGACCGCGGTGTTCTTCGCCATGATCGTGATCCCGCGCTCTCTTTCGAGGTCCATCGAGTCCATGACCCTTTCCTCGACCACCTGATGCTCGCGGAATACGCCCCCCTGTCTGAGCATGGCATCGACGAGAGTTGTCTTCCCATGGTCTACGTGAGCGATTATCGCTATGTTACGTATGTCTTCTCTTCTCATATAAGTACTTTCAGCCCCTTTGAAATCGGATAAACCGGACGACTTCCTCCCCCGGCAGACATTAAATATACACTACAGGTTAGCCGGCAACAGAAGGAGGCGCAGATTCGCCGCCTCGGGGTGGGGCAGACAGCCCAGGAGGGTTCGGAATAGGCCTATTTCGTAGAGCGTGTATTTAGTCAAAAGTCTTAGAAGATATATGGACTAAAGTCTGATTGTAAGGACCTTTTTTTTAGTATATTTTGTTAATTATGAAGAATGAGGGATTTACAAAAAATGAACTGAATCTCGGGGAGATAGCCGAGGGCAAGGGCGAAACTATAAGGGTCCTCCGGCGCTCTACGAGGATTCCTTACTACAAAAAACTGAAGTATGGCCTTTTGAGCAGCCGCGGCGTAGACGAGAACGATAATCTCAGGTTCACCGGATTCACGTTCAACCTGTCGGAGCACGGAGTTGGGCTCGAAGGAAACAAGGGATTTCCCCCGAATTTCAGGATCCGCGCCACATTGTTCACGGGCGAAGAAACGCTCAAATTCGAAGGGACGATAAGGTGGCTCTACCACACACATTCAGAGAAATGGTTCATGGGAATAGAGATCACGAGCCAAACCGATGAATTAAAAAAGATATACGCTCTACTATTCCAGACCCGTGGGGCAGGTCTTTAGATTTAAGAAGTAAAAGGGCTTTTTTCCAGCCATGTGGTATAAAATCCCCAGGCGCTAATTCACGCTTTTATTGATCTCTTCGAGCTTTATTTTAAGCTCTTCTATTCGCGACCGCGAGGCCGTGAGTTTCTCCCTTTCCATCTTGTAGAAATTCTTGAGCGGCATCAGGGAATCCATCGCCTGAAGGCGTATGCCGTCGAAGTCCCGTTCGAGCTGGGAGCGGATCGACGATATCATTTCTTCTATGAGGGCGTCCACCTTCTGGCTGAACTCTTTCATGGCGTCGCGGCGTTTTTTGGGAAGTATCATGAACGCTGTGGCCACGACGGCTATTGTGGCGAGGATGCCGGTTATGTCGACCAGGAGCGACGAGAACGCCGTGACGACGGCCGCGCCGAGGGCGAGCCCGCCGACCTGCACACCGAGGACGGAAGCGACCGCGGCCCGCGCGGAATCGACGAGGTTGCCGCCGAGGTCTCCCGGGTCAATGGCCTTTCTCTTGGCTTCGAGCTCGGAGCGGACCGTATCCAAAAGCCGCGTCCTGTCGTACATGAAGCCTGTCGTGCCGGATGAAGATTCGGGCCTTATGGACTTGTTATAAAAATCGACGGTGGAGTCGAGAAGGCTCCTTGCAGATTTTTCAGTCCAGACGACCATAGTGTCGAGGTCTTTTTCAAGCTCGTTTACGGTTTGCCGGGAGACCTTGTATTCGAACTCCTTGGCTATCTTCTGCTTGCTTATGAGCTTGGGGATGTTGCCGAAGCGCATGAATTCGTCAATGAATTCTATGCCGCGCGTTTTGAATTCGAGTAGCCTGCTCCTTATCCTCTCGGTGAACTGCGCCGAGTTCTGGAGCATCTCTACCTCCAGCGATTCGAGCTTCTTTTCGAAATCCCCGAGCTTCTCGACGTCTTCGGCAATCTTTTTCATGTCCTCGCCGAGGGCCCTTTCGGCCTCGGCGGCCAGGCTGAGCGCGATGTTCGTAGTGCTCCGTATCTTCATCTTCACGCGCTCTTCTTCGCTGAGCGTGCGGAAGATGTATTCTTCGAGCTGCCCGAAGCCGCTTTTTTCG
>PABI01000188.1 GCA_002699125.1 Anaerolineaceae bacterium
TCAACCACACAAAAATCAGGCAGAAGTGGCATATCAGGCACTCAAAGTGTCGTAAGTGCCTACCGCGCCGTGCTTTAGGAAAATACGGGCCAAGACACACTGAGACAGAGACGCAGGCAGGCCCTCAGGAGCCCTCATCAGCCGGGCCGGGCCACTCGACAGCCCCCACCGGAGAGACCATCGGCTTGGGAGTCCGACGGGAAGGGCTCGACATCCACGCCGCAGGCATCGTGAGCGGCGGCAGGCTGGGCTGGGCGGGGCGAGGTGTGCCGCAGGTGTGCCGAGAGGGTCTGAGCGGCAGAAGGAAGGAACGCGCCACACACACAAAAAATTCGTCTCGGGGGGCCACGGGGGGCGACAGGACCGAGCGGTAGAATGTAGACCCCTCGGATTTTTGTGTCGTTTTTAGGCCGGGCATCAGGACAATGCATGGATGCCTAAGACAGCTTCACGGCCTTGGAAGATCTTCTACACCCCCAAGGGCTGGAAGAGACCTCCGATCTTGTGGTCTGCGTACGCCACAGAGGAGCGCCGTAACAGCCGCTTCAGGGAGCTACAGAGGGCTCAACCGGAAGCGAAGTGGGTGAAGAGATGCGACACCAAGACCACCTCTTCACCCTAAGACTGATTCGCTTCGCTCGACTCAGTGGGGAGTACAGGGAGAAGAGATCTACAAGGGATCCTTAGTTATCCCTTCATTATTATCTCTATGTCTAATATTAGGCTTATTCAGTCTTATTAGACTGGAGATCTTCCTCCCGTTCTCCTTCTATACACTATGTATTCATAACATAGGATAGAATAACGACTTAGGACGGGCTGTCGTTCACGGAACGCCGCCCAAGTCCCCTGAGCGGTCTCCAGTGATCAATATGGGGTCTAGAGTCCCTGTGTTGTCCTCTGTGGGGATCGTCATGTCCCAAAACTGAGGAGCGTTCTCGTCAGGTCCTTGAGCTTGTGAAGCAATCCGAAGAGCCTTATCAAGCGGGAAGCCTAGCTGGATGAGACCGAGCAAGATGTTGGTGCCGTGGTTGTTCCTTTGGGGGACGCCGGGGGGCGTACCTTGGGCCGCCATAAACCCGATGTCTTCAGGAGAGACTGTCTGATTGATCTTGAGCCCGTAAACCATCTACATCCATGTGGGCGGCTTGTTGTCCGTCCCGATAGGTGAGGTGTTCATTATGTTCTCTAGCTCTCGATCTAGCAACTCTTCCCGTCGTTGAGCCATCCGTTCAGTCGCCTCTAGACCCGCAGCTTGGACCCAATACCCAACAGCCATGCTAAGGGCATCTAAGCGGTCATCATGCGCTAACGAGTTCTTGTCCCTTGAGATGCGCGTAAGTTGGTGGATGAGCCGATATTGATTCTGCTTCTCAGGCGGCAGATCCATAGTAGACTCGTAATCTGACTGGATGAGCCTCGGAGAAATGACCAACTTATGCTGATTCATTACTGGCTCAAGCGTGTCAATGATTCGTTTCTGCTTTTGGATGTTATGACGGACCTCTTCCGTGGTGACGGGGAAGATCTTCCTGAGATACGGCTTGAGAAGTTCCAAGAACATTCCATCCCCAAAGTTCGATTCTACGAGGACAAGGTTCACTTTGTATCGCTTGGCTTCGTTAGCCAGTTTTTCGAGGACATCTTTGCCATATCCTCCGGCGATACCAGCGCACTCTTGGATGTACATGATGCCGTTCAGAACCTTGACAATGCTATAGCTCGTCTCGTCCGTGCCCCTACCCGCCGGGTCAACCGCCATGACAGATCCTGAGTAGGGAAGCCACTCCCCATCAATCGCCATAGGCTTATGAAAGTGGTCTCCCGCAAAGGAGACATTCGGAAGCTCAGGGACGATGTAGTCTGTACTGCCGGACCATATGAGGTTCTCCGGAGCTTTGTCGGGATCGATGTCCATCACTATCAAGTCACGGACCTTCAGCGGGAAGCGGTTCTCGTCCTCTAGGGACGGATCAAGCATGAACTGCTGAGCAAAGCCGCTACGCCCGTAACTGGCCTCCCGCTCGTCTAGCTCCACGGCGTTGAATCTGCGGGGGTCTGTGGGCTCCCCCACTAGCTCTGGGTTGCTTTTTAGCTCTGCCTCGACCTTCTCCGCTAGGGTGTCCCCGTAGCGTTTCCTCAGAGCGCCTGTAGGGTACCTAGCAGGCCAGATCCGGGTTGTGTAACCCCTATCAGGCAAAGAGTGATAAAGGCTGCCAGCGTCCGTCTGAGGCGTTCCTAGGAAGACGATCTCTCCGCCGGGCTTAATGATGGCCTCGAACTCCTTTACAAGCTCTGCCAGCTTGTCCCGCTGGCCTTGGGTGGCCGCATTGTTCAGGGACTCACTGTCATCAGAGATGATCAAGTCAGCGCGGGAGCCCGTAAGCTGCCCTGTGATGCCTACAGACTTAACTGAGGGAGCGTGAGCGGCCTTAGCAGGTCCGACATCAAAGGCGATCTTGCTGGTTCTTTGGCTCTCCTCGGGCTTCAAGTGAGCCAGAATGGGCATTTCCCAGATAAGGCGCTGGGTGAAGGTAGAGAAGTCATCAGCACGGGTCTTACTGGCTGAGACCACCAAGATGTTCTGTTGGGGGTCTAGCAACAGCTTCCAGACTGCGTAGGCGCTAGTCAGGAACGACTTCCCCACGCCCCGAAAGGCGCAGATCGTACGCCTCCGTGGCCCGTTCTGAAGGAACGAGCAGATGTCGTACTGGACGGGAGTGGGATCTGGAAGCCCTAAGAACTCCCAGACGATGTATACAAAGTTCCTAAAGTCCTTTAGTTCTTCAGGAACGGGGGGTAGGCCCTTCTTCCTACTCACCAGCGGCCTTAGAGAACGGCACGATGGCTGCGAGGTCCCTTACGGGAGTTTCAGCTTCGGCACTGACATCCATGCCGTTATCCTTGAGAAACTTCACCGCCACCCCAATCTCAGCGGCAGTAGCTTCACCGCTTTGAAGTCTGTCGATAAGTTCTTCGGCAGTCAGCCGATGAAGCATTTCAAGGAGTTCATCTTTAGATCGAGTCATGGTAAAGCTAAGTAAGAGGTTGCGTCAGGCTATAGAGACGCTATCGGAAGCCTTGCCTCTTACTGCGCCCGTA
Source organism: Anaerolineaceae bacterium (assembly GCA_002699125.1). Taxonomy (GTDB): domain Bacteria; phylum Chloroflexota; class Anaerolineae; order Promineifilales; family Promineifilaceae; genus Leptofilum. Next base: position 3,103 of record PABI01000188.1, read on the forward strand.
AAAATCACTCGGCCCAAAAACATGGACGAATGGGGCAGTTGTGAGAAGCTAGAGTCTCCAGATAGGTTCATCATACGGATCAATCAGCGCCTTACTGATGATTACGCCATATCTATTCTAGCGCATGAATGGGCACACGCCAGAGCTTGGACAGATGACCCGGCGATTCCCAACCACGGTCCCGAGTGGGGCATTGCATATTCCCGCTGTTACCGGGCGCTCTTTGAGCCTTAGTCTTCCGACTTCTTCTTCGCCTCTTCGGCGTCGTTCTTGCCGTCTACAATCGACTTGAGAATAGATGCAAGGCTGGTTACCACCAATGTGATAAGGCCGCACACGATTCCCAAGGCCGTTTCGGGGAGGTAGAGCGTAGCAAACAGAAACAAGCAGACCATTAGGGTCATGTATGCGCCTGCCCAAGTAGACAAGTGCAAGGCTGCTAGTTCGCTTGCGGATTGCTTCGCTTTGATTTCTGCGAGCTTAGCCTTAGCCTCAACCTCACGGAGGAGAACCTCGGCGCGGGTGTCAATCACGGAAGCGCGTTCTCTTTTTTCAGGTTCGGTCATCTTTCCTCCGAGCATAAGGTACAGTCTTCTTCTGAAAGGCATTTCCCTAAACTGTTGGGTGAAGGGGTTCTGCATGAGACAACAAGCAGCAACAGCACAACTCTCAGGCCCACGGGTCCTTTCTCCTAGACTTGAGCCACACGCCGCAGAGGAAGAGAGCGAGGCCGCCGAACATAGCGTACGGCAGCCACGGCGGCGGATCTTTCACTACACGCTGGGAGCTTGTGCTGTCTTCGGCCTGCTCTTCTGCTGCAAAGTTAGCAGCCCGAATAGCCCTTCGCTCCTCTTGTGTCAGGCGCTCATCTTGGAATGACGGTATGTCCCAAGTAAGTGCGGCGTAGGTGGTCTCTGATTCTCCCTCGTACTCCCACTCGGGCGAATGTGTTTGTATTCCGCCATAGTGCGTACCCCTACCTTGGCCGACTGTAAGCTCATCCGGCGTAATGACATCTAACGGGCCATGCCATGAAGCACAGCCCGTCAGCGCCAATACAAACGCCAGATAGAACCTCATCCGGCCTCTTCCGCCTTTTCTGCTTCAGCGGCTACCGCCGCCTTCTTTTTGCGCCGTGCGCCACCAAGTAGGGCAGCAGCAGCAGCGCCAAGAGCAGCGCCAGCGAGAGGGTTGAAACTACCAACGGTATCGGAAACCATGCCAGCAACGCCATCAGCGTTGTCAGCGACAGCGTCACCAACAGTGGTTTGGACTTCGTTTCCTTCTTCATCGAAAAAGCTGAGGGGGTAGTCCAAGACGGCGCAACTGGTTCCGACCCCTAGCAGGACCAGCGCGGCGATGAAGTGCTTACTTCGCATCGGACTTCTTGCTCATGCTGCGGCTGATCGCGTACAGGCCGCTACCGACAGCCCCGGCAATAAGTGCGGCCATCATTACAGAGTCACTGTAGTCGCCCATAAGGACCATAGTGACCATGCCCATCAGGCCAGTCTGAGAAAGACCCTCACTGGTGTTCGTGAGAGATCCCGTCGAAAAGGAGGGTTTGTCCATGTTAGTTAAGGAAAGAAACAAAATAGGAAACGAGGGCCGCCAGAGCCGCAGAAGCTCCGACTAAATAAGCCTTTGAACTTTCAAGCTGACGAAGTCTGACATCGTGCTTCTCGATGTCCACTTCTACCGTGCGCGTTTGAGCGATCAGCGCGTCTACCTTGCCTTCTAGGCGGCCCAAAGCCAGTAGAATCTTTTGATCTTCCACTACGGCACCGCCGGGTAGGCCCCAGCAATGCTAGGAAGGTCGTTAGTCAGCTTAATGATAAAAGAAAGCCCCATCGTGCCGCCTGTTGTGCCGCCGATAGTAGCTACAGCATCTTCATTGTATGTGCCGTGAGCGTACAGAACGCTGTTGAGTTGCTTCCTGCCGGAGTCAGATCCGCCCATATCATCGTCTCCGGCGACCACACGGCCCCTCAAATCTGGAAGGTTGAAGGTAGAGGACCCGTCTCCTGCTCCGAATGTAGTGCCCAGAACAATGAAGAGCTTGGCGTATGTAGTGCGGCTGACTGCTCCTCCATCACATAGCGCCCACCCAGTAGGTGCGGCGTGTCCGGCATAAGGAAGCACAGAGCCTACAGGAACAGTGACTCCAATCGTTTCCTTAAAGTTGGCAGAGATTACTGTTGTGTTGAGTTCAGTCATTAGTACATGAGCTTCCAGATAACTCGGTTGTTGCTGACCCCAGACCAGCCCGTGCCGTCTCTGTGCTTGAGATCGAAGGTAGTCGTGGTTTTGTTTGTGATTTCGTGATCTGCCGGGTGTTGGGACTCCGTAGATTCGTGGTTTACATCTACAGCAGTGACTAAGTAATCCGTGTCGGGCATCGTAGTGCCCAGCGTTACCCGTGTAACTGTTTCACTGATTTTGGTGTATGAGTGCGTACCGCCAATTTTTTCGCCCATGTTAGCGGCAGCTACCCCGCCATTCCCCGCACTAAAGCCGCCTGCTTGCGCTACCCCGTAAGTGCGGATCCCGTTCCTTTCGGTAATCCCGTTAGCGTTAAGAGACCACTCTTCTGATCCAGAGCTATCGTATTGGATCGGTAGCCCAGCCGCAGTGACTTTGAACAGGACGGTGTTCGCGCTGTTCTTTACGGAAAGCAGATCGGCAGATTGACTTCCTGCCCCGCGCAGAGTAACAGGAACATCGGTTGCTACATTCGCCTCAAAAAGCACTGCGCCCTGAAGCGTCGATTTAGACGCTCCCATGTTCTGCACAGAAACTTTTGCACCGTTCGGGGGGCAATTAGTGCCCGTCCCGCTAGGGAACGAACCGCTCTCAAACTCTATGTAGTAATCATCGTCGCTGCTGTCTAGGTAGACCTTGAAGTCTCTCGTCGCTGTGCCGTCCTCAGCGGAAGGTGACTGCATCACGCCGTCAACCTCTACGATGAAAAGCTCGTTGTGGACGCCGCTAGGCACAGGGCTTGTGAGTTGGAACTTACTAGTGCTTCCGTTTGCAGTAAGCTCCCACGCTTGTGCGCTGGCTGCGGCACCGTAAACCACCTGAGTGTCTACATAATCTTTGGTCGCCGCATCTGCCGCTACCAACGGGGTTGCCACATTCTTTATGACCTTGCTGTTCGCATCCCATCTATCAACGACAACATCCCGCTGTAACGCTATATCCAGATTATCAAGAGCCTCTTGGATCAAGAACTGCCCGTGGATGGCGCTTTGGTCGAGATTCGACTCAGTCAGGATACTTGCGTTGACAAAATCGACAGTTCTTTGCGCCAGAGTGCGTGGCGTCTGCCTGTACACCTCAATCTTGTCGCCTGCGGTCAGCGAAGTACCCGAACCGATTGTGATGGTGGTGGTAGAAGAGCTATCATCGACTGTGTAGTCAGTGATATCCGTCCCATTCACTCTGACCTTAATGTGTCCGGTGGCTAAATAGGGCTTACTGCCTGTGGCCGCGCTTCCGGTCTCATCCGAAAAGGTGACATTGAAGGTCTTACTGCTTGAGTAAGTGTATGTTACGGTCGAAAAGGCCATTGGTTTACTGGATTAGGGAGAGTAGGTCGCGCTCGGCTCTCCCCGATGTACGGGCAGAACGATTATATAGAGTGATGTCGTAGTTTGACTTCAGCATCGGGAACTCTTTTAGCAGTTGCTCCCATGCAGTACCTCTATACCGTGTAACTTCACGCTTTAGAAGGTCCATTTTAGGGCTTGCAGAGCCGTCCTCTGCCCGATCAGGCAGCCTGTTGTAGGCGTCGCTGTTGATCAGGTCTAGCAAGCTGTCTTTTAAGCCCTTCCCGTTGCGTTGCACAACGCCTTGAAGCTCTTGGTAGCGGTCATACGCCGTCGTGCCGTCCGCTCCCTTGTAATCGGTGAGGTCTAGCGTCCCATATTTCATGTTGCTGGGAGGCGCTATTACTTCTCCGAACTTAGTAACTTCCCTTTTGATCTGATCATGGGAAACTTCTGAGTACGGGATAGGACTAAGCAGCCCAAGTAGGGGTCCGCCAAGATATTGGACCCGCTGCTCTTCTTCTCCGAGGAAGTTACGCTTGGGAACCAGATCGTCAGACAGGCCGGGAAGCCGTGCTTTCCATTTGTCCACGATCCCCCTGACATCTCGCACAGTAGGGTCGAGTTGTCCGTTGAGTTGGGCCAGCGCGTTGGGAACTACCGACCCGCTGAGGTTGTGTGCAAAAGATTTGCCGTAGTGTTCGGGGTTATCAAGAGCAGAGGCAAAGTTAATAACGCCTGAAAGATACGATTTCTCCGAGATGTTGCGGAAGACCGCCATCACCGTACCCATCAGCAAAGCGTTTGCTGCCCCATCTTCTGTGATGTCTGTGTAGGGGTTCCCGTTCATTCCTTCAGAGATGTCAGCAACAATGCCCACAATAGAAGCCAGCGGGTCTAGGCGTCCATAGCCCACATAAGAGTCTCCAAAGCGGACGGAATAGGGCTGCCACCCCGCCTCTCTGAGCAGTTTCTGAGCTTTAGGATCTTTAGGTCCGCCGCCTGTAATTTCGCCTGAGTTCGCCTTCATCCACACCAGAGAGATGAGAGAGGAAGACACTGCAAGGCGTCCCAGCGCCTCTGCTTGCTCTTCTGGGCTACCTCGGAATGCCGGGTCCCCTGCGCCTTTCCCGATGATTTGCTTGAGCTTCCTGTAGCCGGGGACCGCGCCGTCAAACAGCGGCGAGGCTAGATGGTCAGTGGCTTCTGAAAGGAGGTTAGTCGGTGTGTTGATAAACGGGGCCAAGAACCGTAACCAGCGGACTTGAGAAGTAGCCGAAGACAGTGCGTTGCCGATGCCCTGCACTTGGCGAGAGATAGGGTTCTGGCCTACTTCAGGTGCGTTAGGATGGGTGAAGGTGGACCTACGCGAAAAGTCCAGAGCCCTATCGGCCAGTGCGCTACGGTCATCCGTGTACACCCTGTTGTAGTATTCTTCTGCGTAACGCCGTGCGTCCCGCTTGTTCAGCCCCTTTGAGTACGCCTCTTTGAGGCCGTCATACTTGACACGCCTCTTTGTGAAGTGGTTGCCTTCTCCGATGATGGTGTCAAACTCACTGCGGATGTATTGAGCCATCTTTGCGGCATCGTCCGGGTAGAGCTTCGCAGCTTTACGGGCAAGCTCTTCATGCACCACAAGACGGCTGTGCATCTGCTTGAACATTTCGTCCATTGCTCCCAGCAACTTTACCGGGTAGCCACCCACAGCAGTGAAATTCAACGCACCGTTAAGGAGCGATTTAAACGGTTCGGGCATATTCCGAGCGCCAAGGCGGTCAGCGTAATCTCGGCTTGTTCTTCCGCTGTATACTCCCTTGGCTTTGTCAAAGGTGGCCCGACCGCCCATCGCGTCATACTGCGCGGAGCCTTCTCGCATCGCAATTTTAGCGAGCTTAAAGGAGTCCTTAAGCATCTCCCGGATTCCCACGACGGTCCCAATCGTTTTCGGAAACTCGTCGCTACCTCCCATGCTCATCATCCCACGGCCAATGCGCTTCTCAAGGTGAAGCATCGTGCCGTAGATTGTGTTTGCGAGCGTGTTGACTGATTGTGTGCGGGGTCCGCTAAGGATTGAGTTGTAGAAGACCTCAAGAACAGTGTCGAGCTTATCGCCGTTGACAGTAGTAGAGGCGTTGACAAGGCTCATTTGCCCTTCTTTCATCGCCACCATTAGCCTGTCAATGTACTGGTCTACCGTTTCTTCTCCTCCTCTAGCAGCCGTGAGCGCCATCTGCGTAGCGTTCAAAACGCCTTCAATGGTCTCATCGTCTACAGCGCGGTTCAAAACCGTGCCCCAAGGCTCTTCCTTCATGCCTGAAAGTCCGAAGCCCATCTGGTGAGACATCACATTCAACTGCTCTACTAGCGGGTCGAACAAGCCTGTGTAGTACAGGAAGTCTGCCTGAGCCTGTCGGTCTACTTCCCCTGCCTCTCGCGCAACTTCAAGGCGAGCCGCTGCGTCTTCGGCAGACGCAAACACATCCGCAGCAAAAGATCGGATTGCCCGGCTCTTTGCTACAAACTTGCGCCCTTGTTCGGTGGCAATGTCGAAGAACTTGCTGATGTCTTCCTTGCCTCCTCGGTTGGCCGCAGCCCGTAAATCGTCGTAGTGCTTTGCCTCCCGCTCTTGAATCTCAGCCTTATCGAACTCTTTCTGTTCGCGTAGCCAGTCCTCTTCTTCCCTGATGCGGCTCTCTAGAAGATCCCGTGCATCGTCTCCGCTGGATAGATCATCAAACTGACCCACACCACGGCGGACATTGATAGGGCCGCCTTCTGCTCTTTCAGCTTCGGGGAAGCCAGATTCCGGCTCACGGTCTGTGCGGGGTCCTTCAGGTTCGACAGCTTGGCTTGCAAACGGCACCTCTTGGTCAAACGCATCTACAGCCTCCCTTGCGGCCCTGACGGCGGCAAGATCTTCCGGCTCTAGGTCGATATCGGTCCACCCCTCATCGCCGTACTTGGCATCGAGGTCTGCGTACAGATCGCTAAGTTCTTGCTTAGCTTGGTGCTTCCGTGTGCTGCGCGACTCAACGGCTTCAGCAGCGGTGCTGGCCGCCTCTTTCTGTCTGTTGACGGCACCGCGCCGGATGCCCAGCTTCGTCTTCACCCCATGCGGCAGCGCGTCATAGGCTTCGTCACCTCGTCCCGCTCCGGCCTTGAAGCCGGGGTACTCTTCAGCGACCTCTGTTTCATATCGGTCAAGCTCTTCTTGCACCCGAGTCTTGCCTGACCTCACGCCTCCCGCCAAGACATTATCGTAGACAGCACGGGCTTCATCGCCCAGCGCGTCCATTGTTCCCTGCACATCTGATCGATTTGCTGCTTGGCTAAATAGATCGCGCAGAGGCTCAGGGATCGCGCCCTCGGGAAGAGTGTGTTCAACGCCTTCGTAGACCTTGCGCTGAGCGGCAGACATCTTTGCCATTGCCACTTGAAGGATCTCAAAGTCACGATCTGACATTGCGTTTGTCTGGAAGACTTCGCCCTCCCAGACCCACTTCTCAAAGAACAGAGCAAGCTCCTCTTCCTGCTCTGTAGTCCATTCCGCTCCTTTCTGTACGCCGAGAGCGTCTTCTAGAATGTCGATCTCAAAGTCTCTCAGGCCGCCAGTAGAGATTCTGTCAGTCTCTGAGATAGCTCGGTTAGCGTGGAGAAGCCTCCATCCGTGGATCAGTTCGTGGAATCCTGTCGAAGCGTCTGCGTTCGTGAATCCCTTGATAAAGATCCGGCCCATCGTGTCCATGAAGGTTGCGCCCTTAGCTCCCTCAGGGGAGTCCGCGCCTTGCTGGAGGAACTTGGTCCCTCCCATTTCCGCCATACTTTCGCGCAGACCTTCATCTACCGCGCTCTCTCGGGTCATGTATTCAACCTTGCCCCGAGCGTACCCCTTGCCGTCAATCAGTGTGATCTCTTCGGCGTTGCGGACAGCATATCCGTTTTCAGTCACAAAGAACTTCCCGTCATATGTGACTTCAACCCCGTCCGCGCTGGGCTTGCCGTCTACATACTCACCACGGACCTTCGGCGTTTTTCCTCCAACATCGAAAGATGCATCCTTGATCGTTACCGCATCAAGAACCGAGAGAACTTTGCCTCCGCCGGATGTGCTAATAGTCTGAGCAGCAGACTCGTCAAAGGCCACGCTCACCGCTCTTCCGCCTGCGACCGTGTTGCCTACTTTTGCTTGTAGAGCTTTGCCTCTGCGCGTTGCGGTGCGCTTCTTAGCAATGATGTAGTCAGGGGTGCGTTCAACAATCTCAAGCACCTCCTCGATTTCATCAGCGTACTTTTTGAGCGGCCAACTGTTCTGCCATCCATCACGGGTAGCTTGAGGACCTCCCTCGCGCATCGCGTTGTGTACGCTAATGAAAATTTCGCCGTCCGGCTTTACAGCGTCTGCCGCTTGCTGAAGGACGCGCTTTCTGGCTCCTTTCTCTTTGATCACATTCAACACATTGGCGACCGTGACCGTGTCCGCTCTTCCTCCCGCAACACGGTTGATCACCTTCTTGTTGTGCGCTGCCGTGCGGTTGTACGGGTCGTAGACTAGGTTGCGTACCCCGCGCTTCTTCAGGAACTGTGTAGATAGCTCCCACGCTCCGCCGCCAATGTCTACATTGAGCGAGCCCTTCTTGAAACGCTTAGCAACGAGGTTAAAGACTCTGGGAATCTGATTGCGGGAAGTGCCCGCCGAACCCACCGCCTGCTTGACTCCCGTTCTGTCCCATACATCTTTTACCGTTTTCACGGCCCCGCCCACAGCTTCCCTCACCGCCTCCATTTTAGGCAGCTTCATTTTGGGCCGCTTACCCTGCTTGTCGCCTGCTACTCGGTAAGTGTCTGAGAGACCCCGGACAAAACCTTCCGCGCCAACATTTTCCGGCTGGTAGTCTTGAATCCGCATCCCGGCACCCTGCTGCGTTTTAGGGAGCTTTTTACCGGAAGCATCTATTTCAGAGACAATAGGAAGGCCGTCGTACTCTCCACGGGTAAAGCCGTTGCCTAGTCCAAGTTTATCGAAAGCCCCTTGAGCCATCTCACGGATGCTGCGCTTCATAAAGCCGGGAGCGCCGGAAGAGGATCCATGCCGTGTCCACTGCTGGATAGTGTCCACAGCTTTACGCATCGCTTCCCGGTCCACATCGGCAACGCCGGGCTTCGCTTTGCGCGGAGCAAAGACGCCTTTCCCCTCTGCCATGTCCTTCAGGGTCTTCGAAGAAGCTCCGCCGTCCCCCATGACCTTCGCAAAGTTAGGGTTCTCCATCAGCTTCGCAATCACAACATTGTGATCCCATAGCGTGGCAAGTGACTCACCATGCATATTGTCAAGGACATCATCAATGTTGCCACGGAAGTGCTGCAAGTTGCCCTTAATGCCTGCGATAGACGCCCACACGGCTTCTTGAACTTGAGTACCGCTTTCCCAGCCAAGCTCTTGAGCAGTTTTACGAATCATCGCTCGATACGACATTGCCCCGAGGTTAGGTACCGTACCTTTCTGCTTCCCGTAAAACCCTGTAGCTGTTTTCCAGATCGTAGGATCAAGTAAGTGACCCATGTGAACATCAAGAGCGATGCCCGTGAAAGGGTCCCCCGCCTTTTCTGGGTAGGCCCCGGCAAATTCCCGTGTCTTGATTAGTTCTGTGTTTACTCGGTCCAGCATTTCAGATGCAGTCAGCTTGTCTGCATCAGCAAGCAGAGTTGCAATATTCTTATGCTGAGCCCTCATACCTTTGAGGGACTTAGCGGCCTTCTTCTTTTCCATCCCTTTCGTTAGATGGCCCGTGTCTTTCAACGAGTCTGTAAGAAGTCTCCGAATGATGCGCTTGTCTGTGGGCCTTCCTGCGGCCCTCCACGCAGACAGCATCATCATTGCCGCTCCGGTGTGGACGGTGACCTCTTGGTTTGCCGACAGCATCGCGTTCAGGCAAGTCCACAGGCGGCCATCGTGCTGGGTCCGCCCTAGGTTCTTTTGGGCCGGGAACAGTTCTGGAAGGATCTTTGTCCCCATGCGCTCGTACTCTCCACGCACAGACTCGCCAGCCACGGCCATGTTCTTAAGGACTACAGGATCAAGAGCGCCTTCAAGTTGAGTGTTGACGAGGCGCTCAACCTCTTTCATAGCCGTAGTGTTGAGCTTCCTGAGGTCATCGGGGCTAAGCACATCTTTCAGTGTTTCCGGCACTGCATCCCGCTCAACTTGGAAGAAAATCTTCTCAGCCTCTTCCGTTGTAGCGCCCCAGTGAATGGCGTGAGGATCAATCCCCAAGTCCATCGTCATGCTGATGATCGCGTCTTCACGGGAGACATTGAACTCCTGCTGATACCTAGCGATGTTGTTCTCTATCACCTCTTGGGTGTAAGCCCTTTGAGCCTTGACGCTGTCCCCAGTAGACTTGAACACACGCCTAGCACTGTTTAGACCTTTCAGGCCAGTCAGGAAGCCATCCACAAAGAGGCCCATACCCGCGCCCTCAAGCGTCTGCTTGATGCGCCCTTCGAGCTTAGAGTCGCCTTCTTCGTACTGAAGGAACTCTGAGACAGGGTTCTCCAAGCCGGGGATGGCCTGAACCATGTTAGACAGCCGGGCCTCCTGCGGATCCCAGACAGAGAAATCCACCATAGCCCCACCAAGCGTGGCTCCGGCAATCTCGGGAATCTTGCCGATCATGGCGGCCTTCCCTGCGGCGGCCATCGCTGCCGGAGTTTGCCCACGATAGCCAACACCTTCCTGCCACAGCCTCGCCTTCTCATCGAGGTGCTTCTGCCGCCAAGGAGCGATGCGCTTATTGAGGCCCATCTTGTCGCCAGCGATGTACTTGCCGAGCTTAAAAGCTCCGCCTTCGACTTTACGGGCCGCGCTTGCGAGTCGCCCCGACTCTTTGACCAGCGACACAGCCTTTGCGCCCCGACCAAGTTTTGCCCCTGCGCCTACCCACCCCGCGCCGGGAACAAAGAACGGAGCCATGAAGGTCATCATGCCTTCAGCAAACTGCCCAGCGGCGGTCTCTGCGTGACCTGCCCCGAAGTTATCGGGAATGTCGTAATCAATCCCCGGTATCAAGTTCCCAAGCTCTAGGATGCCCTCAGCAGCGCCTAAAACGCCAAGACCCAGCCCCTCGATGGTGTCTGTTACCCAGAAATCTCCACCCCCGGTAACATCGCTTAGGGGGTCACTCCCCGCTTTCTGGTGAGCCCCACCAAAGAGTTCGTTGTCTTCGTTGTACATCAGTTATCGTTTACTCAGCGTCTGTGTCAAAAGTGCCGATAGGCATCGTTCCTGCATCTTTCCACACTGCTAATAGCCTTCTTTGGCGTTCGAGGAATCTGATCGGACTGCCTTGGTGTTCCGGGGGTAGTTTAGCGTATACCCCTCCCGTCGCGCTACTTCTCTCCCATTCCTCGATGAGTTCCTGCTGCTTATCGTAATCATTTCCGGCAGCCTTAAATTCCGCAATAAGGGCATCGTCTACATCCTTTGACTGATTGATGTCAGATTCAGTAGTTACAGGGAAAAAGTCTGGGTCAAGAAGACCGGGATCAATCTGGAGCTTGGTTTCTAGGTCGATGAAGATTCTTTCACCTTCTCCCAGAGGGCGCACTTCCCAACGCCGCTCGCTTTCAAAGCCCTCAAGGGCGCGGATTTGCTGGAAGTTGCGGTGCATGGCCGCTGCCTGCTGTCCGTCCAGTTCGCCTTCCCAGAGGCTATCATGCTTGCTTCGGTAAACAAGGTTGCCTACCGAATCAATAACAAGGCCGTGGTGCGCCTCGCCGCTTCTTTGCTCTTGCTGTACTCGCCTAATAAACGCAGAGAAGAAACGATTATACTGTCCTACCTCATTCCTATGCTCGTTGTTGAGGTAAGTTTCCAGAAGCGCGTTGGGATCTTCTGTTCGGTTATTGGCTTCCGCTGAAGCCCCACGCAAAGCAGACTGCGCTTCGCTTTCGTCGTATGTCGTGAATATCTCAGCCCAAGAGCCTGCATCCGTTGAAAGAGCAGTTCCCGCCTCCGGCAGTTTAGGCCGATCCTTTCTTCTATCTACTTCTGCTCGCGCCAAGGCTTCAAGCTGAGGCAGCAAGCCAGTTTTTAGCGTGTCGTTAGAAAGGTTAGTAATCGTGTCAGTAGCAAGCTGCTGAAGTCCCGCCGTATTATCCGCTGCAATGTCGCTATTAAGAACGGCATCTTCAGCGGCTTTGTCTAGAGTTGACCCGTAGTGGAACAGCGCCTCTTGGATGGCTCTATCATACCTTACAGGCAGAGCAAGTTGATTTGCTGCGTCTACCCCATATTGTGGATTGATCTCGGCCAAGATGCTTCGGGCGGCTTCATCAAGAACTTCTCCAGCCTCTCTTTGCTTATCCAGCACAGATCGATCCCGAGTAATAGCAATCGTCCTCATTTTTTCCCGAACATCTTGAAGCCGTGTTTTTGCTGTGGTTAGGGCCTCGTACCCTGCGGGAGTCCCTTCTAGGTTCGCATCGCGCAAGATAGTCTCAAAGTTTGCCAACCTTGACTCCATCTCATTGAGCGTCCCTTCAGTGTTGTAAAGATTGCTTTCAACTATTAAGCGGGTAACGGCGTCTTTGTTTCCAACTTCCCTAGCTCTTTGAGTCCCCTTGTACTCACTTTTAAGAAGACCTACAGTTGTGCTTATAACGGCAGGCCCAAGGTTCAAGGGCTCGGGGAAGCCGCTGTTGTACCCCGCAACTCGATCCGCATCGCTAAGCCATTCCTTGATGGCCTCAAGAACTTTCCAGCTTGGTCGGTCCCCCCCTAGATCTTCTAGCATTTTATTGAATGCGGGGTCTGCCGTGACAACACCTGCAAAGCTCCGGCTTATAGCCCCTACATCGTGAGCTATTTTAGCGTTGCTGCGCTCGTCTTCTTCTTCCTTCCGTTTCGCTAAAATCTTAGCTTCAAGCTCTGTAATTTCTCTGGCGAAATCGTGAGCAAAGGTGGCTTTAAGAGTTCTGTCGGGGTCAGAGTTAGGGTCTTTAGGGTCGCTGTAGTTGAGCTTTCCCGTCCGGCTGTTCATATGCTCCGCAGCCATGAGCAGCCTCTCGGCTCCCTCTAGATCTTTAGCTGTAATGAACGCCTCTACACGGGCGGCCACGGCGTTCCACAAGTGCTTTTGCACCTTACCTTCAGGGAGAACAAAGTTACCTGTGCTGCCCTGCACACCTCCAAGCTCTTTGATGCTTCCTGCAATGCGGTGAAGTTCTGCGTTGAGGTTCGCAATAGCGTCAGGGCTGGAATCTAGAATGAACGCTTCAATACCTTGGTCCAACTCATCGCCGCTCTGTGTGACTGCTTGAGCCAGCCTTGCATCGCTTCTTTTGAGGTGGACAGCCTTGATGTATGCGTTGTTGTGTTCTTCCAGCAGAGGATCGAGGACCATGCGGAACTCGCCAGTCCCGTACATTCCGGCGTAATCTTGGCTAAGTTTCGCTTCCTTAATGCGGTTCAGAACATCTGCCGGGCTATCGGTAAACTCAGGATCATCAAACTGAGTAAGCCTTCGGTCCATGTCTCCGCTGAACTCACGGAAGAACTTACGGGCCAGCCCCTCGTTGAGCTTGCGGACGATGTAGGGGCTGTACCCCGGCGGAAGCTCCCCAGACTTAGAGGCTTCGTGCAGGCGCTTAGCGATGGCGCTAGACTCTTCATCCCCTAGGATGTCAGCGACCTTCTTGTCCTGTTCAGGCCGCTCTTCGTCCGCTTGAACCTTACGGTACTGCGTCAATGTAGGGGCAAGTGCGCCTAGAATCTTCCCCCAATCTTCTGCGGGTCGTGTTGCCGCCGCAGCCCTAGAAGCGACACGGGGGTCGTAAGGGTCTGAAACGGTTTTGGTCGGAGTGATCTGAATATAAGGGTCAAACTCAGTCATCGGGTCACCCCATATTGATTGTGAGGCCAGAGTAGTCCGCCGCCTTGGCTGAGTTGTACGCCGACATAGCCCCGAGGGTTGTGTTCACAACAAGCCCCAGCGTACTCGGGCTTTCTACAGGAGGCTTCCATGCGGCAGCGATTCTGTTTTTGGCCTTCATACCCGCAAGTCCTGAAGTCCCGTAATACTCCATCGTAGAGAATTCTTTCTGTCGGGTGATCGCAGCGTCTGCCTCTCCCTTCCTTGCGTAAGCGTCCTGAATAAGGGCGAGCAAAGTGTTGCCGGAAACAGAGTCTTTTGCCGAGGTGGTTGCGGCGACATACTCAGCCATGTCATTCGCCAGCTTGCCGCTCTTCTGGTTCGCAGCTTCGATCTCTTGGTTCAGTTTATCCGCTGCCTGTCCCGAGACATCTAGATGGCCCTCTTTGGCTAACTGCGTAGTCTGTTGGTAGTTGATTGACTGCGCTTCATTTGCGGCGTTTGCCATTGCTTTTTGCTGCATATGGCTCGCAACAGACGAGGCGGCGCTCATTAGCGCCATTGTAGTGGGCTCACACATCGGCTCTTAGTTTAGCAAACTCCATGAAAGGTCTACCTTGTTCTCCGAAATGCGGGATAGTCCGCAAGAAGGAGAAACCCATCCACCTGATCCAGCGAATGTGGACCGTGTTTCTCTTGTCTACGCAGTTCCAGAGAAGACGGAACGGCTTAAAGACTTCGTCCAGTGCCGGGCGCGAGTGCCGGATAAACAGCTTCTTGTTCTTGACCATGTCATCTGTGCCCATCATCCAGACCCCTCCTATATAAGAATGGATCGGATCAGGGATCGCCCCAAAGATGCTGACAGGCTTACCGTTTATGCAGGCCGTAAACGGATAGTAGCTGTTCTCGATCCCGTACAAGAGCGCAGCAGCCCGGTCACAGCCGGAGCCGAGGACGGCGTCCATCTCGCGCCTGTCGGCCCGGCGAAGGTTCGAGGCCACACGCTCTGCGTCAGTGGGGTCGGCCATACGGATTTCAACTTCTTGCGCGGTCATGATCATTACATCCTCCTGCTTCTCATGTGGAAGTTAGATTCAAACCCGCACCCCGTCAGGTTCGACGGCATGGGGCTATCGTTTGTAATGACTACATCGACCTCGTCGTTCTTCGAGTTGATCGGGAACTCAAACTCTCCAGACACCAGAGGCAGCTTTCCGACCGCCGACACGCCGCCCCCGAGGACTTGCCCCGTGAACTCGTACTCATACGATGTCCGGTTCAGCGGAGTGACGGACACTTTGAAGTAGGTCGAGTCTGCGTAAGACAGCACTCCTCTGCGAATCTGAAGACGGCCATGCACGATAGACTTTTCACCGCTCTTGGTATCTTCCCTCAAGTATTGGTGAGGAAGCTCTGCGGTCATTGTGTACTTTTCTCCGACCCAGAAAACCTTGTCACGGTGATCTCCCGTCAAGATTATTCGGTTGTTCGTAGCGTCAAGGCTGTGGACGGGAACCCGCTCTCCGGCTGTGCTTATGACCTCCATAGGGTCAGAAGCCTCAAAGCTATACAGTGATCCGCTTGCCGTCCCAAGCGTTGTTTGGTTTGTCGTGCCGTTGTAATCTCCGGATAGAACCGTGTATGAGGTCCTGCGATCTAAGTGCGTCAGATATGTAGACCCGTCATCGACCCTTCCGCTTTTGAAGCCGATCTTATTGATGCACCACCCTGAGGTTTTACGCATGACCATGTACAGTTCGTGGTCGTAGAAAAACAGACTGCGAATGTCCGCATCGTTGAATGTGTATTTAGCCCACGCAGACTGTACGCGCTGCTCGTTGCGCTTGTATGTCTTGAAGACATAAATGGAGTTGGTGCTGGAATAGCCCGTAGCCCCGCTATTTGTACCGAGTACAGCCACCACCCCTTCGCGCTCTAAAGCCGCCATACTGCGGACTTCTCCGGTGATGTATTGTGGTATGTGCATGGTCACATCCACATCTGTAAACCTTCCACCTACATTAGGGTCCGGCGTGTATTCATAGACCCCGGTGTAGTCTCCCCGTGAGAAGGGGATGTACATCTCTGTGTCCATCATCACGGGAGCAACGCCATTATTTACGGACAGAGTCGTGGACACACGAAGGTCCGCAGTCTTAGAGGTGAACGCCTGACCCTGCGCGGCTCCTAGCGCAAACTGAACACGCCGCCCTGCTATGTACAAGATGTCCTGATACGGAGTCGCCGTTTCTAAAGACGAGATACCTTCCCAAGAGCTTGCGATATCGATAGCGTCTGTATCCAGAAGCTGCGTCATCGTAGTACGCCAGAAGTTCCCGTACTGTCCGCCTTCGGAAAGGATGGCGTTCTCTCCCGCTACAAAAGTCAGCCTGTTCTTAAACAGCGTGACATCCTTAATAGGTTCTTTAAGGAAAGTCGGACTAGGGTTGGTGTTTCCGTCTCCGCAGGTTCGATCTTCCCACACATAATTGGGGTACAGAGGATCTTTAGATAGATACCCGTAACTAGCAGAGCCTGCGGAAGCTGTGATCGCCACCTTATCGGTTAGGTCTGCGTCGTAGTAAAGTTCAATCGTCTCGGATCCCAGCGCGTTAGATATGGGCTTAACATAGTATGGCGTGTACGCCTGAATGTCCGCCTCCAGCCCGTTCGCTGGAACATCTACCCACACTTCATCTTTAGATTTGAAGAAATGAACGGTGGTCGCAGATGAAGGGCTTCCGGGAGATGTATCGAGAGGGGATCTAATCGTGATCCGATCATCTGTAGAGTTTACGGCGTATATGTCCGCCTGCATTCGCCCCGCTTCACATAGATCAAAGTGCCCGTCGGCTCGCCGCACAAGAATGTGCGGCATATTTTTAGGGTCAATCTCATAGTAGTTATCCGCTGCCCGTGTCTCCTCCCAATAACCCTTCGACACCACGCCCGGACCCTCATCAGAAATGAACTTGACCCAGTAATCATCCAACGCAGTTGCTGGGTCGTTCTTTACCTGAAGCAAGAAGCCGTCAACCGCAGTGTCCGGTAACTCACTGAAGGTAGGGCTGGAGTCGTGGTACACATCTACAAGCGTCCCTCCCGCTCCGTCTGAAACAGTTAGCTCAAAGTCTTCGCCGTCCTCATGTGAAATCAGCAAAACATTGCCCGACATATTGTCAGAAGAACTAGCCGCAGGCGGCATCGCCTGAACCACGCATTTTTCAAAACCTGTAGGAACACTCCCTTCTCCTATCTCAACCAGTTGGACATTAGCGCCGTTGTGTGCAATGTTGATAGCGGCCCATCCCGGATTATGGCACAGTCGGGCTGTACCGCCTGTAGTGGCGGACACCTCTCGGAGGTATAGAATGGTGTTTTCGTTTATGTCGTATTCCACCCAATCCCAGTAATAATCATCATTAATGACTGAATATCGCTCTTCGTACCTACGATACTTAGGCCAATCAGTCCCGCTAGAAAGCGTAAACCGCACGGCCATGTTGTTGGCTAGGCCGTGGCTACCTGATGGCAACGAGATTCGGTTTGTGTCCTCATTGAATGTGACATCGGCGGGAGACGCATCGGTCCCGGTAATCGCCGCATAGATGTTGGCGGCAAGTGTCTGGGAGCTTGCGCCGCTGTCGTTGATGTAGGCTGTTTTAGCTCCGTTGAAAGTCACGACCACTTTCTCATCGGCACCGCTTGAGAGCGAAGAACGGACATAGATCAAAGACTGCTTGTTAGGCTTTTCACTTTTCCGCGCAGTCATCGCAGGCTGCTTTGTGCGATTGACGATATAAGTCACATCCGCAATCGTGTGAAACCTGTAGTCCTCAGGGTTCGCAGAGTCGAGATAGTCATATGCGCTGCGAGTCGCTTGAACCACCTTCTCGTTTACTGCGCCGGATGTAGTGTCCAAGACATCCCAGACCTTGAGCCGCCTTCCCGTGGTTTCGTTCTTTGATACACCTACAAGATACCGCTCATCTACGGATCGGTCGATCCAGTGAAACGCAGGCTTGTCAGTCGTAGGCCACAGCGCCCCCGAGAACATGGTGCCGTGGTTTTCTGAAGGCGGACGCTTTTGCAGCCCTTTATCAAGCGAGGGCCATGCGTTCTCTAAGGTCTTAAGCTGTGACCCAAACTTCAGATTGTCCGGCTGTTGCGAGACCCCGCCAGTGAGGGCGGGAAGAGAGTGAGAGATCAGGGTCATGGTTGCGAGTTAGGGACGCCGTGACGGTTGACGATGCGATAAACATCCCAGTTGTCAAAGATGCTGTGGTCAGCCATCTGCGCGTCCCAGTTACGCATAGCGAGAAGCGCCTGCCCTTCAGCGATCTGGTTGAAGCTGTGCTGGTCTCCAGAGCCCACCATCCGGTCGCAGAAAACACGACCAGCGCGAGCGGTAATGTACTGGCGAACGGGCTGGGGAAGCTCATCCCACTCTAGCCCGTAGACTACCGTGGCTTTCACGGTGTCAGAAAACTCGTAAGTGTGGTCCTTCTTGTCGTAAAGCCGATTGCCACGCTGAACTACATCAAGGTAGTCCCCAGCCGTGGTAGAAGAATCATCAGCGTTGCCGGGCTCCACATCTACACGCAGCACATTCCCAGCAAGGTAAATGAACTTATCCGTGTTCGGTGCAAGCTCTACCTCGTACTCCCTGTTGTAGTGCCAGCCGTGGCTCTGAACTTCTCTGCTGACCTCGTCGTGGATAGAGACAGCGATAGAGGTGTCCGCCGATGTAGCTCCATCCAGCGTGGACACGGGGGATGCTCCAATCATAGTGAGCATCGTGTTGATCGATTCGAGCTTCGTCGTGGACTGCATACTTGGATTCTATAGTAAGGGGGGAGACACAGTAAAGACTGCATCTCCCCCACCACCTAGTCACACATGACGGGGGACCGCCAAGTGTGGGCTACTACTCTGCGGTGTCAGCGTTGATGACCACAGTAGCGTCTGCGCGGAGACCGCCAGTACCGCAGGCCATCTTAGCGACCATGAGGTCACCCTGATGGCGGATCTGGTACTCGTTCTCCATCGTGAGATCCTTCAGCTTGACCGTGCCGACCGCCTCAGGGTGCCAGCAGAGAGCCGTGAGCTTACGGAAGTCGCCCTGATAGTCGTTGTTCTCACCGGGGTTCTGGGCACTGTAGGTCGTGCCGCTTCCTGCGCCGTCCGCATCGTGGCGGGTATCAGTGCGGGGGAGGTGAGGGGTCTTCACGACCGTCATGCCAGCACACTTCAGGACAAAGCCGTCCTTGGTGTTGCCGTTCCCGTCGTTGCCATAGTCACGGTGAAGAATCGCCGTGCCTTGGCCTGCGTTGGCGGTGTCTTCGACCAGCTTGTAATAGCAGTCGGGACGCATGAAAACATAACGCTCGTCTTCAGGGATGTAAGCCTCATCCATCGCCTGAGCAGCATCAAAAATGGCACTGATCAAGTTAGCGGAAGTCACCGTGGAAGGCTTGATGCCTGTAGCTCCAGTTGTCACCACGGTACCTCCAACAAACGGATCAGAGTCCGAAGTGTTTTCAGCGCAGTGGAGAGCGGCGGCCTTCAGCACATTGGTATCGAACTCATGCGCCAGCGCACGGCCCAGTTCACGGCTGAAGGGGCCTCGGTAGTCGTAGTGCGACTTTGCGAGGTCCAAGTCATCAATGAAGCAGGACGAGATGAGGAGGTCATCAATCTTGATGATCTTCTCGTTGGCCTTGATGTGACCGAGGAGCTTTGCAGTTGAGAGGGCTCCACCAGCACCCGCGCCTTTCGCCTGAGCATCGTCAGCCAAGATGTCTGAGCCCGGCTTGAATCGTTGCGCGGTGGTCCGGCCCGTGAACGGGAATTGGGCACTCTTGCCACTGGAGATCGACCTGATGCGGTGCTTTCCGGTGGTGACAGAGTACTTTTCAAAGCTGCTCATCACTTCGCCGCCAAAGACGCGAAGGAAGAGGGCGTTCTGGGTGGCGAAGGTGCTATTCCACTCACCGTTGCCTGATGCCTGACCGCCAAAAGAAATGGTTGAGAGAACCATGTGAATAAATCCTTACAGGATGTAGGGACAGATATGCCCCAAGGGTTAGAAAAACAGAAAGTAGGGTTAGTACCCGCTGCCCATACCTACCTGTAGTTGTCCCTCGTAAGGGGCCACGGCGATGTTAGGTGCGCGTGTGCTGCCGTGAATATACGACTAAAGCTGGTTAGATCGTTCCATTTTCCGCAAAACTTCTGCGCGGAAAGCGGGATCTTGATCATACCGGGGGTCGTTCATAGCCTGAACAACCTGCGCCATGCTGCCAAAGCTCCCCTCGCCGCTGGTCTGCGTGGTCCCTTGAACAAGGTTCGACTCAGCACCGTTGGCGGCTGCATACCTTGCGCCAAGGCCCTTGACAGCCATCATAACCGTGTTCTGGTCGTTGCTGGTGACGGCCTCATTGAAAGCGTGGGCCTCCTGCTCGGAAAAGGATTCCTTCGCCCAAGCCAGCATCGTCTCGTACTGCTCCTTGCCCCCAACTTCGGCGTAGGCGGCGGCAGACTGTCGGTCCATAAGCGCCGACATACCTGCGGCATACTGGCTCACAAGCTCTTTAGACACGCCGAGCTTCTCAAGCTCTGCGTAATCGTTTTCGTTCAAACCCTCTGCGTAATACTTCTCAGAGTATTTATGCAGGGTCTCAGAAGACAGGACGGCAGGGTCTTTCGAGGCCGCTTCGGCCTCTGCCTCAGTAGATCCTGAATCCATCTTGGCGCGGAGTTCTGAGTAAGCCTTCGCCATATCCTCAGGGGAATTGAACTGCTCAGGGAGCCACTCAGGGCGCTCAGGAGCATCTTGGCCGCCTCCATCATGGAAGACATTATCAACGGGCTGTGCGGGAGTAATCCCCTCAGGGACCTCCTGAGTGGTGATCTCTACTCGATCAGTCATGGTTATTGTGTGGGTTCGGTGGTTTCTCTAGCGGCGTTGGCTAACTCTTGCCCTGCCGCTCCGGCCATCTTAGATGCTACCGGAGGAATAGTACTTTGCATCATCTGAGCTTCTTGCGCCTGCTGAGCCTCTTGCATTAGCTGCTCCTCAGTCTTGACGAGCCCGGTCGTGTCGAGAGACAAGGCCGCTGCGCGTCTTCGTAGATACTCGGAGATGTTCAAGTGTTGGAGCGCGTCCGGCCCAAGAGCCTGAGTCAGTCCAACAACGAAGGTGTCCAGCTTCTGAAGGTCCTGCCCACGCCCCAAGGCCGGAACCCCAGTGACCACAGCAGGTGTTACATACTTCTTCGGCACTCTGGGGAGCTTACCGGACTTCGTCATTCTGTCCATCATGCGGCGAACTAGGGGGAGGGAAAACTCAGCCGACAGCACGGAGTACAAACCCCCCAAGGACCGCTCGACCGCCGCGCTCACCAGCCTCACCTCTTCCGCAGTGACCCGCTCAGCCCTACGGATAGCCGTCTCAGCGAGAAGGAAGGCGTAGTTCAGCCGCTCATTGATCATGGACATTGTCTCCATAGCGACACGGAAGTCGTTGTACTTCTGCATCTGGAGGACCGTGACATCCTGAGCGTTGCCGCTAATGATCTGGCCGTTGTTAGACCGGGCGATGTCGCGTGGGCGCGTTGTTCCGTTGGGGGAGCAAAGGAACAGCACCTTAGCGGCGGCTGCGCTGCCCTCTACGATGGCGCGAGACAGCCCTTCAAGCGAGTTGAGGTCGCCGTAATACTCCTCGACATAGCCGCGCCCGTAAGCTGAACCCTGCTCCGCCACAAAACGAAGCGCCATCAGCGGCGACTTGTCTTCGTCGTACTTGCCCTCCGAGCCGGGGATGATCTGGTCGTAGATCTCTTGATGCATATAAATCTTGCCGCCGTCCCACCGCGCGACGGTGTATAGCTCACAAGATTCCTTGTCCCCATGCGCTGACCCGTAAGCTGCAACGATCTCCCTGACCTCTTCAGGCAAAGTGTTAGGGCTTACATCCTCTTTGATCACGATGGTCTTCAAGTTCCCCATCGGATCGCGCTCGGCGCAGTAGCGGTCAAGACGGAACAGCCTCATGCCTCCGTCCTTCGGGACATGAAGCAGGCAGTTACCCGTCACGATCAACTGCTTCAAGGCTTCCGACAGGCTGACCCGGAAAGAGTTGGTCTCAATCTCTCGGACCACCGCCCGTTCGATAGAAGCAAGGCTCGCATCAAGCTCCGCCTTAGCGCCGGGAACTTGAGAGATTTCTTGGAGCGCCTGCTCATCCAGCACCAGACGGAAGAAGGGCTGGTTCGGAGGGAGCAAAGACAGCAGCAGTGCTGAGCTTAGGTTCGTGACGCCACGCGCACCCACGCTCTGGTACGGGGTGTAGAATGTACTGCCGCCCGTCGATCCCTCCTCAGGCAGCAGGGTCGGAATGGTCAGCTTGGCGCAGTCCCTGCCCCGTCGAAGGTAGGGATTGCGGTCAGACTCCAGCTTGCCGTAAAGCGCCTTAGCGGTCTGCATCAGGGGGTGTTAGTTCCTACCGTGTTGCGTTGGATCGTCATCGCGCTTTTACCGCGCCGCCGCATCGCATCCATAAAGACGCCCATAGCCTTCGGCTTCGCCAGCGGGGGCGCAGGCTTCACCGGAGGCGGAGCAGGAATCTGGGGGGCGGGGATGTCGGGAGCCTTATAGCTAGGGGAACTCATGCACATGAGAATCAATCGTCCTCTGTCTGTTTGCGGAAATGCTCGATAAGATAATCCACCAAAGCGCGTTGCCCGGCACGATACCACACCTCCCGCTCAGGGGTAGTGAGTTCAGGGTACTTTGCGGGAAACCTTTTGTCCAATTCCCTCACCAGCGCCTCATCTATGGGGGGCAGTTCGTCTTCATCCATCTTCAGTATCTTCCCCGTGATCACGGACAAAAGCGAGGATCAAGACCGAATAGTTGATCATGTCGATGATTGTATCCTCCAGCTTTTCGTCCTCGACAGCAAAAGATCCCGCCTCAGAATACGAGGAAAGGCGGCTCAGCTTGTCCGTCATGCGTACTAGGAAGCCCTTGAAGGTAGAACAGATCCCCATCGACTCGCACCGGGTAAAGTTGGCAAACGGCTCCTTGCCCCCCTGCCCGGCGTAGTCTTTGTTCTTCCGCTCCATCAGCCGCCTAGCCTTCTCGGTCAAGATGCCGTGGAATTCAAGCAGGGAGTCACGGGTCAGCGGGGATTCCATAGCTTCACCTCCCCTGTCTCGTAGTCATAGTCTCCGGGCCGCATGATGTAGGCCAGCCGAGCCTGAAGGATCGCATCATCCTCAGTCAGCCCAGCTTTACCGTACCTCTCAACCACCGCAGGCCATATCTCCTCTAGCTCTAGGCCGTCCATCAGCTTCTCAGCCCCCTTAGGCCCTACGCCGGGACAGCCCTTGTAATTGTCTGTCGAGTCCCCGGTCAGTGTCTGGGTCATGTGGTAGCGGTACGCCATCTCAGGCGTCACCACGATGATCCCATCCTCAGGCTTCATCGGATTGAAGTGGCGACCCGGCACCGTAAGGAGATCCTTGTCGGCGGAAACCAAGACATTAGTGGGAAAGCTGGAGTACAAGCCCAGAATGTCATCAGCCTCTAAGGTGTCTATCTCCGTAGTCATCCAGTTATGACGGATGAAGTCACGGAGCGGATTGAACAGGACAGGCTTGCGGCTTTCCTTCCTGTTCACCTTGTAGGTAGGGCAGAGCTTAGCCCTCCAGTTAGCGCCGGAGGTCAGAGCCATAAGAACATTATCCATGCCCGTGGCCTCCCGCACATTGTTGACCCATATAGTGAATAGCTCACGGGCCTCGTTCATGTCCCCGCTTAGGGACCAGAAGTCATCCCCCCAATCTACAGCGCTCTCGCAAGAGAAGCCGATCTGATATACGGGGATGTCTGCGTCGATTACTAGGTGGTTTCCTGTCTTCATTAGTGAGTCTCTGCCCATGTCCTTCCGATACGATAGTCTCCATCCATTGGGCAGCGGAGGCTAAGGTAGTCAGTAGTTTCTTGAATGCTCTGTTTCAGAAGCTGGCCTACTAACTCCGCCACTTCTGTACGCACCTGAAATTGAACCTCATCATGTATATGTGCTACCTGCCGCACATCGTTGTATGTCAGCTTCTCACGCATGAACGCCTTGTGCATCCGCACGGTAGCGCACTTCATCACGGTCGCGCCTGCACCCTGCAAGAGCGTGTTCAGCGCACGGTGGGGACTGCGTACAGGGAGCCGCTGCTTCATCAGACCTAACAGGTACCCACGCTCTGCTGCCGCCGCCTGCGCCCGTTGGATGAGCAGCTTCAACGCTGGCAAGTTCTTCAGGAACCGGGCCTTCAGCCGCGCCCCCTCCTTCGGAGTGGCTCCGCAGATCATGCCCAGCCGGGTAGCACCCGCGCCGTAGCAGACGGCGTAGGCGAAAGTCTTTGCGAGGTCTCGGGTGGGTAGCCCAGCCGCTGCTTGGTTCTTGCTGTGGACATCACCTTCGATGATCTCCTTCACATACTCTGGATCATTCATGTAGTGAGCAAGGCACCGCAACTCTAACTGGCTTGCGTCACACCCTACGAGCGAGTAGCCGTCCGGCACAGTGAATAGCTCCCTGAACTCCTTACCGTAAGGGGCGCGGACAGATACGCACTGCGAGACATTGGGGCGACTGTGGGTACACCTCCCGGTCACTGTCCCGTAGTGGTTGATATTGCCGTGAATCCTGCCANNCTTTTCCAGCTTGATATAAGCCTCGTTACCCTCAGCNAGTTGGCCGATCCTCTTAGTGACCATGAGGTACTCGCCTAAGGGCTTGGCCTCAGGGNAGTCAAGACCTCCCAAGATTGTCTCATCAACCTTGGCCCGGCCATCGCCCGTAAACTCTGTAGGCTCCCAGCCGTACTTATCCTTGAAGGCTTGTGCGATCTGAGTCCGGCTGCCGGGATTGAATGGCGTACTCTTCTCCTTCATCGGGCCGGGTATAAGCTCACCCCTCCACCGCGCCGGGCAGTCCTTCTTACGAAAGTAGGTCTCGTCCTCGGAGCCGTCACTGCCGCCGGGGTGCAGGTAATACTGGGGCGTCTTCATCTTGACCACCGCTGGCGGGAAGATGTCTTGAAGCTCAGACTCCAACTCATCCTTGCGCTTCACCAGCTTGGCGTACAGCGCGGTGGCTGCGTCCACATCGAAGGCAAAGCCGTGCTTCATCTGGTGGTTGAGGATCAAGGCAAAATCATGCTCGACCTCTACCGCCTCCTGATCCATCTCTAGGTCCAGATCCCAGAGGTAGTTGAAAAGGCGGCGGGTCACCTCCACATCCTGCATACAGTACTCACCCATCTCCGGCGTGTACTCGCCCCAGTCGGTGGTCTTGCCGTAGTCATCCTTGTGACACTTCAGCCTGTGTCCCCAAGCCTCCAGCGAGTGGCGGCCCCGCAACTGCACAGGGATAGCAAGCTCTTCCGGCACAGCCCAGTCCTCGTTCTTTCGATCTGGGTGTGCCACGCGCCCTAGGATCTGGGTGTCCCGCACGATCCCGCCGGGCTTCCAGTCGGGGTACAGCTTCTGGATCGCCGGGATGTCGAAGCCCACGATGTTGTGGCCTGCGATAACATCCTGATCCGCTAGGAACTTCAGCCCCTCCTCGATCTCGTCCGGGCCGTACAGCCGAGGGGCGGTGCCCCCAGCGTTGTTGACGCCGATACAGTGGATCCGGGTCAGTCCCGCTAAGGTGCGGAAGTCTTCTATGGCTGTGGTTTCTATATCGAAAACCCAGCAGCTTTCGTTTCTAAAACTCATTGGTGTCCTCGGGTTCAGGTGTGACTAGGGTGGTCTCAAGGAGGCGGCCTGTATCTTGCTGGTACTCCAGCCATGTACAGATCCCGGTCTCCCCGCTGTAGCGATTCTTCAGGCAGCGGACGGTGGTGAGGTTTGCGTTGTCCCCCTGCTGGTTCCTCTCCAAGCCGATGACGATGTCCGCCAGTTGGGCGATAGCGGCGGACCCGCGCAGGAGGTTGATGCTTGTCTTGCCCCCTTCCTCTAACGCCTTGCCCTCTCCTCGTCGGAGGTGAGAGACGAGGAAGAGAGTGATCCTCATCTCCTCAACGATCTGCCTCAGCTTCGTGCAGACGGAGTCAATCCGCCGCCTCTCGTCGCCGCCTTCGATGGCGCTGCACACGATAGACAGGTGGTCAAGGAAGATGGTGGTCACTCCGCACCCCTTGACCATCTGCCGGATCTTACCCAGCAGCCTATCGTTCTCCATGCTGCCGAAGTGGTCGTAGAAGACCACCTGCCCGGTGCCCAAGGTTCGGTCGTATCCCTCCTTGATGATCCCCTCGTCAGTCTCGTTGAAGACATGGTCGAGGTGGACGGGCTTGTTGATCTCCACGCCGATTAGGCCCAAGGAGCTACGGACGCAGGACTCTTCAAGGGCGATGTACCCCACCTTCTCGTCCGGCTTAGTCTGCATGATGTGGTGAGCAAGCTCACGGCACACCGAAGACTTGCCGATCCCCGTGCCGCTAGTCAGCACCACCATCTCACTAGGCCGGATGCCGTGCAGCTTGGCGTTCATCCCTTCCCAAGGGTAGGGGATGGAGATCATGTTATCTCTGGTCTTGATCTTCTCCCATAGATCTGGGTCATCGCCGTACACCAAGCCGTCCGGGCGGTAGGCTTTCGCGTTGAACAGGGCCGTCAAGATGTCAGCGCCCAGCCCCTCGACCAGCATCTCGTTTGCGTCCTTCCTAGGAAGTGACGCGATCTTGGCCTTGCCGGGAGGCAGCAACTCGGCGCAAGCCTTCGCCGCCTCTTGGCCCGGCTCATCCATGTCGAACGCAAACACCACAGACTCAAAGGTCTCTAGGTATTCTAGGTTGGCCGCTACACACTTAGCTGCCGAAGGGGCTCCGTTAGATACTGAGCAGCACGGCCACTTAAGACCTTGTGCTTGATTGATAGATAATGCATCTATCTCTCCCTCGGTAACTACGATCATCTTACCTCCGTTAGGCCAGAGGTGAGAACCGTAGAGAGTAAGGGGTACCTCTTTAGTGTTACCTAAGATGAGGAAGCTCTTGTTAGGGAACCTTACCTTCTGGCCTACAACCTTACCGTCTAGACCTTTATAGGTAGCGACTTGGACTGGCTTACCCTTGTAAGTAGAGATGCCATACCCCCACTTCTTACAGGTGTCTTCTTTTAGTCTGCGCTTACCTAGAGTCTGGTACTCTACATCTAACAACTTACTCATGGCTGTCTTGGGTTTGGTGGTCTTACCCCCTTCCCCCTCGTAGTACCCACACCCGAAGCAGAAGGAGTGGTCAGAGTAAACTGCTAAGTTGTCTTTACTCTTACAGGAGGGGCAGGGAGCGTGTCTTAGGAACTGAGAGTCTGTATCGTGAGCGTGATGCATGGCTGTCTATCGGTGAACTGTTTGGTCAGCGTGAGTTTTGTTACTTGCTTATCGTCTTGGATGACTGTGGGCTGGAGTAGGTCGAGGAGCGCCTTCCCGTAGTTGTCTACATCACCTTTTGGGGAGGTGAGCTTGGTGGTCTTCGGGCGCTTCACATTGAACACGGCCTCGACCTCGACATCTCCGGTGAAGGGAAGGCCATCCCCCCAGTCAAAGGGACCCAAGGCGTTCTCCAGAGCAATCACGCCTGTCTCTTGGAGAAACTCCTTATACCTACCAGCGTAATAGGTTGAGGTATAGTTACCTCGACGCACAAACCTAGGGCGGGAGGCGGGGACGGGGTCCACATTCAACTGGAGGGATAGCGTAGTCATCTAGAAGTCGGCGCTTGTGGCGGTGTCGCTGACTTCTTCAGCCTCGAACGGGGTGTCAGCCTCGGCGTCATCCCCAAAGCTATGGCCGCCCTCCTCTACATCGAAGGGGTTACTGTCATCCCCCCCGTCGTAGGTCTTGAGGTTGATGATCTGCACCTTGAGGAGATCCAAAGCGCAAGAGATGCCCAACGGGGATGCCCAGCCGCGCACCATGAAGTGAACCTTCAACTCACTCCCGGCACCGATGACCTCGTCCAGCTTCCCCTTCTTCTGGTTCTGGCTGTCGAAGAACTCGATCTTGTTGGTGCGGACATTGCCGTCCCTGTCAGTCCACTCGGCCCCGCGCTTGAACTTGAAGATGTAGTTCCCTGTCGGGGTACCCTCATCATCCTCTTCCTGTGACCACGGGGTCTGGAAAGGCTTGAAGGGCTTCTTCTTCATCTCCTTCTGCTCGGCGTTCTTGACCTTGATGAACTCCTTCAGGGTGTTCTCAAGGCGCTCGATGAGCGGGAGGGCATCCTCTTCAGCGATGACCAGATCCACATGGAACTCCCCGCCTTTGGCGCGTTGGGAGTCGAACTTGTTGTCCGGTTCGTTGAGGTGGGGGTACCTTGCAGTACCCTTCGGTGTCGTAAGCGTAGCTAGTTTCATAGGTTTACCTTATGAGGCGAAGTATCGACTTTCGCAGACTTGGTGGGTGCTGAAGTTACCGACGATAGGGGGCTCAGGAAGCTCCACACCTTCAGGCAACAGCGTTAGCAGATGCTCGCGCATCTGGCAGAGATAATTCTGCCGACCGTTGAAGATGGAATCAACAGCGGACAGCAGAGACTTGCCCAGCTTGGGCAGGTTGACAGCGTGAGTCCCGAAAGAGTCGAAGACCACGCTGAACGAAGACACCCCAGCGGCGGCGGCGTACTCTATGCAGCGAGCAGCGACCGCGCCATCTAGGCTGTGAGTCAGGTTGGCGGTGATGGTCTGAGCGCACCTCCGCTTGGCTAATTTCTTGGAGGGCGCAGCGAGGGTAGAGACGGAGTACTTGTCGCCCATCCATGTCTGCACCGTCTTGTACTTAGGTGTCCGGTAGTCGTTTACCACCCGGAACCCTGTCGGCAGCGTCCACTCCACAGCCACGCCGTGGTCCGCACAGATGTTGGACACCTCCTTGCACCACTCCCTACCCTGTAAGACTGCGGGTATAAGCTGCTCCGTCACCTTCTTCACCTGCTTAGCTAGGAAGAAGCAGGCGCTAGACTTTAGCGGCCTGTCGGAAGCTAGGCGGATAGCTTCAGCCATGCCCTTGAGGGTGCCGGAGTAAGGGAGGATGAGGACGGCAGGCTTGACCACGCTACGGCTAATGCGTCCCGTCTTTAGCCATCCCCTTGCCAGTTTGTACTCCTTGCCCGTACCTTCTATGGCGACGCGAGTTACCTCATTCAACACACCCCGAGCCACCTCACCATACAGGTCGCGTGGCGACTCATTAGGGTAGACATTAGTACTCATGGCCGTGCTGAGGTCCTCCAACAAAAGGCTCCATATCTGGCAGCCGTTGCAGGTTGCGTCTATAGAGATCGGGATGTGATTGTGGAATGTGCCGCCGTTAGCCTTAGCCTCACAATGTTCTGCGTACTCCATCGCCCAAGACAAAAAGACCCATGGCTTTTTAGCTCCAGCCCAGAACATCCCATCGCCATCGAGGGGCGACTTTGCAGAGGCCATGATCTCATCATGGTGGGCATTGACCCAATGAACACGCGCAACCATCTCACCGCTCTCGCCGTACAAGCTCGCGCCGTAACTCTTGAATGCCTGCTCTCCCTCGTCGCCTGTGGCGTCCGTGTCCATCGGCATCCCCTCACTGAACCGAAGCAGGGACTTGGCAAGGTCTGAAGATTGACTGTTCAGTGTGGTCGGAGCCGTGTACATCCGGCCCCGGAAGTCGAGCGTGACGGGCTGCCACAACTCTTTGCCCTCGTTCGCTTGTGCCAGCCCCAACAGCCGGGCGGCATGGAGACGCTTAGACTTCTCAGCGTTCCGCAAGCTCCGCACTTCAGCGGCTGCGATGGCGTACCGCTTACGGGCATCCTTGTTGGTCTCAATATCTAGCGGCTTGTTCGGCATGGGGGTTAGGTTCGCAGAAGGGAGCCCACCTATCTCCATCCCTCTGTCCCATGCCTCCTCCATCACACGCAACACCTTAGAGTTGACTTCCCAGCCCGTAGACTGGTGTATGTTCATGGCCTTGTAGACCGTAGGCGCATCCATGTCCTCATAGATAGCAGCCCTACTCTTCTTGACCAGCGTGAGCGGGAGCTTGATGTAACCCCCAGTGCTGGGGTCAGACCACGGGATGGGAGGGTGAGTCAAGAGGGGAAGGAGAGGCTTCAATAGCTCGGCGCTCAGATGCGCTTCGGACAGCCATGCACAAAGCTCATCGCTCGCACGGACCATCTTCACCAGCTTCTTCTTACCTCTTGACTCGTTGACGATCTCGATGAGGCCGGAGTGCCTCTCGATTATCTCCAAGGCTACAGCGCCTGCTCTCAAGCGGAGGGTAGCAGGCAGCCTCGGGATTGTTTCGTTGCGTATAGCCTTTAGACCTTGCAGCACCCACCGCTCTCTCCGCTCGTCCGCGCGGTGTGAGAATTGAGCCTGCTTGATTGATGCCACCAGCAGAGGGTAGAGACGATCTGCTTCCCTCAGCCTGTACTCCTGCTCGACTGCGGTGCCCACCTTCAAGGCTAGGTTGGTGAAGCTGCGCGGCTTCGTGATCCCGTCCAGTGTAGCGCGGAGGAGAAGAAGGGAAAGGAGATCGACATCAGGCACAAGTCTGAACACATCCAATGCAGAGTGCCTGCGGCCAGCGGTGGTGCTTGCTCGGTCGAGCCACTCATCAAGGTGATCCCTTACCTTGCTCACACTCAACCGAAGCAGCGTCCTTCCGGCGACCGTGTCGGTCTCCTTTCCCACACGCGAGGCGTTGTTCCACCTTGCGTGATATCTATCCTTGCCACGCTCGATGGCAAGATCCTCCTCATCTCTCCTCATCGCAGCTTGTTGATCGCAGACTCGTAGTCCTTAGGTGACAGGTGCGAGTACCGAATCGTGGTGTTGATGTCCTGATGCCGGGCGAGGTCACGGATCGCAGGAAGGGGTACGCCTGCCTGCGCCAGCCGAGAGCAGAAGGTGTGGCGGCAGGTATGCCAGAGCCAGCCGTCCGCCCCTGTCTTGTCGAAGTGAGCGCGGAGCTTCTTCATAGCGTACCTTGTCGTGTTCACCGTCATGTCAGCCCACGGCCCGGTAAGGTTGCCCACCGTCTCCTCACGCTTGTGCAGGATGGCTGCTACCTTGTCGGTCGCAGGAACTCCGCCGGGCTTGGCCCCCTTGTGATCCCACACAGTGACGCGCCCGTCGGTCGTGTCCTCCCACTCCAGATCCAGCGCCTCACTCAGGCGGAGCCCTGTGTCGCAAAGGAAGCGGAAGAGCAGCGCGTACTCAGGCATCTCAAGATCGACATGGAAAGCCTTCACGATCTCAAGGATCTCCTCCTCGGTGTAGAACTTGACCCTGCCCGGCCCCTCTTTCTTACGCCTGATCTCAATCTTCTGGGTGATCCAGCCCCGGCGCTGAGCGTAGAGGAGAGAGCGGCTCAGCACCGCCAGCTTGCGGTTGATAGTCGCCGGGGTTAGCTTGCCTGACTCCTCTAGGTGATGGGTGTATTCCTCGATGGTGTCCTCGGTGACCGAAGAGAGAGGAAGGTCCTCCCCCATGTAGTCGATCAAGGTCTTCAGGTTCGCGTCGATTGTCTTGATGGACTTCGCGTCCTGCCAGTACCTCTGCCGAGTCTTGCTGAGTAGCTCGCCCAAGGTGGTCGGCGGAGGTGGGCCTGCCGCCTTGACCGTAGGTGGAACCACCAAACCATCCGCAAATCCTGCGCGGGTTCGGAGATCCCAGTCCTCGGCAGCCTTTCGGGTCGAGAACTGGCGGCGGTAGCGTGACCCCATCGGAGAGGTCAGGTCTACAAGCCATGAGTTGCCTCGTCTGCGTATGCTCACTTGTAGTACCTCTTACCGTTCGAGATGTAAGTCCGGCACTCGTTGACCCCATCGATGTGGGTCTGAGCAGAGAGGATCGCACGGTAGGCGATGACGAAGCCTGCGATGAGCGCAAGCCATGAGAGTATTGTGATGATCATGTGACTGGTGGTGGTGAGTGACTGAGGAGGAGGTAATGGGGCCAGCCGCGCAGGAGAGGGTACGGCTGGCCCCGCCGAGAGAGTGAGGAACTATTGGCCCTCTCGGATGCAGATGCGGTCCCCATCAAACTCCACGGTCGGCTTGTTGAGGGGGAAAGAAACATACAGACCATGAGCGCCCATGATCTGGACGCTGGTGTACCCGGCGGTCTTGGCCTTCGGCTTGGACCGCTCCAACTTCTGAGGCTTGACGGCCTTCTTGGTCAGCGTCGGAGCCTTGGGGAATGCAGTCCCCCAAGCTCTCGGGTAGATGGCGAAGCCAACGGAAGCAGCCTTGGTCTTCCCCTCAGCGTAGCTCATGCCTTGGCAGTGAGTGCGGAGGAGGGTGACCGTCTCCTGAAGGCTGTACTTGACAGGCTTCTTGGTCTTGGGCTTCGGGCGAGAGGTGGTCTTCTTCTTGGTGGTTTTCATATCAGTCTTTCTTGGTGTTATGAGAGGTCGGCCTCTCGGGACTCGGACATTTTAGTCGGACAAAGCACGGGGATCAAGCCTCGTCCTCTAGTTCATCGGTGATTTTTAGGACCATCTCCTGAGCGGCGGGGGTGAGGGCGGCCCTTCGTCCGTTGGTGTCGGCAGCGAAGGCTACTAGGTCCTTCTCCCAGAGCCCAAGGAGGAGCCTCTTCACGCCCCCCTTCTGCCATGCTCCCCAGTTCTCGGGAAGGACTCGGAAGATCATTCCGTACCCTCCCTTCGTAGGCTGGAGCATCACCTTGGACTTGTCAGGTCTCATGCTCAGGGGCATAGCACCCTCGCCTCGGTCCTGTGACTGGAGCCACACGCACTTGTACTCACGGCAGGTCGGGCCTCGGTCCTCATAGACTGAGCAGCCCCCCTTGCCGGGGCGGCAGTGCTGGCACCACTCACCCTCCAGCTTCGCGCCGTCCTCTCGGTCAGGATTGAAGATCACATCACCCTCTGCTCTGGGGATGTTCGGGATCTTGCAGCACATTGAGCAGTCGCCGCAGTCGAGGGGCTTAGTCATCCTTCCACCTTCCGATCTTCCTCGTTGGAGAGCCTCGCATACTCCTTATTCCAATAGAGCATCTGCCCCTTCAGTTCCTCGGCTTGAGCTTTGGGTAGCTGGTCAGGATGTAAGGGCATACCATCCTCACCAAGTCCACCGTACTGACGACAAAGCTCACGCCACTCCTCTACAAACTTGGCTCGGATACCGTCCACTTCCTTTCGGCTGTAACTAGTCATCCCTGCTCCTTGTCTCTGGAATAGATGCTTCCGGTAAAAAACTCTTTGGCGTCCATCTCGATGGCCTCAGCGG
Source organism: Anaerolineaceae bacterium (assembly GCA_002699125.1). Lineage (GTDB taxonomy): Bacteria > Chloroflexota > Anaerolineae > Promineifilales > Promineifilaceae > Leptofilum. The sequence continues at coordinate 35,839 of PABI01000188.1, forward strand.
CCTCCTCGACAGCTTGAAGTCTACACAAGACTCGTTCGGGGACCCGTACGGTGTAATCCTCACTGCACCGGACGCTCTCCTTCAGGGCACCCTCCCAGTCCTCCTCCATCCTTTGAAGCTCGTCGTTGGTACGGGCCAAGGTCTCGGAGATCTCGTACTCCTTGTCCCAGTACTTCTCCTCTGCCTCTCTAAAGGCTTGGACGGCTGCGAGCTTCTCCCGCACCGCTTCATGGTTCTCATGGACGAGTGCGTCGTACTTCTGCTGCGCTGACTCAAGCAGAGAGGCTCTCGCCCATGCGGTCCAGTTCTCTTTCCGGTTCAGCCGGGCCATGATGCCATCGACCGACTGCTTGTAGTCGAGAGGGTAGGTGATGGTGACACGGGCACGGGTGCCGGGGATCGGGCAGCCTCGCTCGTCCCTTTCCGGGGTCCACTCGAAGTAGAGGTTCTTCGACCGAGCGCCCACCGTTGAGTCCCCACGGGCCTCCCTGATCCGGCGGAACTCCTCCCCCGCCGCCTTACGAAAGAGGTCGAAGACGGGCTTAGAGACCCGGTGAGGGTTACTCTCAAGGGAGCTAAGCCAGCAGGCGGTGTAAGTGACGGTAGGGTTTACCTCATGGTCACGGATGACCCACCTACGGCCCTCCTTATGGAGGTAGCCGATAAGGACAGCGTCCCCCGGCATCGGGCGAGAGTCCACCCAGTAGGGATCATAGCGCAGGGTCCGGGCGGCGTAGACCGGGGCACCCTCACGCTCAAGGTCACTGTCAGCGACAGCGAAGCAGGGCGCAAGGTCCTGCCACTGAGGGAACCGAGCCCTCGCTGCCTCGACAGCTTTCTCTGCCCAGTAGCAGAAGGGCTCATTCGATGAGCCGCGCAGGCTCGGCTGGTGGAAGAACTGCATCGGGACCGGGCAGCCCTCGATGAGTTGGTTGTCGATGGTGGACTCGACCATCGGCTGGAAGGTACGGGAACGAAGGGTATAGAGAGTTGAACTCATGGCTGTCTCCAGATTAGAGGGTGTGAAAAGAATCGAGAAGGACGGACGGACGGCTGATCTCCACGGCGTGGATCCCAGTGGTGCCCAGACGAGGAAGGACATATCCGTCCAAAGTCCAGCCTGCATTGTCGTGGCCGACGATCAGGATGGTGGTCTTATCCTCGCCCCTCGTCCCTAGGCCGCCTAGCTTGAGGGCAGGCACTGCGGAGTAGTTCGAGGGGAGGTAGTCCTTGGTCTGAGCTAGTAGGTCATTACCGAAGGGCTTGTACTTCATGTCTGTCGTGACGATGGCGAATCGGGTCTTCATGGCTGTCTCCGGGCTAGTTGTTGTGGGGTGTGATTCCCGCCTCATCGAGGCGAGTCATCAGGTCTTCGTTCAGACCGCGCAAGGCAATGTACGCCTTGCTGTGAGCGGCACGCTTGGCGTTCTCGATGTCAAGCTCACGCTTGAGATCATCGCGCTCCTGCTCCAGATCCGTGATCTCCTCCCTCAGGGAGTTGACCAAGTAGCTGATTTGGCTATAGCTCATATGGCTGAGGGTGTCGGCAAGTTTTCGTAAGGGGCGTCGACGGACACTTTGTACTTTTTCACTCATGGCTGTCTCTTTGGTTGGGGGTTTCGGGTATCTCTTCATAACTGGGGTACCATCCCCAGCGACCCCCCTAGGGGTCATGCGGCCTGCTTGACCTCCTTCTTCGCAGGCTTGGCTCCGCCTTCACGGATCATGGTCGCCGCTTTCTGGGCTTGAGTAGCGGCTTGGACGAGGAGCCGCTTGTCCTCCTTGATCACCTTCGACCAGTTGGCG
>PABI01000001.1 GCA_002699125.1 Anaerolineaceae bacterium
AAGATATGCCAATCTCGCCTCAGCCAGGCGCATCTTTAATGCCAGGATTGCGGCTCAACTTTTTTGACTACTGAAAAACCGTGTCCACATGACTTTACTCATTGACGCTGCCTGCACCACGCTGTATGATAACGGGCATTAACAACCTACCAGCAAAATTCAGGTGCGCCCACCGCCCGGATGCGCGGCGCATAGAGAAATTGCTCTGTGGGGGAAGACCGGTGACTGGTTTAATGCAAAAATGCCTTAAACTTGAAGTCCGGCACTGTCCCGCAACGGTAAGATAATGGTTAATGGTTAATACTTAATTGTTAATGGTAAATGGACCTACAATTAATAATTAACCGTTCACAATTCACAATTCACCATTATCAAGTCCGAGTACCCGCCTGTCTTTTTGCTCGTAACCTTCGTGGACAAAGGTAAGCGAGTCACCAATGTTTATTTGCAAAATGGATGGCTCACCTTCGTGTGAGCTTTTTTGTTGTCTTCCACTCAAAAGAAACAAATGCAAATCAATGTTTCTGCTGATGCTCCTTGTCTGCGAACAACATAAGCATCTTCGAGAAGGAGACAACAGATGAAACGATTATTTACCCTCTTATTGCTGCTCATAATTGTGCCGGGGCTGGCTGCCTGTGGCGGGGATTCCGCAGAAGCGCCAACCAGCGAACCCGTTGCGGAAACAGAAGAAACGGCCGCAACAGCCGAAGAGCCGACAGAAGTGCCCGTTGACCCCACCGCGGAACCTGTAGAAGAGCCGGACCCAACGGCCGTTCCCACCGCCGAACCCACAGAAGAACCGATGGCCGAAGCTCCCACCAGCAACCTCACCGATGGCTGCGTAGAAAATTATGATGAATCTGTGGACTATTTTCCTGAGGAAACGGCCGTTACCCACGCCGACGGCTTCACCATCGAATATTTCAACAACTACAAAGTCATCACCGTGGCTGCTCCCTGGCTGGGCGCTGAAGATTCCGCCACCTATCTGCTGGTCCAATGCGGCACACGGGCCCCCGAGGGGTTCGAGGATGCCGTAACCGTCGAAGTGCCTATCAGCAGCTTTGTTTCCATGTCCACCACCTACCTGCCCTACCTGGACGCTTTTGGCAAGTTGGACACCCTGGTCGGTGTAGACTCTGGTGCCTTCGCCTTCAACCCCAACGTGCGGGAAATGTTAGACGCCGGCGAGCTGGTTGAACTGGGCAGCGGCACCAACGTCAATGTGGAAGCCGCCCTGGAACTGGAGCCCGACGTCATCATGACCTCCGCCAGCGGCTCGGCCGACTTCGATACCCATCCCAAGCTGGAAGAGGTGGGGCTGACCGTGGTGCTCAACGCCGACTACCTGGACATCACCCCGCTGGGCCGGGCCGAATGGGGCAAATTCATCGCTGCTTTTTACAATGAAGAAGCCCAGGCCGACGCCCTGTTTAACGACGTTGTGGCTGAATACGAAGCGCTGACCGAACTAACGGCCGATCTAGCCGAACGCCCCACCGTTTTTGCCAACACACCCTTTGAAGGCACCTGGTACATGCCCGGCGGCCAAAGCTACACGGCCCAACTTTTCGACACCGCCGGAGCCGACTACCTCTGGAGCGATGACGAATCGACCAGCACACTGTTCCTGGACTTTGAATCAGTCTTCGACCGGGCGGCTGACGCCGACTATTGGCTCAATCTGGGCTTTGTTTTTTCGCTGGCCGACCTGGAAGCCAGCGATGAGCGGTTTGCCGACTTTGCCGCCTTCCAAAACGGCAACGTCTACAACTACGATTTGCGCTCCAACGAGTTTGGCGGCAACGACTTCTTTGAAAGCGCCGCTGCCAATCCACAGCTGGTCCTGGCCGACCTGATCAAGATTTTCCATCCCGACCTGCTGCCGGACCATGAGCTGGTTTATTATCGAATCGTTGAATAATTTGTAGGGGCGGTTCGCGAACCGCCCCTACCCCAACATCATGCAACACGTAACTACCGAAACACAAACGGCCGTATCCAACCCCAACCGCCAGGCAGTGGCCATGGGCCTGCTCGTCCTGGCGCTGCTGGGCGTCTTTTTGCTCAGTTTGTTTGTGGGCTCCGTGCGCATTCCGCTGGATGAGATTTTGGGCATCCTGGTGGGGGCCACGCCGGAGCGCGAGACGTGGGCCACGATCGTGTTGAAGTTTCGGCTGCCCAAGGCGGTAACGGCCGTTCTCGCCGGATCGGCCCTGAGCGTGAGCGGATTGCAAATGCAAACCATGTTCCGTAATCCGCTGGCCGGGCCATTTGTGCTGGGCATCAACTCCGGGGCCAGTTTGGGCGTAGCCTTGGTGGTGCTCCTGGTAGGCACAACCGGCGGCACCCTGCTGGCCGGGCTGGGGCTGCTGAGCGATTTTGGCATTGTGGTCGCCGCCAGCCTGGGCGCGGGCTTGGTGCTCTTTCTGGTGCTGGGCGTCGCCCGCCGCGTAGAAACAATGACGCTGCTGATTTTGGGGCTGATGTTTGGTTACGCCACCAGCGCCCTGGTGAGCGTGCTGCTCTACTTCAGCATTGCCGAGCGGATTCAGGCGTACATCGCCTGGACCTTTGGCAGCTTTGGCGGCGTCACCTGGAGCCAGATGCAGGTGATGGCTCCCACGGTGCTGATCGGGCTGATCATTGCCTGGCTGTCGGCCAAGCCGCTGAATGCCCTGCTGCTGGGCGAAACATACGCCCACAGCCTGGGGCTTTCGGTGCGGCGGGCCCGCATTGCCGTCCTGGTGAGCGCCTCACTCATGGCCGGGGCCATCACCGCCTTTTGCGGGCCGATTGGTTTTGTCGGCGTGGCTGTGCCGCACCTGTGCCGCAGCCTGTTCAGCACCTCCAACCACCGGCTGCTCATCCCCGCCACCATTTTGATGGGCGGCGTGGTGACGCTTGTGGCTGACCTCATCGCCCAGATGCCAGGCAGCCAAACCACCCTGCCGCTCAACGCCGTGACGGCACTGATTGGCGCACCGGTGGTTACCTGGGTCATCTTGCGGCGGCGCAACCTGCGCTCGTCATTCGCGGGATAAAGAAAAATCCGCAGATTTCGCAGATTACACAGATTTTGATCTGCGTTCATCAGCGTTAATCTGCGTCCTATTTCCTAAGGAAACAAGTATGTCTGCATCCATTTTGCGAACGGAAAATTTGACGATTGGCTACCCCATGCGTCGGGAAGCGCCGGTGGTAGTGACGGAAAATATCACCGTGGGTTTGCAGCCGGGGGAGTTGGTCTGCCTGCTGGGGCCAAACGGAGCAGGTAAAAGCACGCTGATGCGCACCCTGGCCGGGATGCAGCCGCTGTTAAACGGCCGTATCCTGCTCAACCAGCAAGAGCTCGCCAGCCTCAGCGCCAAACAGTTAGCCCGCCACCTCAGCGTGGTCCTCACCGAGCCGATCAACGCCGGGATGCTCACCGCCTGGGATTTGGTCTCGTTGGGACGGCATCCGTATACCAATTGGGCGGGCAAGTTGACGGCGGTGGATGAAACGGCCGTCAACCAGGCCCTCACCGCTGTGGGTGCTATCCCGCTGGCCCAGCGTCATGTCAACACCCTCAGCGACGGCGAGCGGCAAAAAATCATGATCGCCCGCGCCCTGGCCCAGGAGCCGGACGTGATGCTGCTGGATGAACCCACTGCCTTTCTGGATTTGCCGCGCCGCGTGGAAACTATGCACATTTTGCGCCAATTAGCGCGCCATGAAAATTGCGCCATCCTGCTTTCTACTCACGATCTGGATTTGGCACTGCGCAATGCCGATAAAATCTGGCTGATGCCCAAAGGCGGTGCACTCCAGGTGGGCACGCCGGAGGAGCTGGTGCTGGACGGCAGCTTTGAAGCCGCCTTCCAGGCCGATGGTGTGCGCTTCGATCCGCATACAGGCTCATTTAAGATGGCGGAACAGGCCGCCGGACAGGTCGATCTTGTCGGGGAGGGGCTTTCGGCTTTATGGACCCGGCGGGCGCTGGAGCGATTGGGCTTTAACGTGCACGAAGGGGTAAACGGATCGGCCGTGCGGATTCAGGTTTTGGCGGATGAGGCGGAGGGGGTAGACGGCCGTATCCAATGGCAGCTCATCAAACCCCAGCAAACCGTCACCCACCGTTCCCTGGCCGATCTGGTTGACGATGTTCAGCAAACCAGATCAGGTGCGACGCACTTGTAGCGGGCTAACTTTTGAAAAAGTGCGTCGCACCTTAGTCCAGTTGAGCAAACCAGTCCAAGATAGGCGCTGCCTTCTCGTCATCCATCACGGTTTTTACCGCTTCATGATACTGTTGCAAATAATGCTGCAATAAGGCTTCCGTCAGGCGGGTATGGTTGCTTAGCAGCAACCCCTTTACCCAATCCAGATTCGCTTCAACCATTGCCATATCACCCAGGCGCAAGGCAGCTTCAATATTGTCGCTTAATTCCTTATTCGTGTTGCTCAGCAAAGCGGTGGGCATCTCTAACAACGACGGCGTAACGTGCAGATGGGCATCAATGGCCGACCGCCGCTCGATGAAATGCTTGTAGGCCTCCTGATACGCTTTGCCGGGCTTTTTCGCTTTGCCAGCAGCCGGCGTGGTTTGAATAAGCTTTTCCACGGTTTGGGGCACCTGGGCCAACGTTTCACCCAGAAAATGGCCCGGAATGGATTCAACCGTTTGCTCAATCTGGTTAAATACAGCTCCGCCAAAAGCCAGCGGCACGCCCAGTTCCGCCAGCTTCTGGGCCAGCGGCAGCGTATGGCCGGCGGCCGTCAGCGTTTGGGCAGAGAGGATCACAAGCTGTGGCTTGATTTGCTCTACGGATGCTTCCAGGCGTTCCAGCGGCACGTTGGCCCCCAGATATACGACATCCCATCCCTGGCGGCGCAGCATCAGGCTGATCATCAGCGGGGCGAAGGTGTGCAGTTCGGTGGGCGGGCAGGCAACGAGGATACGGCCGTTCCGCGTCGGCGCAGGCATGGCCACCAGCAGCGCTTCCAACTGGCGCAGCGCCAGGGCAGAGGCGAAATGTTCCTGCTGCACCGAAACGGTGCCTTCATACCAGCCTTCCCCGATTTCGTTCAGTCCTTGCTGCAAAACCTGGTAGCAGACGGTTTCGATGGAAAACAAGGCAAACGCACGGGCCAGCAAATGCTGCGCCCGGTATTCATCAAAGGCCAGGCACGCTTCGATCCACGCCTCGCGCAGTTCATCCACCTGCTCACCCGTCACGTTTGGTAACGTTGTTTCGGAGACGGCCGTTTCCATCGTCAACAACGGATTCTGGCCCTCGCTTTCTAACTGCTGCCACAGCTCCACGGCATGGCTGATACTCATGCCCTCATCCTGTCGGGCCACCAGCCATTTCAGCAAATCAATTTCATGCTGTGAATAAAGCCGGTGCCCGCCAGGCGTCCGCTCTGGATTGGGTACGCCGTAACGACGCTCCCAGGCGCGCAGCGTATCGGGCTTAAGGCCGGTTTCCTGAACAACAACTTTCATATTGAAGGTGGGCAAATGATTACTTGGAGACATAAAAAATTCCTGATCTTGTGATTAGTTTGCAAGGGTATGTTAGCATGGATGTTAAGTTTTTGTCCACATTTCCATATTTTTGAGCCAGGATACAATACGAATCATGCAAACGGTTACGGTTGAGTCGATTTTGGAGAAAAAGGCCACCCATGCGTTAGGGCATCTCATCTACGTGGTGCGGGATGAGGCGCTTGTGTTTTATGTGGGGCAGTCGCGGCGTGACGTGGTGACGCGCTTTTGGGAGCATCTGCAAGCGCCCAGCCGCTTGGGACAGCTTATCACCTTGAACGCACCGGCTTCGCACCAATGGTCGGTTGATTTTTACGCCCTGGCCGATTGCGCTGCTTACGTGCAGCAAAAGTCGCTGTTTGCCTTACAGGAGTGGCAGCATTTTGATATGGATATGGCGGAACAGGCGTTGATCCAGGTGATGCGGCCGGTACTTAACCATGATTTTAATGCCAAGCCCATACCGTTGCCGGGCCGCTATCGGGGACACGCTGCGCTGAATTTGCCCAAGCCGGAAACGCCGCTTTCGGCAGGCGCAAGCCAAGCTGCCACAACCTCTCCCCAGGACCGCATCTGGCTCAACCGGATGAGTTTGCAGGGCTGGGTGTATGAAAAGGTGGGCGTAAACGGCCGTCTACAATGGCGTCACCCCAGCGGCAAAATCCTCACCGAAGCAGAAATGGCCCCGTACCGGCAGGCAGGCAAAATACCGAAAATCTAATTGTGAATTATGAACAGTTAATTGTGAATTGTGAATGAGCCCCCGTTCACCATTAATTATTCACAATTCTCACGGGGTTGGCGTGGCGCAGGGCGGCGGTGGGGTGAACATGATCATGTAGGTGTTATTCGTTTCGTCTGTTTCTACTACCTGCTGGGCAGAGTCCACCTCGGCGTTGATGCTGCCGACCGGACCAGACTCGAAGGAGACTGCCGCTTCCGCCTCGCCCAACGCTCCCAAGCCATCCAAATTAGTCGTGCCGTTGTTGATGGTCACTTCAAACGGCCCGGCATCGCCCACGCCAAAGTTGTCGATGCTCACCGCCACCGTGCCGGGGCCGCCCCAAGGGCAGTCGTCGTAGGTGACGCGGTAGCCGCCAATTTCCAGGTCGGGCAGCTGGGTGGCCAGCGTGGGGGGAATGGTGGGCGTTTCTGTGGCGGGGATGGGGGTGGAAACAGCCGTTTCACCACAGGCCACCAAAGCCCATCCCACCAGCCACACAAACACACCAATCATCAGTAACTTCTTAAAACGGAGCATTTTCATTGCAAAAAGTCCTTTATTGCATTTGTCCGCCGAGGGCTAAAGCCCCCGGCTAGAAGTAAAAGCCCCGTTGGGGCTTCCAAAACTAGCCCGGGCCATTAACGGAAGGGCGGGGTTGTTAAACCTCTCTGTGAAACTCTGTGCCTCCTCTGCGTAACTCTGCATTCCGCTTTTATTTCCATCAAAAAAGTCCCACTCAGCTAACGGCCGTCCAATGAAATCAACCCCCGCTGTGCCGCCACCGTGACCGCCTCGGTGCGGTTGCCCACGTTGAGCTTGCTCAAAATGGCGCTCACGTGGAACTTCACCGTGCGCTCGCTGATGACCAGCTTGGCGGCAATCTCTTTGTTTTGCAGCCCCAACGCCAGTTCTTGCAGCACCTCCAGCTCGCGCGGGGTGAGCTGCTCCAGCGGCGGCTCCGGCGGCTGGGCCACCCGCTGCATCAGCTTGTGAGCCACGATGGGCTGCAAGAGTGAACCGCCCTCGTGCACCACGCGGATGGCGTTGAACAGCTCGCTGCGCGGCGCGCCTTTGAGCAAATAGCCTTGAGCCCCGGCCTGAACGGCCGTTACAATCCGTTCATCCGTGTCAAACGCAGTAAACATGATCACCCGCTCCTTGGGGTTGGCGGCGCGCAGCCGGCGCAGCGTTTCCACGCCGTCCATCTCCGGCATTTCGATGTCCAGCAGCACCACGTCTGGTTTGGTTTCGGCCACCTGCTCGATGGTGGAACGGCCGTTGCCCGCCTGCCCCACCACCTCAAAATCCGGCTGCGTACTCAAAATCGCCTCCAGCCCATCCCGCACCACCGGATGATCATCCGCTAAAAAAATCCGAATCGTTTCGCTCATCTACCCTCCTCCGGCGGTCCGCCGAACGAACTCAGCGGTGTCAGCAGCACCTTGTCTACCCGCCGCCAATCCATATCTACCACCTCAAAACGAAACCGATCCCACTCAACTACATCTCCTTCTTTAGGCACTCGCCCCAGATAAATCATGATCAAACCGCCAATTGTCTGGTAAAAATTGCCTTCTTCCTCGGGCAGCGTTTTGATGTTAAACATTTCCTTCAACTCATCAACGGGAAACATACCGTCGATCAGCCAGGTGCCATCTTCGCGCGGAATCGCTTCCGGATCGGCCGGATCGCCCACCTCCGGCACGTCGCCTACAATTTCCTCCAGCAAATCATTGAAGGTCATCAACCCTTGCAGCTCGCCATACTCATCAATAATGATCGCCAACTGCGCCTTATCATCCTTGAAGCGCTTCAGCACTTCCAGCACCGGCAGCCCTTCCGGCACAATCAGCACCTGCCGCATCAGCGGCTTCAAATCCAACGGTTCGTCAGAGAGCGCTTGCGCCAGCAAATCCCGAGACAGCACAAAGCCAACCACATTATCTTCATCACCTTTCATGACCGGATAGCGGGAGTGACGGTTTTCAATGATGATTTGGCGATTCTCTTCCATCGGATCTTCCAGATCGAGGTAGACCACATCGGGCCGGGGCGTCATCAAATCATTGACTCGCCGCTGGCGCAGGCGAAAGACTTGCTCCACCATTTCTTCATTGATCGGTTCAAAAACGCCGCTTTCGCGCCCCTGCTCCATCAAAATTTGGACTTCTTCGGCCGTTACGGCCGGTTCATTGGACGGTTTCAGGGGCAGCAGGCGCAGCAGCACACGGGTAGACACGCTGAGCAAACTGACCAACGGGGCTGTGATCCGGGCTAAGATTCCCATTGGCTGGGCCACGCTCATGGACACCCGTTCAGCATAATTAAGGCCAATCTGCTTGGGCAGCAGTTCTCCCAGCACCAGCGTCAGATAGGTAATGGTAACAACCACCAACCCCTGGCTCACCGCCTGGCTGTACGTCCCAACAAAGGGCAGTTCACGGATCCACGGCTCAATCTGGCGAGTAACGGCCGCTTCACCAAACACACCAGCCAAAATGTTTACCAGAGTAATGCCAATTTGAACCGTGGAGAGAAAGTCATCCGGGTTTTCGGCCAGGCGCAGTGCCGCAGAAGCACGAGCGCTGCCGCCTTCGGCCTGAGATTTCAAACGGGCCTTGCGCGCAGTGACAACGGCAATCTCTGACATGGCAAAGAGGCCGTTGGCAAAAATTAAAAGCAAAATAATCCACATTAGCGTATTTCTCCTGCATAAGCAGCATGTAAAACCTCCCGCAGGTTCCGTCTTCGGCCACCGTTTGGGCCTAAACCGGCGTGAGGTTGTGAGTTATGAAAGCGGCAGTTCAGCCTCTACGCGGGTTCCCTGGCCGGGGGTGCTTTCGATGTGGAAACGGCCGTTCAACAACTTCACCCGCTCATTCAACCCCACCAGGCCAAAGCGGCTGCTGGACACATCTTCTAAATCAAAGCCGCGCCCGTCGTCTTCCACCGTCAGGGTCACCAGCTGCGGCGTTGCTACCAATTTTACCGTGATTTGGCCAGCCTGGGCGTGCTGGCAGGAATTGTTAATCGCTTCCTGGGCAATGCGGTAAAGACCCGTTTCCACGCGTGGCGGCAGCGGCTGGTTGCCGCCCGTCACCAGCAAATCGATGGGCAGCGGCGCTTCCTCGGCCAGCAGCACCAGGGCTTCCACCAATGTGCGCCCGGCCAGCGGCGCGGCGCGTAAATCCAGCACCGAGCGGCGCGCTTCTTCCAAGTTAGCTCGCGTGAGGGCCAGCGCTTGCTGCACCATTTTACGGATACGTGCCGGGTCCGCCTCCGCTTCCAGCAGCGCATCGGCCGATTCTAGTTGGAGGGAAACGGCCGTTAATCCTTGCGCCAGCGTATCATGAATCTCGCGCGCCAGCCGGTTGCGCTCTTCTACCGCGCCCACCTGGGCGCTGCGCTCAAACAGGCGGGCCCGCTCCACGGCAATGCCCAGCATATCGCCGACGGTGTACAAAAGCTGCAAATCATCGGGAGAGAGCTGCCGCCAGTCGGTGCTGGCCACATTGAGCACGCCCAGCTTCTTGCCGTGGGCATACAGGGGAATGCTGGCATGGTAGCGCAGCCCGTCGGTGCCATCGACTAAATTTTTCAAACGGCTGCACGTCACTACGTTGACGTTGGCGGCCCCGTCCAGATCGCCATCACGATAGGTGTCCAGGCAGTAACAGCTGCCCTCCATTTTGTGAGGATGATGGGCTAGCGCGGGCGGCAAATTTTGGGCCGCCGCCAGGTACGATTGGTTATCATCTTCACGCAGCAGCCAGATCCAGCCGGTTTGCAAATCGAGAAGATCGGCTACCTGGGCCAGGGTGGCTTGTAATGCCTGCTCCAAATCGATAGAGCGGTTCAGTGCCTGGGCCATGCTGTTGATAATCGAGAGTTCGGCATTGCGCCGCTTCAGCCTCTCGGCGTGTTCATCTTGGGACATATGTGTATTTAACTGTGAAAGTGGGCAAGTGGCAAATGGTTTAGTGAAAAGTGAGAAGTGAAATGTAAAAAGTGTTCCACTTGAAAACTTACCTTCCTGCTATACAATCCCCACCCATGTTACTTGCACTGGATATAGGCAACACCAACATCACTCTGGGCGTCTGGAACGGCCGTTCCTGGCAGCACCAGTGGCGTTTATTGACCAACCCGGCGCAAACGGCCGATGAGTACGGCATTATTCTGAAAATGCTGTTAAAAGATGCGGGGGTGTTAACGGCCATTGATCAAGCCATCATGGCCAGCGTCGTCCCTGCACTCAGCCAAACCTTTAGCCGAATTTTTCAGCAGCAGCTTGAGGTTCCGCTGCTCACGATCAGTTCAGAATTACCAATGGGACTCAAAATTTTGGCCGATGTACCTGAGGCCGTGGGGGCGGACCGGCTGGTGAACGCCGTCGCCGCTTACGAGCTGTTTCAAGGGCCGTGCATCATCATCGACATGGGCACGGCGACCAAATTTGACCTGGTCTCGGCGCAGCAGGAATTTTTGGGCGGGGTGATTGCCCCCGGCCTGGGATTGGCTGCTGAGGCACTGGCCAGCCGCGCCGCCAAGCTGAGCCACGTCGCCCTGGAGGCCCCGCCGCACACCATCGGCACCAACACGATTCACGCCATGCAGTCCGGCCTGATTTTTGGCTATCTGGCACTGATCGAAGGGTTGGTGGCCCGGCTCAAAGGTGAACATCCCGACCGCTTTCAAAAGATTCACACCCTGGGCACGGGCGGGCTGATCGATTTGATGGCGCCGCATACGGCCGTTATCGACCATATCGATCCCTGGCTAACCCTCACCGGCCTGCGCGTTATTCATGAGCGAGTGATGCGTTCTAACGGTGACAAGGTGACGGGGTGACAAGGTGACAAGATTGAATAAGCAGCAGGTGGCAGGTGGCAAGTGGCAAGTCACGCATCACACATCACACATCACTTTTTACTTTTCACTTTTCACTCTCTTACTATTGAGCGCCTGCGGACTGGCCAACCCACCTCGCCTGGCCACCGCCACCGCCCAGGCCGCTTTAACCCCTACCCCATCACCAGAACCACTCATTTTGCCTGTGGCCACGCCCACGGCCGTTTCCGGCGGCAGCAGCACACAGCCTTCAGCCCAGGCCGAACCCAATCCATCGCTCACCGTCTGGGTCAACGAAACGTCCGACGCGCATGAGCAAATGCTGGACCAAATGACCGCTGATTTTGAGGCGCAGCACAACGTCGATGTGGAGATGGTGTTGGTGTCGCCACAGCTTTTGCCGGATTTGGTGAATACGGCCGTTCTCTCCGACACTTTGCCCGACATCATCATCCATCCCATTGAGTTCAGCGTCGGCTGGGCCGAGCGGGGCATTTTTGATACGGCTGCGGCGGCCGAAGTGCTGACCCAATTGGATGCCGACACCTTTAACGCCGATGCGCTTGCGCTGGTGCAGACAGAAGGCGGACAGCCTGCCGCCCTGCCCAACAGCGGCTATCACCAGCTCGTCATCTACCGCACCGACTGGTTCGAGCAGCGCAATCTGGCCGTGCCTAACAGCTTCCGCGCCCTTTCCGCCGCTGCCGAAGCCACCACCGATCGCGAAAATTTGGTGGCCGGTTTTGTTGTGCCCACCGAATCCAACCTGGTGACCACCCAGCAAATTTTTGAGCACATGGCCCTGGCCAATGGCTGCCAGCTCGTCGATGAAGCTGGCGAGCTTCAACTGCTGGAGCCGGAATGTGCCTCGGCGCTCAACTTTTATTACACCATCATCAACCAGAACAGCCCCATCGGCGTGCAGACAGACACCAGCACGCGTAATGCCTATCTGGCGGGGCGTACTGGTTTGATCATGGGACCGCCGAGCCTGCTGCCGCAACTGGCCGGGCTGGATCCTGAGGCGCCGCCCACCTGCCCAGAGTGTGCCGCCACGCCCGACTTTTTGGCCCAAAACAGCGGCTTTGTGACCGACATAAACGGGGCAGAATTTGGCAATATCAGCTTGTTGGGCATTACCAGTGCGGCGGAGCGGGAAACGGCCGTTCTCTTCGCTACCTATTGGTTCAATGACGGGTACGAACAATGGCTCTCCGTAGATAGCGAACGCAAAGTACCGCTGCGCCTGGGAACGGCCGCAAATCCGCGCCAGTTCATCGACGCCTGGGGCAGCCGGCCGCTGGCGGGCAGCGACCAAACGCTGGCATCGCTCTACGGTCCCGAAGTCGTTGCCACCCTGCGCGAAGGCATCGCCACCACCGGGCGTTGGGGGCTGCCGCAAGGCCAGGGCGAGCTCATCACCACCCTGTATGAAGAGCTAACCCTGTCGATTATGCTGCAAGAAATGCTGAGTGGTTATTTTTCCAGTGACCAATCTATAATAGAAGCGTACAATCGTATTGTTGACCTTATTCCTAATTACGCTTTTCCAAATGTGACCGATAATTAGAGATCGGAGATTAGAGGTTGGCTCAATCTCCAATCTCTAATCTCCACACTATTTATTCCAAGATTTTTTTACCATGACCTCAACTTTACCCTATTCAGAAGAACCATTTGGCATACTCACCGACGACAATTTGTACCTGGACTGCGTTTTGGTAAAGCCGGTGGGGGTCGCCGATGAAAATTTGCGGGCCATTCGCGTGTGGGTGCCCAAATATCCATTGACCAAATCAAGCGTAATTACCTGTGCCCGGCAAGAGGTGCGGTCGCATGGCGTCAAGCGTAAGGTAGCCCACCTGGTGTTTGACCTGCGCGGCACGGGGGACAGCGAAGGCGGGTTGGGCGATCAGGATTTTAAGCAAGATTTGCACGCCATTGCCGAATGGGCCAAGGAGCGCTTTGGCCGGATTAATTTTGGCTTTTTAGGCACACCAGAATCGGGAAACGGCCGTGTCAATCTCTGGCCTCTGCGTCCGGGATCGGTCATGGAAAGCTACCACTATCCCGCCACCGGCAGCCTGCTGCCGCCCACCGTCCTCTACCTGTCCACTTACGGCAGCTTCAGCCGCACCGATGATACCATTTGTAATAAGCTGGCCGGGGCAGGCTACCACGTTTATGGGCTTGATCCGCTGCGCTATTTGCTGCACGCCAGCGCCAACCACCGCCTCAGCCCTGATGACCTGGCCGCCGATTTGCAAATCCTCATCCAGATGCTGCCCAGCAAACCGATCATCATTGGCCAACCGCTGGCGGCAGGGCTGGGCCTGCTGTGGACCAGTCGGGTAAACAAAGTCACTGGCGTTATTGCTATCGGTCGGGCCCAGGCCGGACTCTCGCCCAGCCACATCTTCCACAACAACAACCCGTACACCTATCTGCTGCACCGCCACGTACCAGACATCTCTCCCCGCCCCCTGGCCCTGGTGCTGCTCAAGGGCAACGCGCTGGGCGGTGATGAAGATGAGATGACCACGCTCATGCAAAGCAGCAAAATGCCCAACCGCCTGGAATCGGTTAGCAGTTTATCGCTAGATTTGTTATTGGAATTGTTGACCTGGGTGCAGCAAGCTTAAGAACTCTAATTGTGAATCGTGAATTGTGAACGCTTAGTTGTGAATGAAAGCCGGCCGCAAAGACCATTCACAATTCACCATTAATTATTCACAATTCACAATTTTTATGACCGCCTTCTTCTCCCCCAATCCCAACATCCAGCAGCAGCGTGCTTTGCAGGAGCTGCGGCGGCGTTTGCTGCCGCGAGTGTTGGTGGTTACGGCCGTATTCTCCTTAATCTACCTTGCCGGCTGGCGGCTCAATCTGTACACCCACGCTTTGCTGCCCTTAGACGGTCTCTTTTTGCTGGCGCTCAGCCTCGTTTGTTATGGATTGATGTGGCTGCCCAAAGTCGGTGTCTCGCTGTCAGCCGCCTTTTTTATTGCCGGTTTTGCCCAACCTATCTTTTTCGCTACCCAATATTTTGGTATTAATGCCCCGACTACGGCCGTATTCCTCGTCAGTATCTCTCTGGCCGGACTTCTCATTGGCGGCTGGTTCCTGTGGATGCTCATCGCTTTTTACTGCTTTTGGGTTGGCCTGGTTGGCTATCTTGAGCTGCAAGGCAGATATTACGCGCCAAACCCACTGCAAACCATGCCTGCCTATCTGGCCAGCGCCGCTTTTTGGTGCGGGCTTTTTATTTTCAACGGCTGGATCACGCGGTTGCTGGCGCGCAACCTGGAGCAGATGACCCAACTGGCACGCGGCCAGACCAACGTGCAAAATCGCATCCTCACCGCCCTGATGGCCGATGCCCAATCAGACACCTTCTTGCGCGAAGCCATCAGCAGCATTGCCGAACAGTTGGGCGTGCAGTGGGCCACGCTCTTTTTCCACAACGCCGAAGCCGATCTGCTGGAGGCACATTTGTATCTGGCCAATGGTGAAGTGCGTGCCGCAGACGATCTAACCGGCACGCTGCCACCAACCCCCACCAGTGAGGTGCCGCTTTGGCAAGAGCTGACGCGCCGCAAGCAGCCCATCCTCATCAACGATGTGGCCAACGATCCGCGGCTGGTGCATCGCGCCCGCATTCTGGCCGATGGCATTCAGCAAATTTTGCAGGTGCCGCTGCTGGAAGAAGATGAAATTGTTGGGCTGATGAGCTTTAACAGCAGCAAGAAGCAGTCGTTTTGGCCAGAGGATATTGAGCTGGCGCGGCTGCTGGCCCAACAGGTGATGCTGGGCCGGCGGCTCAACCGGCTGGCGGATGAGGTGGCAGAACAAGCAGAGGAAACGGCCGTTGCCAACGAGCGCAACCGCATGGCCCGCGAAATCCACGATACCCTGGCGCAAGGCTTCACCGGCATCGTGGTGCAGCTGGAAGCCGCTGAAGATACGCTCAACGAGGAACCAGAGGAAGCGCAAGAACATCTGATGCGCGCCCGCAGCCTGGCCAAAGAAAGTTTGGCCGAGGCGCGTCGCTCCGTCTGGGCGCTGCGTCCGCCCGCGCTGGAAAGCAGCGATCTGCCCACCGCCCTGCGCCAGATGCTGGATCGGCTCATTCCCGGCACCATGATTCACGCCCAGGTCACCATTAAAGGCGAACCGTATCCGCTGCCGCCGCAAACGGAGACGGAACTGCTGCGCATTGCTCAAGAAGCGGTGACCAACGCGCTCAAACATGCCAAGCCAACGGCCGTTTCCCTCACGCTCACCTACGATCCGGAACAGCTCATGCTGCTGGTGCAAGACAACGGCCAGGGATTCAATCCGGCCCAGTCCAGTGCCGGTTTTGGCCTGACCAGTATGCGCGAACGAGCCATGAAGATAAACGGCCGTCTCAACGTCAACATGCGCACCGAAGGCGGGACGGATGTGGTGTGTGTCGTGAGTAGAGTAAAAAGTGAAAAGTAAAAAGTGAGAAGTGGGGTCTACTTTTTACTTTCCACTTATCACTTTTCACTGGCTCAAAATTACCCGCAAAAAGGAATCGAACCATGCGCCAACGACTACGTGATCTCGGCATCACCATTGGCCAATTTCCCCCCGGCCCTTACAACGCCATCACCGACGTGCCCGGCGTGACGGTGGGGCACTGCACCGTCATTCACGACAAGCCGCGCATTGCCCGCACCGGCGTCACCATGATCCTGCCGCGCGGCGGTGACATCTGGCACAACTATGCTTTTGCCGGTTATCACAGCTTCAACGGCAACGGCGAAATGACCGGTATTGCCTGGCTGAAAGAGTCAGGCATGTTGGGATCGCCCATTGGCCTGACCAACACCCATCAAGTGGGCGTCGTGCGCGATGCTCTGGTGGAGCATTCCGTACGGCTGGGTTATACGCAAAGCTTCTTACTGCCCGTTGTGGCCGAAACGTATGACGGCTGGCTCAACGACATCAACGCATTTCATTTAACGAAGGAACATGCTCTGGCAGCCCTAAACGCAGCCCAAAGCGGTCCTGTAGCCGAAGGCAACGTCGGCGGCGGCACCGGGATGATTTGTCACGACTTCAAAGGGGGGATTGGCACGGCTTCGCGGGTGGTGGCCATGATGGACGGCCGTTTCACCATTGGTGTCCTCGTGCAGGCCAACTATGGCGACCGGCCCTTGCTGCGCGTCGATGGCGTGCCCGTGGGCGAACTCATCCCCGATGACCATACTCCCACTCCATTCAAAACAATGCCCGGTCCCTCCAGCTCCATCATTATCATTGTGGGCACAGACGCCCCCCTGCTGCCCAACCAGTGCGATCGGCTGGCCCAGCGGGCCACGGTCGGCCTGGCCCGCGTTGGCGGCACCGGTTACAACGGCAGCGGCGACATCTTTCTGGCTTTTTCCACGGGCAACCATTTACCCGCCCAGGGCAACAGATTCCTGCGCGATATCAAGATGGTGCCCAACAGCCACATGAACGATCTGTTTAACGCAACGGCCGAAGCGGTGGAAGAGGCAATCCTCAACGCCCTCTGCGCCGCCGAAACGATGATCGGCTTCCATGGCCACACCGTGCACGCCCTGCCGCTGGACGAGCTGCAAGAGATTATGGCCGCATACGGCCGTGTACGAGAGAAAGTGAAGAGTAAAAAGTGATAAGAGTTCCTACTTTTCCCTTATCACGTTTCACTCAGTCATGGCTTTCGATGGAGAAGGGATTACCTTCGGGATCACGGCCATCACATACCCAAACACCGGGAGCAGCCGAGCGGATTTCATCAACATTGACCCCTTTTTGTATCAGCGCCGCCCGCGCCGCATGAATATCGTCCACGCCAAACACAATTTTAGGCGTGTCGGATCCCAATCTCCCCTGCCCCCCGCCATGCAGAGCCAGCAGCACGCCACCCGCATCCAGCGTCACCCAGAACTGGTCGGCGTAGTTATCTAATCCGGCTGGATAGGTCACCTCTAGCCCAAAAACATCTCGATAAAAACGCACCTGGGCGTCCATATCAGCCACATAAACAATGATTTCAATCAAGCCATTGGTTTTCATAAGCTGCCTCCAAAACATCAATCAAGCGAACGGTTGTTCTAAATTGTAGCAGAGTTGCGCCTGGCCTGTAAAATTTTGTTTTCCCCTTTCCCTGGTGCTCAATTCGTTGGCGACAGCGCCACAATCAGGCAGGCTACAGCCATCACAATCGTCATCGGCCCAAACAGAAACCGCTCTACCGAACTAACCGAGGCAAAATTCCCCAGCGTGTTCAGCGCCATGTAGCCCGTCACCACCCAGGCGGCAATGCGAATTGCGGCTGGTTGAGGCACGCTGCCAACCAGCCCCGCCCGGTAGCGGATGATGTAAATGAAGACACCCAACATCACAGCCGCCACAACGCTTGTCAGCCGCATCGTCATGGTCAGCTCCGTTTGCCGCCCGCCCCACAGCATGGAAACTGGAAAGATGCCCGCAGCCGCCAACAACTGCACGCCGATAAAAACGGCAAAGAGGATTGTGGCGATATTGGCTGAAAATTGTACAAAATCGGGTTTTGAAAGGTATGTCATGATTTTCTCCTGTTTTCAGTTGTAGAACGGTAAATCGTTTAACCAGTGGATGATAATTGGTGCCAGTTCGGGCGCAGTAAGCAGGTCGATGTGGCCGGTATCGAGCAGCAGGACGTAGCTGCCCGCGTCAGTGAATTGGCTGATCGTCGGCTCGTACTGCCCGGCGATGAACGCTTCATCATCCAGGCCGGCAACCAGCAAGAAGGGTTGGGTTATGGCGGTGAGATCACGGCCGTATTTGCTGCGCGGTGCAAAGGATGTGTTCAGTCGATAACTGTATGCCATTGTGGCGCTGTCGCCCAGCGGGCCATCCAGCACGCTTTGCGGCATGGCAAACTGAATCACCGTCAGCCCGTCGAACCAGTGGATGCCGAGGTTGTTGAGCATGGTTAGTCCGGCGATGCGGCGCGCGTTGGGCCGTGCCCAGCCGCCAGAGTTAAGCCGCGTAGTGGGCGCGTTGTGTTTCAGGAACGGGGCCAGCAGCAGATAGCCGTCGGCCAGGTCGCCGTGTTCGCCGCCGGCAAAACGCACCACCAGCCCGCCCCCAGAGGAATGGCCGCCGATGAAAATCGGTGCGCCGGGAAACTGTGGTTTGATGACGGCAATCAGGTCGGCCAAATCATCCTCAAGCTGGCCAATGTAGCTTACGTCACCACGCGTTTGCGGATTAAAACCGTGCCCGCGTAGGTCTGGCGTGACCATGGTGGCCGCGCCCGCCGCGCTCAACGCTTTCGCTAGGGGGTAAAACTGCATCGAGTGCCAGCCTGAACCGTGCAGGAAAATCAGGACGCTGTCGGTGTCGGTGCTGCTTTTGTACAGGCGATAGTTGAGTTCAGCGCCATCGCGGGCGGTGTAGGGTTGCAGGTCGGGCATCTCGTCGTAGTCCGCCCCGGTTAACGCCGCAAACGCGATGGGTTCATCGGCGTTTACGATGTTGCCCGGACGATCGGTGGTGATGAGAACGGCCGTTACCGCCAAATAAATCAACAACGAGATGAGTAAAAATTTGCCAACTTGTTTCATGATAGCTTTCCCGCTGTCAGATTGGTCCAACCTTGTTAGTGTTCAAAAAATAAATCGGGTAATGGTAGGGGCGACCACGGAGGGTCGCCCCAAATCAGGGCAGACACGGGGGTCTGCCCCTACCCAAAATCGTTGCCCGTTTTAATTCTTAAAATGCAAGAAGATTGGACCAGGCTATAAACCAGTTACTGCCCAAAAAACTCGCGCACGGCCGTCAAACTCGCCGCCGGGTTCTCGCTAAACATCTCGTGCCCGGCGTCGGCAATGATGGCCAGCTCCGCCTGCGGAAAATGGCGCATCTGCTCCCGCTGGAAATCCACGCCGATGAAGCTGTTGCATTCCGAAGCGATGAACAGCACGTCGCCCTGATAATTACTCGCGTTGTCGGCAATGGGGGACAAATCATTCTCGATGCCAAACAGGGTCTGGTATGCCGTCGTGCCAAAGCGGCTGGGTGGGACCGGCACATCTGGCCCAACGGCCGTTACATTTTCATCCGCGCATTGGTAGCCGGAAGCGGCCGTATTCACAAAATTGGCCGACATCTTGCCGTAGATGTAATCCACCTGCGCCTGGCTGTCTGGGCCGTCCAGGCGCAGTGACTCGAAGATGGTAGGGACCAGGAGCCGATAGTAATCGGCGCTGCGCAGAGAGTCTGCCTGCCGCGCGTTGAAGCGCTCCAGCCCGGCATTATCCATCGCCCCCGGCTCCGCCAACACCACCTGGGCCACGGTGTGCGGATGCTGCCCCACGTAGGCGGCGGCCAGCATCGCGCCCCAAGAGTGGCCAATCACGCGCACCGGTTCCCCCTGGCCGTAATGAGTCACAATCCGGTGCAAATCGTCCACCGACGATTGAAGCGTCAGCTCGTCGGCAGACACGCGCGGGGACAGGCCCGCGCCTCGCTGGTCGTAGAAGACCACATAAAAATCGTCTTCCAGTTCGTGCAGATTGAGCAGGTAGCCGTAGTCGCCGCCCGGCCCGCCGTGCACCACAACCACCACCTGATCGTTGGGGTTGCCAAACGTTTCCGCATGGAAAGTAATGCCGTCGATGGTAACGCTGGGCAGCGTGGGGTCCGTGGCTATGGTGTCCGGAACGCTGTAGCTGCCTTGTGTGCCCACAAACAGGACGATGAATATCATAAAGAGTAAACCAATAATGCCTGATAAGCTAAAGCCAACAATTTTGAGTATGCGTTTTCCTGATTTCATTTTGATTCCCTTTTTCAGTAATCAGTAAACGATTATCCGATTACCGACTACTGTTTACTTTTTACTGCTCACTGATCATCGTCTCGCCCAGCCAGCCTTCGATAATGGTCATGGCAGCGGCGCTTTGGATAATGCTGGTGTGGTTTTCGCCGTCGATGTCGTGGACTTCGCCGTTGCTGTGGGCGGTTACGGCCGTTTCAAATTCCCCCGCCACAAATGCTTCATCATTGCTGCCTACCACCACCAGCATCGGGGCGTCGACGGCCGTTAAGGCTGCGGCATAATCTTGCGGCGATGAGTTGGCCGTGGCACCAAAGCTGTAAACGTGGGTCACCTCATCCGTCAGATTGAAGTAAAGCGTGTCCAGATGGTTGAGCGCCTTGATGCCCACGTTGTTGAGCATGATCAGCCCAATCAGGCGGGGAACATTTAGCTGGGAATAGGCGGCGGCCGCTTCGGCCGTTTCCGGGTTTTGCGGCGGCATGGTGGGGGCATTGGTGCCCAGGTGCGGGGCAAACAGCAGATAGCCATCCACAGCCGGGCGGTCGGTGAGCTGGGCAAAGCGCAGGGCAATGCCGCCGCCCATCGAGTGACCTGCCAGAATGAAACGGCCGTTTGGCTTCTCAGCCCGAATCGCCGCAATCACATCCGCCACGTCATCCTCGTACTGCCCGATGTAGGCCACGTGGCCGGGGGTGCCGCCGGATTGGCCGTGACCGCGCAGGTCCAGGGCCACCACGTCCGCTCCGCTGATCTGGCGCAGCTGCTGGGCAGTGCTGTGGAAGGCGGCGCTTTCTGAGGTAACGCCGTGCAGCAGCAGGATTGTGTCATCAGAATCGGCCGGGAACTGCCGGGCAAACAAGGTTTCGCCATCGCGCATGGTGACCTGCTGTGGGGTGAACTCGGCGGCCGTGTACCCGGCAACCGGAAACGGATCCACAGCAAAGGTTGGTTCGGGCCAAAAGGCCATGACCAGTGCCGCGCCAAAATAGATGATGATGGAAACGGCCGTGGAAATCAGCGTGATGCGCCAGAATTTTTTCATAAGATTTATCCTTCTATCTTGTAGATTTCATCCGAATGTTTTGGAGATTAGAGAGTGGAGACTGTAATCTCCACTATCCAATCTGCCATCCAACTTACTGTCGGGCATAAAAAAGCTGCGAAACGTATTTCACAATTTCGGCCAGGGCAAAGCCCAGGATGGCCAGGTTGGCCGTGCAAAACGGAGTCAGCTCTTCCAGAAAAACGGAGCCAACGGCCGCAAAAACACCAAAGGTCAGAACGGCGTATGCATTGCGCTTGGCTTTTAGAACGGCCACTTTCTCATGTTCGGTCGGGGCAGCCGCCACGCCAGAGCCAAAAACCAGCACAATTTGCAGCACAATCTGGGACAGGATTATCAGGATGATGGTGTTCAAAACCAGGCTGCCGTAGCCTGCCGGGATGATGTCGTTGGCCAGGGCAATGGGGCGCATAGGCCACATGTTGGCGAAGTAGTAGGCAGTCGCACTGCCGGTAATAATTAGGGAGAGCACCGTGCTTTTTTGTTGGAAAGAAATGCTGCTTAGCGCGTTTTCTGGATGGTCAATGAATTCTTGTGTTTGCGACATGAGATTCTCCTTGTTTCCGTGGCCCAGCGAAGTTGCATTTGCCGTGCCGCTTGCGTCTTTAAGTTGGGTTTAGTTTATTCAGGGATAGGTATTGCTGTATAGGAACGAAAGTATTGAAAAGGGGTATTGATCACCCTGCCAGGTCTGAAGAACCTGGCAGGGCATCTTCTGTTTTAGGCAGGTGCTGCCGCGCTTTGTACGGCCGTTGTCGGTTGGCGCAGTAGGGCAAGGCCCAACCAGGCAAACCAGACAATCTGGGTCAGGCCAAAGATGCTGGCGCTGATTTCGGCAATGGCGGGCACCACGCTGACAACACCGGCAGCCCCCACGAGGTAGCTAAGATAGTTGAAGGCGCGGCCAAAGTTACCGCTGCGCAGGCCAGCTACGCTCAGCAGCAGCACCCAAATGCCGCCGACCACTTCCACACCGCCGCCCAGGCCATTGAAAACGGACTCAATTGCCAGCCAGACGGTAGCCGCCTGTTCCGGGTTGGTGGCGTGGAGAGATACGGCCGTTTCCATCCCCACGTTGTAAATCATGCCGCTGGCAATCACCAGCACTGCCCAGATAATGCCAAAGGCGGTGGCCGTGCGGGCCAGGGCCGAGCGTTTGCCGTCTAATCGTTCATGCAGCGCCAGAGAAAGCACCACCAGCGAAGCCCCCCATGCCACGTACACAATCAGCATCAGAGCGGTAAGCACCCCCTGATTCTCACGAATCGCCGTGATCTTTTCTAGCGGGTCTGTACTGCCCCCCACGTTTACAACAGCGATAAAGCCAACAAAGCCAATGATGTATGCCAATGCTTCGTACAATGCGGCCGCGCCGCCCCACTTCTGTAACTTATTCATATTTCCATCTCCTTATCTGTTTGTGATTGATGAATAAAATTCTTGCAGCCGCGGAGCCAATCCGCGTTTTGCGCGCTAAGAAAGCGCGGCTACGGAATTACGGGATTGACTGAAATCAGCGTCAGGCCCAGGTTGTTGATCTTCTTCAGCACGCCGTGCAAAGCTGCCTGGTCACGGATGGGGCCGGTGAGAACGGTACGGCCGTCTACCGTGCGACTGATGGTGAAATCTTCAAACCACGCCTGCCAGCGATCATCCAAATGACCTTCGATTTCAATTTCGTACTGGCTGTGTTTGCCTGTGCTGTCGTTCATCATGCCTCCAGCATACGGCAGGCGGCACCATAAATCCCCACAGGTAACTGTAGTTGTGGTGGGTAAAAAACTGTAGGGTTTGGGGAGAAAAACTGTAGGTGCTCGTTCAGGATTGGACCAATCTTGCGGATTGGTCCAATCTAGCAAGGCTATTAAATGAGGTTGAGTTCGCGCGCTTTGACAATGGCCAGGGCGCGTTTGCGCACGCCCAGCTTGCTGTAAATGTTTTTATTGTGGTAGAGAACCGTATTGAGGCTGATCACCAGCTGCTCGGCGATCTCTTTATTTTTTAGCCCGGCGGCGATGAGGGCCAGAATTTCCAGCTCGCGCTCGGTGAGGGGGTCGATTAAAGGTTGAGGGCTGGAGGTTGAAGGCTGAATGCCCTGTTCGTCAAAAGCTGCCAGCAATCTGTTGATGTATTCCCTCAACTTTTCGTCTTCCTTCGGCATCCTTTGCAAAAGCGCCACCATGGGCGGGCCTTCCTCAACAAATAGGCGTACGTAGCCCTCTGGAGCAGCCAGCGTGAGGGCGCGTTCCACAAGCGCGAGCGCAGCAGGAACGTCGCCCTGCGCCGCGTGTGTCAACGCCTTCAGCATTAATATTTCAATCATACTGCCTATCCGGTTGCTGGCTTCCGCCGCTTGCAGCAGTCGTGTTAATAAACCCGTGGCTTCATGAACGGCCGTTTCAACCTGCTCGTGCCGATAACGAGCGATGAGCAACCGCGCCAGTGTGATGTGCTCAAATTCGCGCAGGTAGCTAAGTTCATCGGCAGCAGTAAGCCCTTGCGCATGAGCCCAGGCCAGAGCATCTTTCAAATTTCCCTGCAAAATCCACACACGCGCTCGCAGCGCCGCCATAGGACGCGTATCGGGGACAGGATGCCGGAAGTAGAGGCGCTTGGCTTCGTTCAGTATTTCGACAGCACCGTCCAAGTCGCCCTGCGTTATCTTTATCCGAGCCTGGGCACGCGACCAGTGACGATACCAAGGTGGAAATGCAATCTGCTCACCCATCTCCTCGCTGCCCAGCAGATGCAATGTGGCGGCTTTCATATCGTCCAGTTCGTGATACAGTTCACTTAATCCCAAGTGGAGAACGGCCGTTTCCGCCACCTCTCTCTCACTCTGTTCCATCGTCCGCTGTAATGCATGTTCGTAGACGCTTATCGCCTCATGAAGATAACCTTGAGCCAGTATAATGTCTGCCAAATAAGAGGTAAAACTGATAGCAAAGGGTACATTCCCGACCGTCCACATATCCGACACAGCATCGGAAACCGCCTGGCGGGCCAGCGCCAGGTCACCGCTGGTCCAGTAAGCGAATCCGAGAAGCAAAGCCGAGAGGCCACGCCCAAAATAATCGTCGTCAAATGGGAGTTCGAGTGCCCGACGAGCGTACTTTATAGTGCCGGGTACGTCACCGAGCGCCTGCGCCAGATAGGCTCGGGCATTCGCTATGGTCGTTGGCAGCGCCCGAAACTCTGCTTCGGATGCCACAACCATCTCACCTGATGAATTTGGCAATTGTGCAGCCAATTCCAGCCATCGTTCCGCAACTTGCAAGCGCACTTCAGCCGCTTCCATCTCGCCACTGTCCAGCAGCGCCCAGGCGTACTCCGCACTAAGCACGGGGCGCGCGCGGACCAACTTGTCTGGCAGCGCCTTCACCCAACCCAGCCAGGTACCGGACTGGTATCGCCTGTCCATTGATCGCCACGCCAGTTCAGCCAAAGAAGCTGCTCGCTCATAATCTTCAGCAGCTAACGCATGGCGGATGGCTTCACCTGGCAAACTCTGCTGCGCAAACCAGTCGCTGGCCCCTCGATGCCACGTCGCCACTTGATCGGGCAAGGTAGCTGTGGCGTGTGCTTGCAGCACATCGGCAAACAGGTGGTGATAGCGATACCAGCGCCGTTGATTGTCCAACGGCACGACGAACAAATTGTCCCGCTCCAGCATTTCCAACATCGTTTGGCTGTTAGTTTGTCCGGTGACAGCGTCACACAGCGAACCGCTCAGCCGGTCGAGAATAGAGGTTGCCAGCAAAAAGCTGCGCACGGATTCTGGCTGCTGGGAGAGTGCTTCTTCGACCAGATAATCCAAAATGAAGCGATGACTGCCGGTAAATGTGTTAACAAAACTGTCCAGATCACTGCTTGGCCGATTTTGCAGGGATAGGGCTGCCATTTGCAAACCGGCAGCCCATCCTTCGGTGCGTTTTTCAAGAGCGGCAATGTGGGTGGGGGCGAGGGTGAGGCCCATGGTTTGCTGCAAGAACTGGGCCGCTTCCACCTCAGTAAAGCGTAGATCATCAGCGCGCAGTTCGATGAGTTCGCCGCGCGCCCGCAGCCGCGAGATGGGGAAGCCGGGATCGCTGCGGCTGGTGAGCACCAGCGTCATCTGCGGCGGCATCAGGTCCAGCAGGGTGGCCAGAGCATTATCAATCTCGGCCGAATCGAGGACATGGTAATCATCGAGGACAAGGATGAACGGCGTGCCGACGGAAACCAGGTCATGGGCAAATGCTTTGATCAACGTTTTGGCGGGGATAGGCTGGTTGGCTTGCAGCAGTTGGGGCAGCGTGGAGCGCACGTCGGGCAACGGCCGTACGGCCGCGGCCAGGTAGCGAAAAAACTGCTGGCTGTCACTATCATCTTCATCGAGCGACAGCCAGCAAATGTGGGTTTTATTTGTTGCCTGGATTTGTTGTAACCAGGCAGTGATCAATGTGGTTTTGCCATATCCGGCAGGCGCAGAAACAAGAAGGAGCTTGAACGGCCGTTTCGGGTCCAGTTTTTTTAATAATCGGGGCCGTTTTACCCAATCGGCTCGCGTGGGTGGCAGGTACAGTTTTGTGGGCAGCAGTGCATCAAACATGAGCAGGGATTATAGGGGAAAAGGTTGCCGGGGGATAACGGCCGTCGCGTCACCCCAATCCCGATTGCGCGGTGACCAGATTTTTCAGGCTGTAAGCAAAGGCGCTACCGTGATGGCGATATTCCCCTTTTTCTGCCCTGTTTCAGCGAACCGGTGTGCTTCGGCCGTTTGTTCCAGCGGGTAGCATCTGTCGATAACTGGCTTGAGCGCACCTGCCTCAATCAACTCTTTGAGGAAAATCAGGTCTGCTTTCTTTTGGCTGGACGATTCAATTTTGAGTTTCTTGCTGCTTGTCAGCGAAATCCACCAGCCAAGAAGCAAATGGGAAAGCCCGGCGTAAGCCAGAAAATAATAGCCATCTTGCTGCAACAACTTCAGGCGGCGCGCCACCCGTCGCCCGCCGACCACGTCAATGATGAGATCGTAGGCTGCGCCGCTGTTGGTGTACTCTTCTTTAGTGTAGTCTATGACGTGATTGGCCCCGATGGCGCGCAGCATGTCCAGTTTTTCGGTGCTGTCCACGCCGGTGACTTCGGCCCCCAAGTGCCGGGCCAACTGTACGGCAAACGTGCCAATGCTGCCCCCAGCGCCGATAATCAGCACCTTTTGGTCTGGCTGGAGGTTGGCTTTTCGGAGAAAGTGTAATGCCTCTAAACCGGCGGTGGGAACGGCCGCCGCTTCTTCATAGCTCAAATTGGTCGGTTTGACCGCCAGGATTCCTTGCATGGGACTGGGTTTAGCAACCAGGCAGATGTACTCGGCATAAGCGCCAAAGCCAAAACCGGTGGTGCCAAAAAGCTGGTCGCCTATTTTGTAGGCTGTCACTTGCTTACCAACGGCTTCAACTTTTCCCGCAAATTCCTGCCCCAGGATCGGTATTCTTTTCGGTTTCAGCAAACCGGCATACAGCCGCATAGGGAACGACAGCATCAGCGGCAGTTGCAGGCGGCGCATCTCACAATCCCCGGCCGTGACGGTGGTCGCCTTAATTTTGATCAGCACTTCATTGTCTTGGGGAACCGGTTTTGCGACTTCCTGGAACTGCAAAACATCCGGCGATCCGTATTTTGTCCAAACAATCGCTTTCATCAGAATACCCTTTTACGGAGTTTTGTTCCGTCTTATCTCACGGACAGGAAGGTACAATCAAAACTCTTTTCATAGAAACCATCGTTTTATCTTCTGGTGTGAGGGCGAATTCATTGTCCACTGCAGAATTGATTACCGGTGCAGAATCCGGACAATGCGATTATAGATGATACTCGACACGCCCGTAGCCTTTCCGCCGATGACATTCGCTGTCCCCCAGGTTTCTCCGCCGGTTGTGCTTACAAACTGAACCACGACGGTGTCAATGTCTTCATGATAGCGGGCCATACTGTGATATCCAGGCACCCAACCGTCATGATCATATTCGTAAATTGAGGCGTAGATTGCCTGCTCATCGTCATTGAGCAATGAGCCATCATTCAATGCTCTCAGAAATATTCCCACATCCTCTGCCGTCGCGACCATCGATCCACCAAGATTCCTTAGATCATCATCATATTCATACCAATACCCACTGACAACATCATCGTATGCCACCTCGTCGAGCGTAAAGAACGTGTGCGTTAGTCCAAGCGGAGCCAATATTTCATTATAGACATATTGATGGTGGCTGTATCCCAGAACCCTGTCCAGGATACGACCAAGCAACAGATAGTTTGTATTGGAATAGCTGTAATCTGTGTCCGGCTCAAAATCGGCGGGGTCGTCTAACACCAGTTCCAGCGCCTTCTCCTCGTCCGTCAGCGGCGTGAACCAGTCAAACTCGCTATCGTCAGTAAAGTTCGGAATGCCGCTGCGGTGCTGCACCAGCATTCTCAGGGTGATCTGGTCGGCATATTCGATTCTGCCCACAAGTTCAGGTAAGTAGTCAGCGAGGGTGCCCTCCAGAGAGAGACTCCCCTCGCTAACCAGCTTGGCAACGGCCGTAGCGATATACAGCTTGTGGATACTGCCAATTTTGAAAAAGGCGTGCGGATCCGCCGGCTCTTGCGTCAATTTATTTTTCCAGCCTGCCGCATAAAACTCTGGCTCCTCACCTGCCTGATCCACATAAACGATGATGCCATCCAGCCCCTGCTCAACTGCATCCTCAACCTGCTCCTGCACCGTATCTGGTAAGGGTGCTATCAATGAGGGTACTAGGTCCAAGGGGGGAATTACGATGATGGTGATTAGCCCTACGATGGGCATGATTATTCTAAGTATTCGAACGATACGACTCTTGTTGAGATTTTTCATGACTTTTCTGCTCCTCATTAATATGGCTCTTTCGAAATTTGCGGAGTTACACTCAAAATATGGGCCGGAGTGGAGGCTTTAGCCGGAAATGTTCCGGCTAAAGTCTCCACTCCCCATTTACTTTTACCAGCCTCTCACTCCGCCATCCGAAGCAGCGGGGCCGCCGGATTCATCATATCCGCCAGGCTTTGTTCGGGACCAGCCGCATCAGTGTTATAAAGCATGACTACAACGGTGTCGAACTCAGGTGCATAATTGAGCACCGAGCGAAAACCGGCAATATAGCCTGCATGACCCATATATGCTTCCTGGAGCGAGATGCCCAGACCGTAGGCACTGCCAGAGGCGGGGGTTGTCATCGCTTCCAGCGTTTCTGGATTATCAAACAGAGCCCCGCTGAACAAGCCGCGAGCAAAGGCGATCAAGTCTGGTGCCGTAGAAACCAGGCCGCCCGCTGACCAGCCGACCGATTCATGCAGTTCGGTGACATCGGTCATGGTGTCGCCAGAGGCGGTGTAGCCGTGGACCACATCAGCCAGCGGTGCTTCGTAGCAATCCAGGAAGGTGGCGGTCATGCCCAGGGGTTCGTAGATGTTTGTGCGATACGCTTCGGCGAGGGGCATCTCCGCCGCCTTTTCGATGATCATGCCCAGCAGCGTGTAGTTACTGTTGCTGTAGCGCCACTGTGTTCCTGGCTCAAACTGGGCCTCTTTGCCGTAGACGTAGCGGGCGAGTGTGTCGTGGGGGTCTCGTTCAACGCAGGCCAGTGACACGTTCCCGGTTTCCTCATCTACGACCATCTCCGTGAAGAGATCGGCGTAGTATGCTTCGTGCTCAACCACGTTAAACAGGCCGGAGGTGTGCGTCAGCAGGTGGCGCAGGGTAATCTGGTCGCCATAGGGCAGCTGCTCGGCGACCTCTGGCAGCCACAGCGCCAGCGGATCGTCCAGGGTCAGTACGCCATCCTCTACCAGCTGCATGATCACCGTGGCGGTGAACATTTTGGTGATGCTGCCAATTCGGAAAGCGCCCTCTGGCGGCATCGGGGTGTCGTCTGCGAGATTGGCGGAACCACTGGCCCCGGCAAAGCGGTATGCCGGTGCGTCGATCCACATGATCATGCCGGGCGGGAGTTCGCCTGCGGTCAGATTGTCCATTTCCGCTTGTATCTCGGCCACGACCTCTGGCGGGAATGCCTGAAAGGTGTCCTGAGCGGTGGTATCGTCGATTTCTGCCTGTGTCTCCGCAGCGACATCTTGTTGGGTAGTCTGCGGATCGTCCTGGGTGGTGGTGTCTTCCATTTCCGCTTGTGCCTCCGCAGCGACATCTTGTTGGGTGGTCTGCGGGTCGTCCTGGGTGGTGGTGTCGTCTATTTCAGCTGATGTCTCCATATCGACATCGGGCTGGGCTGCTTGTGGTTCGTCTTGGGCGGTGCTGCTGCAACCAATCAGCAGCAGCAAGATTAAGGTGAGGCTCAAGACAAGTTTTTTATTCATGGGAACTTCCTCGTATGATATTTGCCACAAAAGATTTTGAGGAAATGGGTTCTCTCCAGTTTCTCTTTTTCTTGTGGCTCAAATAGATTTGAAATTTGTGAATAGAAGGAGTGTAGAGAAACGGCCGTTTGTCTACCTAAAGGTTAGCTAACGTTTAGCTATCAATCGCTGGCCAGGTTTATTTTTAGGCCACTGAAATCACAACGCTTCCTTTTTTGCGTCCTGTTTCAAAATAGCGGTGTGCTTCGGCCGTTTGCGCCAATGGATAACTTCTATCGATGAGCGCTCTTAATTTGCCAGCTTCAATCAGCTCTGTAAGGAAACGTAGGTCTTTCGCCTGTTCGCTGGCTGGTCGCAGGCCGGCAAAGGTAATTTTTGCCTTTTTGCTGCCCACGATTGATGTCCACAGCATGTCAAGCACAATCCTGGGAGAAAGCACGGTGGATAAATAGATTCCGTTTTCTTTTAAGGTGTGTTTGCAACGGCCGTATGAACTCTTACCGGCCACATCAAAAATAATGTCATAGGTTTCGCCGCTGTTGGTAAAGTCTTCTTTCTTGTAATCGATGACTTTGTCGGCGCCCAAAGATTTCACAAAATCTATTTTTTCTGTGCTGCAGACCCCGGTCACTGCGGCACCTGCCTGTTTGGCCAGCTGAACCGCATAGCTACCGACGCTGCCTGAAGCCCCATTGATCAGAACTTTTTGGCCACTCTGAATTTGTCCCTCGTCTCGGAGAAACGGCAGGGCGGTGAGCACCGCATTGGTGGCAACAGCTTCTTCGTAGGTGATGCTGACTGGCTTGTGCGCCAAAGCCCCATCTTCAGGCAGACAGATGTACTCGGCATGGGTGCCAAAATCGGCGGTAGCCCCAAAAACCTGGTCCCCTTTTTTGAATAAGGTGACATCTTTGCCCACGGCTTCAACTTCCCCGGCCAGCGTAGACCCCAGCACCGGTCGTTTAGGGCCTTTGAGACCCGTGTAAAAACGGCCGCTCAATGACGCGCCCTGACGGAAAGTGCTGTCAACGGCCGTTACCGTCGTCGCCTCAATGCGTATCAGAAGTTCATTGTCTTTAGGTGTCGGTTTTGCCACCTCTTTGAGTTGCAGGACATCGGCTGATCCATATTCGGTATAAACAATTGCTTTCATTCGGTTTTCCTTATTCTCCAAGACCCAACTATTTTTATACTGCCGAGTTGTGGAGAAGTAATATTTATTAGAGATTATCGGTAATAAAAACTGGTCCGCAGATTACACAGACTTGTGGTGAGCGTAGCCGAACCATGACGCAGATTTTTGTTTTTTAATCTGTGCAATCTGCGAAATCTGCGGATAAAAAATTTGGCATAGTGCGAATCCCGATAGTGTCTATTTCATCGAGTTTTTTAGGCACTCTCAAGGGCAAGGGTGTGATTTTGCCAGCGGTCCATGTTGACGCCTTTGACCAGCAGCCAGATGGGGAAGGCAATTTCGGCAGCAGCGATGACGGCGGCAATCACGCCGGGGGTCGTGGTGTAGCTGGCGACCAGCAGCAGGCCCGTGGCGTCAAACAGGTAGCCAATTCCGGCGGCGATGAACAGGAAGCCCAGCACCTTGGGGAAGTAGCCCGACTGCACAATCAGGGTGCCCAAAATCAGCACGTGGGGAACCAGGAAGGCGATGCCAATCGTAAAGCCGATGCTGTGCGCGTCGAGGAACAGCGTCACCAGCGCGTTTATCTGGTCGGGGCTAAAGGCGGTAGCAATGCTGCCGCCGTTCAGCAGTTGGAAGACGAGGTAGTAGTTGAGCAGGTTCAGGCCATGGATGGTGGTCATGGCCAGGCGGGAAACGGCCGCTATCAACGACAGCGTCTTGCTCACCGGCTTCAGCAGCACGTACAGCACCACGGCCAGCACAATTTCGCTCAGCAGAATAATCAGCTCGCTGCCCACCGTGCCCAGGCGGAACGCGGTTTCGTCGGCGGCGATGTTGGCCGCCGTAGCGGCGGCGTCCCCCACCACAATGAACTGCTCCGGGATGACCATGTGGGCAAAGATGGCGGCGACGGTGATGACGAGGTAGAGCACACCAGCAAAACGGGCATAAGCAGACGGGGACATTTCACGGATATTGGTTTTCATTTGAATTTCTCCTTATTGTTTGATTGGGTTGATTGAGAGCAAGGGCAAACCTAAATCACGTACTTTTTTGAGTAAGCCATGCAGGGCGGCTTGGTCAGCAACCGAACCGGTGAGAATCGTCTCGCCGCTGTCGGTCAGGGTGATGGTGAAGCCATCAAACCAGCCAGTCCAACGCGCATCCAGATGTCCTTTGAGGTGAATTTCGTAACTGTCTGGCTGCTTTTGGTTCTCAACTGTTGTGTTTGTGTTTGTCATCTCGCGCTCCATCGAAACCGTTGTTTTCATTGCCTGGAGAATACAAATTAATATGGTGAGTGGTCATCACCACATATGGTGATTGATGTGGTGATTTGTGGGATAGACGGCCGTTACAAAATCGCATTTCTAACTGCTAGCGTGGGCAGCAGGCAGACCACAAGATACGCCAGGTTAACGCCAGCACGCACCCAAAACGGCCGTTTCGCCACATCAGCGGCAAAGCGGATTTCTACTCCACGATCTGATCAACTTTTTTAGTAGTCCTACAACAAATGTTGGAGGTTAATTGAAGTTAGGAGGTGAGAAGGTGTGGGAACGGCCGTAACTAGATTGTCCCAATCTACGCTTCCATGGTGATCCCAACCTTATCGTAGATATAAATCTTGTTCTTATTTGTCGGGGCTGGGGTAGTGATCGGTCTCTTTGAACGAGAAGCTATATTGCTTGATGTCAAACCCACTAAGCGTAAAAGCGAAAAGACCCAGCGAGATGAGCAACAGTGGCCAGCCAAATTCCAGAGCAAATCCACCCAGCCCCACGATGAATTCAAAGAAAACGGCAAAGACGCCAAATAGCCCCAGTCCGATTTTGATATGGTTCCAACCAGCGCGGCTTAGTTTTGGTTTGGTTTTCAGGGCCCCATAGGCCAACATGCCTAACCCAACTGCGGTGGGATAGATCAAGGTCCAAGAATAGGCCCAGGATGCCCTGTAGCCAATCATTACGTTTACCCAAAATATCAGACCGGTCATCGTCGTGACGCTACTAATGATTGACCACACCACGCCGTTTTTTTCGTCCATGAACAAGGCGATAAAAAACAGCGCGACACCCGGCACAATGATGCGGAAGGGCCATAAGTCAACGCTCAAAAGGGTGCCGAGCAAGGCGTCAAACAGGAGCAAGACACCGGTTAAAATTGTGACTTTGCCCAATATTCCAATCGTGGCATGTAGTTTCTGCTTATTACTTTGTTGTTTCATTTTGATTCTCCTTGTTTTTGTGTGAATGTGGATTCACTACTATTTATTTCCCGCGCAAAATCCGAACAATACGGCCGTAAACGACATTCGATACCATCACCTTAGTGCCACCGCCTGTATCGAAAACCGGCACTATCGGGGTGCCACCGGCTGTGTTCACAAACTGAACCACAACCGTATCAATGTCACTGTGGTAGCGGGCAATACTGTAGTATCCAGGTATCAATCCGGTATGTTCATACTCATAAATAGAGGAGTAAATAGCCTGTTCATTATCATTTAACAATGAGCCATCATTTAAAGCCCTCAAGAAGATGCCCACATCCTCTGCTGTCGCGAGCATTGAGCCGTGCGGATCATTCTTCAAATCAGGCTCATAGCCGACCCAGTAGCCGCTCATGACATCGTCCGCATCCACATCATCAATTGAAGTAAACGTATTGTTCAACTCGAGCGGTATCAGAATCTCCTCCTCGATATATTGCCAATGGCTATACCCCACCACTTTTGCAATGAGTTCGCCCAGCAAAAAATAATTCGTATTTGAATAACCATAATCTTCATCCGGTGCAAAGTTAGCAGGCAAATCAAGCGCTAATTCAAGGGCGGCTTCACTGCTATTTGGTGGATTTTCCCAATAACCAGGAGCGTCGGTGAAATTGGGAATACCGCTCCGATGCTGCACCATCATCCGCAGCGTAATCTGATCGGCATATTCAATTCTGCCCACAAGTTCTGGAAAGTGATCCGCGAGCGTATCATCCAGCGACAACTGTTGGTCATTGACCAGTTTGGCGATAGAAACGGCGACATATAACTTATCGATACTGGCAATCTTGAATAATGATTGCGGGTCGGCTGGTATTTGATCTTCTCGGTTTTTCCAGCCGGCGGTATAAAATGCGGGTGGTTCACCTGCTTCGTCCACATACACAATAATGCCATCCAAGCCATGACCAATTGCGTCATCGACTTGTTCCTGAACAGTGTCGGGTACTGGTGCTACCCAAGCCCATATTCCGTCCCAAGGTGAGAATATTACGATACAGATCAGCCCTACAATAGGTATGATTATTCTGAATATTTGAACGATTCGTTTCTTTTTTTGCATTTGCGATTTTACCTTTCTGAGCTGCAACCCAAACTCATTAAACTTAAGTGACATGAAATAAGTAGAGAAACAAGACAAATTATTATCAAAACTCTTTTCAAAGAAAACATAACTTATGGGATCTCCAAGACCCTTTTTGCAAGAATGGTTAATATGGCTCCAAGAAGGAGATAGATTAAATGAACACTTGCTCGAATCCACCAAGAGTAATTCGATAAATCCATTTTAACAGCTCGTCCAACCACAACCCCCACGCCAAGTATAAAAAACCAGGGCGTAAAGAAAAATGTCACAGATCTTCTTAACGCCATCGTCACTAAGTCGTGAAGGGCACCAGAAATCACAAATGTCATGATGAGCGCAATCGCCATTGGCAATACACGTTGCAAGGGTGAATAGACATATTTCCCTAATCCATAGCCCCAAATAGGATTCCAATATTGCCAAAACCTGGCAAAAGATGATGCCCCAAAAGAGCGTCGCAGCATATTTTGCAATGAATTGGAATTGCCTAAGGGGACACCATTTCGCTGTTCAACATACTCGGCAAGAGTTACCCCCGACCACTCTTGTCGCCTATTAGGGTTAAGTTTGTTTTGATTATTATTCATTTTATGCAGCACCTTTTAGGTAGATTTGAGAGCGCGTTTTATTCACGCCTCAGATTTTTATCCGGCAATGACTCAAATTCGGAAGGGATAACTTTCATACTGCTCCGGTGTGAGGTTGAGGACATTATTTGTATACAAACTCAAACCGAATCTGATAAAAATGATGATGGTAAAGGCGACAAAACCCGTACCATAATCAATAACTGTAAAAAAGGGGATTAGAAAAACCCAAAAGGCCGCATTGTAAACTTTTCTTATAAGGGATAGTGGGTGTGTAAACCTTTGTTTGACAGAAACGTGGTCGTCTGAATTTTGTTGGAGCCATGCGAACCGCATGGATGTATGTAACTCGATAACCAGTCAGAAAAGTGCCCCGAAAATTGCAAGCCCAATCAAGTCACCTCTTCCTGACCAGGCCGAAGTGGAGAAAGCCGCGACAACGTACACCAGGGTGGGAACTCCCAATCCTAACGAAAGTAAATTATTCCATCGTACGGTTAAAAATTTTTCCTTTGTCATGATGTCCGTCCTTTTTGCCACATTTTACGCGTCATCTTGTTCAGCATTTTTCTTTTTTTGCAATGTTGCGCCAATACCAATACCAAACGCGATGCCAATCGCTAAGCCCGCGCCAGGATTTCCTATTGCCGAGCCAATGGCAAGGCCAACACCAACGCCTATTGCAATACCTGCCCCAATCATGTTGGTTTGGGATTTTTCATGCTTTTTATTATTTTGATCTGAACTCATCATGGGTTTCCTTTTATGTGAAAGCGGGAAAGTAACTTAAAAAACATTAGATACTCGTTGCGCTTTCACTTGAGTAAACTGCGATTTTGCATCTTGGTATTTTCAACATGCTTTCCGCAGTTTACTTGATTGACTCCGCTAAATAGTGTAGCCAACAGTATAAAATGCTGGTGGTTCACCTGCTTCATGTTCTATTCCACCGTGATAATAACTACGCCGTAACCTTGTTATAAATAACAGGCATTTGTCCCTGCCACTTCTGCCAGATGTCATCTTCCGTGATCAACTCTGCCATAAAGTACCCCACGTTGATGCGACTGGTCTGCCCTGCATCAAAAATGGCGCTGCGAATGGGCGATGGATACACGTCATATCGGGTAACTTCGTCCTCATCAATCAAATTGTCTGGCCGAACCGCAGCCCACTCAATCAGCTTATCATTTTGACCGATCTTGCTTCTGAGATAGTCT
Source organism: Anaerolineaceae bacterium (assembly GCA_002699125.1). Taxonomy (GTDB): domain Bacteria; phylum Chloroflexota; class Anaerolineae; order Promineifilales; family Promineifilaceae; genus Leptofilum. Next base: position 35,679 of record PABI01000001.1, read on the forward strand.
GCCGCCTGCTCATTATCACTATGAGGGGGCAACAGTAGGCGCAGCAGACCCACAACGAACTTTTCGGTAAAGGAAATGGGTTCATTGAGATCACGGTTGCGGTTACCCGTGGTATTCATCAGCACAAATTTAGTTGGCTTTTCAGGTCTGTTTGCCTGAATGGCCTCACTTATGCGGCGAGTCGCATCAGTGACGAGTTTTCGCGGATGGCCGTACATACCCTTAAAGGTCATGTTGTGTCCCAGGCATGAGACTACTGCATCACATCCTTTGGTATGCTTGGCTAATTCCGCATCACTTAAATCAAGAACGCTGGCCTGAATCACAGTCAGGTTATCATGATTCTTGACGGCTGTGGGCAGTTTGTCAGGTGAGCGAACAATTACTTTCACAAGTTGCCCACGATTAAGAAGTTCTTCTGTGAGCAACCGACCCGTCGCTCCTGTTGCGCCAACAATAAGTATGTTCATTTTTTGTCTTCCTTAAGTAGTTACCGGAAAGAACCTTAAAAACATATACGAGAAAAAGGAAGTGTGCGATACTAGGCAAATGCCAAAGTCACTGAATTTCACACTAACAGAC
>PABI01000002.1 GCA_002699125.1 Anaerolineaceae bacterium
GGCGAGTAACGACTTATTAAACCCTGACAGGTCTGGAAAGGCCTGTCAGGGTTGCCCAAATTGGGAGCAAATCATGAGTGATTTAACCGTAAACGATGCAAAAGAAGTGAAAACAAAACCGTTGTGGCCCTGGCTGATTACGGCCGTTATCGTGTTAATAGGTATCGGCACTGCCGGTTATTGGGGCTGGCAGCAGTACCAGCTGCGCCTGGCCGCAGAACACAAAGCCGAGTTGCAGGCGGAAGCCATCGCTCAGATTGAGGACCAATGGGGCGTGCGCTTTATGCACGTGGCGCTGGTGGCTGAAGGCGGCCTGCTCGACGTGCGCTATCAGGTGACCGATCCGGACAAGGCCGTTTACATGTTTGACGAAGTAGAAAACATTCCGCGCGTCATTGCCGGTAACGGCATCGAACTGGCCATGAATGACGATCCGCACACGCATGACCTGGAGTTTGGCTTGTCCTACTTCTTCCTGCTGCGCAACGTGGATGATTCGGTGAAGCCGGGCGACCAGGTGACGATTGCTGTAGGTGATTTGGAGCTGCCTTACTTTGCAGTGGAGCAGTAGCGAGCAGATCATGAACAGGCAAAAGTGGATTTTGGCATTGGCTTTGGCACTGCTGTTGGCGGCCTGGCGGCCGTGGGCGGTGCAGGCTCATGCCGTACCGGTGCAAAGCATCCCGGCCGATGGCGCGGTGCTCACCAGTTCGCCCAAACAGGTGACAGTCACTTTTAGCAACGTGCTGGACCCGTCTGGCAGCCAGCTGGTCGTGTATGACCGGCGCGGGCAAAAGGTGGACATTGGCGACTGCGGCGTGGCGGCCGTGGATCCGACGCGCAAGACGCTGGTAACAACGTTGGAGTCTGACCTGCCGCCGGGCAAATACAACATTTACTGGACCAGCATCACCGACACGGAAGATGTGCATGACGGCCATGTGGTAAACGGGCAGCTGGAGTTTTTTATTGCTGAACCACCCTGGCTTACCTTTTTGAAAGGGGTGGGCATTGCCCTGGGCGTGGCGACCGCCCTGGGTGGCTGGTTTGGCTTCATGGCCACCCGCCGCCAGCTAAAGCGTCTGGAGCAGAAGTTACAGGGAGCATGATGAAAAAACGTTTACTTTTGGTCGCATCACTTTTTATTGGGTTGTTGATGATGCCTGTGGTGAGCTATGCGCATCTGGTGGAGCTGCTTTCGTCGTTTCCGGGGAATGGAGCGATTGTGGCAGAGGCACCGGGGGTGATTACGGCCGTTTTCAACGAAGAAATCCAAACCGCCACCAGCACATTCGCGGTATTCGATGGCCAGGGCCAACAGGTAGACAGCGGCGACGGCGGCGTGGACCTGAACGATCCAGAGCACGCCTCCATGCGGGTCAGCGTGCCGCCGCTGGCCAACGGTGCTTACACCGTGCGCTGGCACGCGATGCTGCTGGATGGGGATGCCACAGCCGGTTCGTTCAACTTCTTTGTGGGGGATGAGGCTGAGGCCAATGCCGCCAACTTCACACCGATCTCAGATGGATATGAAGTGGAGGCAACGGCCGTACCCAGCACGGCCCCCAACAACACCATCTGGCTGGCAGCAGGGATTGTTGTAACTATCCTGCTCATCGGTGGCACTTTCTTCATTTTCAGCAGACGGAACAGTTCCACTTGAAATATTGCCCCTAAAAGACAACAATGAATTTGAGTAAACAACGAATGGCGTTTTCAGAGAAAATTCGTTAATTTCTTCAATTCGTTGTTGTCAAAGCAGCCCCAACAAACCCCAAGATTTTTCAACAATTTACGCTACGCATTTGCCTATACTTGGAATTGGTAGCTTGCTACCAAAATCAACGTTGAGAACTGGTGAGAGCGTATGCGCAAATTCCCCATTTTAATGATCGCTTCCCTGCTGTCCCTTATTTTGGCGGCCACGACCAGCCGCAGCACCCACGCCCACGCGGCGCTGGTGCGTACCGACCCGCCAGACAGCACCGTGCTGGCCGAGGCACCCTCTCAGGTGCGCCTCTGGTACAACGAGCCGATTTCGGTGAGCTTTAGCACGTTTCAGGTGCTGGACCTGGACGGCAAGCCGGTGGAGCTAACCGGCATTCATCTCGATGAGCTTGATCCGCAGCTGGTTATTCTAGACCTGCCGCAAATTGGGGATGGCGTCTACAGCATTCACTGGCACGTGCTCTCCGCCGCCGATGGCCACGATACGCAAGGGTACGTGGTGTTTGGCGTGGGGAACAGTGCCGATTTAAATACGGCCGTTACCCATGAAGTGCAAACGGCCGTTCCCTGGACCGAAGTGATCTTACGCTGGCTCAACTACAGCCTGATGGCCCTGGTCATTGGTGCGGTCGTGGTCGTTCAATTCGTTTTACCCCGCGCCCAGCGGCGCACCGTTCTCACCGACAGCTACCTGCCTGCTCGCCGCCACATTCTCAAGCTGGCATTTTATGCTGCACTTGGTTCACTGGTTGTGGGTGTAGGATTGTACCTGTACCAGCTCTCCCGCCTGCTGGCCAATCTGGCCGCCGAAGCGACCTGGCTGGGCACCGGTTGGGAGCTGCTAGTGGATTCGCGCTGGGGCTGGCTCTGGCTGGGACGGCAGGCGACGTTTGCCGCGCTGGCCGTGCTGTTTGGCAAAATGCAGCAGCGGAGCAATTGGGAAATTGTAGCGGTGGTGTTGGTGGTGGGGACGGCCGTTCTCCAAGCCCTCACCAGCCACGCAGCGGCCGTTACCGATCTGTCCTCCCTGGCACTCCTGGCTGATGCCCTGCATGTTTTAGCGATGGGCGCCTGGCTCGGTGGGGTGGTCTCGCTGCTGATTGGCATTCCCGCAGTCGCCGCGCAAGCGCTGCCGGAGCAGGCACGCCAGCTGCGTAAAGAGGCGTGGCGCGTGTTTGGTCCTGTAGCGGCCGTGTCTGTGGGACTGCTGGTGTTTAGCGGATTGGTCAGCGCCGGTTTCCAGGTGGCCACGCCAGACGCCATGCTCACCAGCTTCTATGGCCAGTCGCTGCTGACCAAAATTGGCCTGATGCTGCTAATGGGGCTGTTTGGCCTGATCAATTCTGCTTCGCTGCATTCCCGCATAGCGGCCCCGCTGGCCCGACTGCTCAAAAAACCGGCTGGCTGGACCCCGTTCTCGGCCAATCACCTGCCGCGGCTGGTGCTGCTGGAAGCTGGCGTGGGCCTTGTTGTGCTGCTGGCCACAGGAATTGTGACGGCCACGCCAACGGCCGTTGGCCCCGCCTACCTGCCTTACCCCGACGAAGAACAACCTTCCGCCATGACCCAATCGGTGGAAGACATGATCATCTCTTTCTCGTCCAAACCCAACCTGCCGGGACAAAATATCTTTTTGGTGCGGGCGACCAGCCACCGGCGTCCCGCTCCAGCCGAAGTCGCTAAAGTCATCTTGCGCTTTACCTACCTGGAAGAAGATCTGGGCACGGTTTCGGTGGAGGCACAGGAGATTGATACGGCCGCTTACCGGCTGGGTGGCGGTTACTTCTCCTTGCCCGGTCGCTGGCATGTGGATGTGGCCGTGCGCCGTCTGGGGGTGGAAGACAGCATCGGCCAGTTTGAATGGATCGTACCGCCCACGGCCGAACCTCAACCGGTCCTGCTGTCTGATCAATCGCTGCGGCCTATTTTGCTGCCGCTCGGCCTTGCGGGATTCCTTCTGATTGTGACTGTTGGTTTGATTTTGTGGCGGCGCAAGCAGCGCCAGAGCAGCCTGGAGGACGTTCTGGGGGCAGCCGAGACTCTGGTGGGAGCCAAATAGCAAGTCAATCTACCTTTTCCGTTACTTTATCCATAAAAATGGCACAGTACACATACAGCGGTCATTTTTCGGGCATCTGTAACGTATCTCACTTTAGAAAAGGGCAGGCTATGCACGCAACCATCGTATATCTACTTTTAGGCGTCTGGAGTGCAGCCTCTTTACTGATTACAGTTTTGGCTTGCATGTTGTCCGCCAGGTTGAGCCGGCGTGAAAAGCAGTTGGAATCATCTTGTAAGCGACAACGCATAGTACCGTACTCCTAAATACGCAATTCCCCGTTACGTTTTCCTTAAAATGGTCACTTAAGTAAGTGGATTGGCCGTTTTTAAGCGGAACGGCCGTATGTAATCGGCAAAAAGTTTGGCAGAATACCCAGTCAATTTGGCCGATTACGCAGTGAAGAAGTTGACTTGTTTTTAGGGGCATTTGATAATGGTTCAATTGAAAACTGTACGGGTGCCAAAGCATTGGCTCTGGGTTTTTCTTATCGCAAGTTTGCTGCTGTGCAATCAAACGGCCGTTGCCCAAACCACCAACGATGGCACCATTACCGGCACCGTGCGTAACGGCACGACGGACAAACCCGCTCCCGAGGGCACCGAAGTTATTCTGTATGCCTACAACAGCAGCTACACCCGCACCGAAACCATGACCACCACGCTGGACGCGGACGGCCGTTTCCAGTTCAGCCTCACCGACCAGCCCGATGATTGGGTCTATCTCGCCAGCACCACCTACCAGGAACTCTCCTTCAGCAGCAACATTGCTTCCCTCACATCTGGCCAACCGCTAGATTTATCCCTCACCGTCTACGAGCCTACCAGCGATCCGGCCGATGTAGTCATCGATCAGCTGCGCATTTCGCTGGAAGTTGTGGGACAGGAGGTGCAGGTGCAGGAACTGTATGTGATGAACAATGAGGGAACGGCCGTTTTCACCGGCAGTGGCGACAGCGGAACGGTCCAGTTTAACCTGCCCGCCAACGCCCAGGCGATCACCTTTGAGCGCGGCATGGGGCCAAACAGCGGCTTCTTCCCCACATCAGACGTGATTCAGCAAGACGGCCGTTGGGTCGATACCATTGCCCTGCGCCCCGGCCCCAACAGCCTGACTCTGCGCGTAACCTATCAACTGCCGCCGGCGGATAGACTCGATTTGTCGCGCCAGCTGCCTTACCAAACAAACAACATCACCGTGGCTCTGCCAGATGACGGGCTCACATTTGCCGCTGACGGCTGGCAGCAGCAATCGACGCAGTCGGTCGGCGAAAAGGGAGTCATATTGAGCTATGCGCAGAGCGACTTGGCCAAAGAGAGCCAGCTTTCGCTTACGTTTTCCGGATCGCCCACACCGTTACAATCAACTTCCCTCACCACATCCAGCACCGGGGACTGGATCATAAGTCTGGGCATTTTGCTCCTCGTGACATTTGTGGGTTTTCGCTTGCTGCGCCCCAAAGCCCGGCCCGCCATGATGCCTCAACTGGCCACTGCCGGAACGGCACCATCCCCCAGCAAAAACGACAAGGCAGAGCGGTGGCAGCTGCTCTTTGCCCTGGCCGATTTAGACAACGCCTACAAAAACGGCAAGCTAAGCGAAGCCGAGTATCAACAACAGCGCCAGGAAATCAAAGCCCATCTCCGTTCTATTTGGGAAATTGAATAGCACCTATTATGCAAAAACGTTTGACTAACTCTTTTGTCCGGCGGGAGGATTTTGCGGCGAGTGGCGAGACGACCGTACGGCCGTACGAACTCGAACTCAGCCTCTTCTTCGTCATCGTCCTCAGCGGCATTTACATCGCCTACGACATTCTAGCGATTCCCGATGGCGGGCATCCCTTTGGTCACTCGCTGGGCATTGTCGGCACCCTGCTCATGGTGATGACCGAGACGCTTTACAGCCTGCGCAAGCGCACCAATTGGCTCAATTGGGCCGGGCCGGTGCGCTACTGGCTGTCGCTGCATATCGTCACCGGCATCGTGGGCCCTTTCATGGTGCTGATGCACACTGGGCTGCAATTTCGTGGTCTGGCCGGGGTGAGCTTTTTCCTCACGCTGATTGTAGTCGGCAGCGGTTTTGTGGGGCGTTATCTCTACACGGCGCTGCCGCGCACCATTTCCGGTGTCACCACCTCAAAGCAGGCGTTGGAACGGGAGATTACGGCCGTATCCCACCAAATCACCCAATTCGAAGCCCAAAAACCGGAGCGCGTGCAGCAGCTTGTCGCCGAGCTCAGCCAACGCCCTACAGGGCGCAATCCCCTGCTCTCCATTTTGGGTCGATCCTACTACCAATGGCGCTTCCAGCGCCGCCTCAAGCGTGAACTCAAAAAGATGGACCAGCTGGCCGCCGAGCAAAAGCAGCAGCTCAGCCAGATGCTCACCCGCCGCCGCGACCTCCAGCGCCAGAGCGAAATGTTGCAAGCCGCCCGTCGCGTCATGCGCGTCTGGCACATTTTGCACATTCCCTTTGGTCTGACGCTCTTTTTCTCTGTGGCCATTCACGTGGTGGCCACCATCTATTTCCGGGCGGGCTTGTTTAAGTGAGGCAGTATCGCCGGCTGGAGCGCCAGCATCCCATTTTTTCGCCTGTTGCCCTCATCTCCACCCTTATTTTGGGGATGGGATTGGCCGTTGGCGTCTACCTCACCGGTGGCCGGGCCTTCAGCCCCGGTGACCTGTCGGCGCTCAACCACAGCGGCGAACCGATGGCCGACGTTTTGTCCCACGCCGACATCGGCGATAGCTGCGGCCAATGCCACGCGCCGTTCCAGGGCGTCGAGGCCGCGCTCTGTGAGGATTGCCACAAAAACATTGCGGTTGAGCGAGAGGGGGATGGGCTGCACGGCCGTTTACCCAACGTCGAACAGTGCAGTAATTGCCATCTGGAACATGAAGGCGCGGATTATGATTTGAAAACGGCCGCCATCGCCAACTTCGACCACGGCCTGACCGATTTTGCCCTGACCCACCACGACGTTAGCAGCGCCAATGCCGAACTGGCCTGCGCCGACTGCCACACCGACGAAGGCAGCTACACCATGCAAGACAGCACCTGCGCCAACTGTCATCGCGAGCGTGACGCTGAATTCATCGTCGAGCATGACGAGGCATTCGGAGCCAACTGCCTCAACTGCCACGATGGACTGGACACGATGTCTGACTTTACCATGGCCCAGCACGCCGAGCTGTTTGCCCTGACCGGCGCGCACGAAAGTGCAAGCTGCGAAAGCTGCCACGTCGGTGGTGAATTCGAAGGCACACCACAGGAGTGCGCCGTCTGCCACGCCGAACCGGAAAAACACCAGGCGATGTTTGGCACTGATTGCGCCGGCTGCCACACCACCGCCGCCTGGCAGCCGGCCACGGTTGAGGGCGCGCCGTTTGACCACGAGCGCACGACCAGCTTCAGCCTGGCCCGCCACATCACCGATTTTGACGGCAGTGAAATGGGCTGCACCCACTGCCACAGCGGCGAGCAGCCGCTCCAGGTGGCGGATGCGACGTGTGAAGGGTGTCACGGAACGGCCGTTCCCACCTTCATCACCGAACACACCGCCCTTTTTGGCCCACGCTGCCAGGATTGTCATGATGGGCTGGACAGCATGGCCAACTTTGACCACGCTAACGTCTGGCCGCTGGCCGGACAGCACGCCGTGGCCCAATGCACCGCCTGCCACACTAACCAGGTATTCCAGGGCACGCCACGTGAATGCGTCGCCTGCCACGCCGAGCCGGAAATTCACTTTGGCATCTTTGGCACGGAGTGCGCCAACTGCCACACGGTCGATGGCTGGCTGCCGGCCCAACTGCGCCAGCACACCTTCCCCCTGGACCACGGCGAACAGGACGTGCTGGAATGCACCGCCTGCCACACCGGCACCAGCTACACCGCCTACGACTGCACCACCTGCCACGAACACAACATGGAAGAAGTGCTGGACGAACACGACGATCTCAACATCACCCAGGCGGAACTGTTCGCCTGTGCTTCCTGCCACCCCACCGGCCACGAGGACGAGGCGGAAGATGATTAACCCCCTCTCTAACTCTCCCCCACAGGGGGAGAGAACTGGCTCCCTCTCCCTGTGGGAGAGGGCTGGGGTGAGGGTGAGAACGGCTCGATTCAATAATAACGGGACTATCTACCCGTTACCAAAATCTGTTGAACGACACTTACTCTTTGGAGCGGCGGAAACGAAAGGATTTTGTATGGGCATTTTGGATGCATTGTTAAAGCGGAAGAAGGAAATGGAAACGACCGTACCCGATTCCATGATCCAACTCGGTCGCGTGGTGGCCGACGCCAGCCGCTGCGTGCAGTGCGGCATCTGCGGCTACAACTGCCCCGTCGGCATCCCCGTGCGCGATTACGCCCGGCAGGGGCTGCCCGTCAGCGACGCCGCCTGCATCAGCTGCGGTAACTGCGTCAACGTTTGCCCGCGCGGCACGCTGCGCTGGGAAACCCAGGCCCACGTCATCGTCATGGATCGGTTTGCCGCCCAGATGGGCGACATGGCGGGGGGAGATTGAGATGCGTTACGTAATCATCGGCAACGGTGCCGCCGGAGCCACCGCCGCCCAAACCATCCGGCAAAACGATGCCGCCGGGGAAATCATTATCCTCACGGCCGAACCGTACCCCATGTATTCTCGTCCCGGCCTGGCCTATGTGCTCATCAAAGAGGTGTCGCCGGAACAAATCGTGGCCCGCTCGCTGGATTGGTACGAAGAGTGGGGCATTAATCTGGTGCTTGGTGAGGCGGTGAGTTTGGATGTGCAGCGGCAAAGGGTGTGGTTGGGAGACGGCCGTTCCCTCACCTACGATCGCCTGCTGATTGCCACCGGAGCCAGAGCCACCCCGCCGCCGTATCCCGGTGCCGAACTGGACGGCGTGGTTTACCTGGACACGATGGACGGCACCAAAGAGCTGGTGCAAAAAACGCGCCGGGCGCGTCGCGCGGTGGTTATTGGTGGCGGCATCACTGCCCTGGAACTCAGCGAAGGGCTGGCTCATCGCGGCGTGGAGACGCACTACTTTTTGCGGCGCGACCGCCTCTGGGGGCGCGTCTTTAACGACGAAGAAGCCACCCTGCTGGAAAAAAAGATGAAAGCCCATCATGTTCATATTCATTACAACACCGAAGCCGTGGAAATTTTAGGCGACCGCCGCGGCCGGGTGCGCGGCATACGCCTGGAGGATGGCACTGAATTTAAGTGCGATTTGGTGGGTGTGGCCATTGGTGTGAAACCGCTCATTGATGTGGTGGCCAACAGCCCCATCGCCACCGACCGGGCCATTTTGGTGGACGAACAGATGCAAACCAGCGTGCCTAACGTGTTTGCCGCCGGGGACTGCGCTCAGGTGTACGACCGTTGGACTGGGCAGCACATGCTGGACATTCTCTGGCCCAGCGCCGTGGCCGAAGGGAATGCCGCCGGGCTAAACATGGTGGGCAAGACCTACCGCTATCAAAAAGGCAGTCCGTTTAATGCCTGCTTGCTTTTTGGCCTGCACATTACCACGATGGGCCAGATTAACCCTCGACGAGACGCGGATGCCGACGAGCCGCAAATTTTGCAGCACATCTCGCGTGGCTCAAGCGAAGTCTGGTATACGCAGCCACGGCCGTATCGCAGCGCCTGGTCCGCCGAAAAAGACAACACCATCCGCCTGGTGCTCAGCGGTGATTATCTGGTGGGTGCCCTGGTCATCGGTGAACAAAGCCTCACCGATGCGCTGCGCTACCTGATTGAGCATGAAGTGAACATCGCCCCCATGTTTGAAGAACTAAGCGCAGGTGGCATGCGAATGCGCCGCCGCCTGCTGCAATTTTGGCAATCTATCTTGCCGCAACCGATTCAGGTCTGACGCAGTTGTGGAGAAAAGGCATTATGTTAAGACGAATCCTGATTATCCTCTTAGCCATTTTTCTGTTTATTGATATTGTTGGTGGTGCTGTTTCCTATTCTGTCGCCCGCAGCGGACCATATTTGCCGGGCGAGCGCTTCTTCCGCGCCCAAACCAACTCGGAGCAGCTGTGGCTGAACCGGCTGGTACGCGCCGGGGAACCACGGGCCAACTCGCTGCTCGATTTGCTGGAACGGCGTATTGACAACCTGGAAGCCGTTTTGGCCGTGGAGCACCAGTCGGTGGCGCTGGCTTATCTGGATGAAGCGTTCAACCAGGCGATTGACGCCATCGAAGCTGCACCCGAAGAAGCCCAACCTGCCCTCCGGCAGCGCCTGTTGCTGCTGACCGAACGAACTCTTGCCCTGTTGGATGGTTTGGAACTGGCAGAAGGGGAGATGGAAACGGCCGTATCCACCCTCCTCGACAAACTCACCACCCTGCAAACCGCCCTCAGCAGCCCAGAAGATACAAACATCGAGGAAATTGCCGCCATCGACACCGATCTGGAAACGCTGACCGAAACAGAACAAACGGATGATAGCGAGGCAGAAGGAATCCCTACCAGTCTGGACAACCCGCTTGATGTACCATTCCCCGAAGGCTCGGTGGAGCATAATTTTTTTCCTCTGACAGCGGGCCACGACAACCTGAAGTGCAGCAGCTGCCACACGGGCAGCACCTACAAAGGCACCTCGCCCACCTGCGTGAGCTGCCACGCCAAAGACGAACCCCACGAAGGTCAGTTTGGCCCCGATTGTGCCGCCTGCCATTCGGTGACGGTGTGGACAGCCGTTTCCTTTGATCACAGCTTGATGGGCAGCCAGGATTGCGCCGCCTGCCATACACCACCGGCTAACCATTGGGCTGGTGCGTGTTCCGCCTGCCACAGCGATACGGAAAACTTTGCCAACGCCGTCTTTAACCACGCCACCATCGGCACGCAGGACTGTGCTGGCTGCCACACGCCGCCGGCCAACCATTGGGCTGGGGCCTGTTCGGCTTGTCACAGTGACACCAGCAACTTTGCCAACGCTGTGTTTAATCATGCCACCATCGGCGGCCAGGATTGTGCCGCCTGCCACAGTGCACCGGCCAACCATTACGCCGGCGCCTGCGCCGCCTGCCACAGCGATACAAGCAACTTCCGCAACGCTGTGTTTAACCACGCCACGATTGGCGGCACGGACTGCGCCGCCTGCCACAGTGCCCCAGCCAACCATTTTGCCGGAGCCTGTTCCGCCTGCCATCAAGACACGGGCAACTTCAAAAACGCCAACTTCAACCACGCCACGATTGGCGGCACGGATTGTGCTGCCTGTCATAGCGCCCCGGCCAATCACTTTGCCGGTGCTTGCTCAGCCTGCCATACCGACACAGGTAACTTCAATAACGCCAACTTCAATCATGCCACGATTGGCAGCACAGATTGTTCAGCCTGCCACGGTGCGCCGGCCAATCACTTTGCCGGGGCCTGCTCGGCCTGCCATACTGATACCGGCAACTTCAAAAACGCCAGCTTCAATCACGCCACGATTGGCGGGACGGATTGTTCCGCCTGCCACAGCGCCCCGGCTAATCACTTTGCTGGCGCTTGCAGCACCTGCCATCAGGACACGGGCAATTTCCACAATGCCAGCTTCAACCACGCTGGACTGACAGATTGTGCCTCTTGCCATACGCCGCCGCCCAACCATTTTGCCGGGCAATGTTCTGATTGTCACAATACCGACACGTTTTCAGGGGCTTCGTTCAACCACACCTTCCCCACCAATCATGAGGGGGCCAACAACAACTGCGAGACGTGTCATCCTGGCGGCAATACCTCAAGCTGGACCTGCACGGCCTGCCATTCGCAAGAAAAGATGGATAAAGAACACGACGACGAAAACGGGTACAACGGCAACAACTGCACCCAATGCCATCCGGACGGCCGTGAACATGAGGATGACGATGACGATTAGTTGCCATCATTGAGATAAAGAAAAAAGCCTGGCCTCTTACTTGAAGGGCAGGCTTTTTGTTTAACGGCGACCGTGTGTCATGCCGCCTTCATCTTTAATCATCGTCATCATTTTCTTCATCCTCGTCGTCGTTATCTTCCTGATGTGTGTTGCCCCGTTCCTCATGCTCGGCGGCTTCACCTTCACTGCCGCCGGTAACCAGCAGCCCTTGCGCCAGCTGGTCTAGCTCTGCATCCGTCAGGCGCGCTTCGGGATGGGCAAGCAGGAACACGGGCATGGGCATTTCCCCTTCCCAGATGGCCTCGGCCATCTCTTCGCCCTCTTCCCCTTCGCCGTTGCTGCCCCACTCTGAGAAGTTCAGAACTTCACGACCTTCCTCCACGTCGTGCTGCACCAGCCAGAAGATTGGAGCAACGTTGCTGTACCAGGGCCATGTTGTCTCGTTGCTGTGGCAGTCGAAGCAGGCGCGCTCGGCCAGGGCGAGGGTTTCTGGGCTGTCCCAGTTGGGTTCGTTTTGTACGGGCGGATTGGTGTGGTTACGGCCGTATGGCACCAGCTGAATCCCTACCAGACCAACAACCAGCAAGCCACCACCCCATTTCACTATCTTTTTCAATAATGTATTCACTTTGTGAACTCCTTCAATTGTTTGTTCCAAATTTGACGCTCGTGAAAAAATCTACATGAGCTACAAAAAGATAGCATAAATTGGCTTAACCAAATGCAAAAACACCTTAAATTCAGCTTAAATCGACCCCGGCGGCTTGATTCACTTGCTGCCCTGTGCCACAATCCCACAAATTGTTAAAGGAAGATGTGCCATGACCCGGCTGCTCTTAATTGATGACGATCCGATGATCACCGAACCGCTGGTGCGGCAGTTGGGCCTGGCCGGCTATGATCTGCTGGTGGCGCACGACGGCCGTTCCGGCCTGGACCTCGCCCAAAGCCAACAGCCAGACCTGGTTGTGCTGGACGTGATGATGCCGGAGATGGACGGCTGGGAAGTGTGCCGTAAGCTGCGCCAGAGCAGCGTCGTGCCCATCCTCATGCTCACCGCCCTGGGGGATGAAGTGGACCGCATTCTGGGGCTGGAGCTGGGCGCCGATGATTACCTGACAAAGCCGTTTAGCGTGCGCGAACTCAAAGCCCGCATCAAAGCGCTGCTGCGCCGCGTAGAGCTGGACCAGCAGGCCATTCCCACCCGCAACGAGCTGTCTGTCGGCAATATTCGCGTCGAGCTAGACAGCCGCCAGGTGTTTAAAAATGGTGAGCCATTGCAGCTGCGCTACAAGGAATTTGAGTTGCTCAGCCTGCTGCTGAGCCGCGCGGGAGATGTGGTGACGCGGGCTGAACTGTTCGACAAAATTTGGGGCACCGATTGGCTGGGCGATACGCGCACGCTGGACGTGCACATCCGCTGGCTGCGCGAAAAAGTTGAGGCCGATCCCAGCCAGCCGCGCTGCATTCAGACGGTGCGCGGCGTGGGCTACCGGCTGGTGGCGGCAGACTAATGTTTGGCCACTGGCGTTTGCGCACACGCTTGATCGTCACCTACGTCAGCCTGATTTTGCTGGGCTTCGCCGGGCTGTCATTGCTGGCCGGCAGCCAGATTTCTGCCGGGGCGGTGGAGGATTTTGAGCGCAGCCTGGAAGCGCAGGCCGAACTGGTGGCCCGCAATTTGCGCGAGCCAGTCGAACATTTTGTGGAGGGGGAAGCATCATTTGCCGCAGTGGAAACGGCCGTTACCGAATTAGCCAACGGCCGTAACCTGCAAATCACCCTCATCGATCTGGATGGCTTTGCATGGCTCAGCAGTGACGAGGCTGTAGGCAATGTGAATCTTGCGCAAGACCCCGAAGTGCAGGCGGTGCTGAACCGCAGCACAACCCCCGTTTTTGATACGCGTTCCGATGGGCAAAATGTAGACCGTGTTTATACGGCCGTTCCCATAACTGAAGATGGCCATCTAATCAGCATCGTGCGCGTGGCGGCTCCGGCCAGCGCCACCGCCAGCGTTATCAATCAACGTTACCTGGCCCTGGCCGCCGGCGTGCTGGGTTTAACCGGTCTGGCCGTGGTGGCCGCACTGTGGCTGGCCGCCTCGTTTACCCGGCCGCTGGAAGGCTTGCAGGCGTCGGCGATGAAGCTGGCGGCGGGCGATTTATCGCAAAGAGTCACTATTAGCCGCCAGGATGAGTTGGGGCAGCTGGGGCAAACGTTTAACCACATGGCCGAACAGGTGGAAGCGATGCTGCTGGAGCAAAAAGCGTTTGCCAGCAATGCCGCCCATGAGCTGCGCACACCGCTCACCACCATCCGCCTGCGCAGTGAAGCGCTGCGCGAAGGCAATCTGGATGAAGCCATTGCTCACCAATACATCGCTGAAATTGATGACGAGGTGGCCCGCCTGGGCCGCCTCGTCAACGATCTGATCCATCTCTCCCGCTTCGACTCCGGCCGGGCCGAAGTAGGAAATGAACTGATCGATCCGGTGCGGCTAGGCCGGTCACTTTGCCAGCAAATGGGGCAAACGGCCGCAGCCAAACAAATTCACCTCAACTTTGAAGCGCCCAACCAGCTGCCGCCCATCCAGGCCAATCAAAGCCATCTGCGCATTGTGCTGCAAAACTTGCTGGACAATGCCCTGAAATACACACTGGTCGGCGGGCAGGTGACGTGGCGATTGGTACTGGAAGATGGCTACTTACGCAGTGAGATTCAAGACAGCGGCATCGGCCTGGCTGCCGAAGACCTTTCTCGCCTGTTCGAGCGCTTTTATCGGGCCGACAAAGCCCACACGCGGGCCACTGGGGGGACCGGATTGGGGCTGCCGCTGGCCAGGTCGATTGTGGAATTTTATAACGGCCGTATTCAAATCCACAGCGACGGGCTGGGCCAGGGCACCACGGTCACCGTCTGGTGGCCCATCGTGCCACAAGCATAAATGACCTCAGCATAGACAGAAGCGTAGGGGCGGGAAACTATTTTCGCCACGTAGAAATACGGTGTCTCCTGCCTGTCTCGCCCGCTTGGTACCACCGGGCGAGACGGTGCGGAGATAACGTCATTTGCTCTGACCAAATCCTATCCGCACCGTCCCGCCCCTACCTCAAACGATTTCATTTGCCGACCAGCAGGCGGAAATTGATCAGAAAAAGCACTATCAGGCCGCTGCCCCAGTAGAGAATTTGCATTCCCAGGTTGCCGCTGTCGGTACCGGCCATCACGCCGTGCAAAGTGGCCAGCAGGTAAACGGCAAAGGTCACGTAATGCAGCTGCCGCCACCGCTTTTGCCCAATCTGTTTGCGCAAGTTAAAGCTCAGCGACGTCAGGAACATCAGGTAAAAGCCCAAAATGCCTAATCCCACCCAGCTGGGCCGATACGGACCGATGAAAGGAATGGTCAAATCGACCAGGGTGTAGCTGTAGTAACTGTCCCACAGCAGCGCCAGGGCGTGCAGCCCGGTGAGCAATACCGCCAGCCAGGAGAGGATGTTGTGCATCGCCAGGGCCAGCGCAGCGGGAATGGTTTCCTTAATCAGCTTGGTGCTGAGCAGCAGGCCCCAAATGGTGGAGCCGGCCAGCAGCAAATAAGCTACGGTGCCGGCGGATCGGGTGAAATACCAGGGTGTTTTCTCGCTTAGGGCCAGCGCCTGGGCAACGGCAGCGCCTGCCGGCGTGTTGACCAGCAGCCAGCCGGTTGCCAGGAGGATCAGGCCGCCGACCGCACCCAACACCAGGCTAAAAGCCAGGGTCAGGGCGCTTTCCAGCAGGTCGGTTTGGTTGTTTGTATTGGTTGCGATTGTCATGAAAATCTCCGATTCTGTAAATAAATCAATTTGGAATAGATGGTAAATAATCCGCAGATTTCGCAGATTAGCGCAGATTTTGTCTGAAGCTTTTCTGCATTTTTTCCGTTGTGCCTTGAAGCAGATGATCTATAGCGGGCGTGGCCAGGATACGGCCGTCTTGCCCAATCACCAGTCCCGCCAGATCGTGATCCAGCAGGGCATCAATGCCTGCCTCTGTGCCAACCACCAGGGTGGCGGTAGCCCATGCTTCGGCAACGGCCGCTTGCGGGGCAAACACCGTCGCCATGAGGGCATCGGTGTGGGCGGGCTGGCCTGTCTGTGGGTCAATCAGGTGATGGGCAACAACGCCATCCTGCACCCAACTGCGATAATCGATGCCAGAGGTAGCCAGCGCGCCTTCGGCCAGCCAAAAGGTGGCCAGATCGTTGGCTGCGGCCGTTTCGTTCCAGGGAGAACTGAGCGCTACCGGCCAGCCGGGGCAGCCTGTAGGCGGCAAACCGGCCACCAGATCGCCGCCCGCGTCTACCAGGGCCGGCCCCACGGTTTGCAACAGGGTCAATGCTTGCTGCGCCGTGTCGCCTTTGGCGATGCCGCCCAAATCCAGTGCTACACCTGTTGGCAGCCGCGTGGCGTGGCGTGACGCATCCAGTTCAATTTCGCGCCAACGGCCGTAAAGTTGTTCTGATTCGCGCCAACGGCCGTTACCTCCACCATCCGTTATTTGCTCAAAGCTTTGATCGTACCCGGCATGGGTCAGGGCATGGAGCAGCGTGGGGTCGAAACGGCCGTTCGTCTGCGCCGCCATTTGTAGAGCCAGGTTCACCTCCCGCCACAGCAGGTCTGAGACCGGTACCCATTGAGCGGGACGGCCGTTGAGCTGCATCAGCTCACTGTGTGGACGAAAGCGGCTCAACGCACTTTCGTTGCGGGCAAACAAGGCCTGGGCCTCGGCAAACGCTGTGGCGGCTGCCTGCTGAGCAGGCGTGTCCAGCCAGAGCACAATCTGGCTGCCCATAGCATGAAAGGCGTGCGACTGCCAGGTGGGTGGATGGGGCTGTTGGGTCATCGGCTTACCGGGATGAGCGGGCGCGGGCCACCGGCCGAATCTGGGGCTGCACCACCTGGGGAATTTGCTTGAGTTCAATTTGCGTGCCCCGATTGGTGGGCGGCAGCGGCAGCGCTGAGCTGTTGTCGGCCGGAACCACGATTGTGACAGCTTCTGTAGCGGGAACGGCCGTTTGGGGGACGGCCGTATCCTGTGCCGCCAGTAGCCGTGTACCTGCCAGCGTAGCCACCAGACTGCCCACCACCAGAAAGGTTTTTAAGATGTCTGTTTGTTGGTTGGGGCGTGCTCTGCGCTTAGTCGTCATCGTCGTGGTCCTCATGCTCTTCGTGTTCTTCATGCTCGTAGCGGTCATCATCGTCGTCTTCGTCATAACTACTGTTGCTGGCGGCGCTGTTGGCGCTGTTGATCTGGTCTTGCAGATTGACGATTGTATCGTTGGCAGCGTCAATTTGGCTTTGATATGCAGCTTCCCGCTCTTGCAGCACGCGCACTGTGTCTTCCAGCTCGGTGCTGTACTCTTGCCACGCCTGTACCGCTTCTTCGGCGGCAGGATCGGTGCTTGTGAGTTGTGGTTGTTGGGGGAGTTCTTGGGGAACGGCCGTACTGCCAGCACTATCTGTAACAGCGCCCAAATTACCAAATCCCAAACCCAGCAAGGTGATAATCACCAATCCAGTGAGCGTGCCTGCGGCCAAGATTCCTTTTTTTCGATTCATTGCAAACCTCCAAGGTTAACGTTTTATGCGATGACCTTATCTTAGAGGAGGTTGCGCCGCGCTGGGTTAAACTCGATCTAAACATTGTTAAATCTGTCTTAAACTTTGGGTTCGCTGGTTTCGGCTCTTAACTGGCTGGCCGGTCTTGTTTTGTTGCTGTTGGCTCTGGCGTTTAACGTTGCCGATTATCTACTGTAATGGGATCAGCTAGCCTAATGGGCAGGCCCTTGTGCAAAGTTCTTCTCACCGGCACGAATCGGAACCGTCAACCAATTCTCACGTGGGGGCAAAGGACAACTATATATTGATTGATAGGCACAATATGGATTGTAACTGTAGTTGAAGTCGATTTTGAAACGGCCGTTGCCCAAATCTGCCAATCCCGGGCGGTGGTTATCCAGATAGCGGCCTGCGCCGTAGGTTTCTTTGCCGCTGGTGGCATCGCGAAAGGGGAGGAAGAACTCCTGGCCGTAGATGTCGCTGTAAATCGTCAGGCTGGCTGGTTCGCCGTTTACCTCAAATGTGATGCGGCCCCAACGGCGATACGGCCGTACATCCCCCGTACTGGTTTCCATCTCAATCATCGGTTCAGTTGAGGCAAACTGTTCCACCGGAACGATCAAATCCAGAGCCGTGTTGGGTTCAAAATAGGCCAGGCCATCAAAATTTTCTCGCTGTGTCTCATCCAGGGGCGACTGCGGATGAAATTCCATAAATTGGTCGATTTCGTTGCGAAAATGTGTCAATTCGTCCATGTTTACTCTCTATTTGAGGGGAACGATAAAAGTGCTTTACGTTTTGCCCAGATGACTACAACGAATGTCAGTAATAAACGAATTTTTCCTGATAATTTCATTCGTTAATTCCTCAAATTTGTTGTCGTCCATCATAAAAAAAGACACCACTCTGGATGTCTTTTTCATTAAGGCGGAGAGGGTGGGATTCGAACCCACGGTGACCGCAAGGCCACAGTGCTTTTCGAGAGCACCCCAATCGTCCACTCTGGCACCTCTCCGTTTTCGGTAATCAGTTTACCGGTTACGTAAATTTTGAAAGAACTGCTGCAACAAAGCCGCCGCTTCTTCTTCCAGCACGCCGCTGGTAATGGCGACGCGGTGGTTAAATTGTGTTTCATCCAGCACGTTGACGATGGAGCCGTGCGCGCCAAAGCGCGTATCTTTGGCCCCGTACACCAGCCGGGGCAGCCGTGCCTGGATCATCGCCCCGGCGCACATGGGACAGGGTTCTAACGTGCAGTAAAGGGTGACGCCCAGCAGCCGCCAGTTTTGTACGGTAACGGCCGTTTCCTTTAGCGCAATCATCTCGGCATGGGCGGTTGGGTCCTGGTCGCTTTCTTTGCGGTTAAAACCCTGGCCGACGATACGGCCGTCTAGCACCGCCACCGCGCCCACAGGCACTTCACCCAGGGCTGCGGCTTCAGCCGCCAGTTCCAGGGCCACCCGCATCCACTGTTCATCTTGCGCCCGTTGGGCATTGTCTGGATTTGTAACGTTCAACTCGTTCACAGCGCCGGAATTATAACAAACTCACCCCAGCCAAGCGAACAACGTAGAGTAAATGATCTACGGTAGGATTTCATACGAAGGAACAAAGAAGGAAAGAAACAAAGAAAAACATTTTTGTCTCTTTGTTCCTTCGTTTCTTCGTATAAATCAAAATTGGGCCGCTAAATTACTAATTGCTCTGGTAAAATGCCCAATGCTCTGGCAATCTTGTTTATAGTTGCTTGACGTAAATTTGCTTCCGCCTTTTCCATTTGTGAGTAAGCAGACTGTGAAACACCCATCTTTTGCGCTACTTCCTGCTGCGCCAGGCCCAGATGCTCCCGCCAGGCGCAAACGAGGCTCATATTTTCCAAAATATGTTTTTCTACCACAGCTTGCGGAATTGAGAACATGATAGTCGATTATACGAGAAATTATTTACTGGGTCTAAAGAGCTGGCGAACTGCGTAGTCTAATCAGCGCGTAAAAGCATAGATGTTGTGCTGTTTCGCTTGCGGCCTGTGCTATTATTGTGGGGTGGTAAACTGTTAAAATTTAGGAGCAGGGGGCGGGACTGCACAGCTTGTTTTGCCTTTCCCCTGTATGTCTTGCCCATGTATCAGAGAGAGAAACACACCATGCGTAAAAATCGTCTATTTGCCATTTTTGTCATCGTATTTGCTATTTTGGTGGCCTGCCGGGAAGAGGAACCGCTGCCAACTCCGGTTCCCACCGTCACCATGCCCACGCCTATCCCCACGGAAACGCCTATTGCCACGGAATCTGGTGTGGAAACGGCCGTTGCCACCCCCGCCCCCATCCAAATCGATCCAGCCGACATCGACTGGGCACCGCAGGTGCTTTACAGCAGCCCGACTCCCGGCGAGGAAGTGCTGCTCGATGGGGCCATCACCGTCCGTTTTGACCAGCCGATGAACCAGCAGGCGGTGGAAGACGCCTTTGCCGTTACCCCGGCTGATGGCGACCAAAAAGTAAGCGGTAATTTCTCCTGGCCGCGATCGGACACCGTGGTCTTTACGCCACAAACCGACTACCAGCGGCGGCAAACGTACCGGATAGAAATTGGCGATACGGCCGCATCCGCTAACGGCCTCACGCTGGAAGTGCCTGTTGAACTCATGCTGCAAACTGTTGGCGCGCTGCAAGTCAGCCAGCTCATCCCCGGCGACGGGAGCATCGATGTGCAAACCGATGGCGCAATTACCGTTTTGTTCAACCGGCCCGTCGTGCCATTGGTCAGCAGCGGCCAGCAGGCCGATTTGCCGCAACCCCTAAACTTTGATCCACCCGTAAGCGGGCAGGGGGAATGGACCTCCACCAGCATTTACCGCTTTGTGCCCGATGAGCCGTTGGCCGGGGCAACCACCTATCGCATAGCCATTGATGAGGATTTGACAGACCTGGTTGGTGTTGGGCTGGAGCAGCCGTTTTCTGCCCAGTTCACCACACTCAACCCCGACATTGTTACCGTGCAGCCAGACGGCAGCGCCGATCTAATTCCGACCGAGCCGATTACCATCACCTTCAATATGCCGATGGATCGTTCTACGACTGAAGCCGCCATTTCGCTTAGCGGTGAAGAAGCGTCTGCCGACTATGCTTATGAATGGTTTGAGGATGATCGCGTGGTGCAGCTAACGCCTCAAGAACTGCTGGCGCTGGATACGCAGTATCAACTGCAAATCAACGGCTCGGCTCGCGCTGCCAATGGCGAAGCCAGCCTGGGCGACAGCGAAACCTTTACTTACCAGACTGTGCCTTTTCCCGGCATCATTCGCACGGTGCCCGCAGCGGGTGGCCCTGTGGAACGGTTCCAGCGCGGCGTTGTCATCCAGTTTGCCTCGCCGATGGATTGGGAAACGGTGGAAGGCAACATTCGCATCGATCCGGAACCGGCACGAGTGACAACTTATGTCAACCAGTTCAGCAACGAAATCTCGCTGGATTTCAATCTGGAGCTAAACACCACGTACACCGTCATTGTGCCCGGCTTTGTGGCTGACCCATACGGCAACACCCTGGGCGAACCGTACACCTTCCGCTTTACGACGCCAGGCCGCGTGCCCATCGCTTCGCTGGGCTTACCGCCCCGTTTGAGCCAGTTCAGCACCAGCTTTTCGACCAATGTCGATGTGGTTCACGTTAACGTGTCTGAGCTGAATCTGGCGCTGTATGAACTGGGTTTGCCGCTCAACTTGTTGAATCGGCCGTACGACGTCGTCGATTACCGCCCGGCGGCTGCGCCTGTGCGTACCTGGTCATTGCCGCAAGAGACGCCACGGGATGAGGTGGGTACGGCCGTTATCCCCTTAGCCGGCGAAGGCGGTGGTGCGTTAGCTCCCGGCGTTTATCTGCTCACGCTGGAAGCGCCAGAAACCAATGAAGAGGTGCGCTTCTGGCAAAATCAGCGCAACCTGCTGGTGGTGGCCGACACGAACATCGTCGTCAAAGAGATGTTTGGTGCGGTTCATGTTTGGGTGACCGATTTGCAATCGGGACAGCCTGCATCTAATCGCAATTTGACGCTTTATAGTGAGCAGGGTGTGTCGTTGGGCACGGCCGTTTCCGACAACAACGGCTTTGCTCAATTCGACTACACGCCGACCAACGACTTCCTTGAAGGGGTTACCGTGGTCAGCGGC
Source organism: Anaerolineaceae bacterium (assembly GCA_002699125.1). GTDB lineage: Bacteria > Chloroflexota > Anaerolineae > Promineifilales > Promineifilaceae > Leptofilum. The sequence goes on from PABI01000002.1 coordinate 21,433, forward strand.
CAGCCTGGACAGGATGGTTTTGGCATCGGCAGCAGCCTGTGGGATGAAGGCGTTCGGCCCTGGGAGTTTGACGTGCCGGCCACCAGCGGCGACGAAATCGAGACGCTGGCCTATATCTACACCGACCGGCCCATTTACCGCCCGGGCGATACGGTCTACTTCAAAGGCATCGTGCGCGACACAAATTACGGCCGTTACGCTCAACCTTCCGTCACCAACCTGGACCTGCGCCTGGGCAGCTTCTCGTTCTTTGGCGGCGAGTCGTTTGAGCGCACCATTCCCGTAGAAGTTGGCTCCGACGGCACCTTCAGCGGCGAGTATCAGCTTCCTCAGGATATTGGGCTGGGTTCTTATCAGTTCTTTGTGCAAAGCAACACTGTTGAAGCGTTCCGTCAATTTACCGTGGCCGAATACCGCACGCCGGAATTCCTGGTCAACATGACGCCCGACGCGCCGGAACAGCTGCGCGGTGAATCCGTTACCGTGGAACTGAGCGCTGAATATTTCTTCGGCGGTCCGGCCACCGATTTGCCGGTGGAGTGGACGGTGTATGAAGAAGCGTACCAGCCCACGCCGGTGGACGGTCCGTTTTTCAGCTTTGGCGACGCGGGCGGCTTTTTGTATGAAGACCCCGGCCTGTTTGGCGGCTTTGGCGGCGGCGGTGCCTTTGGCACTTATCTGATCAACGGCAACGGCCGTACCGATGAAAACGGCCGTCTCCTTATCGAACTGCCCGCCGACCTGTTGCAAGAGGTGGACGAAGGCAGCCGCGCCATCACCGTCGAGGCGATGGTGCTCGATCTGTCCGAGTTCCCCGTCACCAGCCGTACCGAAGTTGTTCTGCACGCCGCGGAAACGTACGTTGGCGTCTCGCCCGAAGAGTTCATTGGCCGGGCCAACAGCGAATCTACCGTGAATTTGCAGACAATAGATTGGGACGGCCGTGCCGTACCTAATCAAGAAGTAGAAGTAATCTTTTATCGTCGTGACTGGATTCCCAACCGCAGTCAGGACTTCGGTGTTTACTACACTCGTTGGGAGGCAGTCGATACCGAAGTGGCCAACGCCAGCGTCACGACAAACGCTCAAGGGCGCGCTGCCGCCAGCTTTACGCCGGAGGAGGGTGGCACCTACATCGCCGTAGCCACCGTCACCGACGACGGCGGACGGGAGCAGTTCAGCAGCACCACCATTTGGGTGGCGGATGCCGGCCAAATCGGCTGGCAGATTGACCCGCGCGATAAAACAATGCCGCTCACGCCCGACGACACCAGCTACGCCCCGGGCGACACGGCCCGCGTGCTGATTCAATCGCCGTTCAACGAACCGGTGCAGGCGTGGCTCACCATCGAGCGCGGCCAGCTGCTGGAGCAGCGGGTCATCACCGTGGACGGCAGCAGCGACGTGCTGGAGATACCTATCACCGCCGCGATGTCGCCCAACGCCTTTGTCACTGTCACGGCCATCAAAGGCGTCGATGACAGCAATAATCCGTATCCCGAAATGCGGCTGGGCATTGCCGAACTGCCCGTTTCTACTGAGCAGCAGGCGCTCACCGTCACTTTAACGCCGCAGCAGGATACGTTTGGTCCGGGGGAAACGGCCGTTTACACCATCAACGTCACCGACTACCAGGGCAATCCCGTCCAGGCAGACGTCTCACTGGCGCTGGTGGATCTGGCCGTGCTTACCCTGAAAGATGACAACGCGCCACCTATTTTGGAGGCGTTTTACGCCGAACAGCCGTACCGCAGCCGCATCGGCTCTGGTCTGGTTGTTTCCGGTGAAGGGTTCCCTATCGAGATTCCGGTGGAGCAGTTGGGTCTGGGCGGCGGTGGCGGCGGCGAAGCAGCTGATTCGGCCCTGGCGCGCAGCACCCGCGACGAGGATGGCGTGCGCCAGGATTTCCCCGACACGGCGTTCTGGCAGGCCAATCTGACAACCGATGCCGATGGCCAGGCGACGGTGGAAATTCCGCTGCCGGACAATCTGACCACCTGGCGCTTGAGCAGCAAGGCGGTCACTGCAGACACACTGGTGGGGCAAAGCTCCGTTGATATTGTGACGACGCTGCCGCTGCTGGTGCGCCCCGTCACGCCGCGCTTCTTCACGATGGGTGATGAGGTCGAGCTGGGGGCGATTGTGAATAATAATACGGGGGTGGAGTTGGAAACGGCCGTTACCCTCGAAGCCACCGGTGTCATCCTGAATGGTCCCGAAACCCAAACCGTCACCGTGCCCGCCAACGGGCAGAGGCTGGTGCGCTGGCCCGTCACCGTAGGAAATGTGGATGGGGTTGACCTGACTTTCCGCGTGGAAGGCGGCGAATACAGTGACGCTACCAAACCCACCTTTGGCGACGGCGGCGACATCCCCGTTTACCGCTACACTGGCGATGACGTGGTGGCCACCGCCGGACAACTCGATGAAGCAGGCAACCGCGTCGAGGCTATCTTGCTGCCCCCCGGCGTCGATCCGGCGCAGGGGGAGGTGGCGATTACCCTGAGTCCATCCCTGGCGGCGGCACTGGTAGACAACATCGCGCTGAACAACGAACTGGATTACTCCACCTTGTGCGCCTACGCTGTCACTGACTGGTTGCTGCCTAACGCCGCCCTGCTAAATCTGGCGCAGCAGTTACCCGCAGCCGATCTGGATGCTGACGACGTGGTCGAATCAGAAACCATCGTCAAGGCCAGCGTGTCGCAGCTGGAAGAGCTGGTTTTGGCCGATGGCGGCTGGGGCTGGTGCAGCAGCGTGGAAAGCGATCCCTGGCTGACGGCCTATGCTCTGTTTGGCCTGGCGCAGGCGCGCGAACTGGGCCACACGGCCCGGGCCAGCGTTCTGGAAAACGCAGCCAACTACCTGGTGGCCCAGCTGGTAACGCCATCGCCGCAGGTGACAGCCTTTGAAGTGAACCGGCAGGCGTTCTTCCTTTATGTATTGGCCCAGCTAGATGCCGACATCGTGCCCGACCTGGACCGTCTGGTGGAAGAAAATCGCAGCTTGTTGGACCCGTATGCCCGGGCGCTGGTTGCCTCGGCTTATGCCGACTTGGGCGTGGCGGATGATCGGGTGGAGACGCTGCTGAACGATCTGAACGACAGCGCCGTGGTGAGCGCCACCGGCACCCATTGGGAGGACGCCAGCCGCGACATCCGCAACCTGAACAGCGACGTGCGCGGCACGGCCGTCGTGCTGCAAACGCTGGCGCAACTCGATCCGGAGAATCTGCTGCTGCCCGGCGCGGTACGCTGGCTGATGAGCAGCCGTACGGCCCAACTCTGGTCCACCTCGCACGAAACCGCCTGGACCATCTTCTCCCTGACGGAGTGGTTGGTGGCCAGTGGCGAATTGGATGCCAATTATGAGTACAACCTGGACGTGAATTTGCAGGAGGTGACAGACGGCCGTTTCACCACTAGCACCGTCACTGACAGCCGCAATTTCTCCCTACCGATTAGCGATTTACTGCTTGAAGATGCCAACTTCTTTGAATTTGGTCGTGGGGAAGGAGACGGCCGTCTCTACTACACGATGCACCTGGAGAGCGCCATTGACATGAACTTTGTCTCGCCGGTGAACCGGGGCGTTTCCGTGGAGCGCGTCTACTACGATGCCGAATGCGATCCGGAAACCGAAACCTGCGAACCGATCACCGAGATTGAAGCCGGTCAGCAGGTGCGGGTGGTCCTCACCATCATCGCCGAAAACGACCTGGTTTACGCCATGATCGAAGACCCGATTCCGGCCGGAACCGATGCTATCGATCCGGGGCTGAACATTAATTCACCCACGCAGGGCGGCGAGGTAAGTCGGGTGGATGAAGAATATCGTTATGGCTACTGGGGCTGGTGGTATTTCAACCAGATTGAGTACCGCGATGAGCAAGTGGTGTTCTTATCAAACTTCTTGCCCGCAGGCACCTACCAGTACAGCTACTTCCTGCAAGCCACTATTCCCGGCGAATATCAGGTGCGTCCCACCTTTGCCCGCCAGACGTTCTTCCCGGAGGTGAACGGCCGTTCCGCGGGTATGGTCTTCACGATTACCCAGTAAACGGTAATCGGTTAACTGATTACCGTTCACCGATAACTGGCCACTGCAAAGCAGGTGATGGACAGCTTGAAAACTGTCCGCCACCTGCTTTGTTAATTTTTTAACAGCTTCATATTTTTTCACGTCGCCTTAACTTCCTATTGCTTTCGATTGATTAATATAGCAAGTAGCAGAAATTTCGTTAGAAGTAAGCGATAGTATGATAGATTGTAAGATACGGCCGTATCGTTTGGTGCAATGTATTGTTAAGCAAGGTGGCGTGTATGGAAGCGTATAAAGAAGGTAGTTTCACCGTTGGTGAACAGCAAATTCATTATGTAGAAGCCGGCAAAAAAGGGCGGCAAATCGCCCTCCTCATTCACGGCTGGTCCAGCTCCTGGTATGCCACCTCGCCGCTTTTAGGGCAATTGGCCCAACGCTTTCACGTGATTGCTATTGACTTGCCCGGTTATGGGCAGTCTCCTCCGTTAGCCGAAACCACCACGATTCCCAAATATGTTGACCTGTTGGCCAACCTCATCGGCCAGATTAGTGATGGCCCTGTGGTGCTGGTGGGGCATTCGATGGGTGGCATGATCAGCCTGACGCTGGCATCGAGCTACCCTGTTTTGGTTGAGCGCATGGTTTTGTTGAGTCCGACGATCAGCGGCCGTTTGTCCACCGCCATCAACTTGTTTATTAGTCCCATTACGATGCTGGAGCGCTTCGGACTGGGCAGCCTGGTGGTGACCGCCACCGAACGTGCCTTTGTGGGACTGACGGACCGCCTGATGCGCCCGGTTTCTTTTGCCGAGCGCACCGGCATCACCAAGGCCGATTACGAGCGGCTGCGTATGGACGCACGGCGACCGGGGCAGGGACGGGTGCGGGCTGAATGTTACCAGGCGATGCTGGACAATGATTTAAGCGGCCGTTTAAACAAAATCGAAACACCCTCCTTAGTGATTTGGGGGGCAGAAGACAATACCGTGCCGCTGCGCGATGCCGGTGTGGTGGCTGATGAATGGCCTGCCGCCGATTTGCGCATTTTGCCCAAGGCCGGGCATTGGCCCCAATTTGAGTCCCCCGACGTGACGCGTCGCATGGTGGCGGCCTTTTTGGGATTACCGCTGCACAGCAGCGCCCTGTTTAAGCCAGTGGAAGAAGATGAGCTGGCCCAGATTAACGAGATTGCTCAATTTTTGGTGAATTCCGATGTGGGCAACGATTTAACCTTACCCCAGCGAACGCGCCTAGCTGCCCAATGCCAGGTGCGTGTTTTTGAGCCGGGCGATGTGATTGCGGAAGCAACTGATACCAGTGATGAATTGTTTATTATTCAGAAAGGTTACGTAGAGGTTTGGAAAGATACCGAAAGCGATTCCGGTACTCATAATCACGACAAAATTGAGCATGTGGCTAATTTGCGCGCCGGACAGATTACGGGTGAGTTGGCCATGCTGGATCGAGGTGGGCGCAGTGCCGATCTAATCGCGGGCAGCGAGGGGGCAACATTGCTGGTGCTGAGCCGCCAGCGGCTGCTGGCCCTGGTGGAAGATGATTCGGAGTTAGGGGCGCGCTTTTTGTGGAATATGTCTACGGCGATGTCTACCCGAGTGCGCTTTGTGTTGTGGCAGCTCAATCAGGAGCGGCGTCAGGGGGTGGCGGAGCAGGAAGCGGCGTTTGGCAAGCTGCCGGTGAGGGGCTAAACGGTATAAAGAAACTGATTGTTTTGGAACGCTGACCTTAAGTTTTGGTCAGCGTTTTTTGTTGTGTGTGGGCGACGGCCGTTTGTCACCTTTTCCTTACCTGAATATCACCCTATATCAATGACATTTGCCACCCGAATTTTCCCGCCCAAATCATTACACTTTAACCTATCAATTTGGAGAAAAGATTGCTTTTGCAACTTCCTGAACGAGCAGGAATATCCCCAAAAACTGGCAAATGCTCAGGAGAGACGCCATGTTAACCACAAATGATCTAATGACAATTGATCCAGAAACCGTCACCCAGGATGTGTCGCTGCGTGAAGTGGTTACAGCTATGAATCGGGCCAACATTCGCCAGATTTTGGTTGTTGAGGGCAAGAAACTGGTTGGGATTGTCACTGACCGTGATGTGCGCCTTGCTGTTAATTCTCCACTAACTGCTGAAGAGCCATTGGAACGACTTGAATTGTTGAATGAGTTCACGGCAAAAGATTGTATGACGCCAAATCCGCGAAGCGTTACGCCCGAAACACCCATTCATAAAGTGGCTGAACTGCTAAGCATGTACAAATTTGGCGCGCTGCCCGTTGTAAAAGATGATGAGCTGGTGGGCATTATTACTGTCACTGATTTACTGAACCAGATGGCGCTTATTCCAGAACCAGAAAAATAAAAATCCTCCTTACGTTTACGCAGCTTGCGTTTACGCGATTTGCGTAGAGAGTTCATAGAAAAACACCGGGTGCTAAAATGCCCGGTGTTTTTCTTTTGGGCTGTGGTCTGGTGAGCGTTTGCTTAGCAGCGGCTTAGATCCGGCTGGTCATTCACTGATTCATCTTTACAATGGAAACATGTCTAAATTGAATTTTTTCGCCTCAGCGCCCCAAGCGTCACCCAAAACGCCGGACTCTTTTATCCTGCCCTTGACAGAACCCGTTACGGTCACCCGTTCTGAAGAGGATTTTTTGTTTTTGCAATGGCGGGAAATGGCGGATCGCACCGTGGTTTATGTGGGGAATGATCCTCAGGCAGTGGCGGAGATGGTTCCGGTGGTGAGGGTGGGGCAGGCGCGGGAGGCGATGGTAGCCGGGTTGAACACGGCCGTTCGTCACTATTTCCGCCTTGAATTTCATGGTGGCGCGTGGGACGGCCGTTTCCTGATTACTGCCGAACGGGTGCTGCCGTTGCAAAAAGGGGTGAACCTGCGCGACGTAGGCGGTTACTACACCAAAGATGGCCAGATGGTGCGTTGGGGCCAGCTGTACCGTTCCGGCAGCCTGTCCCGCTTAACCCCGGATGATCTGGCTTACTTGCAGCGGCTCAACATTAAGCTGGTTAGCGATTTACGCACGATGAGTGAGCGGTTGAAGCAGCCGGATAGATTGCCGGATTTGCCTGGATTGGTGGAACGGCCGTTGCCCATGGAAAGCGTCGATCGCTGGGAGCGGCTGCGTGGCGCATTCACCGTCTTTTTCCGCAAGGGGCGAATTGATGACTATTTGCTCGGCGGCTACAAGCGGGTGATGATTGATGGCAATGCCCATGTGATTGGCGAGATTTTCCAGCGGTTGGCCGATCCGGCGCAGACGCCGGCACTGATTCACTGCACCGCAGGCAAGGATCGCACCGGGCTGGTAGTCGCTCTTCTGTTACTGACGTTGGGCGTGCCCGAGGAAACTGTCCTGGCTGACTACACCTTGAGTAATTTGTTTTATGGTCATTTCCGTGCCGATATTGCCGCAGATCTCAAACAAATTGCTCCATGGGGTGTCTCGATGGATGATTTGCAGGATTTATACCTGGTGAAGGCCAAAACGCTGCAAGAAGCGCTGGCCCACCTGCGGCAAACGTATGGCTCGCTCGATAGTTACCTGCGCAACCAGGCGGGTGTGTCGGATGAAACGATCACCCAACTGCGGCAAAATTGGCTGATTTCTACGAAATAGTTGCATAGCGCTCTATGTTTAACGTCACCCTCATCTCAACCTACGACTTAGGTCACCAACCGTTTGGGCTGGCATCGCCGGCAGCGTGGCTGGTAGAGGCTGGGGCTGAGGTTACGTGTGTGGATGTGTCGCTACGGCCGTTCTCTCCCCAAACCGTGCAAAACGCCAACCTTATCGCCTTTTACCTACCCATGCACACCGCCACCCGGCTGGCCGTGGGGCTGATCAAGCGGGTGCAGCGCATCAATCCCGAGGCCCACATTTGTGCTTACGGACTGTACGCGCCTGTTAACGAAGCGTATTTGCGGCAGCTTGGCGTGCACACCATTTTGGGCGGTGAGTTTGAGCAGGGATTGGTCGATCTGGTAACAGCGCTGCGCGATGGTGCGCCGCTGCCCAGTTTGCCTTCGGTGTCATTGGCGCGGCAGCAGTTTAAACGGCCGTCTCGCACCAATCTCCCACCCCTCACTGAATACGCTTACCTGGACACGCCTGCCGGACGGCGTGTTGTTGGTTATACAGAGGCGACGCGAGGCTGCAAGCATTTGTGCCGCCATTGTCCGATCGTGCCGGTGTATAACGGCCGTTTCCGCATTGTGCAGCCAGACGTGGTGTTGGCCGACATCCGCCAGCAGGTGGCCGCCGGGGCGCAGCACATCACCTTTGGCGATCCTGACTTTTTGAACGGCCCCGGCCATGCCCTGCCGCTGGTGCAGGCGCTGCATGACGAATTTCCCGACCTCACCTACGATGTCACCATCAAAGTTGAGCATTTGCAAAAGCAGGCCGAGGCGCTGCCGGTGCTGCGCGACACCGGCTGCCTGTTTGTGGTCAGCGCGGTCGAGGCGGTGGACGATAACATTCTGGCCATATTGGACAAGGGGCACACTCGTGACGATTTTGTACAGGTGACGCAGCGAATGCGCCAGATTGGCCTGCCGCTGACGCCCACCTTTGTCACCTTCACGCCGTGGACCTCGCTGCGTGGCTATGCCGACTTTCTGGCGCTGATGGCCGAGCTTGACCTGGTGGAAGCGATCAACCCGATTCAGTACGCCATTCGGTTGTTGATTCCTGAGGGATCACGCTTGTTGGAACTGGTGGAGGTGCGGGAGTTGGTACGGCCGTTCGACGAAGCCGCCCTTGTTTATCCCTGGAGCCATCCCAATCCGGCGGTGGATGCCTTGTACGAAACGGTGTTCAAGCTGGTGAAGGCCAGCCAAAACGCCGGCGAATTGCGACAAGGATTGTCGAGCCAGACGCTGTTTCGGCGCATTTGGCAGGCGGTGATGGATTTGCTGCCGGCGGAGGAACGGGCAGATTGGGCGGAGCGAGAACCGGTGCTTACCCAGGCGGTGCGGGCTGTGCCCACCCTCAGCGAAGATTGGTACTGATGAGCGGAGCCATTTACGGAGCAGTTTGCTTCCGATCTGGTATAAAATTTATCCGCAGATTACGCAGATTAACGCAGATTTTTGAATCAATCTGCGAAATCTGTGTAATCTGTGGATTTTATCCGTTGCCACCGGCCAATTTGGTGGCGGCGGGGGATCGGCGCAGGCGAACCATGGCCCAGATGCCCACGATGGGGCCGATGGCCAGAAAAGCGAAGGCATAGCGCCAGGTTACGGCCGTTTCCAGCGGCGGCACCATGCGAATCGTAAACAAAGTTAGCAGAAAACCCAGGCTGGTTTGCAGCGTCAGGGCGGTGCCCACGTATTCACGCGGCGCCAATTCGCTGACGGCGGCGGAAAATTGGGCCGAATCGGCCACGATGGCAAAACCCCACACCAGGCAAACCACAGCCAGCAGCAGTGGATTACCGCCAAACAAAAAGCCCACGCCTACGGCACAGGTGCCAGAAATGAGCAGGGAAGCAATGGTGACGGTGGTACGGCCGTAGCGATCCGCCAACTGCCCGGCCAGCAGGCTGCCCACTCCGCCAATAGCAATCACGCCAAACGCCGTCAGGCTGGCCCAGACGGAGGAGACGTTGACGGCAGAATAACTGGCCAGCAAAAAGAGCGATATCCAGGACCACATCGCGTACAGTTCCCACATGTGTCCCAGATAGCCCAGATTGGCCAGCACCACCTCCCGCTCGCGCAAGATGGTGCCTATCTGCCGCCAGTTAAACGGCGGCGATGGGCTGCGATAGGGTCCCTCATGCACAAAAATCGCGCCCAGTAACCCGCCCAGCAGCGCCGATCCCCCGGCCAGATAAAGCACCGGCTGCCACGCCGCTACACCGCCTACCACATTTAACAGGTGCGGCCCGGCGGAACCAATGGTCAAAGCACCTACCAGCAAGCCGATGCCCAGGCCGCGATCTTTTTGGGTCCAGGTAGCCATGATTTTCATGCCCACCGGATAGACGCCGGCCAGCAGCATGCCGGTGAGAAAGCGCAGCAGCAGGGCCAGGGCCAGTCCATTGGCCAGGAGGGGAATGAGCAGAGTCGCCAGCCCGGCCAGTAGGGCGGAGCCGGTAAACAGCCAGCGGGCCGGCAGCCGGTCTGCCAGGTTGAGCATGGCTGAGCCAAGCGCGCCCACCACAAAACCAATCTGCACTGACATGGTGAGCCAGGCGCGCCCGCCTTCGCTCAGCGACCACGCCTCAGTGAGGGCCGGCACCACGGCTGAAGCGGAGAACCAGACGGCCATCGCCAGCAGTTCAGCCAGGGAGAGCAGCAGCAGGGTGCGCCATTTTTGCCGCGCATCGGGAATTGAAGCGGTTTGTGAGATCATGAAACTTACCTTTTTGAGTTGTTGGCGTGTATTGTAGCCGGAAACGGCCGTTTTTGATGGTCGTTGCAGCTACAACTGTTAAGAATTGCTCAAAAGGCGGCAATTGTAAGGCTGAATGCAGAAAATTTAGGCTAGAATAGCAGCATGTTTGATTTTTGGCGGCGTAAGGAGATTTTATTGATTTTTGGCGGTCTGGGCATGTTGGCTGCGCTGCTACTTGCCTGGGAGTGGGTGCTGTTTGAAGCGGCGGTTTGGCAGGAAGGGGTGGGGGGAACGGCCGTACTCGATCGCCTCACGATGGATCCCATCGGCAACACGTTGGCGATTATTGCCCTGGTAAGCATGGTGTGTGTAGTCGCGCTCACTGTTTACCGCCTCAATAAAAAGGCAACGATTCCTGTTTCCGGCTGGTGGGCTATTCCTTTGCTGGCATTGGTGGGCCTGGGTATTATGCTTTACCTGACTTCTATTCCCGAAACCAATATTTGTTATCCCAACGGGGCCTGTCAGATCATTCAACAAAGCGAGTATGGTGAAATTTTAGACATTCCGGTTGGTGTGTGGGGTGCGCTGGGTTATCTGGCCATCTTGGTAACCTGGAGTGCCAGCCTGTTTGGATCATCCCGATTGTTGAGCGCTATTCCCTGGATGTTGCTGGCCCTGACGCTGCTGGGTGTGCTGTTCTCGCTGTATTTCACCTTTTTGGAGCCGTTTGTGATAGGCGCGACTTGCCCCTGGTGCCTTACCTCTGCCATTTTAATGACCATCTTGTTCTGGTTAAGCGCTGAGACGGTGCAAAGCTTGCGGTTGGAACAGTTGCTTTTCGGTTGAGCGAAGGAAATCCTTGCTTTAAACTGGCTGTGATGAAACGTTCAGGAAATATCCAAGAGGGTGAAAATGCCAATTGATTGGAAAAGAGATAGCCAGAGTTTTGATAGTGTGGCTGATCTCTATGAGACTTATCGTCCCAGTTATCCTGCTGAATTGATTGATGATGTTGTTACTCTGTCCGGTATCCAGGCGAATGGGGAGATTATTGAGGTTGGCAGCGGTACCGGTAAAGCCACGCGCTTGTATGCCCGACGTGGATTTTCAATTCTATGCCTGGAACCAGGCCAAAACCTGATTGAAGTAGCCAAGGCGCAACTCAGTGATTACCCTCAAGTGCGGTTTGAGCGCAGCCGTTTTGAGGAGTGGGAAGCCAATCAACGAAAATTTGATCTGCTCATATCGGCACAGGCGTTTCATTGGGTGCCACAAGAAGTGCGCTTTGTAAAGGCAGCCAGCGTCTTGAAATCTCAGGGGTACATCGCGCTCTTTTGGAATATGTATCCTGGGATGGATGGCGCGATTGGGTACGAGCTGGATGTGGTTTACCGAAAACATGCTCCCGAATTGATTAAGGAAAGTGTTCCGCCAGAACAGTTGATCCAGGAGCGGACAGCTTCATTGAAAGCCAAGCCGGAATTTGAGAACGTGGTCGTAAGAACGTATCCTTGGGCGGCTCAATATGAGACAGAAGCATATTTGGGGCTGCTTAATACTTATTCAGACCATCTTCGGCTGCCTGAGCAACGGCGTCTGGCACTTTTTGAGGCGATTGCCGAGTTGATTGAAAAGCACGGCGGCCTGATTGAAAAGCCGTATCTGGCGGTTTTGTACATGGCGCGCAGAAAAAACCGTGATGCGTGAGCAAATCCAGGTCACGTTTCAATTGTCATTAAACAACGGCCGTTCGTATCTTCGTCTCGCTGGTCAGGGTGCGGTGTACCGGGCAGCGGTCGGCAATTTCTGCCAGACGCTTGATTTGTACCTCGTCTAACTCCCCCGCAAAACTGATTTCACACTCGATAATATCAACCGGTGATTTGCCCTCTGTTTCGCAATCTTCGCATTCATCCGCGGCCACTTTGCGGTGGTTCATGGTGAGCGTGACGGTTTCAACCGGCCACTTTTTGCGTCGGGCGTACAGGTGCACGGTCATTACTTTGCAGGCAGCCAGCGAGCTGAGCAGCAGGTCGTACGGGCTGGGGCCTTTGTCGTCGCCACCGGCACTTAGCGGCTCATCGGCGAGTATATGGTGGTTGCTGGCCTGGATTTCTACTTGTAGATTTTCCAGGCTGCGGGCGGTTACGGTCATGAAGGTCTCCTTGAAAAAGCTGTAGCCGAGGATTCCAATCCTCGCTTTGGTGGTTGGTTGGTCAATTTTTAAAAATTGACCTACGTTAGCTGGCTAAGGTGTTGTGCTGCGGCCGTATCGGTGAGCCAGGTGAGCGTGCCGTTGACCGGCTGAATGCGCTGGGCCGGCAGCGTCTCTGGCTGATGGGGGCCGTACAGTACGTTTTGCAGCGTTTCAGCCTTGCTGTGGCCGGTGACGAGGAAGATGACGTGCCGGGCGCAGTTGATCACTTGGGGCGTGAGGCTGAGGCGCTGGGCGGGACGGCCGTCGTAATCTGCCGTCACGCCAATCACCCACTCAGATTCTTGCACCGGTGAACCGGGAAAAAGCGAAGCGGTGTGTCCATCGCTGCCCATCCCCAGCAGAATGAGATCCAGCACAGGCGGCTCATTTTCGTTCGCAAATGGCCGGAGCTGCTCGATGTAGTCGGCCACGGCCGTTTCCATCTCCCACTCTCCCCGGGCGCGATGGATGTTTTCTGAAGGAACGGGCACTTTGTTGAGCAGCAGTCTGGCCACCTGGCCATAATTGCTGCCCGGATCGTCTGGCGGCACCAGCCGCTCATCGCCCCAAAAGAGATGGGTTTGTTGCCAGGGCATCTCGTCGCAATACGGCCGTTCTGCCAAAAGTTTATACACCTCGGTTGGTGTGCCACCCCCGCAAAGTGCCAGGCTGAAACGGCCGTGTTGGGCCACAGCTTCTTGTGCCAGGTTCGTGAGTAATTTGGCCGCGGCCTGGTTGAAGGCTGCACCATCCTCATAAATGTGCAGCGTAAATGGCTTACGCATGCAGCAAATCCAGTCCGCCCCAGGCGGCTCCCAGCAGTGCCGTTTGCGGATTACAGATCACCTGCAGCGGCATGTTTAGCAGCAGTTTGGTGAAACGGCCCTTGTCGGCAAAGTTGGAAATAAAGCGATCGGTTTGCAGCAAATTAAGCATGCGGGGTGGAATACCGCCGCCCAGAAAAACGCCGCCGGTGGCCAATACCTTCAGGGCCATGTTGCTGGCTTCCCCCGCCAAAATATCGACAAACATTTGCACGGTGGCGGTGCAAATTTCGGCTGTTTTGGCCAGGCCGGCTTCCACAATGATCGGGGTGGGATCGGGGGCCTGTTCTATTTCCTCACGCAGCCAGTCGGGTTCCGGGTAACGGCCGTCTTGCCGCCAGAACGCATACAAGTTGGGAATGCCGCTGCCGGAACAGACGCGTTCAAAGCTGACGTGATTATATTTTTCCTCCAAAAAGGCCAGCAGCGCGCATTCGTCCCGGGTGGTGGGGGAGAAGGAAGCGTGGCCGCCTTCGGAAGGATGGGCCTGGTAGCGCTGCCCATCCCAGATGAGGAACGCTTCACCCAGGCCGGTGCCGGGGGCAATGACGGCAATGGCTCCACCCAGTTCTGCCCGCCCTTCGTTGATGGTGGCCAGATCGTTGGCTTGCAGATGGGGCACGGCGGTAGCAATGGATTCCAGATCGTTCAGAAGAATCACTTTTTGGATGTGGTGGGTTTGGGCAATAGCGGTCGAATCGATCAACCAGGGTAAATTGGTGATTTGGGAACGGCCGTTTACCACCGGTCCGGCCACACCAAAGCTGGCCGCTTCGATAACGACGTCTTTGTCTTGTAAAAATTGAGCAATGACGGCTTCCAGTGAAGAAAATTGGTTGCTGGGAAAGGTTTGTAAGTGCAGCGGATGCAATGGGGCATCGGAAACTGCGGTGGAAAAGAGGGCCAATACTGTTTTGGTACCGCCAATATCACCAGCTAACAACATCGTTCCCCCCTATGATTCAACTTTTACGCCGTGCCAAAACGCCACGTGATCTTTAATATTGCTGGCCGCTGCCTTGGGATCAGGATAATACCAGGCGGCGTTTTCATTTTTTTGGCCGTTTACTTCTATGGTGTAGTAGCTGGCTGTTCCTTTCCAGGGGCAGAGGGTTTGGTGACTGCTTTCCTTAAAATATTCGCGGTTGATTGTGTGTGGCGGGAAGTAGTGATTGCCTTCAACCATTTCGGTTTGATCGCTTTCGGCGAGGATAACACCATTCCAGGTTGCTTTTGCCATTTTATGCTCCTTATCGGTTTGGTAAAGGGATAACGTATTGGGGATGGTGGCCTGGGTTTGGGTTTGTAAACAAGCAATGGTGGCTGTTTGCTTATTCAGATTCGGCCGTTTTTAAAACGTGCAGTAAAACTTCATATTCGTCACGACAGTCTGGACACATATCGAGATGATTTTTTACCAGAGGCATTAGCTGCCTGGCTTCTTCATCGTCCGCCACCAGCTCAACATATTCATCCAGCAGAGCAAATACTTCGTCGCAGCAGTAGGCATTTTCTGTTGTGATTTCCAGACGATGCATCAACTCAACCATCATATCTTGAGTGAGTGTGGTTTGCGTCGCTTCCAAGGCCATCCCTCGGCTGGATTCCTGCGCAGCCGGCTTTGAGCGGCTAAATAGGTTTTTGATCTGGTTCCAAATAGTCATAATTCAGTACAAATGTGCCTCAAGCAGATGATTCCTTATTTCCATCGTGATTCGCTTCTTTGATGGTTTAATTCTTGTAGTTCTTACCTCAACGACGATTTGATTAATCAAACACTTGCAGGATGTCGGTAGGTGTGTAGCCATCCTGGGCCATAGTTTTTTTAAGCTTTACTCGGGCGTCGTGCAGCAGTTTGTAAACGGCATTGGGCTTCATATCTAGTTTTTCAGCTATTTGATTGGTTGATCTGCCGCGAATAACTGAATCAACCAGAGCGGTGCGCTGCCGATCAGTTAGATCATTTTCAATTAATTTTTGCACGTATTTAAGCAGCTCGGCACGCGCGGTTCTGTTTTCCGGTGTGGGGGCTTCATCAGCCACAAAGCTGGGGGTGTAGTCGCCGCTGTCTGTCTCGGTCAGGCTGTTGAGGGAGCTGTCTTGCCAACGTTTGCGCCGCAGCTCGGTAAGCGCCACGGAGATAGCGATCTTGTGGGCCCAGGTGGTAAATTTGCTGCGTCCGGCAAAGGTGTCGAGTTTTTCCAGTACTTTTAATACCGCTTCCTGGGAAAAATCTTCTGCCTGGGTGCCAAATTCAGGAGCGGGGGTTTTTACCTGGGCCAGTAAACCGCGCCTGAGTCCATTGGTTAATAGCTGGCTTAAATCAGCAACGGCCGTTTCGTATTGGGGATGTTCTGGCCGAAGCTCAGCCAGCCATTGTTCATTTGTTCTTTTGGTAGTCACGCTGCATATTATACAGAAATTTTGGGTATGTGGCTGGTAGCTAAACCGATTCCGGCTATTATATTGCTGCTTATGTTACCAACATTCAATGGCGTTCTGGAGAGACAAAGATGACCGACAAAGAAAACAATGACGCGCCAATCATCATGTACACGACAAGCTGGTGCTCCGACTGTTACCGGGCTAAATATTTGCTGGATGAATACGGAATTTCTTATGTCAATATTGATGTTGAGGAAAACCCCGAGGCTTTGGCGTTTGTGTTGGGGGTGAATAATGGCAAACGAATCGTGCCAACGATTGTTTTTCCCGACAAGACAATTTTAGTGGAACCTTCAAATGCGCTTTTGGCCGAGAAAGCGGGCATCGAGCTATAAAATACCTGCAAAACAGCTGCAATTGTGGTGCAAATTGAATGTTTTTGTAAAGAAAGGACAGTGTATTTGTAAGCCAGTTCCTTTATAATACGGAGCATTATTCAGGCTTTTACTATCGTGTGCCGGAGAAATTGTTTAACAAGGCGTAGGCACCTGGAGTTACCGACCGACTCGCAGATGATGGTATAGCTCAGTAGTGTGCAGGAGATATGACCGATGATGAAAGAGTCTATGTCGATCCAAAAGTTCAACGAGTTGTTAAAAGCTGGTAAGTCTGAAGATTCCTTGCTGGCCACCTTGCTCCAATTGACGAAAGTATCCAACCACAAAGATTTATCCGAACTTCGTAAGACAGAGGTTTGGGGCTGGTATTGGGACTGGTAGTTAATTGTTGTTGGGGGGGGGGACGGTTACGGCCGTAATCCCTTCCTTTTTCCCTTCTTTTCCTGGTTGTGTGCAGAGGTCGGCTGCACACAATCGAGCACAACTTTCTCAACATGGTTTTAGACAAATTGAATAGCAGGCCAACAAGCCTTTCATTGATCCTAATGGTTGTGTTTACCACAATGTCCTTATAGTCCAAAAGGTAGCGCCGCATGATTGATGATACTCAAATTGGAACATACTTTTTGCAGCAGCCAGAGGTTGCTGCCTGGCCTGAGTTAATTGAGGTGTGGCACCATTATGCGCAGAACGCGCATTCCTGGCGGCTGCCGGAACTGGCCTGCCAGGCGGTCGGGGGGGCGATAGAGCGTGTTGTGCCAATGGTAACGGCCGTTGGCTGCTGCCATATCAGTATTGTACTGGTAGATGATATCCTGGATGACGATCCCAAAGGATTGTACCAACGGTTGGGGGCCGGCGAGGCGGCAAATTTTGGGCTGGCGTTTCAATCCATTGCTTACCGCATTGTGCAGCAGGTGGCTGAAGAGATGGGGTGGGATACGGTCGTAAAGCAGCAAATGCTGGCTGAACTTATCCATCTCAACCTTAAAACCGCCTATGGGCAACATTTGGATGTGCAGCAGATTCTCACCGAAGAACATTATTGGGCGACGGTTGCGGCCAAAAGCACGCCATATTACGGCGCGGGCTTCTATTTGGGTGCGATGGCCGCCGGAGCTGACGAGGCCACTGCCGCTCAATTGCGCCAGTTTGGCAGCCTGATTGGCAAAATCATTCAGATCAGCGACGATCTGGCGGATGTATACCAGACGCCAGTGTCACCTGATTGGCAGCGCGGCACAGGGAATCTGGCTATTGTGTATGCCCGTCTGGCGGCACATTCAGATAAAGACAGGTTTGAAGAGCTGCTGCCGCAGATTGATAAATTGGCCGCACTGGAAGAGGCGCAGCAAATATTGTTGCAGTGTGGCGCTGTTAGTTACTGCATCTATCATTTGTTGCAGACGGCTAGAGAAGCTCGAAGCATACTAAACGAGATTGCCCTGGAGCAGCCGCTGCTCCTCCAACAATTTTTAGCCGAGCGCATTGCGCATTTGTTTGAGCTAATGGAAGCCAGCAACATGCCGCTGCCAGCGGAACTGGCAGCCGAGCTGCTGGACTAGAATTTCGGGATTGCGGGATGCAAACTTACATTGGTGAGTCGGAAGTAGCAGTAAAGCGGTAGCCCGTGCCGCGTTCGGCCACAATGTAGGTCGGTTCGTTGGGATTCACTTCAATTTTGCGCCGCAGCCGGTGCACATGCACATGCAGCCGATCTTCCTGGGCTTCTTCCATGGGCCAGATGCGGTTGAGCAAAAAGTCGGTGGTAACAATACGACCCGCATTGCGGACCAAAATGTAAAGCAGTTTTGTTTCTGTGGGGGTCAGCGACACGGAGTCACCATCTACCAACGCCTCGCGATTAGGAAAGTTGACCATGAGCCGTTCATCAATGCGGGTGGTGGATTCAAGCGTGTAGCTGTAATCGCCCATGCGGCGCAAAACGCGGCCTACACGGGCCTTTAGCTCTTCCGGGTTAAACGGCTTAACGATGTAATCTTCGGCGTACTGCTCCAGCCCTTCAATAATGGTTTCTTCTGTGTTTACGGCCGTAAGCATAATAATCGGCATGTCGCTAAATTCCCGGACAGCGTGACAAAACTCAAAGCCGCTCATAATGGGCATATGCAGGTCCACAATGGCCAGGTGGGGCATACCATACCGATTGATAAGCTTAAGCGCATCCTGTCCGGAAGCGGCCGTCATTACCTCGTAGCCTGCCTGTTCCAGCGTATGCTGCACAATGCGTAAGGTAAAGGCATTATCGTCAACGGCAATAATTTTTTGCGATTCAATTGGGGAGTCTAACATAGGTTATTTCTTTCTTAATTGGTCAGATTTCTTTTCTTACTCTTTGTCAGAATTGCAGGAAGTATAACTGAAGACGGCCGTAAGATAAAGGCAAAAAAGGCGTGAATAGTACTACTTTCAGGCTGTGCTGTGGCGAATCGTTGCCCCAAGCCTCATTTCTGTTAGAATTTTATACCATTGCAATTGTTTGCAAATGTTAGGTGCAGCAGGCACCCGTTTGGCGACGGAAAATCAAAGAATTATTCTCATACTTTTCGCCTGAAAAAGAACCCGTTTCCAGAGTTGAGACACTGCTGTGGAATATGTTCCAAAATTGATAGCTAACTTTGCCCTTGTTATCTGCATGTGTTATAACAGAGTTGGTAAATGGGATATATTTCACAAATAAATTGTGAACATTAAAACGTAACTTCGACAGGAACCCACAGATGGTGTCAAATGTCTCACTGATGCTGCTCTGTTGGGTTTTTATTATCGGCTGTAAGTGAATCCATTTACTGTAATCGGCGAAAAGCTTTTACAGAAAAGGAAGAGTGTTTGGGCCGATTACTTGAGTAAAAGCGGGCGAATCAAGCTGTCTTATTTTCAAAACTTTCCCGCTTTTACAACATTCCCATCTTATCGAGTGGAGGAAGGACACCTGTGCAAAGTGAGTGGCAATTTATCGTCTTGTTTGTGCTGCTGGCTCCCATTTTCCCGGCCGCACCAATCATCATAAACCGACTTCTTGGCCCACAAAAACCAAACCCGATTAAGCAGCAAACCTATGAGTGTGGTGTAGAAACTGTAGGGGATGCCTGGGTCCAGTTTAAGGTTCAATATTACATTTACGCCCTTGTGTTTGTCATTTTTGATATTGAAGCAGTCTTTCTTTTTCCCGTTGCTGCCGCCTACGATAGCTTAGGCTTGTTCGCTGTGGGGGCTGCCATCTTGTTCATCATCCTCCTGGCAGATGGCTTGGCCTATGCCTGGGGACGTGGCGTTTTGGAATGGGTTTAAGGGGAATAAACAATGAGTTTTGACCTTCTTGAGTTTTTATCAAGTATTTTTGATTTTACCGCCGGAGAATATTTGACCAGCGTGTGGGGAGATGCGCCCTGGGTAAGCGTTGTGCTGGATATTATTGGCATACTCCTTGTGGCCACAGTTCCCTTGCTGGCTGTTTTTGTGGTTGGCTGGGTAGAGCGCAAAGTTTTGGCCCGGATGCAGGATCGCATTGGTCCCAACCGGGTAGGCGGCAAATATGGCCTGCTGCAAATGGTTGCCGATGTGGTCAAAATGATGACCAAAGAGATGATTGTTCCCGCCGGGGCCGATAAAATTGCTTACTTCCTGGCTCCCGCTTTGGCTGTTATCACTTCAGCGCTTTTGTTTGCCGTTTTACCGTTTGCTCCCGGTGTCATTGGGGTTGATCTAAACGTTGGCTTATTTTATGTTCTGGCTATTAGCTCTGTTTCGGTTGTGGCTATCTTGCTGGCCGGTTGGGGGTCAAACAATAAGTATGCGCTGTTAGGGGCATTTCGGGCCGTGGCTCAGTTAGTTAGTTATGAAGTGCCCATGATTCTCTCTTTGTTAGTGCCCATCATTTTGGCGCGCTCTCTTTCTACAGTTGATCTGGTTGAAGCCCAGACAATTCCCTTCATTGTTTTTGCACCAATTTCGGCCCTCATCTTTTTTGTCTCCTCTTTGGCAGAAACGGGTCGCTCTCCCTTTGATTTATTAGAAGCTGAATCTGAAATTGTAGCCGGTTTTCATACCGAATATACCGGTATGGTTTTTGGCTTGTTTATGGCTGGTGAATACATGGCCATCATGTTCATGTGTGGCCTGTTCTCCACAGCGTTTCTGGGCGGTTACCAGTTCTTCGGACTGGAAGATTTGGTTTTGGCCAATGGCTTTGCCATTGGGCGCGGGCTTGGTTTGCTCTTCTTATTACTAAAATCTTCTGTGATATTCTTCCTCTTCATGTGGATTCGGGGTACGCTGCCGCGTTTCCGCATTGACCAATTGTTGAACTTCAACTGGAAGTTCATGGTGCCATTGACATTGGTCCTGCTGCTGTCTGTTGCTTTGCTGGATCGTTTGATTGTGGATTATCTGCCTGGCGTTGGGGAAGCAGGACGCGCTGGTATTCATTTTGCCAGCAATATTGTTATTGGCTTTGCCGGGCTAGAAGTGATGCGCCGTGCCGCAAGGCGGCAGCGCCAGCAGCACAATGGACGCAGCCCTATTTTGGCAATTACCGAAAATGAGGGGGCTGCGGTTGCGGCAGCCGAGGCTGAACCGGTACATGACCATCATGATCCGGTTCCGGCTCATTGATACTTAAATTTCTCGTACTGAAATCTTTTACGACTTCTGTAATCGGTAGCAAATAGTTGGAACAAAAGCCGAAGTGATTTGGCCGGTTACTTGAGTAAAAGCGGAAGAATCATTTTCTTGCAATTTCTATAATCAACCCGCTTTTACACACAGGAGTAGGTTTGTGACGCTTGAGCAAGTAGTTTTTATTTTGGTCAGTTTACTGACATTGGGAACAGGGCTTATTGTGGTAACCAACCGCAATCTGTTCCATGCTGCCCTGGCGATGATGGCTTCTTTTTTTGGCGTTGCCGGGTTGTATATTTTGCTGGACGCTGGTTTTCTGGCGGCAGCGCAGCTGTTGGTATATATCGGCGCGATTTCGATTTTGATCATCTTTGCCATCATGTTGACGCGGCGGATGATGCAGGCGCGGGAAGCACCGTTTAATTCGCAGAGTGGATTGGGGTTGTTTACGGCCGTTGCCACCTTTGCCCTTCTCGCCGCCGTCATTACCCGCTGGTGGGGTGTGGAAACTGTAAGCGGCCGTCCCGACGTGCCCGATACCGTCTTGCAGGGTGCTGTCGTGGCTTTGGGTGAAGCCTTTGTGAGTGCCGACGGCTATGTGATTCCATTTATTATGGCTTCCGTTCTATTGCTGGCGGCGCTGATTGGTTCCATTTATATCGCCTGGCCCACTGAAGTTACGGAGGATGAAGCATGATTCCTTTATCTTGGTACCTCCTCGTTGCTGCCCTTTTGTTCTGTATCGGTTTGTATGGCGTCGTGGCGCGGCGTAATGCTGTGGCTATTTTGATGTCGGTGGAGCTGATGCTGAATGCGGTCAACATTAACTTAGTGGCGTTTTGGCGCTATGGCTCCGTGCTCAACCCAGATGCCCCGCCAATTGGGTGGGCCTGGGCTATTTTTGTGCTTACCGTGGCGGCGGCCGAAGCGGCCGTTGGCCTGGCCCTCATCATTTCTATCTACCGCCGCCGAGATTCAGTTATCGCGGAAGAGCTGGACTTACTTAAGAATTAACGCCGGTAATCGGTGAACGGTAAACCGTAATCGGTGTTTTATTTAAATTTTCCGATTACTGAATACCGACTACCGCTTACCGAAACAACGGGAAGAGTTTCGCCTTATGTCACAAGAAACATTACAAACTTTAACCTGGCTGATTCCGGCTGGTCCCCTACTCGTGTTTTTCCTGATTGTGTTGTTTACCAGGAACAATCGCACCTTGAGCTGGGTGTTGGCTTGGGCCGGTGTCATTGGTGCACTGGTTTTGAGCTGGATTGTTGCCTTTGATTTGTTTGGCACATTCCTCAGTCACGATGTTAGCCATCCAGAAGAGCTGATTGAGCATCCTGTGCAGGTGGCCAGCAGCATTGATTGGTTGCCAATTGGTGATTTTGCCAACAATACCTGGTTGAAAATAGGCGTCGCGGTTGATCCGTTTACGGCCGTTATGCTCATAATGGTTTCCGTTGCTGTTACGATGATCTTCATCTACAGCGTGGGCTACCACAATTACGGCAAGCCACGGGGTACCGTGCTCGGCTCTCCCAATCATGGCAAAGAGGAACCGTTGATCTCTCGCTTCTTCGCCTTGATGAGCCTATTTGCCGGGGCGATGCTGCTGTTGGTGGTGTCAGACAACCTGCTGCTGCTTTTCATCGGTTGGGAAATTATGGGGTTCTGCTCCTACTCCTTGATTGGCTTCTGGTACTCTCGTGAATATCATTTGGAACCGGGCGATATTCCCCACATTTCACCGCGAAAGGCAGGTATTAAAGCGTTTATGACCACCCGCGTGGCCGATGTGGTCATGCTGCTGGGGATTGTTTATTTTTACAGCGTTTTTGGCACGCTGAATTTTAGCGAGGCGTTAAGCGCCGGCAGCCTGGAACATGCTTACGCGGAGATTGGCGTGGGGATGCTGGGCGTGATGGCCCTGCTCATTTTCACCGGTACGGTGGGCAAATCGGCTCAGTGGCCGCTGCATACCTGGCTGCCAGATGCTATGGAAGGTCCCACCCCCGTCAGCGCCACCATCCATGCGGCCGCAATGGTTTCTGCCGGTGTTTACCTGATTGTGCGCATTTTCCCGTTGATTTCAGTAGCCATTGAAGGCACCGGCGCCGGCTGGGTGATTGCCGGGATTGGCGCGTTTACGGCGCTGATGGCGGCCACCATTGCCGTGGCCCAAAACGATGTAAAGGGCGTGCTGGCTTACTCGACGATTTCACAGCTGGGGTTTATGGTAGCGGCCGTTGGCCTTGGGGCTTACATTGCCGCTGCGTTTCATTTGATTACCCACGCATTCTTCAAGGCGCTGCTCTTCCTCGCTTCCGGTTCCGTAATTCACGGCATGGAGCATGGTGCCGAGCACGTGCATGACCACCACACGGACCCGCAGGATATGCGTTACATGGGTGGCCTGCGTCATAAAATGCCCATTACCTTCTGGACGTTTGTGATTGGCGGTATGTCTCTGTCCGGCTTGCCCCTTGTAACCGCCGGTTTCTGGTCTAAGGACGAAATTTTTGCCGACGCCTGGTTTGTGTGGACCAATGACGCCAAGGTTCTGGGCCTGATCGTTTTTGTAATGCTGGCGTTGGCCGCGTTTTTGACCGCTTTCTACACCATGCGGCAGCTAAGCATGACGTTCCTGGGCAAGCCGCGCACGCCGCTGGCGGAACATGCCCATGAGAGCAACGGTTTTATGACTTTTCCCCTGGTTATCCTTTCTATTTTTGCCGTTGCCGCCGGCTGGGTGGGTATTCCGGACAATTTCCTGGGGACGGAAAACGGGTCTGTGTTTGTAAACCTGTATCATCATTTTGTGGGGGCCACCATTGAGGAACCCATCGCCGAACTGTATGAGTTGCACTTGGTGGCGCACAAAATCGAAACGCTACCCTGGAGCTGGGTACCGCTGATTACTTCGGTAGTGGTGGCGTTGGGTGGCCTTTTGGTGGGTTATTTGATATACGGCCGTAAACCTCTAGAAAAAGAGCAACAAGACCCATTGATACGGCCGCTTGGTCCCTTGCACAGCTTCTTGCAAAACAAATGGTATTGGGACGAGCTGTACCACCTTGTCTTTATCCGCCCCACCGTTTATTTCTCAGAAGTGATTGTGTTTGAGGTGATGGATAAAGGGATCATCGACGGCATATTGCACCTGGTGGCCCGCGTCTTCTACGGCATCGGGGAATATGCGCGGCGCTTTGAGCTTACAGTCGTGAGCGGTGGTGTTGATTGGGTAAAAGATCAATTCCTGGCCATGACAAAAGAAGTACGGCAGCTGCAAACCGGTAAAGTGCAGGAGTACGTGCTGGTTTCCGGTCTCATTGCCGCTGCGCTAGCCTTTATGATTATCTTCTTGATCAACTTTGGCTGGTCGGAACAAATCATGAGCTGGTTCCAATAAATCGGAGCCAACAACCGTCTAAAATTAGGTATTTCACATGGATTTTATTCAAGATAACTTGCTGAATTTAATCATTTTCTTTCCAGTCCTGGCAGCGTTACTCATTTTTCTGCTGCCCGAGGATGAAAAGAACCTGATTCGCCGCCTGGCCTTTGTGCTGAGCCTGGTGCCTATCGTGTTGGTGCTCATCATGTGGTTTAATTATGATCGGGTTGCCGCCGATATCCAGTTTGAAGTGTTAGCTGAGTGGTTCCCGGCAATTGGTGCCAGCTACCACGTTGGCATTGATGGCATCAGCCTGCCAATGTTCTTATTGACGGTCATTCTGACCCCGTTGGCGATTTTGGCTTCCTTTAGCATCGAAGAGAAGGTACGGATGTACATGGTGCTGTTTCTCATCATGGAAACCGCCATGCTGGGCTTATTTGCCTCGCTGGACCTGATGATCTTCTTTGTTTTCTGGGAGTTTGGTCTGGTGCCGATGTACTTCCTCATCAAGCTGTGGGGTGGCAAAGATCGGGATTACGCATCGTTTAAGTTCTTCATTTATACGATGGCCGGTAGTTTGGGTTTGCTGCTTTCGATCCAGGTCATTGGCCTCTCGATGGGCACGTTTGATATTCCCACGTTAATGGATACGTGGGTAAACACCACCAGCGGCACGCTGGCTGGCACCGGCCTGGATGTAGAGCTGGTGAAGTCGATTGCTTACTGGGCATTCTTCATTGCTTTTGCTATCAAGGTGCCGATTTGGCCGTTCCATACCTGGCTGCCGGATGCGCATACGCAGGCACCCACAGCCGGTTCGATGATTTTGGCCGGTGTGTTGTTGAAGTTGGGTGCTTATGGCTTTATCCGGCTGGTGATTCCATTGTTCCCGCAGCAGGCTAACCAAACGGCCGTTATCCTAGCGTGGCTCGGCGCGGCCAGCATTGTTTTGGGTGGGTTTGCCGCGTTTGGCCAATGGGACTTCAAGCGATTGGTGGCTTATTCTTCCATTAACCATATGGGCTTTGTGGTGCTGGGCATTGCGGTGATGGCGTTTGCGTACGGCCGTTCCTTTGCCGATTTAGGCACTTCCACCGACGCCATTATGGCCACCAGTGGCGCCGTCTTCCAAATGGTAAACCACGGCCTCTCCGCCGCGGGCATGTTCTTCTTGGTCGGTGTCATCTACGACCGGGCACACACGCGCGATCTCAAGCAGTTTGGCGGCATTTGGGCCATCATGCCCGTGTTTGGCACCATTCTCATTTTCACCAGCATGGCCTCGCTGGGCTTGCCCGGCCTCAATGGCTTTGTCAGCGAATTCATGATTGTTCGCGGCAGTTGGAACATCTTTACATTGCAGCTGGCCATCTCCATGCTGGGCTTGCTCATGACCGGTGCCTATATTCTGAAAGGCATCGGTGAAACGCTGCATGGTCCCATTAAACCAGAATGGGCCAAGCTGCCGGACATGACCCTGCGCGAACATCTGGTGATTTGGCCGCTGATGGCCCTGATGCTCAGCCTGGGCATCTGGCCGCAGTGGATTTTGGTCTTTATCAACGATACGATTACAAAACTTTTTTAAGGAAGGGGAGAGTGGAGAAGGGAAACTTGATTGCTTTCAATCTCCAGTCTCCAATCTCTAATCTCACGAAGCGGGAAGAGAATTTATGGAATTTCCCTTTTTATCAATCATTACGCTGTCGCCGATAGCGGCCGCCATCATTATTCTTCTGCTGCCCAAAGAGCGGGGGGAGAATGCGCGCATGTTGGCGCTGGCGGCCATGATTATCGGCCTGATATTGTCGGCCTATGTCTACTTTTCCTACAATGCCAACCTGCCGGTAGCGGGAACCCCCTGGGCCAACACGCTACAATTTACGGAGGAGCATGCCTGGATTCCCAGCATCGGCATCAACTACCTGCTGGGGGTAGATGGCCTCAGCGCCACGCTGGTTTTCCTGACGGCGATTGTGGGGCTGGGCGGAACGCTCATTTCCTGGAGCATCGAAGACCGGCCGCGAGAATTTTTTGCCTTTTTCATGCTGCTGGTGGCCGGGGTGCAGGGCGTGTTTGTGGCGGTCGATGCCTTCTTGCTCTTCTTTTTCTACGAGCTGGCCGTACTGCCCATGTATGTCATGATTGTCATCTGGGGTTGGAAGCAGACGCGGGAATACGCGGCGATGAAGCTGACACTCTATTTGCTTATTGGCAGCTTCATCTCCTTTATCGCCTACCTGGTGCTTTACTTCCAACTTCCGGAACCGACCTTTGACCTGCGCGTTTGGGCCGAGGCTAATTTTGCCATCGGCTTGCAGATTGCCTGGTTCCTGCCGCTGTTCCTTGGTTTTGCCGTGCTAGCGGGTACATTCCCCTTTCACAACTGGTCTCCTGATGGGCACGTGGCGGCGCCAACGGCCGTTTCCATGATTCACGCCGGGGTATTGATGAAGCTGGGCGCTTACGCCTCCATGCGCGTCGGTATCCAGATTTTGCCCGAAGGCACCGTTTATTGGATGCCCTTTATCATTTTACTGACCTTGATTAACGTCCTTTACGGTTCGTTCATCGCCATGCGCCAGCGGGATATGAAATATCTCATTGGCTACTCCAGCGTCAGTCACATGGGGCTGGTGGCGATGGGTTTTGCCACCTTAAACATGAATGGTTACATCGGTGCCGGCGTGCAGATGGTGAGCCACGGTGTGATGACTGCCCTCTTCTTTTCTGTGGTGGGCATGGTTTACGATCGGGCACACACGCGTAACATGGATGATCTTAGCGGCATGAGCAAGGTGCTGCCCTGGGCGGCCGTCGCCTTTATTGTCGGCGGTTTAGTCTCGATGGGTATGCCGGGGCTTTCGGGCTTTGTGGCTGAATTCCCCATCTTCCTGGGCGTGTGGCAAGGCAATGGCTTAAGTCTGACCGGGACAGCGTTTGCGTTGAATCCGGCGAATTACTATCGTTGGATTGCCATTCTCTCGGCGCTGGCCATTGTGATTACGGCCGCATACATCCTGCGCGCTGTGGGCAAAGTATTCTTTGGCGACTACGAGGGTGAACGGTGGCACGACATGCGGCCTATTTTAGCCATCGACAAGCTGGTTTTGGTAGGATTTGTCGTCGTGTTAATTATTATCGGCGTTTATCCGCAAATCATCGTCCCCATGGTGGAATCTGGCGTACAGCCGGTGGTAGCCCGCCTACAAGAAGCGCAGCAAGCCTTTACGATTATTGACACTGTACAGGTTGGAGCCCAAAACCTGCTGCATTGGTTGGGAGGTGCATAAGTGAGCATAGAACCAACACTTTCCTGGTATCTGGCCCTGGCGCCAGAAATTGCTCTGGCCATTTTGCTCATCGCCATTCAGGTTTACAGTCGTGCGCTGCCCTCTGATAAACAGCGCAGCGTCGGCTTGATGACCGGCTGGGGCGCCCTTGTCATTTTGCTTGTGACATTGGGCTTATGGTTCTTTGCTGGTGAGCCGGATGGTGAACTGAGTCGAGATTTGAGCCAATCCCTCATTTGGGGCGGCATGATTCGGCATGATCTGATTACGCTGGTATTCCGCGTTATTTTCCTGGCGGCATTGATGACCACCAGCCTGATTTCACTTGATGTGAAACGGCTGCAACAAATTGAGTATTATGCGCTGCTAATTTTGGCCACGATGGGCTTTAGCTTGATGGCTGCTTCGGCAGACCTGATCATGCTGTACATTGGTCTTGAAATGGCCAGTATTTCTTCCTACGTGTTGGCGGGCTTCCTTAAAAATGAGGATCGGTCGCCGGAAGCTGGGATGAAATATTTTGTCTATGGCGCCTTTGCCACGGGGCTTATGCTTTACGGTATGAGCCTGATTTACGGCCTAACGGGACAAACCAATCTGTACATTATTGGCAGCATGGTTGTTCAGGTGCCGTCAGCGGCGGACGCAGTGGGTAATGCCGCTTTGTTGACCGACGTGCAAAATATCAATGCCATTTTGCTGATTGCGGCGGCGATGATCATTGTGGGTTTTGGCTTTAAGATTTCGGCCGTTCCTTTCCACTTTTGGACGCCGGACGTGTACGAAGGCAGCCCTACGCCGTTTACGGCGTTTGTTTCAACCGCTTCCAAAGCGGCCGGGTTTGCCGTTTTCATGCGTGTTTTCACTTCTGGTATGTTGAACTTCACGCCGGGCAACCTGGGGCAGCCGGGGCAGGGAACTGCCTGGTGGCCCATGCTGGTTTCGATGTGCATCATCACCATGACGATTGGTAACTTTGCCGCCATTTACCAGCGCAATATCAAGCGTATGTTGGCTTACTCCAGTGTAGCCCAGGCTGGCTACGCCATGATCGGCCTGGTAACATTAACACCGGACGGCTCCGGTGCCACGATGTTCTACCTGCTGATGTATGTCTTCACCAACGTGGCTGCCTTTGGTGTCATCATTGTCATTAGCAATGTGTCTAAATCGGAGCAGATGGAAGATTTCTACGGCTTGAACAAGCGCTCGCCATTCCTGGCATTGGTGATGTTGTTTGCCCTGCTGTCTTTGGGCGGCATTCCCCCCACAGCGGGCTTTTTGGGTAAGTTCTTTATCTTTAAAGCGGCCGTTGATGCCGGTTATTGGTGGCTGGCGCTGATTGGTATTTTGAATGCGTTTGTGGCCCTGTACTACTATTTGGGCGTTATCAAATATATGTATTTGTATGACTCAGATCAGGAAGAGGTAGCGATTCCTGTGTCCCGTGGTGCCTGGGTGGGGCTTGGTTTGTCTACTCTGGCGATCATTTACCTGGGTGTAAATGCTGGACCAGCTTTTGAGTGGACACGTGAAGCGGCCGTTGCCTTCTTTTCCCTTGTTGGCATTGGTGGTTAAGCCTGGAAAACAGCAAATTTTCCATTGCTTGACGTTTTAATTGTGATATAATGCGCAAACTCGCGCTCATGAATGAGGCATTTTGAAACAAGATAATCAACAAACAAACGTGCCAACCACTGTGGCACTTGTCGTGAGTCAAGTTGGTTGTGTCTCTGTCCTCATTATTGGTCTTGCCTTGGGCGCTGGCTTGTTACTTAACGAATTCCTGGGTACTCAAATATTTACAGTGCTTTTTTTATTGGGCAGCTTTCCCCTTGTCATTTATGTGACAATGCGGGTTGCTGTACGTGCACAGCGTCAATTAACGAGTACACCTTCTACGGAGGATAAGTCAGAAGCATGAAAAAAAGATACATAATTTATCTATGTGTATTGGGATTGATACTACTTCAAGTCTTCCTAATGCCGCTGCGGCCCTTTATTCAGCTTCCGGGTGAAACGATATATCGCTGGGCAGAAGGCTCTCCATTGAAAGGGTCTTTGGCGTTTGGGTTTGGGTTTACAAACACCTTTCTCGCTGCCTTGTTGGCATTCGTAGTGATTTTGATCATTACCTTTAGCCTTAGAGCGCGCTCGCGTACAGCAGATGAAGTGCCAATCGGCTTTTACAATTTCTTTGAGATGATCATTGAGTTGGCCTACAATTATGTTGAAGGGTTTGCCGGAAAATGGACAAAGCAGTTCTTTCCGTTCTTCATGACCTTCATTTTGTGGATTGTCATAGCCAACTGGATGGCGCTGCTGCCCGGATTTGATTCAGTAGGCAAGTGGGAAACAAGTGGTGAAATTGCACTCCATCAGGCCGAACTTGAAACCGGCCACCATATTGAGGGCGAAGAAGCAGAGCAACTCGAAGAGGCGGCCCTAGAAGAAAATAGCCAGGGATTGCGCAGTGGGGTATTTCTGCTAAATCCCCAGACAAATGCCGTTTCCGATGCCGAACTTGGCCCAGAGATACATCATGCGCCCACTGGTTTAAATCCTGAAGCTGCTGACTGGACAATTGTGCCCTATTTGCGCCCGGCGGCGACTGATTTGAACTTTACGATTGCGATTGCGATTATCTCCGTTATTATGACGCAGTATTATGGGATGCGCGCGCAAGGGTGGAGCTATTGGACAAAATTCTTTACCTGGAAGGCTGACGAAATTGCCCGGTCACCATTAGCTGTGATGGATACGGGTGTAGGTCTTCTGGAATTTGTTTCGGAAATCTTCAAAATTGTATCGTTTGCTTTCCGGCTTTTGGGTAATATTTTTGCGGGAATGGTTTTGCTCTTCGTAATTGCTTCACTGGTTCCTGCGGCAAACCTGCTTTTCTACCATCTTGAATTTGGCATTGGTTTGTTGCAAGCTGTGGTGTTTGCCCTGTTAACCTTAACCTTTATGAAGGGTGCTACTGAATCGCATCATGGTGAAGAGCACTAAGGGCAAACTCTTAGGACTGGAAAACTAATTTTATAAACAACGGCTTTTTAGCCTTTTCATTAAAGTAAAAAACACAAACACGTTTGGAGGATATAAATCATGGATTTAGCAGCCGCTGAAGCAATTGCTGAAGGTCTGAAACTTCTTGGTGCAGGTTTGGCCATGACAGGTGCTATTGGTGCCGGTGCTGGTGTAGGTATTGTTGTGGGTGGTGCCGTACAGGGTATTGCTCGTAACCCAGATGCTGCCGGTACAATTACAGGTAATATGATTTTGGGTGTGGCTCTGGCAGAAGCTGTAGCTATCTATGCTCTGGTTGTCGCCCTGATTCTGATCTTTGTTGCTTAATAATTTGGAAGATTCATTGCCTGTTACGTAAACAAGGATGGATTAGGAGAGAATATAAATGGACGCATTAGGTATTAATTTAGGCTACATCTTGATGCAGATGCTTCTCTTCATCATTTTGTTTATGGTTTTACGTGGTTATTTATATAACCCAATCATCAACAATCTGGAAGAGCGGAAAACGAAGATTGCCAAAGGTTTAGAAGACGCCCGGCAGGCGGCCATCGCCCGCGACAATGCCGATGCCGAAGCTAAAAAGATCATGGATGCAGCACGGGCCGAAGCAGCACAACTGCGCATTGACGCCACGGCTCAGGCTGAAGAAACGGCTAACAGCATTCAGGCACAGGCCAAGCAGGAAGCGGAAGCAATCGTTGCCTCAGCCCGTGAAGAGGCTGAAGAAGAACGTAACAACATCATGGCTGGTGCCCGTGGGCAGATCGCGGCAATTGCTATTGCCGCAGCCAACAAGCTGGTTGGTGAATCTCTAGATGAGAGTCGCCAGCGTGCCATTATTGCTGACTTCTTTGCCAAGGTTCCGGCCGATGCGGCGAAGTTGACCGGTACGTCTGGTGAAGTCACCAGCGCTGTACCGTTAACGGATGCTGAGCAGGCAGAGGTGAAGAAGGCGCTGAATTTGGATCAAATTACCTTTAAGGTGAATCCTAGCATTTTGGGTGGCTTGATTGTACGCGTGGGTGACAAAGTTGTAGACAGCAGCGTTGCCTCTCGTATGACGGCTATGCGCGAATCTTTGCAGAAATAAGCTAAGCACCCTCGTTAAGGTGTGAGAAGCGTGCAGCAGTGTTTGTGGCTGCCTGAGAGAAATTGGTCGTTGAGAATTGAGTAACGGCCGTAACACAATATGCCGAAAAAAAAGCCAGGGATTTCCCTGGCTTTTTTTCTTGAGAAAACATCAGCTTGTTTTGATGGGCATGTACTGCATCAACTTGGAAGCGAGATTGGACAGCGGCAAACTTTGCAGCCAGATGCGGCCCGGACCGGTAAGCGAGGCCAGGAATAGCCCTTCGCCCCCAAACAGGATATTCTTAACACCCTTAACACGCTGAATGTCGTAGTTGACCGATGGCTCATACATGGCAATATGGCCGGGGTCAACCTGCATCGTTTCGCCTGCCTGAAGAGAATATTCACGCACTTCACCAGCAATTTCTACCCAGGCCATGCCAGGTCCGGTAATTTTTTGCAAAATGAACCCTTCACCGCCGAACAGTCCGCTGCCCAGCTTACGCCGGAAGTGCATTTCCAGTGAGACGGAATCTTCGGCGACCATGAAGGCGTCTTTTTGACAAATGCGGCTTTCGCCGCTGCCCAGCGCCACCGGCATGATGGAACCTGGTGCCTCCGGAGTAAAGGTGACCATGCTTTGGCTCCCTTTGCAGGTGTAGGTAGTGAGGAAGAGGGATTCGCCGGAGAGGCTGCGGGCCAATCCTTTGAGCAGGCCACCGCGTGTGTTGGTGGACATCTCGATGTCGCCCTTCATCCAAGCCATACCACCAGATTCGGTAAAGATGGATTCGCCGCCGTCTAGAAAAATATCCAGGGTTTGTAGTGTGGTGCCATTTATTTCGTAACGCATCGTGAAACTCCTTATTTGTGAGCATTTGACGGTTTCTGTACAAAATGGTTTTGCTGCCTAAAATTATAGCAAATCTGAAAGGTAAAAGAGTGATTTGATGAACGTAATCGATGCCAAAAAGTTAAATTTGCCTGTCCCAGAAGAATTTTGCCTGCCCAATTATGCCGATGGGTCTATTGCCAATGTGCCGGCGACGGTTGCCCAGCTGCTGGGGGTGCGGCTGCGGGGGCTGCCTGCATTGCCAGAGTCGTTATGGCAGCCATTAGGCAAGGTGAAGCGGGTGGTACTGTTGACGCTGGACGGGTTTGGCTGGAATTTGTTTCAGGAACGGCAGGATTTGGTAACGGCCGTTGCCCACAAAGCCACTATCACCGGCCAGCTTACCTCTATTTTTCCTTCTACCACGGTGGCTGCGCTTAGCAGCTTGTGGACCGGTTCTGCCCCGGCGCAGCATGGGCTGGTGGGGCTGCGCATGTTCTTCCCTGAATTTGCTGTTTCCGCCGGAATGCTTGACTTTTCACCGCTGTTTTTCAAGGCGCGGGACGCCCTGGTGGATGCGGGACTTGATCCCAAAACCTTTTTGCAGCATCCGGGCGTGGGGGAACAGCTTGCCGCAAACAAGATTCCCACATTTGCCTTTAAAGGGTACGAGATTGTTGATTCAGTTTTGAGCCAGATGCATGGACGGGGGGTAGCTGAATCGTTGGGGGCAATTACTTTTGCTGATATGCTGGTGCAAATGCGGGAACTGCTGGAAAAGCGTGCCGGAGAACAACTGTTTATCAACGCTTATTGGCCCACAATTGATTCGCTGAGCCATTATCATACGTGGCAGGGAACGGCCGTTTCCGCCGAGGTTCGCGCCATCTTTTACCTGCTGCAAGCTGAATTTCTGGATGTCCTAACTGACGTCGCGCGGCAAGATACCGCCTTCTTCATTGTGGCCGATCATGGGCAGGCGTTGACGCCGGTTTCCCAGCAAATCTTCCTGTCCCAGCACCCGCAATTAGAGCAGATGTTGTTTATGCGGCCCACTGGCGAGCCAAGGGTCCTCTATCTGTACACCAAGCATGGCTGCCATCAATCTGCCATTGATTACATCAATACAAATTTAGGTGAGGCGATGACGGCCGTATCCACCCAAAGCGCATTACAGGCAGGTTTGTTCGGGCCACAACCATTTGCGGCCAACGTTGTCGACCGCCTGGGCGATGTTGTGGTAATCATGCGCGGGGGGCATGCGCTGTTTAGCGAAGCTGAGCGGCCCAAGGCACACAAGATGATTGGACGGCATGGTGGCATGAGCCACGCCGAAATGCAGGTGCCCTGGCTGGGTTTTCGCCTGGACGGTTGGTAGATGCAGGGCATAGTTGCTTTGCTTGACAGTAATCTACAGTTTAGATAGCATCCGCTTGCTGTTAAATACAATATAAAAAACGTCCGAAGCATAAGGACGATGTGAGCATCTATGGATACCAAAACTGTTCCTACAATAAAAGAACGAAAAACATTAACTGATTTTATGCGGGCGAATACCAAATTCATTATTGACCCCGTTGTCACGTATTTGGCGCGCTACCGCTTTTCACCCGATGGGCTGACTGTTGTTGGCATGCTGGCCCATTTCTTATTCGCCTGGCTGATTGCTGGGGGACACATGACCTGGGCCGCGGTGGCGATATTCTTTATTGCCCCGTTGGATGCGTTTGATGGGGCGCTGGCCCGTAAATTGGGCCGCAAACAAGGGGGCTTTGGCGCCTTTCTGGACTCCACGCTGGACCGTCTGGCAGAGATTATTCTGTTTGGCGGTTTTATTTTGTTTTACATGCGCCAGGAAAATGCCGTGATGCTGGGCGTGGCCTATCTGGCCATTACCGGCTCAATCATGGTGAGCTATGCGCGTGCCAGGGCAGAAGCGCTAGGATACGACTGCAAAGTGGGCATCGCCAGCCGCGTAGAGCGCTATTTTGTGATGATTGGTCTGCTGCTTTTTAATTTGCCCGATGTGGCTTTGATTATTTTAGCAGCGGCTACCTACATCACCGTAGGGCAGCGCATGTACCACGTCTGGCTGCAAGCATACCATCCCACAGAAGAGGCACGGGCCAGCCATGAGTAAGGCAATCGATGCTGAACTGAAGCCGGTGCGTCGTCCCAAAATTGAGCTGTACTGGGTTATTATCGTGGTGTGGGCGGCGGCCCTGGCCGTGCTGTTTGGCTATCATTTGTGGACCAACGAGATGCCCAGTCCAGAAGCATTTTCGCTGCTGGGCCTGCCCGTGTATTGGTACGGCATTTTGATTGTTGGCGGTATTAGCCTGGGGGCGTTTGTGGTGTCCCGGCTGGCCTGGGAACGATGGCGGCGTGCTTTTTTGGCTGTTGTGCCAGATGAATTGATGACGATGCCGGTAACGGCCGTTTCCCTCCCTGAATCCATCCAAACCAAGCTTAGCAAACAGGGTGTGCCAACCGTGGGCGAACTCCTGCTGCTGTGGGGCAGCGACCCGCGCAATCTGCGGCTTAAAGACGAAGAGCGAGATGAGCTTAAAACCGCTTTGGCTGAGCTGCCAAACGTTGATCCCGTCTGGCTGGAAGAGGCCCCCTGGCGCGTCTGGAATCCCGATTTTGTCTGGAACGGCATCATTATCTGCCTGATTTTGGGGCTGATTGGGGCGCGCCTGTACCACGTGTTTACACCGTCACCCAGCATGGCGGCATTGGGCATCGAGTCGGCCCGCGATTACTTCCAAAATCCTCAACTGCTGTTTAATTTGCGCAACGGCGGGCTGGGCATTTATGGTGGCCTGGCCGGTGGGGCGCTTGGCTTATTTTACTTTACCTGGCGCAATCGGCTGCCGCTGCTGCCCTGGGCCGACATGGCTGCCGTGGGCGTGGCCCTGGGGCAGGCGTTTGGTCGCTGGGGCAACTTCATGAACCAAGAGTTGTACGGCCGTCCCACCGACGTCCCCTGGGCCATCTACATTGATCCGGTGCACCGATTGCAATCGTTTGCCGACTTCAGCTACTTTCATCCTGCCTTTTTGTACGAATCGCTCTGGAACTTCCTCACCTTTGGCCTGCTGATGTTGCTGTGGCGGCGGCGTGCGCGGGTGCGCTTGCTGGATGGGGAGATGACGGCCGTTTACCTCATCATGTATGCAATCGGCCGTACGCTGCTGGAAACGGTACGGTTGGACAGCCGTGTTGTGTCGCTAGGCAGTGTACAGCTGCCGCTGGCCTGGGCCACGCTGGTTTCCCTGTTGGTGGCTTTAAGTATGGTTTTGTGGATTGTGGTGCGGCGATGGCGGGTGAGAGCAAGCTGATAAACCATGGGCCTTTCGCAGTTAAGGTAAAATCGCTTATACTTTTGGAAAAATGAAAGTGGTGGATGAGAGATGAATAAACAAGCTTTGCTAGAACGAATTACAGTTAGTTCCGATGTGATGGTAGGTAAACCTACGGTACGCGGAATGCGGATTACGGTGGAGCAGCTATTGAAAGCATTGGCTGCTGGTGTGACTGTGCCACAATTGCTTGAAGATTACCCTGAACTTACGCCCGAAGATATTCAGGCGGTGTTGTTATATGCTGCTGAACTGGTAGAAGAGATTACCGTCTTTGCTGTTTCTGATTGAGTGCCGTTTTGAAATTTTTGGTGGATGTGGGAGTCGGCAAAATTGCGGAAGCGCAATTAATTCGTGATGGCTATGATGTGACGTCAGTGCGTGATCTTGATCCACGAATGAAGGATCGTGATATTTTGCAATTGGCTGTAGAGGAACAATTCGTTGTGATCACGATGGATAAAGATTTTGGCGAGCTTGTTTACCGAGAAGGGTTGTCTCACGTTGGAATTGTTCTGTTTCGCATGGAAGATGCAACTGGACATGAAAAAGCGGCCGTTTTGCATACGCTTTTGACACAATATGCAGATAAAATTCAGGGTCACTTTTGTGTTTATCAGAATGGCAGGCTGCGGGTACGGTAGCTAGGACAGAATATTGAATGTATCAGAGACGGCCGTTTCCCACCGGAAGCAGCCGTTTTTCTTTTCTCCTGCAAAATCATCGCAAATCATTTATACTTCTGCCAACCAGCCAAACAGGAGAGAAATATGACGCAGTCGCCCCCGGAAAATCAGGACTTTCTCAGCAAAACGGTTGAAAACGTCAAAGATATGCCGCCCCCGCTGCGGTTTGGCATCGTCTTTTTTGCCTTGTTCCTCTTTGCTGTCTTGGGAAACGCAGTGGTGCCTGATGATTTTGTTCTACTCGTTTACCTTCTCTCCATAGGTGTTTTGTTTTTTTACCTCATTTGGGAATACCAGCAGCGCCTCCAGAAAAAGGACGAACTGGCTCACGAACTGCGCAAAACTGAGCTTGAATATGAAGACCGCAAAGACGAGCGCATTCACGAGCGCGAACTTAAAAAAATTGAGACGCCTGCGCCTACATCACCACCTGCTAAAATAGTGCCGCCGGATGAGCTGCGCCTCGATTACCTGAACTGGGTGCGCACCCAGGTGAGCGAACTTTCCTTGCTGGGCGTAGACCCGGAAGCCACGCGCGACGAGCAGGAAGGCCGCCTGCACCTGGACCGCGTTTATACCGCGCTGCTCACCGCCGACGCCGAGGCAGCAAAGCCGCAGCAGATGGAGCTGTTTGGTCGAGGCGAAAAGCATCTCTCTGCTGTGGCACAACTTAACCAACACAACCGGCTGGTGCTGTTGGGTGACCCTGGCGGCGGCAAAAGCACCTTCGTTAACTTTGTGGCCATGTGCCTGGCTTTTGAAGGGCTGGGCGAAACAGAACGGGGTATTCAGTTGCTGACTGCACCGCTGCCGGATAACGAAGGGAAAGATGAGGAGGAGCGCCAGCCGTGGGATCACGGCGTGCTGCTGCCGCTGCGCGTCATCTTGCGTGACTTTGCCGCCCGTGGGCTGCCCTCGCCAGACAAGCAGGCCAATGTGAATGATTTATGGGATTTTGTTGAGGCAGAGCTGGCGGCGGCAAACCTGGAACTTTGCGTTCCCTACTTGCAAGAACAGTTCATGGTCGGACAGGCCATTTTGCTGCTGGACGGCCTGGACGAGGTGCCGGAGGCCGACAAACGGCGCGCTCAAATCAAGCAGGTGGTTGACGCCTTTGCCTACAAATACCGCAACAGCCGTATCGTAGTCACCAGCCGCACCTACGCCTACCAAAAGCAAGATTGGGAGCTGGATGGCTTTAAAGATGGGCTGCTGCTGCCCTTTAGCGCCGGGCAAATTCACCGCTTTGTCGACAGCTGGTATGCCTACACGGCCTGGCGGCGGGAGATGGAACCGGGACTGGCCCAATCGCGCGCCGATGCCCTGAAGCACGCCGTCTTTAACCAGCCCCGCCTGTACGAACTGGCCGAAAGGCCGCTGCTGCTGACGCTGATGGCCAGCCTACACGCCTGGCGCATGGGCGAACTACCCGAAGACCGGCAAAAGCTGTATGAAGAAACCGTTGATTTGCTGCTGAACCGCTGGGAGCGGCGGCAGCGGGTGTGGGACGGACAAAAAGAGCGCGACATGCAGCCCAGCCTGGTGGAGTGGCTAAAAACAGACCGCAGCAAGGTGCGCGAACTGCTCAACCATCTGGCCTATGAAGCCCACCGCGAACAAACAGACCAGACGCGTACCGCCGACGTGCCCAAACAAAAGCTAATGGATGGGTTGCTGGCGCTGAACCAGAACCCGGACGCCCGCTTTATCCAGTTGGAAAATTATTTGCGTGACCGGGCCGGCCTGCTGGCGGAGCGTGCTGAGGGCGTTTACACCTTTCCTCACCGCACCTTTCAGGAATATTTGGCCGCCTGTTACTTTGTGCAGCAGGACCCGGCTTACCCGGAGTCGCTGGCAAAGCTGGCGCGGCATGAACCAAACAAATGGCGCGAGGTGCTGCTGCTGGCGGGAACCCAGGCCGGCCGCAACCAGGTTTGGTATTTGGTGGAAGCCCTGTGCCCACGTGCGCCGGTAGAAGGACGGCTGGAGGACGAAGATTTGTGGGGAGCGCACCTGGCCGGGCAGGCGCTGGTGGAAACAATTGAGCCAGACGCACCCCTGAAAGAGCGCAACCAGGAAACGCTGCGGCAAATTGTAGCCGGACTACTGGTTTGCCTGACAGACAAACGGCTGCCGCCGACGGAACGAGCCATTGCCGGGATGGTGCTGGGCACGCTGGGTGATCCGCGCTCGGACGTGGCTCGTGACGTGCCGGAGATGGTGGAAGTACCTGCCGGGCCGTTCTTAATGGGCAGCGATAAGGCGAAAGATAAAGATGCGTCTGATAATGAAACGCCGCAGCATGAGGTGACCCTGCCCGCTTACAAGATGGGCAAATATCCGGTGACAAACGCACAGTTTGCCCGGTTTGTAGCGGATGGTGGGTATGAAAATGAGGCTTACTGGACCAAAGCAGGCTGGGCGCAAAGAGAAAAACAGGGCTGGACGGAACCGCGCTACAGTGACACTCCGCGCTACAATCAGGCCAACCAGCCCGTGGTGGGGGTAAGCTGGTATGAAGCCGTGGCTTACTGCAACTGGCTAAAAGCCACCACCGGGCGTGACTTCCGGCTGCCGGATGAGGCGATTTGGGAAAAGGCGGCCCGGAGTACGGACGGCCGTATCTACCCCTGGGGCAATGAATGGCTTCCCGAAAATTTGAACAGCAGTGAATCCAACATCAACCGGCCGTCAGCCGTGGGTATCTTCCCGGATGGTAAATCACCTTACGAAGCATATGATATGTGTGGCAACGTGTGGGAATGGTGCAGCACGGTCTACGGCCAGAATTATCCTTTCCAGATAGTGGTGTATGAACAGGAGATCGAAGGCAGTAACCCTCGACGCTTGCGCGGGGGCGCGTTCTTCTACGATCAGGGGCTCAGCCGCGCCGCGTTCCGGGGCTACCGCGGCATTCCCGATTACAGGGACGACGGCGTTGGGTTTCGGGTTGCCGAACATCTCTCCATTTCTGGCTCCTGAATCCTGTCTTCTGTCTTCTGCTTTTTCTGTTTTCTAAAAATCTTTCCCTTTTATTACCTTGTCAGGTAAGATTGTGCCCATTAAAAATCTCGGTGCCAATTGGCACCGAGATCGCAAAAATTTTGTTGGGCAATTTTGTAAAATTGCCCACAGCGTAGGGGTTGCTCGTTGAAAATATTTAAGAATCTCTACCCGCAAATTACCAGCTTTGCCAATCTGGACGATGCCTGGCACAAAGCCCGTAAAGGCAAGCGGCACAAACCCGCCGTCGCTGCTTTTGAATTTAATCTGGAGAACGAGCTGTTCCAACTCCAACGGGAACTACAAGAAAAAGCATACGTCCCTGGTCCTTACCGCAATTTCTTTATCCAAGATAGCAAAAAGCGCAAAATCAGCGCCGCCCCTTTTCGCGACCGCGTCGTCCACCATGCCTTGTGCAACGTCCTGGAGCCGCTCTACGAACCCAAATTCATCTTCGACACCTACGCTAACCGCAAAGGCAAAGGCAAAGGCACCCATCGCGCCCTGGATCGGGCGCAATCTTTTCTGCGTCGCTACCCCTACGTTCTTAAATGCGACATCGAAACCTTCTTTCCGGCCATCGACCACGCCATTTTGCGGCAGATTTTG
Source organism: Anaerolineaceae bacterium (assembly GCA_002699125.1). Classification (GTDB taxonomy): domain Bacteria; phylum Chloroflexota; class Anaerolineae; order Promineifilales; family Promineifilaceae; genus Leptofilum. The sequence continues at coordinate 61,599 of PABI01000002.1, forward strand.
TTTCGCCATGTTGCCTGCCCGAACACGCGCTGGCTCATCAACCAGATCATTATCGGCGGTGAAGGCATTCTGGCAGACCAATATCGCCAGCGCTACTTTTCTGGCGACGATCTGTTTGCTGTTACCCGCCCACGCGGTCTGCCCATCGGCAACCAGACATCCCAATTTTGGGCCAACGTCTACCTCAACCCCCTGGATCATTTCATCAAGCGCGAGTTAAAGTGTGCCGCTTACGTGCGCTACGTCGATGACTTTTTGCTTTTTCATCACGATAAGACTGTGCTGCATCGTTGGCGGATCACCATCGAGGATTTTTTGGCTTCGCTGCGGCTAACCATTCATCCTGAAAAAAGCGTCGTGTTCCCGGTAAAAAACGGTTTGCCGTTTTTAGGCTTTCAGCTTTTTGCCACTCACCGGCGGCTGATGCAGCGTAACGTGCGCGCCTTTTTGCGCCGGTTCCGCCGGCAGCGGCGGGCCATTCGCCGCGGCGACTCAACCTTTGCCGAGATCAAGCCGTCCCTAACCAGTTGGAACGCCCATGCTGCCCACGGCAATACCTGGCGGCTCCGTTCCAGGCTGTTCTGGCAGCGTCCCATTCCCGCCCATGAGTGAATCACCCATCTTTGCCAAACTGTACGACCTGCTGCGCTGGCTGCTGCCGGCCACAACAAAATATTCGCGTGAGTATCGGTTTGGTTTGGCACTTCCCACGCAAGAAAACGCTTTTTTGTTACAAAGACATCTGGTATCTGCGGCCAAACTACAAGATGCGCGTGACAGTTCAGACCATTTGCAGCAGGCAGAGATTGAATTGACGTTGCTTCGTTACAAAGTACGGCTGGCTCGCGACCTTGAATTACTGCGACCCGGCAGCTACGAACACGCCAGCCGCCTCATAGATGAAATTGGCCGATTATTGGGCGGTTGGATGAAAAAACAAGGTATTGTCAGCTAGTGACCCGAACGATTGGTCACTTGCTGAAATGTAGCATTTGGGTTGGGTACTCAGCCTGGGGACAGCTTGCGCGGGGGCGCGTTCAACAACAATCAGAGGAACAGCCGCGCCGCGTACCGGAACAACCACAACAATCCCGATAACAGGAACAACAACGTTGGGTTTCGGGTTGCCGAACCTCTCTCGTCAGGGTGCCGGAAATGTCATGCCTGGATCAGGCATGGCCGAGGTTTGAGAGATGTACCCACATGCTGCCGGTTCTGCCCCAAACCGGTGCGGCTCCATGAGCCGACTAAGTTTTGGACTCTGTACTCCAACAGCAATGCTCTGCGAAGGTTTACAGAGTCCAGTTCAATTGTTGTGAAACTATGAATGAAGACGTGTTAGCCCAAATTGAAGCAAACATATGGGACGTGGGTCGGCAGGAGCGATTGGTGGTGGAACGGCCGTATTTCTACATCTTCATCTCCCCGCAAACCCTGGACCATCTCACCTTTGCCACACCGCTGCCGGGCGAACCGGCCGACTGGACTGAGGCAGTGGCCGATATGGTGGCGATTTTTAGCCAGCACGGCAAACGGCCGCGCCTGGAATTCGTTGCCGATCTGCACCCCAACCTGGCAGCGGCGCTGGAGCAGGCCGGGTTGGCGTGCGAAACTCGCGCCCCGGTGATGCTGTTACAAACGGCCGAATTGACTCCCGCACCACACCCACCACTCGATTTTCATTACCAACGGCTCACGGCCGAAAATGAACCCCTGCTCCGGTCCCATTTAATCCAGCAAAGCATCGCCTTTGGCGGCAGCGGCGCGGATGAAGATGCCCTGGGCTGGCTGCCCAATTTACAGCGCGGGCTGGCCGAGGGTCTGGTGATGGGCGCAGTTCTGGAACAGGCGGGCGATCTGCTCTCCGGCGCAGTGATTCAAATGGGGGAGGGGCCGGGCGAGCTGGCTGGCTTGTGGACGGCACCCCAATGGCGCAGTCGCGGCCTGGCGTTTGCCCTGTGCCAGCAGCTTTTGGTGGAGTATGCCGCGTTAGGCCACAAAACCTGCTGGCTTTCCGCTGCCGAAGGCGCACAGCGTTTGTACCAAAAGCTGGGGTTTATTTACGTTGGTACGCAGCTTAACTACGGTGGGACGTAGAGAATTTGCAACAAGATTGTTGCTGATTTAGCCGTCAACTTCCTAACGAAAAAATGAAATTGACAGACCGGGTAGTTGCGTATTACAATTCGTAATACATTCGCTCACTTAGGAGAATGAACATGATTACTGTAAGGTTAGACCCACAGCTTGAACAAACAATTAACGAGCTTGCCCGGCACTTGGGTGTGAGTAAGTCAGAATTGATCAGAAGAAGCATTGCCGAATATGTTGATAAATTGGAAAAGCCTTCTGCCTGGGAGTTGGGCAAAGATGTTTTTGGTAAATATGCCAGCGAAAACCGTGATTTAGCTAAAGATCGGAAAAAGTTGGTCAAGGATATTATCGCAGCGAAACGATGAACAAGATTCTGATCGATTCTGGCCCGTTGATAGCCCTTTTTAATGGAAATGACCTGTATCACACAGCCTCTGTGGCGTTCATTAAAGCAAATCAGAGTGAGTTGGTAACGACGATAGCCTCGCTCACAGAAACGTTGCATTTGCTGCACTTTAGTCGGAATGCACAAATAGATTTCTTGGAGTGGGTGTATGCTGGGGCTGTTTCAATTGAATCGATAGAAAATGCTGATTTGCCAAGAATTATAGAGCTTACAAAAAAATACGCAGATTTGCCCATGGATTTTGCCGATGCTTGCCTGGTCTTTTTAGCCGAAAAGCTGGCTATTGACACAATTGCCACCATAGATAGAGATTTCGACGTATACCGAATAGAAGGGAAACGGCCGTTTACTGTCCTGATCAAATAAACCAGCCTCACTACTGTAGCGGCGGAGCCAACGCCTCTTTAATTACCTGAATTTCCAATGAAAAAAGCGATAACAGGTCCCTTTTCCCAGTGAAAAAGGGCGGTTTTCGTTTACAATGTCACAATTCTTTTTAGCGTGGTGTTTAGCAAATCACAGGGGTTTTTCAAAAAGAGGCTATTTGTTGTGATTTGCTTAAGTAAAAGCGGTCAAAACAGATCGCCCGTTTTACAAAGCTTTCCCGCTTTTACCCAGGTAGCTACAGGGGCAAGGAACAAACCATGATCGAAGCGAACAAGTTAGGCAAGGTTTTTGAGGAATTTACGGCCGTTCACAATCTCAACCTCAACGTGCCGCCAGGGGAATTGCTGGCGTTGCTGGGGCCAAACGGCGCGGGCAAAACCACCACCGTGCGCATGTTGGGGGCCATCCTGCGGCCCACCAGCGGCGAGGCGCGCATCAACGGGTTTGATGTGGTGCGCCAGGCAGACAAGGTGCGGCATGATATCGGCATGTTGACCGAGCAGCCCGGTTTATATTTACGCATGAGTGGGCTGGAATATTTGCTGTTTTATGGCCGTCTCTACGGACTGAGCGATGACGAAATCAAGCGGCGCGGCCTGGAGATGTTTGAACGATTCGACATGGCCGGGCAAGCCGACCGACGGCTGGGCCAATATTCCAAAGGGATGCGGCAAAAGGTCGGGCTGATCCGGGCCATGCTGCATAATCCAGCGGTGCTGCTGCTGGACGAACCAACCTCAGCCATGGACCCGCACAGCGCCAAGCTGGTGCGCGACGCCATCCGCGCCTTGCGCAACGACCGGCGCACGGTGATTTTGTGTACCCACAATCTGGCCGAAGCCGAACTGCTGGCCGACACCATCGCCATCATTAAAAAAGGAACGATTGTAGCCCAGGGGAGTACGGTCGTTCTCAAGCAAAAGCTGTTGGGCCAGCCGCAGCTGGAAGTGCGTGTAGATCGTCCCCTTAATGGTGAAATCCGCGAAATTGAACAGCTGGTGACCATTGAAGCCGTGGAAGGGGATGTGATTCGCTATCGCACCGACGATCCAATCGTGACCAATCCACAGCTGGTGCGCTGCCTGGGCGGGCTGGGGTTAGGAGTCATCTCCTTGCAGCCCATCTCGCAAAGTTTGGAACAAGTTTACCTGCGCGTTGTCGCCGAACGCTCAGAGGAGATTTCATGAACGTAACACACCACGAATGAAATAGAACGCTGATTTTCCTGATCATGGCAATCAGGAAAATCAGCGTCCTATTTATATCGGAGCAACTTAACAATGATTGCACTTACACGTCCTACCCATCCGACCAAACAAGATTTCCGCATGACGCTGGTGGTGGCCCGCCGCGAAATTCGCGATTCGTTCCGCGACTGGCGCATTATCATTCCCATCTTTTTGCTCACGCTCATCTTCCCCGCGTTGATGAACTTTACCGCCTCCCGCCTGCTCAACTTTGTCTCCGATTATGGTGCAGAGCTTGTCGGCAACCAGCTAATTCCTTTTTTGCTGTTGGTAGTGGGCTTTTTCCCCATGTCGTTTTCGCTCATCATTGCCCTGGAGACGTTTGTGGGCGAGAAGGAGCGCAAAAGCATGGAGCCGCTGCTTTCTACACCGTTGAGCAATGGGCAGCTGTATGCGGGCAAGATGATAGCGGCGCTGGTGCCACCGCTTTCCGCCAGTTACCTGGGCATGATCGTCTACATGGTGGGTCTCTATTTTAGCGTCGATTGGCGGCCTGAATTTCAGTTGGTGGCCCAAACCCTGCTGCTGACGACGGTGCAGGGCATTATCATGGTTGCCGGGGCCGTGGTGGTTTCCAGCCAGGCAACCAGCGTGCGCGCGGCCAACTTGCTGGCCAGTTTCATCATCGTGCCCATGGCGATATTGATTCAGGCAGAAGCGGCGGCGCTGTTTTGGGGCAACCACGATGGTTTGTGGTGGCTATTGTTGGGCCTGGCGATTACGGCCGTTGTCCTCATGCGTATGGGGCTTTCTCTGTTCAACCGGGAGGAACTGCTGGGTCGGGACATCGACCAGATTCGCCTGGGCTGGATGGTTCGCCAATTTTGGGGTTATTTTTCGGGCAAACTGTCAGCGGAGGATGGCCAATCCGGCAAGACCGTTGCCGGACGTTACCCCAATCCAATTGCCTGGTACCGGCAAACGGCCGCCATTGTGCCCCGGCTGCTGCCGGCCATGGGGGCGTTGCTGTTTGCTTTGCTGGGTGCGGCCGTCGTTGGTGTTTACATGGCGCAGCGATTTCCTTTGCCCGAAGGGCTACAAAGCCAGCTAAGCGGTCAGAATCTGCTGACCAATCTGGCCGGGCTTGAAGTGTATCTGTCGGCGCTGCCTCTTTTTATTGTGAGCCAAAACGTACGCGCGCTGCTGCTGCAAACCATTTTGGGTGTCTTTACCCTGGGCGTATTGGGCGTGCTTATTTTCATGCTGCCCTGGGGCGTCATTAGCTTCATTGCCATGCAGTTTTACCTGGCAGGCGAAAATCCGTACCAGTTTTTGCTGGGCACCATCGTGCCCCACGCAATTGTTGAGCTGCCGGTGCTGCTGCTCATTGGCGCGGCGGCGCTGCGCTGGCAAACGGTCACCTTTGCCCCGCTGCCCAATCGCTCCCTGAGCGAAATGTTCATCATCCGTGCCGCCGAATTTTGGCGCATCTTCCTGGGATTGGGTATCCCCCTGCTCTTTTTGGCGGCTGCGGTAGAAGCGTACATCACGCCGCAAATATTGCAGCTTGTGTATGGCGGCTAACCTTTCTACCCCCTCTCTAACTCTCCCCCACAGGGGGAGAGAACTGGCTCCCTCTCCCGGTGGGAGAGGGCAGGGGTGAGGGTGAAATTCCTGCCCCAGTTCTTAACTTCATCTTCTCAAAACCCCGCATTTTTACTCCCTCTCCCTCGTTTCGTGCGAATTAGTCAACTTTTGTCAAAGCTCCTTGGTAAAAACTGACAACAATTCCCCATCCTGTTTTGGTAATGTTGCCTATATAATGGGCCCATTGGTAATCGGCCATACCGCCCCAGTTTTTCTGAAAAAACTTTTGCCGATTCCTTGGAAGAGAAAGATCCTCAAAAAATTGAAGTAGGTACTTAACCATTATTGAGCCAATGATTTCGCTGACGACACGCCAACGAGATTTGCTTCATTTTCTGCTGACGGCGGAAACGGCCGTTGTCACCGCAGATGTAGGTCGCCAAATCGGGTTAACGCCGCGACAGGTGACATACAGTTTGAAGCCAATCAAGTTATGGCTGGTTGAGCATAACGCTGACCTAGACATGATTCCTGGCGTTGGGGTACAGGTCGCTTGTTCGCCCGATTTCCGGGAAAACTTGTTGACTGAACTGGCGGCGCAGGAAAACATTCGCTTGCAGCTCACTCCGGGGCAACGACAGCAGCTGTTGGCTTTGAACCTGCTCACCGTTACAGAACCTTTAATTTTGTACCAGCTTCAACAGGAAAGTGGGGTCTCACGCACCACGCTGCTAAAAGATTTGGACCTGGTTGAAGAATGGATTGAAGCGTTTGATCTGACCCTGGAGCGGCGGCCCAATTTTGGCTTTATGCTGGCGGGCACGGAACATCGGCAACGGCAAGGCATTGCCGCGATTGCCTGGGGAGACACTTCATTTAGCGATCCGTTGATGCAAATGTCTCACTCAGCCGGGCTGGTCTACGAATTGGCCAATGATGCTGACCTGATGCCGCTGGCCAATCACGTGAAGCAGTTGGTGCAACAATGGGATACCAAGCAGGCGATGGCCCTCATTGGATTTGCTGAGACGGCGTTAAACGGCCGTTTTACTGACAACGCCGTTCTCTACCTGGCACTTGTGATTGCCATACAAAAACAGCGCATTCAAAGCGGGCAAATTGCCAACACAATCCATCCCAACTTTAACCAACAGGCGCACCCCAAAGTGTGGCAAGTTGCAGCCGACATGTTGTCACAGTTAGAAATTACCTTGCCGCAGAAGCAGCAGACATGTGAAACTGCCTACCTTACCATGCACCTTCTTGCCGGCTCGCGCAGCGGCATTTGGCCCACCGATTTGGAAATGGATGAACCGTTTAGAACTTTGCTGAGCAGCTTGATACGCGGCGTAGCCCAGGCTTACCGCGTTCCGGCCATGCAATCAGATACAGCACTAAGAGAAGGATTAGCCGCACACCTCATACCCGCCTTTATGCGCCAGCGGTTCGATTTATGGGCACCGCCCATTGGCTATGTCAGGAATTTGCCTGAGCGATACGGGTTTGAGACGACAATTGCCACCACGCTGGCCGAGGAAATAAGTGCCGAAACGGGCATTAATTTACCCGATGACGAAGTGCACAACCTGATTTTGCTTTTACGCGCCGCATTTATTCGGGAACGGCCGAATCGCCTTAATCGCGTCATCGTTGTTTGCCCCAGTGGGATGGCCACGGCCCAATTGCTGGTGGCCCGGCTCAAAGCTAGATTCCCGCGGCTGGGCACATTAGACGTTTTATCTTTGCGCGAATTGGATACGCAGCAGATGCAGTCGGCACAGCTCATCATTACAACCGTGCCGCTGCCCCAAGATTATTCAGACTATTCTGCTGTGATACAAGTTCATCCGCTGCTTTCCGCCGAAGATATTGCCGTGATTACCCAATGGTTGGCCTAACGGCCGTCGTCAACAAGTACAGTTAGGCACAAACTCATAATGACCATCACTGGTTTTCTAGCCGGATTCTACTCAAGTGTCCGGATGGTTTAGGCTGCCTGCTGCAAAAGCATTGGCAGCAAAATGTTACTCATACTATTTTTTCAAGGAGAGGTGAAATGAGAGAAAGAATTCAGCAGTTTGGTGGTTTTTTGGCCGGGATGATTATTCCCAACATGGGCGCGTTTATTGCCTGGGGGTTGATTACCGCCCTCTTTATTCCTACGGGCTGGGTTCCCAACGAAAAATTTGGCGAACTGGTTGGCCCGATGATTATTTATTTGCTGCCCATTTTGATTGGTTACACGGGTGGCAAGATGATTCATGGCGTGCGCGGCGGTGTTGTGGGTGCCGCTTCGACGATGGGTGTTGTTGTTGGCGCAGACATCCCCATGTTTTTAGGTGCCATGCTCATGGGTCCTCTTGGCGGCTGGACCATGAAAAAGATTGACGAAGTTTTGGAAGATCGTATTCCCATCGGTTTTGAGATGTTGGTTAACAACTTCTCTGCCGGTATTTTGGCCGTCATTTTGGCGCTGATTGGCAATGTTATTATTGGTCCAATTGTTACCTCAATTAGTGATGCGGCCGGTACCCTGGTGGATTGGATGGTAAATGCGCGCTTGCTGCCCCTGGCGGCTATCATCATTGAGCCAGCCAAAGTTTTGTTCTTGAACAATGCGCTGAATCATGGCGTTCTGGCTCCGTTGGGTGTTGCTGCGGCAGAAGAAACTGGACGCGCCCTACACTTTTTGTTGGAAACGAATCCAGGCCCAGGCCTAGGTTTGCTTATTGCTTACTACGTAGCAGGTAAAGGGCTGCTGAAAGAATCGGCCCCCAGTGCGATGATCATCCACTTCCTGGGTGGCATCCATGAAATCTACTTCCCTTACGTGTTGGCTCATCCAATTATGATTCTGTCGGTTATCTCCGGTGGCTTGGCGGCTGACCTGTGGTTCACCATCACCAATGCCGGGCTGGTAGCGACGCCTTCGCCTGGCTCCATCTTTGCTTATCTGGCAGTAATTCCGCGTGGGCAGCATTTTGCGGTGCTAACCGGTGTGCTGATTGGAACGGCCGTAGCTGCGGCCGTGGGCATGGTGCTCCTCCGCTTGCGCCCTGTGCAAGAAGAAGAGGACGTAGAAGAAATGGACGCTGATACCGCTGGCGTTCCCGGTCTGGCGTAGGTTGTTTTAAATAACGGGACACAGATTTTCACAGACTTGTGGTGATCTGCTCAACGTGGTTGAGCGAAGCCGAACCATAAACACAGATTAAGAATCAAAAGATCAGTGGCAATCTGTGTTTATCTGTGTCCCATTCAAAGAAGAGGTTAAGAATGGCAGGCTCAATTAATGCAGCAAACGTTAAAACGATCATTTTGGCTTGTGAAGCGGGCATGGGCTCCAGTTTGATGAGCGTCAATGCGCTCAAGAAGAAGCTGAAAAAAGCGAATGTATCCGGTGTAACCGTGATGCACAAACCGGCGCGGGCTATCCCAGACGGTGCGCAAGTCGTCGTGGTGCATAAAGGTTTGGCCAAGGTGGTGCGGAATCGTGTACCTGATGCGGTTGTCGTTACCTTTAGTCACTTTTTGAACGATCCGGCATTTGACAAGTTGGTCAATGCCTTTGTGGAAAATGGTAACATTGAAGATACCGTAGGGGGATAAGATGGCTATTTTGGAGAAAAACAGGATTAAATTGCAGGCAACGGCCGTGAACAAAGAAGACGCCATTCGCCAGGCCGGTGCTCTGCTGGTAGAGAGCGGCTGCGTGGCTGCCCCTTACGTCGATGGCATGTTGGCCCGCGAGACCACCATGTCTACCTACTTGGGGAACGGCGTTTCCATTCCGCATGGGCAATATGAAGATCGGGGACACATCCAGCAAACAGGCATTTCTGTGTTGCAAGTGCCCGCCGGGGTGCTCTGGGATGAAGATGATGAGGATGAGTTAGCCTATTTGATCATTGGTATTGCCGCCAATTCAGATGAGCACATGACGGTTTTGTCGAACCTGGCCGAGGCGATTGAAGACCCTGATATGGCTGAAGAACTGGCCAAGACAACCGACGCAGATTTGATTATGCGCTGCCTGAATGGTGTACCGGACGGCGTATAGGCGCACCGAAATCTTTGGGCACTGATACTTCGACTGCGCTCAGTACAAGCCTACACAGATTGACACTGATAGAAATAAAAAATCAGCATTTATCAGCGTTCATCTGCGTCCTATTTCTCAACCACAGGAAGTGAAGTTGTGAAACAGCTAAACTTTGTCATAGATAACGCTACCGGGCTTCATGCTCGACCAGCAAAAGTGTTTGTTAAAACGGCTAAGCAGTTTAAATCTGACATTCGCGTGCTGCACGGCAGCAAAAAGGTGAATGCCAAAAGCTTAATTGCCGTATTGGGCTTGGGGGTAGAGCATGGCGGCACCATTCAGGTAGAGCTGGATGGGGTGGATGAGGAGTTAGCGGCCGAGGCTTTGCAAACGGCCGTTGCCACCGGCCTGGGGGAAGGCGAACACAAACCAGAACCAGCAACGACTAATTTAGTCGCTGCAAAGCCCGCCCCCGGCAAACCAGCAGCTCCGACGCCAGTCGCCGTGGACAAACTGCCCAAAAATGGTTTGCGCGGCGTGGCCGCTGCCCCTGGTCTGGCTATTGGACCCGTGTTCCAGCTCAGGCAAACGGCCGTTACCTTAACCCAGGAATTTGCCGGCGTGGCGGCGGAACAGGATCGTCTGGAAACGGCGCTGGCGTGCGGGCAAGAACAGCTATTTGCCTTGCGCCAAAAAGTAGCCGCCCAGGCACCAGAAGAAGCCGCCATTTTTGATGTTCACCGCGAGCTGCTCACCGACGATGGTTTACTGGAAGCGGTCCAGCAAAAAATCGAGGCCCGGCAAAATGCCGGGCAGGCGTGGCAGGCCACCATTGAAGAGCAGGCTGCCCAGCTGTCAGCCCTGGATGATCCGCTGTTGGCGGCGCGCGCGGCTGATATTCGGGATGTGGGTAACCGCATTTTGAAGCTGTTGGCCGGGGATGATAGCAGCGATGTGCAGTGGCCGGATCATCCAGTAGTGGTCATTGCCCATGATCTCACGCCATCGGACACGGCGACGCTGGATCCGCAAAAGGTGCTGGGTTTTGCGACGGCCGTTGGCGGACCAACCGCTCATTCGGCCATCATTGCCCGGGCGTTGAGCTTGCCGGCAGTGGTGAGCGTGGGGGAGGGGTTGTTGGACGTTGCGGATGGAACGGCCGTAATCCTCAACGGCAGCAATGGTATGATTCAGGTAAATCCTGATGAAGCCGCCCAAAATGAAGCCAAAAGCCAGCTGGCCGCTGCCAAAAAGCAGCAGCAAGTGGCCAGCGAACAGGCCGCCGAGCCGGCCATCACCCTGGACAATCACCGGATGGAGATAGCTGCCAACATCGGCGGCGTGGCCGATGCACAAAAGGCCAACCAGTCTGGTGCCGAGGGCGTGGGCTTGCTGCGCACCGAATTTCTCTTCCTGGATCGGGCTACACCGCCCTCGGAAGATGAACAGTTTGCCGTGTACCGTCAAATCGCCGAGGCGATGGAAGGTAAGCCGGTTATTATCCGCACGCTAGACATCGGCGGTGACAAGCCGCTGCCCTATGTGAAGGTGCCCCCGGAAGACAATCCATTTTTGGGTGAACGTGGCCTGCGCCTCTGCCTGAACCGGCCCGAACTCATGCAAGAGCAGCTGCGCGCTATCTTGCGTGCGGCCAGCTATGGTTCGCTGCGCATCATGTTCCCCATGGTGGCCGACATGTCTGAGTGGCACGCGGCCAAAACAATGGTGGACGAAATTCGGGCCGAGCTGAATGCACCTGAAGTGCCGGTAGGCATCATGATAGAAATTCCCGCCGCGGCGCTGATGGCCGATCTGTTTGCCAAAGAGGTTGATTTCTTCTCGATTGGTACCAATGATTTAACGCAGTACACGCTGGCGATGGATCGGATGCATCCCACGCTGGCGGGCAAATCGGATGGTTTGCATCCGGCCGTGCTGCGCCTGATTGACGCCACCGTGCGCGGGGCACACGCCTCGGGCAAGTGGGTAGGCGTCTGTGGCGAGCTGGGGGCTGATCCGCAAGCGACGCCAATTTTACTGGGCCTGGGCGTCGATGAATTGAGCGTTAGTGTGCCCTCTATCGCTTTGGTCAAGGCAAAAATTCGCAGTCTAAACCGGGCGGAGGCGCAAAAGCTGGCGGCTAAAGCCCTGGCCTGCGCCACCGCGCGCCAAGTGCGAGATTTGGTGGGCGATTAGGCAATTTGAGTAAGAGAATAATCAAAAATTACGCGGGTTTTTCATGAATTCAAAAAATATTCAGATAACCTTCGCGAAGAACCTTAACTTGTCATTTCGAACGAAGTGAGAAATCTTTGACACGATTGCGGGCTATTTGTTTGCCAAGTTTAGAAAGATTTCTCGCCAAAAAGCGGCTCGAAATGACAAGCGGGGAGTGAAAAAATGACGAAAAAATATGAACTTTACCGGACCGGCCAGGCACCTCTGCCTGACAAAACCTGGTCCTGGAATATGTATGGTGCGGGGATTGAAAATATCGGACGAGATGGACAACCCGAACCGTTCCCCATTCCCGAGCCGGCCGACAATCAATTGCTGGTTCGTGTAGACAGTGTAGGTATGTGCTTCTCTGACGTGAAGCTGATCAAGCAGGGTGGATCGCATCCTAAACTGTACAATCGTAATCTGGCCGAAGAGCCAACCCGCCTGGGACATGAGGCGGCGTTGACGATCATTAAAGTGGGTAAGGAGTTGCAGAATGAATACCGTCCTGGGCAGCGTCTGGCGATACAACCGGACATTTACCAGGACGGCCGTTCCACAGCTTACGGCTACACCATCCCCGGCGGGCTCACCCAATATCACCTCATCGGCCCGGAAGTGCTGGACGCCGACGACGGCGCTTACGTCCTGCCCCTGACCGATGAGTTGGGCTACGCTGAAACCGCGCTGACTGAGCCGTGGGCCTGTGTAGAAGCTTCTTACACGCAGCGCCGCCGCTTGCAGCCCAAAGCGGGCGGGCGGTTGTGGGTGATTGGCCGGCCCGGTGATGAGACAGTGTACACATTTTCTGCCGAGTTACCCGCGCCGTCGCTGGTGGTGTTAAGCGATGTGCCGGACGGTGTGAAGGCGCTCATCTGGCAAAAGGTTGGACCAACTACGGAGATGTTTGTGAGGGATGGGTTACTGCCGTCTGACTTTCCCGCCCTCAAAGCTGAAATCACCGATGATGAAGGGTTTGACGACATCATCATGCTGGCCCCACAAAGTGCCGAGCGAGTGAGTGAAGCGGCTAAGTTAACCGCGTTTCGCGGCACCTTTAACCTGGTGGGTGACAAGCCGCTGGACGGCAAGGTAGAAATTGACGTGGGGCGGATTCATTACCATTACACCGCCTACGTGGGCAATCCTGGACCGGACATAGCTGCCTCTTATGGTGAAGCGCGCAATCGTTGTGATTTGCTGCCGGGGGGAGCGGCCGTATTTGTGGGGGCCGGTGGCCCCATGGGGCAGATGCACGTGCAGCGGGCCATCGAGCTAAAAAATGGCCCCAGCCTGATCATCGCCACTGAGGTGAACCAGATGCGCCTGGAGGCTCTGGAAGCGCTGTTTGCCCCGTTGGCGGAGGCGCACGGCAAGGAGTTGCTTACCTTTAATCCAGCAACTGAAGAAGAATCGCTGCAAGACTTTGTGCTGAACGCCACGGACCAAATGGGAGCCGATGACGTGGTGGTGTGCGTGCCCGTCGCGCCGCTGATGGCTGAAGCAGGTACCTATTTGGCTCCTGACGGGATGCTGGTGCTCTTTGCCGGGGTGCCCAACGGCACGATGGCAGCACTGGACATGAGCGCGGTTTATTTACATAATGCGCAATTTACCGGCACCTCCGGCTCTGCTTTGTCTGACCAGGCGACGGTGATTGCCAAGACCGTTGCGGGCGATTTGTCGCCTAACCGGTCGGTAGCGGCCGTGGGCGGCATGGAAGCGGCCCGCGATGGCGTGGCTGCAATGATGGAAGGGCGCTATCCGGGCAAGGTGGTCATCTTCCCCCAGATTAGCGGCCTACCGTTATTGAGCCTGGTCGAACTGAAGGAAAAATATCCGGCCGTGGCGGAGAAGTTAGGTCCCGGTGATGTTTGGACGGCCGAGGCTGAAGCCGCCCTGGTGGAGGCATTTTGGCAGGTGGAGCAGGCCGAACATGCCTAAGCAAAAAGCGCGTGCCGGGCTGCTGCGGCAGTATGTTTTGGCCGGGGCCGGACTTGGGCTGTATTTTGGCCTTTTCTTTCGTCCGGCGCGGGAACCAAATTTTGCTGTAGGGGTGGCTTTGGCGCTGCTGGCAACGGCCGTTTTCATCGTGCCTGCCCTGTTAAAGAAAGATCGACCACCGCTGGGGGACTTGGGGCGAACGGCCGTAACCACCTTCATCAAATTTGCTTTCATTCTGGCCCTGCTGGAATCGCGCCATTACGTCTACGACCTGGGCGGCAAGTGGCTGGTAACTATTTTTACCACGCTGCTGGGAGCCGGTGCAGGCTGGTGGCTGGCACAGAGTGATGCGTGAAACGTGATGATTCCTTCACGCATCACGTTTCACGCTTCATGAAATAAACTTATGATTTACACAGTAACGCTCAACCCGGCCGTGGACCGGGAATTAACGATTAGCGAATTTGTTTTTGATACCGTGCTGCGGGCCAGCGAGGCGCGCGTGGACTGTGGCGGCAAAGGGTTTAACGTGTCGCGCATGTTGGCGGCGTTGGGGGCCAAAAGCGTGGCGCTGGGCTTTGCCGGGGGCAAGGCGGGCCAACTGCTGGCCGAAGCGTTGGCTGATTTGGGCATCGAAACCGCGTTTACCTGGATTGAGGGCGAGACACGCACCAACGTCAGCATCGTGACGGAGCAGCACGATCGCTACCTGAAGGTCAATGAATCTGGTCCAACGGTTTCTGAGGCGGCGCAAACGGCGCTGCTGGGGCAAATGGCGCAGCTCATCCAGCCGGGCGATTGGTGGGTGCTGGCGGGCAGCCTGCCGCCGAGCGTGCCGCAAACCATTTACGCCCAAATGGTGGCGCTTATTCAATCTGGCGGCGGGCAGGCGATTTTAGATACGAGTGGGGCGGCGTTGGTGGCGGGATGTGAGGAACGGCCGTTTCTCATCAAACCCAACGACAGTGAAGCCAGCAACCTGAGCAGCTTGCCCATTCACAGCCCGGAAGATGCCGTGGCTGCGGCCCGCACTGTTCAGGCGCTTGGTCCACAAAATGTGGTCATTTCGCTGGGTAAAGCCGGAGCCATCTTCAGCGACGGTCAATCGGCCTGGCTGGCCAGTTCGCCAACGATTCAGGAGCGCAACCCTATCGGCGCGGGCGATTCGATGGTGGGAGGGCTGGTGTATGGCCTCAGCCAGGGCATGGCCGTGGCCGAAGCGTTGCGTTGGGGGATCGCTTGTGGGGCAGCGACGGCGAGTTTGGCCGGAACGGCCGTTGGCTCCACCGAATTGGTCAAAACCCTCCTGGAACAAGTCAAAATTAAAGAACTCACTATGGAGAGTCGCGATGTCTAATTTTACGATTCATGATGAAAAACAGTATCCATCCAGCTCACAGGCAGTTTACCAGGCAGCGCTGGGAGCAATTGAAGGGTTGGAGGGGAAAATTCTAAAGCAGGACCCCGCAGCGGGCACCGTTGAGGCTCGCTTCGACAAGAAGATTTTGGGCAAGGTGCTGGGCGATCGGACCCAGATGCATGTAACCATTACCAATCCAGACAACGGCAGCAGCGCCGTAGCCGTAGAAATATATCCGTTAAACGCCGTAGGGCAGAAGTTGATGTTTGGCGCGCGCAAAGGCGTATCCCGCACGGTGGCTGATTGGTTTTTCGCGCATTTAGAACATCGTTTACCCAAGTAGTTATCCATTTTTTAGGTGCCGGCCACCTGCCAAGATGGCCGGCACCCCTCTTTTACGTCCGCCAAAATTTGCCTTTTCCTTTTCTTCCCCGAAAATAGCTGCTGATACAATTAATTTGTTTCCCCACGGAGAAGAACCACATGACCGAGCAAGAAACGTACAGTCTGAGCTTTTTGCAGCTGTTGGCGCAGCAATATTCCTCGATCCAGGCTGCCTCTATGGCGATCATTAACCTCAGTGCCAATTTGAACCTGCCCAAGGGAACGGAGCATTTTATTTCAGATGTGCATGGCGAATACGAGGCGTTTTCGCATGTTTTGAAGAATGGTTCCGGCTCGATTAGACGCAAGATTGAAGAGATTTTTGCCAATACGCTGTTGGAACATGAAAAGCGCAATTTTGCCACGCTCATTTATTATCCGGAGCAAAAACTGCCCCTCATTTTGAAAAATTTGGAGAACAAGGCGGAATGGTACCGTATCACCTTGTTTCGGCTGATTAAGCTGTGCCGGGTGGTATCGTCTAAATACACGCGTACGGCCGTACGCGAAGCCCTGCCCGACGATTTTGCCTTTATCATCGAAGAGCTGCTGCACGAGCAGGAGGGATTAGAAAACAAGCAGGAATATTACCAGAGCATCATCGATACCATTATTTCTACGGACCGGGGCAATGCTTTTATTATGGCGATGGCTCAATTGATTCAGCGCTTGGCCATTGCCCGGCTGCACGTTATTGGCGACGTGTATGATCGGGGGCCAGGGGCGCACATCATCATGGACAAATTGGTCGATTACCATGCTGTCGATGTGCAGTGGGGCAACCATGATATTTTGTGGATGGGTGCCGCTGCCGGCAGCGAAGCGTGCCTGGCCAACGTCATTCGCATCTGCCTGCGCTACGGCAACATGGAGACGTTAGAAAATGGGTATGCCATCAGTCTGCTACCGCTGGCTTCATTTGCCATGGAAACGTACGCGGACGATCCGTGCGAACAGTTTGTGCCTAAGGAAACGGCCGAAGAATTTACTGCCAATGAATTGCTGCTCATGTCCCGAATGCAAAAAGCGATCACGATCATCCAACTGAAGCTGGAAGCGCAAATTATTCAGCGCCGTCCCCAATACGACATGGTTGACCGGCTGCTGCTAGACAAAATTGACTTTGCTAAAGGAACAATCTGTTTTGATGGTGAAGAACATCTGCTGCTGGATACACATTTGCCCACAGTTGATCCGCAAAACCCCTATGCGCTGACAGAGAAAGAGCAGTTGGTGTTGGAAAAGCTGCGCCTTTCTTTTGCCAACAGCGAACGGTTGCAGCGGCACGTGCGTTTTTTGTACTCGAAAGGCAGCTTGTACCTCATTTACAATGGCAATTTACTTTACCACGGCTGCATTGCCATGAATCCGGACGGTTCGTTTGCCTCGGTGCAGGTTGATGGGGAATCGTATCAGGCGAAAGGGTTTATGGACCGGCTGGACCGGCTGGCGCGGCAGGGTTATTTTGCCGCTGATCCCGAGCAAAAGCAGTATGGCATGGATGCGATGTGGTATTTGTGGAGTGGTTCCCATTCGCCACTGTTTGGCAAAGATAAGATGGCGACGTTTGAGCGGTACTTCCTGGCCGATCCGGCGACGCACGCCGAGGGGAAAAACGCGTATTATGCGCTGCGGGATAAGCCGGAAACGGCCGTAAAAATCCTAGAAGAATTTGGCCTGGATCCCAAAACAGCGCGTATTGTGAACGGGCACGTGCCGGTGCAGGTGAAAAAGGGAGAAAGTCCGGTGAAGGCCAACGGCCGTCTCATTGTGATCGATGGCGGATTTTCCAAAGCATACCAGGACAAAACCGGTATTGCCGGCTACACGCTCATCCACAATTCTTATGGCTTTTTGCTGGCTTCCCACGCCCCGTTTGAATCAACGCAAAAGGCGATTGAGCAGGGGCTGGACATTCATTCCAAAACCGAGATCTTAGAGGCGAACTACGCGCGTATTCGTGTGCGCGATACGGACGAGGGGCGTGAGATTCAGACTAAGATTCACCAACTGGAAGCACTGCTGGAGGCGTACCGGACGGGGTTGATTAAGGAACAGTAGGGAAAAGGCGCGCCTTTTCCCTACTTAGGTGCGGGCCTGCTGGTAAACGGCCGTTAACGCCGCCGCAATCTTCTCTGTTACCAGTTCATCCTTGTCCCGCCTGTTCACAAAAATAGGTTCGCCAAACACCAGGTGCAGCCGGGCAAAAGGAAGAGGCACCAGGTATTTATCCCAGCGGCGCAGCGCGTAACCGGCATTCGTGAAGCCGCCTACAGGAATAACGGCCGCACCCGCCTTGCGCGCCAAAAATGATGCGCCCGCCTTTTGCTCAAATGCTGGACCATCCGGGCCATCGGGGGCCAGAAAGGAATCCTTGCCCCCTTTCATTGCCTCGATAATGCGCAGCACTTTGCGCCCCCCTTCCATTGGGTTGCCCTGCATATCCACACCGTAGGGGGACGCGCCGAGTGAGGCAGCAAACGTGGAGAGAATGTCGCCACGCGGGTCACCACCCAGGGTAACGATGGTAAATTGGTCGCCGCCCACAAAGCGCACGGCATAGGTCACAAAAATAGAAAGTTGTTCGTGCCAAAAGAGCCAGAGAAGCGGCCGTTTGCTGATCATCGCTTTAGAGACATTGGCCTGCCCCTCAATTTGCCAGCGCACAGTGCGCGCCAGGATACGGTGGTAAAGGGCCAGCATGTTGCCCTGGAACTGTAATCTGCGGTCGGTAAAAGTTGTCATGGTTTTTCGTAGTAATTGGCGGCGGCTTGCAGGGTGACGTGGTGCAGCTGTTGAGTGAGACGGGTGGAGACGGCCGTTAAGTCCGCATCCTTGTCCACTACCAGCGGCTCCCCTACCTGAATTGCTATCTTGCTAAATGGATAGGGCATCACGTACCGGTCCCAACGGGGAATGCGGTAGCCGTGCCGAGCATAGGCCCCCAGCGGCAAAATCGTGGCATCCGCTTTTTGGGCGATGTAGGTGATCCCTGGTTTGATTTCGTAAGAAGGCCCCTCCGGGCCATCCGGGGTGATGTAGGCATCCCGCCCCGCTTTGACCTGCCGCACCAGTTTGGCCAGCTGTCGTGCCGAGGCCATGCTGGCATCGCCATGCAAATTCATGGGGAAAGGGGTGACGCCCAGCTTGCTGGCAAACACCTGTAACGTGCCGCCGCGCCAGTCGTCGGGCAAAATGAGGACGATGCGGCTTAAATCATACTGGTTGGCAAAGAAGCCCACCAGCATCATCGTCATGCCATGCCAGGCAGCGAAGATAAGCGGCCGTTTCCGTTCTTGTGCCGCCTGTAAATGTTCTGCTCCGGTTACCTGAAAGCGGCTGAGGCGGCTGGTCATCCGTGCCCAGGCATACAGCGCCGTGCCGCTCATTTTGTCTTGCCAGCTGCTGTTTAAATCACTCATTGAACTGTAAATACCCCGCGCGCGCTAAGCCCCAGCCCAAATAAACTGTGTTCCAAAAATGCCACGCTTTGCCAAACGTGGCCCAGGCGATGGTGACGGTAAACAACACCAGCAGAACGCTAATGCGTACCCGTCCCTTAAAAACGCCCCGGAATGAGGGGAAGGGAACGCGGCTCACCATCAAGATGCCGCAAATGATCATGATGGGGATGAGCCAGCCGGCAGGCAATGGCTGTGTCAGAATCGTCATGTCGGAGACGACGGCGAGGGCCAGGGTGGCTCCGGCAGAAGAAATGGTGAGTCCGGCAGAATCGCCGCGCCCGCTGGCTTTGGGGGGCAGCAGGTTGAACCGGGCCAGGCGGTACGCCCCGGCCAGGGCAAAAAAGACGGCCAGCACGCCAATGAAGATGGTGGACGCAACATCGGCCAAGTAAAGGTACATGAACGCCAGCACGGTAGGGGCCGTACCCAGGCTGACCATATCGACCAGCGAATCAAGCTGGAGGCCAAAGGCCGATCCGGCGTTAAAGTAGCGGGCCGATGCGCCATCGAACAAATCCAGAATGTAGCTGGCTAAGATGAGAATGCCGGCCGTCACCAGTTCGCCCGTGGCCGCCAGCAAAATGGCGATGATGCCACAGGTGAGGGAGGTGAAGGTGATGCTGTTGGGAATGAGGTAGCGATATTGACTTTTCATGGGAATTTTTTCAGTTGGGCAATGGGTGTGACGCCACCGGTAACCTTGTCGCCGACCTTGACGAGCATTTGGGCTGTAGGCGGCAGGAACAGATCGACGCGGGAGCTGAAACGAATGAGGCCAAAGCGCTGCCCGGTTTGCACCTCGTCGCCCGGTTTGAGGTAGTTGAGGCAGCGGCGGGCCAGGATGCCGGCGATTTGTTTGGTGAGGATACGGCCGTATCCCACTGACTCTGTCACCATGGCAATGTATTCATTCACCTCAGAAGCTTCGGGGCGAAACGCCTGCAAAAATTTGCCCGGCTGATGCTCTACCAGCGTCACTTTGCCCGCCAGCGGCACCCGCTGCACGTGTACGTCGGTGATGTCCAGGAACATGCTCATGCGAATTACTTCTGCCTGCAAATAGCGGTTCTCGGTTTCGGTGACTATTTCTACCACTTCGCCATCGCCAGGTCCCAGCACCAGCCCCGGTTTGGCCGCAATCTGCCGATTAGGATCGCGGAAAAAGTAAAGGATGAGCAGCCAGAGAAAAGAGGCCAGCACCAGAAAGATGCCCGCGGGCCAGTTGGTAAACTGAAACCAGAGGAAAACGGCCGTTGCCCATAAAATCGTAAAAAAAGCAATCGTGCCCCCGCCGCCTTCGGCAAAAGGCCAGGCACGATCTTTACCGTACTGTGTCATCGAAGTAGATTAATCCTTCATAATAAACAAACAAAAAATTAATAGGACGCTGATTTCCATGATCTTCCTGATCAGGCAAATCAGGCAAATCAGCGTCCTATTTTGTTTTGATGGCATCTCCATGTTGCGGCGGCATTGTAACATTGCCACCAGACGTGGGCAACACGCGCAGCGGCAGGAAAGCCATAGGTTAAACATGGGCCGATCATCGTTCGCCCCCCATCTGCCCCTTTGGTAAACTTGCGCCATGATCAAGCAAAAATCGACTTTCATCTGGGTGGGACTGGTGGCGCTGGTGGTGGTGGTGACGGCCGTTTTCCTGGGCAACCGCCTGCTCAATGGCGACAACAGCCTGCTGCGCAACGTGCAGGTAGACAAAACCGAAATCAGCCCCAACGCCGATGGCGACACCGACGCCGCTAACATCTCCTACGAAATTTCGCGCAATGCCACTGTGTCCATCTATTTTGAGAATGAAGCAGGCGACCGCTTTTTCTTCCGCGAGGAAAAACGGCGCGGCGCAGGCGAGTACAGCGTGACGTTTAGCGGCGTGGTGGATCCCTACACTTTGCCGGACGATCAGATACAGGGAGAAATTTTGGCACGATTGTTGCAAGACGGCCGTTACACCTGGACCATCAGCGCCACCGACGAAGACAACAACACCGAAATGCAGCAGGGTGAGCTGCGCATTGTCGATGCCGATACAGCGCTGCCCGACATTCGCGATTTTGACGTGTATCCTGAAATCTTTACACCGAATCGAGATGGCGTGGATGATCGGGTGCAGCCCTACCTCTACTTGGCCAAGGATGTGGCGCAATTACGAGTCTTTTTGCAAATGCCCGATGGCAGCGAAGTGCCCATCAGCGAATTTGAGCAGGTGGTCGAACCTAATGCTGAAGGGCCACATTATTTTGATTATGAAGGCGGTGTGGATGACGGGGCAACGCCGCCACCGGACGGCACGTACCCCATCGTGGCCATTGCCCAGGATTTGGAGGGGCAGCGGGTGCGCGTGGAGGACGAGCTGACGATTCAGTTTGGTGGCGTGCCCCGCGTGCGCATCATTTCGCCACCAGCGGGGGAAACGGTGGCCTGGGACAAGACGGCCGTTCCCCTCTGTGATGTTATTTCGTTTAGCGTTACCGTGGAAAATTACGGCTCCACGCCCGTGCGCACCAGCGGCCCGCCGCCCGGCACGATGTACGATTCTGAATGGAATTACAACACGTTGGGCTGGTTTACCCAGTCCGGTGTGTTCCGCCTGGGCATCGGCTATGAGAATGAGCTGACCAACTACCCCTACCGCTGGGCGTTGGGCAGCTCCGAAGAGCTAACCGTCATTGACGGCTTTAGCTACCTGATGCCCGGCGACCGGGTGACCGTCACCGGCAGCATCCGCATGACCAATGAGTTTGGCGACCGCAATCCACAGCCGGTTTGGGCCGGCCTCATCCACGAGGATGTGGAAGTGGTAACGTTTAACGAGCGCCTGGGCATTGAGGAAATTACGGTAGACGTGCCCGACGAGGCCAATCGCCCGGAATGCGCCCCGCGTGAAGTGCCGGAGTGGCCGGTGGAGTAAAGCCAAAACCTGACAGGTTTCCACAGCAGTTGACCATAAACGTAATAAGAAACGCGAACCATCTTCTTCTTAAGGGGCGTTCGTAAACCTGTCAGGTTGGCGCGAAAGGCTGTTTGGTTAGCCGTGGCTTAACCCAGCCTGGATTTGATTGGCGGGCGTTCAGCGGCGGGGTACACTACAAACGGTTAACAGGAGGTTGCCCAACTGTGCGGCAGCCTCTTTTTTTGGACGGGTAAAATGCGACGTTTGTGGGGTTTGGTTGTTGTTTCAATAGGGCTATTGGCCGGCTGTGCCGCATCACCAACGGTGGTGGAAGTGACGCGGCTGGTGCCGGGCACACCGGCTGCATCACCCCCCAATCCAGTTGAAGTTGAAATCGAAGTGACCCGTATCGTTAGCGAAACGGTGACGGTGACTGAACCGGTGGTGCGTGAACGGCCGTCGCCCGGCTCAGCCGAACGGCCGTTTCAGCTCTTGTTTGCGCCCGTGGCAGATACCAATGTGATTGGCAGCCGGGGCCAAATTTTGGCCGATTGGCTGGCGCGGCAAACCGGGCAGCAGTTTCAGGTGGGCATTGTAGACAACGAGCAGATCATTATTGACTTGATGTGCGCGGCCCCAGCTGAAACGATTGGTTTTTTAACGGCCGTGGGCGTGGCGCTGGCCAATCAGCAGTGTGGGGCGCAGGTAGTGAGTACGGCCGTGCAAAACAACGGCCTCAGCTGGCAGGCAGGCATGATTGTGGTGCGCCAGGACAGCGACATCGAAACGCTGGCCGATTTAGACGGCCAGCGCGGGGCCATCCCCGATGAAACCAGCGTGCCCAACAACTGGTACTTCCAGGCGCTGCTGGCAGCGGAAGGCATCGAACCGGAAGAAATTGTCTCGGTTCCCGGCGACAATACGGCGATGCTGGCGGTGCTCAATGGCGAGGTTGATTTTGCCACCGGCACCTATTGGCCACCCATCCTGCCGTTTGAGGAGCGGGAGTGGGTGTTTGGCGAGGATGATCCGGAGATTTGGCGGCAAACAGGCGTTTCGCCCAGCCGCAGCGGCATCGGTTTTGTGGTGGTGCTGGGCCGCCCGGAAAATGGCGGCTACCGCGTGCGTGATGCCCGCTCTGGTGTTTACGACACCGCCCGCGATATTTTTGACGAGACGCGCATTCTCACCCTCAGCGCGCCCATTCCAGCCGATTCGGTGGCCGTGGGTGGTGGCTTCCCGTTTGGCACCGCGCAGCAGCTAGGTCCACTGCTGGCGGAATTTGCCGCTGCGGAACAGTGTGCCGAGTCACTTTGTGCGCTTGACTTTTATGGCTGGATGGGCTTGGAAACGGCCGTTCCCGCCAACTACGATCCGCTCCACTTTGTTATCAACACGCTGGGCTGGACCGATGAGGCGCTTCTGTTGACGGATTGATTTTTAATTGGACACTGATGAACACAGATAGACAATGATTTTTGTTTTTTCTCTGTGTAAATCAGCGTTCATCAGTGTCCCCTTCAGGTTTTTATGATTGATGTAGCGGTTATTATTGTGAGTTGGAACGTGCGGGATTACCTGGTGCAATGCCTGCGCTCGGTGTTTGCCGATTTGCAGCGCTCCCGGCTGCGCGGCGAGGTGTGGGTAGTGGATAATGCCTCCACCGACGGCACGGCCGATCTGGTGCAGTCGCTTTTTCCCAACGTGCATCTCATCGTCAATGAGAACAATCCCGGTTTTGGTGCAGCCAACAACCAGGGCATGGCGGCGGCCAAGGAATATGCGCCGCGCTACTACTTCTTGCTCAATCCTGATACCAAATTGCAGCCAGGCGCACTGTTTGAATTGATCAACACGCTGGAAGAGCATCCTGACGGTGGCATGGCCGGGGCGCGGCTGGTGTATGGCGACGGCCGTTTCCAACACAGCGCTTTCTATTTCCCCGGATTACGCCAGCTCGCTTTTGATCTCTTTCCGCTGCCCGACCGTTTTTATGAGAGCCGCTGGAACGGCCGTTACCCGCAATCCTGGCTGGCACGGGGCAGCGAGCCATTTGCCATCGACCATCCGTTAGGGGCCACGATGATGGTGCGCGCCGATGTGGCCGAAGCGACCAACGGCTTTGACGAATCGTTTCACATGTACTGCGAGGAAATCGACTGGAGCTGGCGTATTCAGGCAGCGGGCTGGCGTATTTACGCGGTGCCATCGGCAGAGATTGTCCATTATGGCGGTGAAAGTACACGCCAGGTGCCGGCCACCTCGGTGATTAATTTGTGGCAGAGTCGGGCCAAGCTGTATGGGGAGATGTACGGCCGTTTCAAATTGTTCATCGCGCGTAAAATGGTGCAACTTGGTATGCGCCGCCGGGCTAAAAAAGCCGCCGATCCGCAAATGAAGCAGGCGTATGAAACGATCATCCAAATCTGGCGCGGGATTTAATTTGCCACAGAGGACACAGAGATTTCAGAGGGGTAGAGAGAAATCTGCGTCTGCAAATTGCCAATAATCTGTTCAATTGGCGTAATCTTTGATACAACTTCCCCATGAGTACAAAACAACAAGAATTAACGGCCGTTATCCTCACCCTTAACGAAGCCAGCCACATTCAGGCGTGCATTCAGTCGCTCAGTTGGGCCGACCGGGTGCTGGTATTTGATTCGTATAGCGAGGATGATACGGCCGTTCTTGCTCAGTCCGCGGGAGCCGAACTCCAGCAATCCAAATTTGAAAATTACGCCCAACAGCGTAACGCGGCCCTGAACAGCCTGCAAACCGACTGGGTCTTTTTTGTCGATGCTGATGAGCGGGGCACGCCAGAACTGGGGGCAGAAATTCGCCAGGTAATCGGCGAACGACCGGAGCGCGGCTGGTACGTGCCGCGCCATAACTACATTTTTGGCCAGCTTACCAAGGGCGCGGGCTGGTTCCCCGATTATCAACTGCGCCTGTTCAAACACGGCTGCGTGCATTACGAACGTCCTGTGCATGAACTGGCCGTGGTGGATGGGGCAATTGGTTATCTGGAACGGCCGCTCACTCACTACAACTACCGCGACCTGGACCATTTCCGGGCCAAGCAGCGGGCCTACACCAGCTACGACGCCCACATCCTTTACGATGATGGCATCCGGCCCAGGCCGCACAACTTTATTTTGCAGCCGCTGCGCCAATTTTACTGGCGCTTCATCACGCTGGACGGTTACAAAGACGGCCTGCACGGTTTGCGCCTGAGCCTGTACATGACTTACTATGAATGGGTGAAGTATCGCAAGCTGGCCTGGTTTTGGCGGAAGAATCGGTGAGGGTTGTTAAACCTGACAGGTTCATCGAGAGTCAGCTCTTGAATGACATTTTGGCTGGCGAAGATTGCTTCAATTCAGGTATCTTTTGGAACCTGTGAGGTTTAGAGGAGCTTTGTAATGCAAGCTGTTGGTGTCGATTGTCGCTTTGCTGAGGATGGGGCGGTGCAGGTGCGTAAGGTGAAGTTGAACGGCCGTTGGCAATCGGTCGGTCAGGGGCGGCAGTGGCTGGATGAAAACGGCCGTCACGTCCTTATCATGCTGCCCGGCAACGAAGTGCGCGAACTGGTGGTGCAGCCGGGATCGTTAAGTTGGAGAATGGTTGAAGTAGGGAGTGGTGGGGGAACGGCCGTTTAATCAAGCA
The DNA here is from genome assembly GCA_002699125.1 of Anaerolineaceae bacterium. Classification (GTDB taxonomy): domain Bacteria; phylum Chloroflexota; class Anaerolineae; order Promineifilales; family Promineifilaceae; genus Leptofilum. The sequence continues at coordinate 87,248 of PABI01000002.1, forward strand.
GCAATGAAGCGATCTCACGACTCGACGGCAGCCAGGATGTGTTCAGTTATTATCTGGTCTGTAAGTTGATGGGCATTGCGTAAGGCAAAGTTTGTACTTGTGACAACAACCACCATCTTCAATTCGGGAAAAACAACGATCTTGTTGCCGCCCATACCGGTCATGAAGTAGGCGGCAAAAGCGTTGTCGCCGGATTGGAAGGTGTTCAACCACCAAAGGTAACCATACTCGGTTTCGTCATCAATGTGGGCGTGCGGCCGTATTGAAGCGTTCACCCATTGCTCTGACACAATGCGACGGCCGTTCCATACACCGCCATCCAGGTAAAGCTGCCCCAATTTGAGCAAGTCGCGGCTGCGCAGCGCTAACCCGCCGCCCGTCATCGCCAGACCCAACGGTGTAAATTGCCATTCGACCGATTGAATATCGAGTGGGGCAAATAAATGCTCACGGGCAAAGTCTGGGATAGATTGGCCTGTTGCTTTTTCCAGCACCGCACCAAGCGTCACCACGCCCGCCGTGCAGTAGCTAAAACTACGGCCGTACGGTGCATTTGCGGGTTTGGTGATCCATGCCGGGAAGCCTTTGATGGGTAAATCAAGAAAAAACTGCACCCAATCTTCGATCAAATACATCCGTTCTTCGTTACCACGGGAGAACGAGTTCCAGTCGTCACATTCCATAAGCGAACTCATGGTTAGCAAATCTTCCACAGTGATGTTCGCCTTGCGCGGGTCAGGGTTTTGAACCGGTTGTTTATCGGCGAAGAAGGGGAGGATAGGGGTGTCCACCCCAGCCAGTTTGCCCTGGTCGATGGCAATGCCGATCAACATTCCGGTAATCGTTTTGGTGGCCGAACGGGTATTACGCAATCCGTTAACGGCATTGCTATCAAAGTAAGCTTCATAAACCAGCTGGCCATGCCGGGCAATCAAAAGTGTAGTGACATTGTGGAAGTCGCCTGAGCGAACGGCCGTTTCCATCGCTTGCAGCCGGCGCGCGGAGAGATCTGTTGATTCCGGATTGGCAGTGTCCCAGCCCTTGGGTTCGGTTGGCGGCGTGCTAGAAGTGTTCATCGTTATTACTTCCAACTTCTTTGATGATTGATTTCAATTTTCTCTAGAAAGTATGGCTCAAGGTCGATGTCAAGCTGATTTGCCAGTTCACACAGGTTCCAAACGATGTCATAAATTTCGTGGCCAACTGCTCTATCGACCTCTTTTTTTGGTGCATCAGGCGAAGCATAGCGCAGCAGTTCCCGCGAAAGCTCGCCAACTTCGCTAATCAAATGGCGGAATCTTTGATCGACGTTGTTCTTTTGCCAGCCGTGCTTCTGCGCTAGCTCATGCGCCTGTTTTTGGATCTCGGAAATGTGCATAGAAACGTTAGCCACCCTGCGGTACGATACGGCCGCTTTCCTGCACATCTACCGGCACCCCATCAATCTCGCTGGGAATCACGTCCTCGGCGGACAGCTCAGAACGAGGCACCTTCTTCTCCACCATCACCACCAGCACCACATCATCCGTGCGGGTCTGCTGCTGTTGGCGGAAACCAATGCCCACACCGACGACATTGGCTTTGGCTAGCAGCTCTGCTTCATGGGCTGCTTTTACCGTCCGAATACGTTCAATTGTTTCGTCTTGGTTACTCATGGTCTAAATCTCCACGTTCAGGCAGTCCAAAACGGCTTGAATGGGGCTAAAAATGGTGGATTGCGTAGAACCGGCAAAGAGCAGCCCTACCGCCTGCTGTGAATCGGCCGCCACGATGAGCGAGCCGGAATCGCCCCCTTCGGACATTGGTCCGGCAACCAGCTGATTCTCAAAGGTAGCTACCCGTCCTGCGCCGTAATTAACGCTGACGGTTGCTTCAATCGTGGTGATGGTGCCTGTGGTGAAGCCTGTCGTGCGCCCCGATTTGCGGATGGGCAGTCCCAACACCCCTTCTACCGTGCCTGAAACCTCACCGATGTTCAAAATTTCATCCAGCACATCATCGTCGTTAATGGGGCGGGCAACTGCCGCATCCACCAAATTCACGGCCTGGGGATTGGCCTGAAGCACGGTGACGCGGTGCCGCGAACCAAGCAGGCCGGCAATCGCATTGCCAAAGCCGGCGTAAGCGGAAGCAATGCCGCAGTCAGAGCCGGTGTCGGTGCCAAAATCAATGGTGCAGAATCGTTCCAGCCGGGCGATGAGATCGTTGGCCACCGTGCCGCCGTCGGCCCCGCCGGGCTGAATGATGGGATCGCCGGCCACAGCGTCGTTGCTGTTGGCCAGGACGTGGTTGTTGGAGAGGATAAGCCGGTCACCCGTGGCGCGGTCGCGCACAATACAGCCCAGCGTTCCCGCCGAAATCTGATAATGGCCGATGCTCACGCCGCCGGGGGCGGGCCGGAACTTGTCGGTGGGCACCTGGTTGGCCCGGATAGTGCCGATTTGCACCACGTCTGTGGGCACACTGCCCAGCTGGGAAGGCACCAGCGCTTCTGGCGCTAACCCTTCGATGGCGATTTTGTCGGCCACCAGCACAGACAAACAGAGTTCATCTGTTTGCACGTTATTGACAATTTGCCGCCCAATGCCGACACCGACCACGTTGGGACGATCCATGAGTGCGGCCGTATGGGCTGCTTTTGCTGCTCGAATTTCGCTTAAATCTGCCATTTTTCCCTCCGAAACGATAGTTAATTGGGGGAATGATGTGGGGTGCTTTGCGGATTGTGTCAGTATAAGCCAGGATGATGGGGAATACAACCGGGCGAACGTTTGATAGGACTGGCAGTCCTGAAATGGTATCTTGAAAAACGGTACAATCTGATAGGACTGCCAGTCCTAAGATTCTGATTGCTGGGCCAATTTCTGGTTCATCAGCTCGATTTGTCTGGAGAGTGTTTGGCGCGTTTTGGGATCCAGTGTTTTTTCCTGGGCCTGGCGCAATGTGTCGATGCTGCGCTCCGGGAAGCCTAATCGAGCATACCCATCGGCCAGGCGGCGCAGGATGGCCACATTACCGGGTGCACGCCCTACTGCCCGCTGCCAATAGAGAACGGCCGTTGCCCACATCCCCCGCTGCGAAAACAGTTTACCCGCTCTGTCCAACACCAACGGGTCTTTAATGCGGTCGTCTGCTACGGCAATACGCCACCGCTTTTCCCGCTGAAAATCGCCCCCGGCCATAACCGCGAAATACACATTTAAAACGAGATATACGATGGAAAATATAGAGACCAGCACAATTTGCCAGGCAGGAATCAGGCCAGTCAATGGTACTGGCGGAGACCAGATCGCTAACCCAATCGTCAAAAGTATAGTTAATATAATTGCCAACATAGCCAACCAATAGGCCCAGACTTGCCGAAAATACAAGGCAACCGTGAGTCCGACAGAAATGGGCAGATTAATTACTACAGTAGTCCATAATCTCATCCTGATTAATTTGAATTCCTCCCACACTATCAGACCTGAAGACGCATATTCAGCTACAACCAAATAAAATAATATGGTCTCTAGGAGAAAGAGGACGTGCCCAATGCTGCGAAAAACGATCCAGTTTTGCAGGTATTGCGTGCGGTTGGGGAATACTGGCTCCTTCCCTACCATTTTCCGCCGGCACTTGGGGCAGCGTCTGTCGCTGCGCTGCACCGGTTCGGCGCAGTAGGCACATAGATTGGCCGAGCTGCTCCAGGCATCCTGAAATTTGGGCTTATGCGGATCGTTGGCTTCTGGCAGAACCAGATCGTAAACGGGCTGATCCCATTGTTCTGGTTTTGCTTCTTTTTCTGGAGAGGGAGCGGGTGAGGCTTGGGGAACAACCCCTAGCTTTTTCAGCCCTTTTTTAGCAATTTCATTATGAGGATTGATCGCCAGCACGTTTTCCAGACAAACTTGGCGATCCTCTTTCGTTTTTACCGTGCCGCTTAGCCACAGCCAGGCCGTTTCATTTGCCTCGTCCTGCTCCACGATTTTCATAAGGAGCTGGTGGGCTTTTTCCCGCTCACCGGCCTTAGCCGCCTGGATGGCAATCTTGAGAAGCTGGTCACTCTCTGTCATGGCTCAGTTGTTTGGTAGGGTACGCACTGAAACTTAAGCAAGCTTATTCAAGGTGCGACGCACTTAAAAAAGTGCGTCGCACCTTCTCAGTCTAAACTTCGTCAGATGTTAAGGCCATCTTGACTTCGGCGATGGCTTTGGTGACTTCAATTTCACGTGGGCAGGCGTTGGTGCAGTTGAAGATGGTGCGGCAGCGCCAGACGCCCATCGTGTCGCCGGCTACATTTAGGCGTTCGTTGTATGCTTCATCACGCGAGTCAAAGATGAAGCGATGGGCCTGCACAATGGCTGCCGGGCCGATGTATTTTTCGTTGGCCCAGAAGCTGGGGCAGGAACTGGTGCAGGCGGCACACAAAATACATTTGGTGGTGTCATCAAAGCGGGCGCGGTCTTCTGGAGATTGCAGCCGTTCACGGCCGTTTTCCGGCACAGGCGAATCGTTGACAAAATAAGGCATCACTGAGCGATAATGCTCAAAGAACGGGTCCATATCCACGATTAAATCTTTGAGGACGCGCATTCCCAGGATCGGTTCCACCTGTATCTTGGCCTCGTTGCTGCCTTCTTTAGCCAGGCGCACCACCAGCGTTTTGCAGGCCAGGGCGTTGACCCCGTTGATGCGGACCGCATCGGAGCCACAAACGCCGTGAGCGCAGGAGCGGCGCAGCGAGAGCGTGCCGTCTTGTTCCCACTTTACCCGGTGCAGCACATCCAGCACGGAATCGTTGGGGCGCACATCCTGAACGGTGTACTCACCCCACCAGGGAACGCTGTCCTTTTCCGGATTGAAGCGACGGATGCGTAATTGAACTTGCATAGGAATCTCCTCGTTTAGTAGACGCGTTCCTTGGGCTCGTAGCGGCCCAGGGTGACGGGTTTGTAATCCAGACGATAGCCACCATCTTCCGTGCGGAAGTAGAAGGTATGTTTCAACCATTCCTCATCGTTGCGTTTTTGGTAATCATCGCGGGCGTGGCCACCACGGCTTTCCGGGCGGGCCAGGGCAGAAACGGCCGTTACCTCTGCCAGTTCCAGCAAGCAGCCCAGTTCCCACGCTTCCAGCAGGTCCGTGTTAAACTGCTGCCCTTTATCGTCGATCTGGATGTTACGGCTGTAGGATTCGATGAGTTTGTTCAGATCGGAAACGGCCGTACTCATCGTTTCTTCGGTGCGGAATACGCCCACGTTGGCGGTCATCGTTTTTTGCATTTGGCTGCGCAGCTCGGCGGCCTTTACGCCACCGCTGCCGTTGCGAATCCGGTCAAACTCGGCCATCACTTCCGCGGCGGGATCGTCGGGCAGGGGGAGCAAATCGGCCTGGTTGCAATATTCAGCCATGTGCTTGCCTGAGCGGCGGCCAAAGACCACCAAATCCACCAGGGAGTTGGTGCCCAACCGATTGGCCCCATGAACGGAGACACAGGCACATTCACCGGCAGCATAGAGGCCATCGATCAGGCTGCCATCGACGTTGGCTAGAACACGGCCGTCTACATCCGTTGGAATGCCGCCCATGGCGTAGTGAGCTGTTGGCTGCACCGGCATTGGTTCCGTTACCGGATCCACGCCTAAATAGGTGCGGGTAAAATCGGCAATGTCTGGCAGCTTGGCTTCAATGTAATCCCGATCAATACGGCGGGAATCACCCGCTTCTTCAAAATAATGGTTTACGGTTTCGGGGCGAATATCCAGATGGATATAATTTTGCCCGTTAATGCCCCGCCCCGCCTGTATTTCCAGGAACATGGCCCGGCTGACCACATCGCGGCTGGCCAAATCTTTAATGGTGGGCGCGTATTTTTCCATGAAGCGCTCCCCCTTGCCGTTGATGAGCACACCGCCCTCACCGCGCACGCCCTCAGTGATAAGCACGCCCAGGCGGAAGATGCCCGTAGGATGGAATTGGAAGAATTCCATGTCCTCCAGCGGTACGCCGCGCCGCAGGCAAATCGCAGCGCCATCACCCGTTAAGGAATGGGCGTTGGAGGTCACTTCCCAGCAGCGACCCCAGCCACCGGTGGCAAAATGGACCGCCTTGCTGTGGAAAACGTGAAACTCGCCGGTGCTAATTTCTATAGCCACCACGCCGCGCACGGTGTTGTCCACGCGAATGAGGTCAACAACATGAAACTCATCAAAGAAGTTGACTTTGTTTTTGATGCACTGTTGGTAAAGGGTTTGCAAAATCATGTGGCCGGTGCGGTCGGCGGCGTGGCAGGCACGCTGTACCGGTTGGCCTGTTTCATTATTGGTGTGGCCGCCAAAACGGCGTTGGGAGATGGTGCCGTCGGGATAGCGATCAAACGGCAGCCCCATGTGCTCCAGTTCTACCACCGTATCCACTGCTTCTTTACATAAAACGTCAACCGCATCCTGGTCTGCCAGATAATCAGACCCTTTTACGGTGTCGTAGGCGTGCCATTCCCATCTGTCTTCTTCCATATTGCCCAGTGCGGCACCAATGCCGCCTTGCGCTGCGCCCGTGTGGGAGCGCGTAGGATACAGTTTGGAAATGACGGCAACGTTGGCGCTTTTGCTGGCGTACAGCGCTGCCATTAATCCGGCGCCGCCTGCACCTACAATAACGGCGTCGAATGTGTGTGTTTTTACGTTAGCCATGTTTATCCTGCACTTTTTTAGTTAACCGGGTAAATTTTGAGCGGCTTGACGAGCAGCTTCTGGATCGAAAAGTGAAATACCAATCGCTGCCCAAATAACTGTCGCCACCACAAAAATTGCCAGAATGACGTTGATCGTTTTCATAACGCCTGGATTGTGGATGTAATCCTCCAGCACGTTACGCAGCCCATTGACACCGTGGGGAATAGCAAATAAAAGCAAGAAGATGTCATATACTTTCCAGCCCCAGGAGTTCCACTGCTCAGCGACAAAAATCAGGGTCAGATTGCCGCTGCTGTTGAGCACATGCTGAATGATCATGTGCCCGACGGCTAGAATGAGCAAAATCAGACCAGACATGCGCATGAAGAGGTAAGCGTAACGTTCAAAGTTGTATTTTACCTGTACCTTGCGGCGAGTAATTGAGGGGGTTGCAGATGTCATAATTTGTTTGCTCCCTTAGCCGGTAAAATCGCTCACGCGGGGGATTTGCCAGCAGGCGGCACCCAACTCGCTGCAGCGGCCGAAAAATTCAATAAACATGTAGACGCCAATGGGGACAAATATTACCGCAAACAAGACCCAAACAATGGTGGCGCTGCGCTGCTGATGTTTCCACCATTCCGGCTTGAAGTCCAAAATGGTGATGCGAATCCCATTGAAGGCATGATATAAAACGGCCGCCATAATGCCAATTTCGCCAACGGCAAAGAGGGGATGTTTAAACAGCTCCAGTGACCAGGCGTACAGCTCTGGGTAAAAGTGCGCGTTGGCCGTGTCCCAAACGTGTATTACCAGAAAGCCTAAAATGGCTAACCCGGATATGCGATGGGCAATCCAACTGTAATGGCCGCTCTTCCCACGATACCGCACACTCTCGCGTATAGTGAGTATTAAAGATGACATGTATCTCCTTCCTCCACCTTGAGTGGATATTTTGTAAACGGCGCACCGCTGGAATAGACCTGAAGAGGATTTGGGTCGTTTACTCAAGTGAGAGCAACAGAACGGATACGCCTTCACATGAAATCAAGTCCGGTTCATTATAACACGTTTGTTGGGGAAGGTAAGGAATTTTGTAAGGAGGATGACGGCCGTTTTTGCGGTATAATTGTGTGCATGCACTCTGGCATGATATGCTGTTTTATAGTTGATAAACGTAGTAAAATGCTGCCTTTTGTCTTATCAATTGATGAACATCTGCAGGATAGACAGATGGATGCTTGTCTAGCTTTTTAGCGACTGCTACACTTTAAGCCTGATGATTAGACCATTTAATTTGCGTGATTTACCCCTTGTTCACCGGCTGAGTGAGCTCGGTGTTTCTCTCCATACGGAATCTGCCCTGACCAAAAATTTGCACCCCACGCGGGGCGCGCTCTTTAGTCTGGTGGGTGGGGATTTTCCCACGTATGTTTGGAAATCCGACAAGAATGGGCTGGCCGGCTTTATTCAGCTTTGCCTGGATGAGGAGAGCGTACATGCTCATATTTTGTATTTGAGCTCGACGGGTGAGGGACAAATTGCGAGCGAGTCGAACGGCACGGCCGTTTCCGGGGCAGAAACTGTGAATGGTGAACGGCCGTATCAAGTAAATGAAGATGCCTGGCTGCCCTTGCTGGATCAAGCCGTGATAGAGGCAGGCCAGCGCGGTATTCACAGCCTGGTTGCCGAAGTAGACGAATTAAGCGACGAACTGCCCGTTTTGCGGCGGGCTGGCTTTGTTGTCTACACGCGCCAGGACGTGTGGGTGTTGGCCAATGGCGAGGTGGCCAGTGAAAAAGATAAAGAAAAAAATATTTTAAGACCCCGCCAGGCGGAGGACGATTGGGATATTCAGTTGTTGTATGCCAACACGGTGCCCCGTCTGGTACAGTTAGTGGAGCCGATGCCCCCACTACACGATGGGGCAGGTTGGGTGTTACATGAAGATAATGAATTAGCAGCCTTTGTCCATGTCCATGTGGGACCGGTGGCCACCTGGATGCGATTGTTTATCCATCCCAGTGCTGAAGCGCAGGCCGACCAGATTATTACGGCCGTTGTGCACAACACACCTGCGGCGGCTACTCGCCCCATTTACTGCTGCGTGCGCCGCTACCAAAGCTGGGTGCAAACTGCGCTGGAGCGTTCTGGCTTTACCCTGTGGGGCAGCCAGGCCGTGATGGTCAAACATATTGTGCAAAAAGCAGCCAGGCCACTTTCGGACCTGTCAGCAGCGTTGGAGGCTCAGGGAATTACCCCAACAGCCCCATTCATCCGACAATATCAAAAAAAGGAGCGTGAGGAAGTCAAAACAGCCCCTCCGGCTCCTGTGTAAAAAAATAAATACATGAATCTTTCACAAACAGAACAAGCAAAAGAAGATTTACAAAAACTATTAGCGATATTACCGGCACCCATTGCCGAAAAAATTGAATCAATTGGTCGTGAAGTTGAATTGCTAGAAGTCGTCATGGATTTGGGCCGCCAGCCGACGGCGCGCTACACGGACGGCGAGGTGATTTTGCGCCAGGAAGAAGTAACGGCTGCCGATATCGCCGCCGTAGTAAACGGCATTGGCGATTTTGACGATGACAACCGGGCCGGCATTGCCCGCACCCTGCACCGTATCTCCGGCATTCGTAACCGCAAGGGTGAAGTGGTGGGGCTTACCTGCCGTGTGGGTCGCGCCGTTTACGGCACCATCGACATCATTGAGGACATCATTGCCGAGGGGTACAGCATTTTGCTGCTGGGACGCCCCGGCGTGGGTAAAACCACCATGCTGCGCGAAATGGCCCGCATTCTGGCTGAAAAGCGGCGCGTGGTCATTGTTGATACCTCCAATGAAATTGGCGGCGATGGCGATATTCCCCATCCCGCCGTCGGCCGTGCTCGCCGGATGCAGGTGCCGCGCCCGGCTCATCAGCACGAGACGATGATCGAGGCAGTGGAAAATCACAATCCCGAAGTGATCATCATCGATGAGATTGGTCGTGAGCGGGAAGCAGCTGCGGCCCGCACCATCAATGAGCGCGCCGTACAGCTCATTGGCACAGCCCACGGCAATACGCTGGAAAACTTGCTGCTCAACCCAACGTTGTCTGACCTGGTGGGCGGCATTGAAAGCGTGACGCTGTCTGATGATGAAGCACGGCGGCGTGGAACGCAAAAAACTGTGTTGGAGCGGCGCGCTCCCCCGACGTTTGATGTTCTCATTGAGATTCAGGACCGCGAAAAGCTGTTGGTACATCCTGACGTGACGGCATCGGTGGATTCGATGCTGCGCGGCCAGCCGTTCCGCGTTGAGTTCCGCTCGCGCGACGAGGCGGGCCAGGTGCAGGTGGAGCAGCAAAGTGCGGTGGTAACCTCTGCAGCGGTGACAGGGCGGCGAGACGCGGGTCCCCGTCGCGAAAAAACGCGCGAGGATCGGAACGGCCGTATCTTCACTAATGGCAGCGGCCGGGCCAATGATGGCAAGCAGGCTGCGACCTTGCCTACAGAACCGGTGCCGTACGAAGAAGAATCCGACACGCTGCACGTGTTTGCTTACGGTGTGGCCCGCAACCGGCTCATCCAGGCGGCCAAGCGGCTCAAGGTTCACATCACCCTGGTAAATACCCTGCCTGAAGCGGATGTGCTGGTGACGCTGAAAAGCTATTATCGCAAGCGGCGGCAGCTCATTAACGATGCCGAGCGGCGGCGTACCCCGGTTTACGTACTGCGGGCCAATACCACCCATCAGATGGAAAGCTTTTTGATTCAGGTGATGAATCTGGATGCACCGAGTTCAGCCGATCCGTTTGAGGCGGCGATTGCTGAAGCCGAGCGGGGCATTGAGTTGATTCAGGCGGGGCAGGCTTCTGTGGATTTGCGGCCGGTTGGTTCGGCCATTCGGCGCTACCAGCATCAGATGGTGCGCCAGGCCGATTTGGTTTCACACAGTTACGGCAAGGAACCGAACCGGTATGTGCGCATCTTCAGCGCCAGCCGCGACAACAATTAAAAAGCAGATCAGGAAATTGTGCATGTTTATCACGTTTGAGGGGCCAGAGGGCAGCGGCAAATCAAGCCAGATTGCTCTGCTGGCCTCTTTTTTACAACAGCGCGGCTTAACGGTGGTAGCTACGCGGGAGCCGGGTGGGACGCCGATTGGGGATGAAATTCGGGCTTGTGTACACAACGTGGCCAATACGGCGATGACGCCAACGGCCGAAATGCTGCTTTATTCGGCATCGCGGGCACAGCTGGTGGGGGAGTTGATACGGCCGTCACTCGCTGTCGGAAAAATCGTTTTGTGTGATCGGTTTGCTGACAGCACGTTAGCTTACCAGGGCTACGGCCGTGGCTTGAATCTGGATCATTTACGCCAGGTGACCCAAATTGCTACAGGCGGGCTGGTGCCGGACCTGACGTTTTTCCTGGACATTGACGTGGAACGGGGCCTGGCGCGGCGCACAGATGGCGGGCTGGAGATGAACCGGCTTGATTTGGAAACGGTGCAGTTTCATCAGCGGGTGCGCGAGGGATATCGCCAGCTCATTGCAGAAGATCCAGACCGCTGGTTGATTATTGATGCGGATCGGCCGATAACGGCCGTTCAGCAAGATTTACAGAAAACGCTGCTGGCACGTCTGGAAACAGTGCGCAGTTAACCAATATCGCCCGACGAATCTAAGCCCCCTGCCAAATCTGGCATAGACTGTTCAATTGATTCCGGTGACTCGCCCTTTTCCAACCGATCGACGACCTCGTTAAACTCATCTCCCAAATCTTCCCCCGTTTCTTGTCCCATTTTGCGCATAAATTTGCCCAAGGACCGGGGATCGTCCTCGTCTAAATCGGCCAGATCGCCTTCCATCATGTTGTCCAGGCGGCTGTCTTCTGATTTGGCAACAGCGACGCGGCTAATGCGGCGCTTAATTTCCAGGCTGCCACAATGCGGACAAACGGGCTGTACTTTGCCATACTCACTGTATGAAAACTGCAATCGGGCCGGTTTGCCACAGGCCTGGCAGCGATAATCGTAAAAAGGCATAATGCTGATTTCCTTACTCATTGAACTTATGGTCGGTGACCATTTTACAGCTATTATACGAGTCATTATGTAGGGCATCAAACGGCCGTACCCTATTCATCAGCAATTATAAAAGAGGTTATTGTGGTAGAAGAAAGCTTATATCGAAAAGAAAATCATCCTAAACTTATTGTTATTTCCGGTCCGTCTGGAGTAGGCAAAGACACCATCGCCCGCAACCTGATCGATACCGATCCGGACCGATTTTACTTTGTGGTGACGGCCACTACCCGGCCACCAAGAGCCGGCGAAACGCACGGTGTCGATTACTTTTTCTTCAGCAATGATGAGTTTGCTGAAATGATTGAGAACAATGAATTACTGGAATATGCCGTTGTTTACAACGATTACAAGGGCATTCCCAAGCAGCAAATTCGGGATGCGCTCAACAGCGGGCGTGATGTGATTATGCGCGTGGATGTTCAGGGGGCGGCCACGGTGCGCAAGATTATCCCCAACGCCATTTCCGTTTTTCTGACGACGGAAACAGAATCTGAACTGGTGCGTCGCCTGCGAGAGCGCAAGTCAGAAACGGCCGAAGGACTGAATTTACGCATTGCTGCTGCCCGCCAGGAAATGAAGCGGATTCAGGAGTTTGATTATTGGGTCATCAATGCGGAAGATCGGCAAGAGCGGGCCGTAAGGGAGATATTGAGCATTATTGAGGCAGCCCATTGCGCGGTTAATCAAGAGCCAATTTTGCTGTAAGTTCGCACCAATGTTGCCAACATTAACTGGAAAGAAAAAGCGGGTTGACATTTTACTGCCAACCCGCTTTTGTTTTACTTTACGAGCAGCTTGTTAAGACTGCAAGTTAGAGCTGTTATTGAGCACCGTTGCTAATTTCACCGCTAAAGCAGGAAACGGCCGTGCCTTCAAACAGTGAGGACGTCATTTCAGCACAGTTGGTCCAGTCACCTGGTTTTGTACCGAATGCGCTGTACGTAATTGTGTAAGTCTCGCCAGGTTCACCTGGGGTTGAGAATACGTCAATTTCGTAGTCACCGTTCGGGTAGGAAGGTGCTGGTGCATCGCCAACGCCGTCGAAGTAGATCTGGCCACCGGTATTACCGAATTTGTTCTCGGCACCAACAGTCAGGAAACCACCGTCACCGTCAGAGAGCTCTGTACCGTAAGTAAAGCTGATGTCCTCTACGCCATTGATACCAATCCAGACCTGGAAGGTGTTCAGTTCGCCGTCACCATAGTTAGAAACGGCTTCCCATTCCACAACGATCCAGGAGTTCACGCCGTCACCCAAAACATTGACGAGTACTCGGCCGCCGAATTCTGGGTTCAGGTCTGTCCAGAATGGAGCAAGAATGTTGTTTGGTATGTTTGCGCTGGGGATCGGTTGGTTGATGTAGTCAACATCGGCACCAGTGCCGCCGCCAACCACGATGTAACCGTTAGAAACCACACCGATTTGGGAGTAAGTTTCACCGGCATAGACAAAGGACGAAACATTTACATTCGTGATGCTTTCATCCGTTGCGCCTAGATCAAGGTTGCCACCGAACTGATCGAGTGCCAGGTAGCCAGCTGGGGAAGCCAGCGGGTCAACAGCGGCATTGACGATTGGCGGAGCAGCACCAAACAGTGTACCGCTAGCGCTCAGGGAGCGAGAGCTGGTCTGTGTAGCGCCATCAACGCTGCCGTTTACCAGACGCAGACGACGCGGCAACACGTCAGTCACGTTGAAGTCGGCTTCATCGAAGCTGTTGTTGGTAATGCTGATTGTACATTCGGTGACTTCACCGGAAGCCAGGCTGGCAGAATCACAGGTCTTGTCAATGCTGACCGGTGCCTGTTCACGTACAATCGTGATGGGGAAGCGGAGCGCATGGTCTCCATGGGTCAGGTGCATCACAGCCATAGCTGTTTCGCCAAGCTCAACGCCACTGGCATCAACATGAATGCTCAGCGTTGCATCACGACCGGCGCGGATGCCCACAACAGAAGGCACATCTACAACCAGGCCATCATTCGATTCAACCGTGATATACCACCAGGCATCGTAGTCCAGTTCGCTTTGCAGCGTACGTTCTACGGTCATCTGGCCGGGCATGCTGGGGATGTACAGGCTGGGGTAGTTGGAATTCCACAGATCATCTTCGTGCAGATAGAAGTTGGCTGCAGATTCAGCAATGCTGATGCCGGGGTTGCCAGCAACATTCAGATCAATGCGGCCAGAGCCAGCATCGAAGTTATCAACAGGCGTAACGCCATCTTCCTTAACCAGACCATCAACCGTAGCGGTCATCATCAAGGCAGATTTGATCTGGCCCGGAGTCCAGTCTGGATGCAAGGCTGCCAGCAAGGCACCAGCACCAGCTGTGTGCGGGCTGGACATAGAGGTACCGCTCAGGAGCTGGAAGAGGCCAGGCTGACCAAGGGGTTCCGCCTTATAGGGTGTGTCGCTGGCCAGGATGTTCACGCCAGGAGCGGTAACGTCTGGTTTGCTAATACCCAGGGATTGATTTGGTCCACCGCGGGAGCTGAAGGATGCCATAACATCACCCTGAACCGTGGCTTTTACGCCACCGCTTAAGGTACCCATGACGTCACTGTTGTTAGCCAGGAAATCGAGCAAAGCTACGCCAGCATCATCTTGGATGTGAATACTGGGAATCCAATGAGAATCGGTGTTCAATGTTTGCAGGGCGGGATTGTACAGAACCATACCGCCAGCGCCACCTTCAGCAACGTTGAAGCTCTTGGTTACACGGGCAATAACACCACGCTCACAAACGACGATTTCACCGTTAAAGGTGCCAGCCGGGAAGGGAGTGTTGCACTGTCCATCTTCAGGATCGGTGTCCGGCAGGTCATCATAGTCAGCAGCCAAAATAACTGGAGCTGGACCGAAGCCGCCAGTGATGGAAACACCATCCAGCGTTAAGGATTCGTCGCCAGATTCAAGCAAGATGTCGGCCACAAAACCACGGTCGTGGGTGCTAGCACCAGAGGTCATTGTCCAGGGGCCACGGTGGGCAACCGTATCGGCACCAGGACCAGAGTTACCAGCAGAAGCAGCAACAAATACGCCATTGTCATAAGCTACAGAGAAGGCCTGTTCTACAATGTCGTTATAAGGATCGCTGCCACCACCAATGGAGAAGTTGATGACATCTACACCATCGATAATTGCCTGCTCAACGGCAGCAACAGAGTCACTTCCGAAGCAGCTGGCTGTACCTGGAACGGTACCACAAATCTTATAGGCAATGATCTGCGCACGGGGTGCCACACCGGAGATAACGCCCAGCGTGCCGCCCAAAACATCAGCGGAAACGTTGCTGTTACCAGCAACTGTGGAAGCTGTGTGGGAGCCGTGGCCGTCGTTGTCGCGTGCGGAGAGGAACTCGCCGTCAAACAGGTCGCGGTTGGCTTCAAAGGTTTCCATGAAGCGGTAGGCACCGATGAGTTTGTTGTTACATTCAAAGTCCAGGCCTAGATCTGTGCCGTCAGCCATAACGCTGCCCAGGTCACATTCGTATGTTCCTGTCGGTGCAGGATAGGGATTGCCGTTGGGGTCTGGGTCAGCAAAGGTTGGGCTTTCCGGCCAAACACCAGAGTCCAAAATACCAACAATCACGCCTTCACCGGCGTTTTCCTGGCCACCCAGCGCGCTCCAAACGGTCGGAGCACCGATCCATTGCGGACCAGCATCTGTCGTCAATTCAACTTCTTCATCCAGGTAAATACCGGTTACGCCGGACAGGGAAGCGATTGCGTCCAGATTGGCACCAGCAACACGGGAAACAGCAACACCGTTGAAAACGGTATTGTATTCGTATGTTACCTGGCCGTAGTTATCGAGGGTGTTTTTGAGGGTACCAGCATCGATGGCTTCATCGATGGTGATAATGACGTTGACTTCTTCTAGTTCGCCAACTTCAACACGGTTTGCAACGGCCGTTTTGCTGTTGGTAAAGCTAGAGGCAACGGAAACAGTATCGCCTGTGGCCGTGATTCCACCATCCTGAGCAAAGCCAAGGGAGGCTGAAGAAAGAACCAGGACGAGTGTTAACAATGCTATAAGCGATAGTGTTAGCACACTCTTTTTTGGGGTTTTCTTAAACATCTGTTCTCCTGTTATGTGATACATTGTAAGGTTTCTTGCTAAGAGTAGTCTTCCGAATTTGGGTAATTGGCAGGCTGTTTTGCAGTAGATCAGCGTATTTCTTTCTGCCAATTCCTCAGGAAACCGCGGTGCAAGCTGTTGATTGGTAAAGCTTTCCGCGGTTTACCTAACTTGAAACTGATGTTTATCTTTAAATAGGATCACCTCCTTGTATCGAATTTTTAACTTTTAGGTGGGTGCTAGCACAATCTGCAAAGATAAGATAGTTAAGACAGATTGTTTGTTGAAGGACAAAATTGCCTAAGTATGAAATGCGCAAAGTTCTGTTCTTCGGTTAACCTTTTAAAGGCATAGACCAAATCCAGCGATTTAATGGAAAACTGTTTGCCGCAATGCCTGAGAAGCAGTGATGTTTTCTGGCAGACAGCTTTCCGCAAGAGCATGGAATATGGATCAGTTTTAGTGGTTTGTGAGTTTCGTAGCACCTTCCATTTAGTAGCTCAAGGTTATTACGCATGTGAATGAAGCATAGATCTAATTCGGGAAAATCGATTCTGTTTTTACGCTTGAAGATGGGGTCACACTTATCTGCTCGATGTGCTTAATTAATTTTTGCGCTACTCTGCTATGGTAGACTTTTTACAGTATGAGACTTATGGGTAACATATCCAGAGGAAGTTACAGATTGACTTACGAAAAAGTTTCTCTGCGTTAAATATTTAGACTGTTGTCTGGCGTGTATAGAGAACGTAAATATTGTCTAGAAAGATAGAACGGCCGTGTTATAATGCCCTCCATTCTGCAACGAGAAAATTAGCAAATCTATGCAACAATTCCAAAATTGGCAGTTTGACACGTTATCCTTTGTTTTGGGCCTGCTTCTGGGGATTGGCGGAGCGTATGGCTTTTTGCGGCTGCTGCCGCTGCTGCGCCGCCAATATGTTCGTTTGACTGGCTGGGTGCGAGAACGGATTTCTTACTTGCGCTCCGGCGTGGCCGTGCGTTTTTTGGCCGAAACGGCCGTTTACGCCAACACGCAACATCTCCTCAAAAACGAAGCAGAATTAAGCACCCTCTTTGTAGCCCCTCGTTTACTGGCCCCGCTAGAGGACCCGGCGCTGCTGCCCGAAGATTGCGGCGCAACGGCCTTCACCTACCTGTGGCCGGAGTGGGCCAGAGGCATGGGGCTGCCCACACCGCCGACGATGACCGTAGACCAACTGCTGCGCAACGGCCGTCGTGTCATCATTGCCGGGGAAGCGGGCGCGGGAAAGAGCAGCTTGTTGGCTCATCTGGCGCACCGCTGTGCCACGGCATCTGCCAATAGCAACGAGCCCCAATTAGCGCAAATTTTACCCGTTCTGGTACATGTCGCTGAACTTGGTGTGGCTGTTGCTGGTGAAGATGAAGATGCAGAAACTACCTTGGCCAGCGCCCTGCAAAAGCGGGCAAATCCTTTGACCAGCCCCGGCATTAAAGATTTGTTGCATCAACGGTTGAAGGCAGGGCAGGTGCTGCTGCTGCTTGATGGCTGGGATGCACTGCCCCTGGCGCAGCGGCCGAACGTTGCTGAATGGTTAGAGGCGCTGCTGCGCAAATATAAGCAAACCCAAACTTTTGTTGCGGCCGGGCTGACCGGCCACGGGCTGCTGTTGGAGCTGGATTTTACCTGGACCACACTGCTGCCCTGGCGCCTGGGTGAAGCCGAGAAATTTGCCGAGCAGGCGACCCAGGAGCTGTCGGTGAGCCAGCCACCTCGTTTGCCCTATTTTTGGCGGCCTGGACAGTTGACGAGGGCAACTGCGCTTAACTTTGCTATACGTGCTCTGGCCAAACTGCCCGATGATCCCAAACGGCCGTTGCCCGACCACGAATTATTGCAAAAAAGCCTCACCCTGCTGGCCGGCAAAACGCCGCCGGATGAGGTCACGTTACTGTTTTGGCAGCAGCTGGCCTACAAGATGCTGCATGAAGAAAAAATAGCACTGGGAACCACGGAGGTAACGGCCGTTGCCGAAGCGTTGGCCAGGGAAGATGATGATCAAGTTAATCGCAGCCTGGCCAACCGGCTGCAAAAATCGGTAAAAAACACGCCAATTTTTGTGACATGGGGCAACGGCAGTTTGAGTTGTCGTGGCGTTTGGTGGCGGGACTTTTTGGCCGCCGGTCATCTGGCTGAGCAAGGCGACGAGGCAACTGCGGCAGCCCATCTAAACGATTATGAATGGGCCCAGGTGCTGCGCTTTTATGTGGCGCAAGTGAATCCGGCCGGGCTGGCCGGTCAGCTGCTGAAGGAGCAGGACAATACCCCCTCGCGTGAATCGGTTTTTCAGGTGGCTTCGTGGCTGCCGCTTACGAGCGAAAAAGGGGAATGGCGGCGGCAAACGATGATTTTGCTGGGCCAAATGATTCGGTCCGCCTCGTCGTTTACCCAGGTGCTGCGGCAGCGCGCCATGGCCGCGCTGGCCCAATCGGGCGAGCCAGGGGTGATGACCTTTGTGACGCAGCTGCTGGAACGTACCGATCCATTTTTGCGCCAGCTGGGTACCGCCGCTCTGGCTCATTACGGCGATGATGAGGCGTTAGCGCTGCTGGCCAAGATGGTGACAGATGGAGATGAACTGGTGCGGCAAACGGCCGTGTGCAGTCTGCTCCGGCAGCAACACCATCCATTGGCTGAACGGCCGCTGGTGGCCGCGATGCTTAGCGATGATGAAGCGTTGAGCCGGATTGTGGCCGAAGGCCTGGCGCTGAACGGGGCGCACGGCGTAGAAATTTTGCAGGATGCCCTCACTGATGATGACATTCAGGTGCGTCGCGCCGCAGTGATTGGTTTGTCGCTGCTGGATGCTGCCTGGGTGGAAAAGCAGCTCATCCAGGTAGAGCGGCATGATGATGAATGGTTTGTGCGTTCAGCCGCCAACGGGGCACTGGAACTGCTGCGGGCGCGGCGTAAAGTAAGCCAATGGGAGCCGCCCAATCCGGCTGATCAACGCTGGCTAACGCTGGCTTTTCGCCAGGACGGCCGTATCGTACCCGATGGTAAGGCAGCGATGCCCTTTTTGGTCCAGCTTATTAGCGAATCCGACGATCCCAAGCTGCGTGCCTCGGCGGCGACCTTGTTGAGCTATTTGCCCGCGCTCGATGCGATGCCTGCGTTGGAAACGGCCGCGCGCGACACGGACTTTTTGGTGAGCGAGGCGGCCTTTACCACCCTGTGCCATTTGCGGCGGGCTTACGGGTAGGCTATTTGACCGCAAAGACGCATGCAATTCTGGATTGCCGGGCGTAAAGTTTTTGAAAGCGATACTTGTATTTGAACTCCTGACAAAGGGTGTCAGGAGTTCTTTGTATCCTTAAATCATCACAAAATATGGCCAGACGCGATTGGCGCAGTTACATTTTTTCTCTGTGCCTCCGCGCCTCTGCGTTAAATCTTTTACAGGAGTGATGATGAAAACGAGAGAGACCAAATGTTGGATTGCCGTGGCTTCCAAAGATCATGTGCTGGCTGGTGTGGCCGGTGGGTTTATGCAGGCCAATCACGGCAAAAGCAGCCCGCTGCGCCGCGTGGCTCCAGGCGATTGGGTCATTTACTACTCGTCGAAAGTGCGCTACAAGGAAAAGGAACCATGCCAGGCGTTTACGGCCATCGGTCAGGTGAAGGAAGGTGAAGTGTATACGGCCGTCATGGCTCCAGACTTTGAACCGGCCCGCCGTGATGTGGATTTTAAGGAATGTGAAGAGGTGGGGATACGGCCGTTAATCGACAAACTCACCTTCATTGAGGACAAGCAGCGCTGGGGTTACAAATTCCGCTTCGGCTTCTTCGAGATCACCCAGGCTGATTTTGAGCTGATTATAAGGGAGATGTTGGTAAAGGAATTTGACTATTAGATTTTTTGATTATGTCGGTTCTTTTGCCAGATATATAATGCCAGACCAATAGCGGCTATGGTGTTAAAAATTATCAGAGAATCCAGCCCGAAAAGTGCACTTTGTGGGTCTATAAAAAGCTGCCTTGGGTGGAATATCAATTGTATTAACACAAAAAGAATTGGGACAGTAAAAAATTGAAACAAAAATGCCCTCAAAGGGCTTTGAGCTATCCACTGAAATATATTTTGAGACATTTTATTCATGGTTTTCATCAAACTCCCTAATATTGTCACGGCGTCGGTGTTTATTCTGGCAAATGCTGCTCAAAAAAGGCGGTGGCAATGGCTGGATTGTCGATGAGGAACTGATAACCATCGTATCGGTCGCTGCTTTCGACCAGGAGGGGGCCGCTGACGTTGGGCGTGGCGGCGGCCATTTGCTGCACGTCTGTTGGGCTGCCCCAGGGATCGCCCATGCCTTGCACGTAGAGCACTGGCGTTTTGCCTGCCTGAGCTGCGGCCGTTGCCAAATGATACTCTTTAAACGGCCGTCCCCCCGCCTGCCGGTATATCAATTCTGTGAGCGGCAAAATGGCTTTGCCCAATGGCCCAAACAGATGGGCGGCAAAGCGGCCGGCAAAGTGTGCCGGGGTAGTGGGCTGCACGGCAACCGCTGCCTGAATCTGGTCCGTTTGGGGCAGGGTGTATAACACCGTGTTTGCCCCCGCCGAGAAGCCCATGACGCCAATGCGATTTGGCGCGACTTCTGGTCGTCCCTGCAAATAGGCCACCGCCCCCAGTAAATCTTGGGCTTCTGTTTCGCCAAAAGTCATGGGGGGGCGGCTGCCGCTCTCGCCGTGATTCCGTGCGTCGTACAGCAACAGCCCAAATCCGTCTCTGTGTAAACTATAGGCCAGCCGCAGGAAATCGACCTTGGAAGCGGCCGTCAGATTGGCCAGGGCGTCGGTGGCGGCTTCCCCCAGCCGGTTCCAGCCCCAGCCATGCACCAAAATAAGCGTCGCGCCATGACGGGTAGAATCCGCTGGCGGGGGAATGAACCAGCCGTTCAGTCGTACACCATCGGTGGCCGGAAAGGCGACGGTTTCATAAGGCATATTCAGGTCGACAGGGTTGCCCCAAAGGGGCTGGCGCAGGGGGCGGATAAGGCGTTGCGCCATTAAGGCCGCAATGGCGGTGATCAGTCCGGTGGCAAAGCCACCCAAAATAAAAAGCCAGCGTAAAACGCGGCGAAACAGTTTCATAAGAAGCTCCTGAAATTATCTTTCTCTTCACGTAAAATCGAGGATATTATACCTGATCGTCATTGCCGCCGTAAGTGATTCCGGTTATCTTTAGCGAAAATATGACGGACTCACTTTTTATGATGGCTTCCACCCGCGAACAGCAAATTGAACAAGCCCGACTTGCCACCCAAGACGGCCGTTTCTGGGACGCTGTCGAGCAATATACCGAAGTTTTAGCCCATACCGATCCCCAAACGAGCGATCCCAAAGAGAAAAAGGCCCGCCTGGTAAGCTTGAAAGAACGGGGCGACCTGCTCAGTGAACTGGGCGAGCAGGTAGTGGCCCTGGCCGCCTACGAACAATATTATCTGGAGGCCGGCACCAGCCAACACGCCGTTGAGGCACTGGTGCTCATTGGAATTCGTTCAAGGGGATTGGGGCAGTACGGCCGTTCCGTTACCGCCTGCCACGAAGCCCTCGATTTGTCCACCGCGCTTAACTACACACCCGGCCGGGCCAAAGCATTGGTGGGCCTGGGCGGCACCTATTTGCTTCAGGGCGAGGTCAATCTGGCGGTGAACTATCTGAACCAGGCCAATGCTCTTTTTGAACAATTAAATGACGTTCATGGTCAGGCACGATCCAGCAACCAGATCGGCATCGCTTACGCCACCACCGGCCATTTTCACAAAGCAATTCAGGCCTTTGAAAAGAGTCTGGCACTGGCTCGGCAAGCCGAACGGCACAGTGGTTTGGTGGCCTGCCTCAACAATCTGGGTGAATGCTACCAGCTGCTTTTTGCCACAGATAAAGCGCTGGCCTGTCATCGCGAAGGGTTGGCCCTGGCCGAAACGGCCGAATTCCGCCTGCTGGAAGCTGATTTATGCCGTAACCTGGGGCTTGATCTCATGCAAAAAGAGCAGTGGTCAGAAAGTTTCACATACTTGCAGCGGGCTAAAGCTTTGGCTGAAGAAATTCGGGCGCCAGAAATCTATTTTCACACGCTTTACGCCCTGGGCCGAAACAGCCTGGCCCAAGGACAAGCCGAAGGGCGAGAGTACGCGCAGGTGCTGCTGGAAAGCACCACAGAACCGGGACGCTCCCGCTGGCATCAGGCCAATGGGTTGTATGTGATGGGTTGTTATGAACAATTGGCGGGGAATGTATCAACGGCCGAAGAGCTGTGGCAGCGGGCGATCTTTTTAGCCCACGAAACGGAAAATCGGGTATTGCTGTGGCAGCTGCACGCCGCGCTGGCCCAGATTGCCCAGCAGCTTAACCTGGCGGCGGTCCACAACCGCATTGCCGCCGAAGTCATTCAACAAATTGCCGAACCATTTACCGATGAAGCGCTAAAGGAAGGGTTTTTAAGTGCGGAACCGGTTACGGCCGTTCTCAACCAACTCCCGCGGGATTAATGAGTTTGTTCTCTTCCAATAACGTGTGTTATCGAGAGTGTCATTCTCGCGAAGGCGGGAATCCAGATTTTTAAGCCATAGGACTTACGCAAACCAGTGAGAATCTGTAATAATCAGGTGCATGAAAAAGTTAACTCACTGGGATTACTGTCAATTTTTGCTGGTCAGCCA
>PABI01000003.1 GCA_002699125.1 Anaerolineaceae bacterium
GCAACCGTGGCAAATTGAGGTAAAAACCGCCTAAATTCGGGTTTCGTATCACACAGTTGCTCTGAATGGAGCGCAGCGAAATGAAGAATCCCTCTAAACTTCGCTAACCAGAACCTTTGCTCGCGGAGCAAACGTGTTCGATATATTGTGCCACAGGGATTCTAGCTGAGAGCGTCAGCTTCTCGTTCAGAATAACAATCTTTCAAAACGTTGAATTATCTTGAAACGATGTACTATACTATTCTAAACTGGAGGCACATGAGCAATGACTGAAATACAACAACATTCATTGGAGAATTTTTCCGAACAAATTCGCACCGTCTTGCCTGAACTGCGGCAGCAGTACGGCGTGAAGGATTTGTGGCTGTTTGGTTCCTACGTGCGGGCGGAGCAACACGAAGTCAGCGACCTGGACGTACTGGTCTCGTTTGAAAATCCCCATCTTTCACTAATTGAATTTATTCAGTTGGAACAAAGGCTAAGCGATTTACTTGGCGTGCGAGTTGATCTGGTGGAAAAAGAAACGCTCAAGCCGGGCATCGGCCAAAGAGTCTTGAAAGAGGCGCTGCCTGTATGACGCCCAATCTCTAATCTCCAGTCTCCAATCTCTTAATGTGTAAAGTTCTGCTGTGGCCGGAACGGCCGTCTTCATCCCCTGGAATCCCCTGCACCATCAGCTCGTAACCGGTGGCCGTCAGGCGCACCTTCTCAAAGCGGTCCAGCATCTCGTAGGTGGCTGACGGAATGAGTCCGCGCAGCGGCACCATACGCCGGAACTGGCCTAGCTTGTGGCTGTGGACCACGACAGAGTAAACTGCCTCGCTCCCGTCCGGCAGCACGTACAAAATGGTGGACGCATCCGCCTCCTCCAGTCGCTCCAACCGGTACAGATCGCCCCCCTGCACAATGTGGCGAATCCGCTTGTAAAAGGCAATGTACGAGGCGTACTCCTTCAACTCATCATCGCTCAGCGCGTTCAGGCTGGCCCCGATGCCCAGCGCACCGCGCATCGCCACGTCGAAACGCGTGCTCAGCTCGTGGAAGCGGCCCGTCTGGTGATTTTTCTCATGCGTCACCCACGCCTCCATCACCCGCGCCGGGTAGGCTAGGCTGAACCCTTCCTGGATGCGGATACGATCCAGCGCGTCGGTGTTGTCGCTGGTCCACACCTGGTCCGTGCGGCCCAAGATGCCCAGATCGACCCGCCCACCGCCGCCGGAGCAGCTTTCAATGGTCAGGTGTGGGTATTTGGCCCGCAGCCGGTCGATGATGCCGTACACCCCGGCCACGTGCGCCTGCCAGATCGCCTTGCCCACCACCGAGCCTGGCTCGCTAACGTTGCGATTCATGTCCCATTTGATGAAGGCGATGTTGTACTGCGCCAGCAGGCTGTCCAGCGCGTTGAAGATGTAGTCGATGACTTCGGAACGGCCGTAATCCAAAATCAACTGGCAGCGGGCTTCGGTGCGCGGCCGTCCGGGGAAGTGCAGCACCCAGTCGGGATGCGCCCGGTACAAATCGGAGTCGGGATTGACCATTTCCGGCTCGACCCACAGGCCAAAATCCATCCCCAGCCGGTTCACCTCACTGATGAGCGGTTCCAGCCTGTTCGGGAACACGTCCGGGCTTACGGTCCAGTCACCCAGCCCGGCCACGTCAAAACGCCGCCCGCCAAACCAACCATCATCGACACAAAACAGCTCCACGCCAAGCGCCGCCGCCTTCTGCGCCAGCTCAATCTGGTTCTGCTCGGTGATGCCGAAGTAGGTGGCTTCCCAACTGTTGTAGAGAATTGGCCGGTAAGAAGCTGCGGCCGGTGTCCTCACCGTGCCGCTTTCCTTTGCTGACGTTGTCTCCTCGCTCATCGATGACTTCACTGGGCCAGAAGGTGGCTCGGTCTGGAGACCGGCCACAGCCAAATCAGCAACGGGTAGGACTCGCTCGCGTGTAAAAGCGTGCAGCCGCCGGCTGGCTCCGCCCCATCCATCTACACTCACGCCGCAGACCAGTGCGGGTGTTTTGTGCTGCTCGCCCGCTGCCAACGTTAAACCAAAATCAACGGGATGGTACCCACCGTGAACGCGCACATCGGTGCCGGGCAACTGCTCAAAGGTGAGCTGCCAGCTACCGCTGTAGGCCAGCGCGCCAAAATAAACCGTGCCATGATCCTCCCACGCCTGTCCCGGCCGGTTGAGCATAAAAAAGGGATTGGCCGCGTGTCCCGTTTGCAGACTGCGATGCTCCACCACGCGCCGCCCTACCGGCAGCCGCTCCCGCTGCGTCTGGAACTCCTGCGCCCAGGCGCCGGAGACGCTGGTCAGTTCTGTGGTTCCGTTGGGCAGATGCAGCACGCCAAAATTAAGCTGCTCAATTTCGATGGACGTGTCACCATCATTTTCCAATTCCAACCAGCGCTCGATAATGTCTTGCATCGGAGTGAGACGGTAACAAAGCGTGACCACCAGCGGCTGCACCGGGTCAGCCAGCTTGATGCGCAAGGTTTCACGCGGCTCGCTGTTTTGCGTGGGTAAGCCATGCGCCGGAGCCAGGCCCGGCTGCGGAGCGAGGCTCCGCTCAGCATCTATCACCACATCATAAGAAACGTAGCGCAGGCGCACATCCCGGATGGGGAGATGTGGGGCATCCTTTTCATCAAGTGGATCGGGCAAAGTGGTGAAGTTTACCTTGAGCGTGACCTCGTGGTTCGTCGTATCGCCAAAAGTGACGATTTCGTCGCGGCGAGTTTGGAACTCAAACGAAGCGTGGTCAGACAGCGTTGGCTTTAGCCTGCCGGAGAGCAAACCATCTTCCCCAGCACCGGCCGGGCGCGGCCCCCACGCCAGATGCACCAGCCGGCCCTTGTTATCCACCTGCATGGCGTACACGCTGTTTTGCAAGACTAAATTAAAGGTACGAGTTTCGGGGTTAAAGTGAATCATGGGCACTCCCTTGACGAATTTTAGTTTGCCCAATGCTACCAAAATTCGCCCTGCCCTGCTCGATTTTCTTGAGAAACAGTCCGATTTTGTTTATACTGCCTACGTCCGGCAACCAACCCCGCTGATACAGCTCATTTTGACAGGTTAGGCAGTCAAACTAATGAACGAAGCCCAACTAATCATTCGTAAAGCGACAATAAATGACTCCAGCTTAATCGCAGATTTTGGGGCACGCACATTTAGGGAAGCATATGCCGCTTCCAATTCGCCAGAAGAATTGGCTGAGTACGTGTCATTTAATTTCAACGATGCTCATATTGAAGCGCAATTGAAGAATCCCGCCGCCACCTTCCTTTTGGCTTATATGTCCGGTGAGTTAGTTGGATATGCGATGCTTTTGGCTGATGTATCACCGGCCGAAACTGCTGATTCTAACCCGGTTGAACTCGTACGAATTTATGTGGACGGAAAGCGCATCGGTGAAGGCTTTGGTTCAAGTTTGATGGCAGCGTGCCTGAAGCATTCCGAAGCAGCCGGTCATGACGTCATATGGTTGGGCGTTTGGGAGCATAACGAGCAAGCAATTGCTTTTTACAACAGGTGGGGTTTCAGGAAAGTTGGTCTGAAAGCGTTTTTGTTGGGCAATGAAGTACAGCGTGATCTAATCATGAGCAGGGAAATCTTTCAGGATTTTTGAAAAGGAAAGAGTTATGAACAAAACAAGTGAGGTTTGGCCAAACGGAATGCCTGAGATCGGGCAAAAAGCGCAGCGTGAACGATTGGTCACCGCGCGCGACATCGAACTTTTCACCGAAATAAGTGGCGATCGGAATCCGTTGCATTATGATGAAGAAATTGCCCAAAACAGCCGCTTTGGCGGGATTGTGGTCCAGGGTGGCATCATCAGTGCAATTTTGAATGCGGTCGTGGCTGAAGATTTACCTGGACCCGGTACCGTATTTTTGCATGTGGAATGGAGCTTCAAAGCACCTGTGCGGCCAGGCGATCGTATCATTGGCGAAGTTGTGGTGACAAAAGTGAGGGATGACAAACCAATAACGGAGTTGGAAACCCGGGTAATGCTTTCTGACAAAAGTGTGGTGTTAGAGGGCAACGCTGTTTGTTATACCATGCCAATTCGATAACGAGCGTTGGCCGCAATCTTCCAGAAAGCAAATCAGCCTCATCAGCACACGCCGCGCGCGGCCCCAGGCTTAGAATACCTATTGGTTGTTGTCCTGACCTTGCCCGACTGTATACTACCAATCAACAGAAGGGTCGCGTAGGAAAGCTTGTCTCCACAAACTCAAGAAAGAAAATTAAGCAAAGTACAAAAAAACAGTCCCAAACCGCTATTGCAGCATGTGAAAAGTAATAGATAAATATTTCATTGTCACTAATAACCATGCTATTACTTTATTTATCTCAAAGGTTACATTTATAGATGGACAAATTTTCGCTTTCTCAAATTAGACAAACCAGCTATTATATTCCTGTCATAATCTTTTTGTTTTTTGGGGGCTTTTACCTCCTAACCGCGCGAGGAAATGTTTCTGAGGCAGATGGGATCATTAATTTCATGACAACTCGTGCCCTGGTTGAAACCTCATCCTTTTCACTGCCATGTGACCTTCCTCGTAAACTTGTAACCCAAGGAGCCAACGACGTATGCTATGGTAAGTACGGCATAGGTTTACCGTTAATGTCGGTTCCCTTGTATCTGACAGGCCGATTAATCTCAGGCCCCGCTCCGGCAAACCCCAACGAACTTTCTCTCCCCCGGCTTTTGGTCAGCACGCTCAATCAATGGGTTACGGCCGTTACCTGTTCTATTCTTTACATACTTGGGTTCAAAATGACAGGCAACAAAAAACAGGCCGTGGAATTAGCGCTTGTTTTTGGTTTATTTACTATTGCCTGGCCCTATGCCTCAACAAATTTTTCACAGCCGATCATTGGCTTTCTACTGCTTGCCGCAGTTGCGTTTATCTACAAAAGTCATTCGCTGGTAAGCAATTTGTTAGCGGGCATTTTTCTGGGGGGGGCTTTCTTAGTGCGTCTAGATTCTCTTCCGCTGATCATGGTAGTAGGCATCTGGGCTGTAAGCAAAATGTGGCCCTCCCATAAAGCAAGAAGTACCTTAGCTAAAGTTGATAAAGCATTTATTTCATCAATCGCAGTTATCTTACTACCAATAGCGGCCTCTTTAATAATCTTTAGCCTAATCCAGTTAAATCACTTTGGCTCACTTTTTCAAACAGGGTATGAGGGCGAAGCATGGTCCCATCCCTTTCTTACCGGTTTCTTTGGCCAACTGTTTAGTTTTGGTAAAGGGATTGTGTTTTATTCGCCGCTTGTCTTACTTGTCCCGTTCGGATTATTTACCTTGTATAAAGAGGGCATAAAAGATCTGTCTATCCTGGCAGCTATATTTTTCCTCTTGCAATTGCTAATATACTCAAGTTGGTGGAGCTGGAGTGGGGGATGGGCCTGGGGGCCAAGATTCCTTGTGCCTGCTTTGCCATTGTTTATGATAGGGTTACTGCCGTGGTTAAAAAACAAATCATCATTTACAAAGCTAATCCTTGCTTGCTTTATTTTAGTTAGTTTCGTCGTGCAGTTGGTTGGTGTGACCACCGATCCTTTACAATATTTTGCTGGACGAGAAATTGTAGCACAGCAGCTTCTTTTCGATCCGACGGTATCACCGATCTGGGTTCAGTTTCAATTCTTGCTGTCAAAAGAAGTATCTCTTTTAATACCCAGCAAAGGTCATGGTGTCCTTAACCAAGGCCAAACAATTGTGTGGGCGGCCGTTGCCCTACTTTTACTAACACTATCCGGCCGAGAATTAACAAAGACAGTCTCGTAAATCATTTGTTTGCTCAAATGTTCATGGTCAAGAAAATTCAGTGTCGCCTAATAAAATGCATCCGAATGAGATAGAAACTGGTGTATCGCTTGTGCATCGGTTACTAGCAGTGCAGTTCCCCCAGTGGGCCAGCCTGCCCCTTGCGCCAGTGCCGTCCGCCGGGACCGATAATGCGCTGTACCGGTTGGGCAGTGACATGGTCGTGCGGCTGCCGCGTATTGATTGGGCGGTGGGACAGGTGGAAAAGGAGCAGCGCTGGCTGCCGCAATTGGCCCAACACCTGCCTTTGGCCATTCCCGTGCCACTGACCAAAGGCGTGCCCGGCGGGGGCTACCCTTGGCCCTGGTCGGTTTATCGCTGGCTGGATGGGGAGAATGCGACTCTTGAACAGTTGGCTGATGTGCAGGAAACGGCCGTAACCCTGGCCCACTTCATCACCACCCTGCAACAAATCAACGCCACCGGTGGCCCGCCACCAGGAAAGCACAATTCCAGGCGCGGCGTGCCGCTGGCCGCGCGGGATGGGCAAACGCGCCAGGCCATTGCCGCATTGGCTGGGATGATTGACACAGAAGCGGCAACGGCCGCATGGGAAGCCGCGCTCGAACTGCCTGCCTGGGCTGGCCCGCCGGTGTGGCTGCATGGCGATTTGCAGTCGGGGAATTTGCTGGCGGTGGAGGGGGTGTTAACGGCCGTTATCGACTTCGGCTGTCTGGGCGTGGGCGATCCCGCCTGCGACCTGATGGTGGCCTGGAATCTGTTTTCCGGCGAAGCGCGAGATGCTTTTCGAGCATCGCTGGCCGTCGATGAGGCCACTTGGGCTCGGGGGCGCGGCTGGGCGCTGTCTGTTGGGCTGATAGCTCTACCTTACTATCAGCACACCAATCCTGTTCTGGCCAATATAGCCCGCTATGCTATTCACGAAGTTTTGGCCGATCTGCAAGACGGTGCTTGATACGGTAACATACCAGCCATGATGATTATTGATGACAATCTGGTCGTGTTTCAAACAGACCGTCTCACCATCCGGCGGGCGATGGTTGAAGATACCGAGATATTTTACGCGCTGTGGACCGATCCGGTTGTGATGCGTAACGTTGGCTTTCCCAATGGTTTGCCGATCACCCAGCAAGAGATTGAAGATAGGTTGCAGAAACAGGGGAGGGGGTGTACGGCCGTCTACTCGTCGTCGTTTTGCAGGCAACGGGCGAACGCATCGGCGAGTGCTACATGACACAGCCCAACGCGGCCGGCATTGCCGAAACGGACGTGAAGCTGCTGCCGGCACATTGGGGGCACAAATATGGCGTGGAGATCAAGCGCGGCTTATTGAATTATCTGTTTAGCCATACAGCGTGCAGTTGTGTCCAGGCAACGCCCAACATCAACAATATCGCTTCGATCAAGATGCAGGAGGCAGTGGGCGGCATTCGCGCGGGCATGGGCAAGTCGCTCATTCCCCAGGCTGCCGGAGAAAAATCGGTGACTGTAGAGTACATTATTTACCGCGTCTACCGGCGTATCTGGCAAAAAGCCCAACGCCAGGCTGAACAGCCCACGGTAGAATAAAGTAATGAAGACAAAACTATCCATTCACCAGGGCGATATTACGAAGCTGGAAGTTGACACCATCGTCAATGCGGCAAACTCCTCGCTGTTGGGCGGGGGCGGGGTGGATGGGGCCATTCATCGTGCCGCAGGCCAGAACTGGTTCAGGAGTGCCGCTTATTAGGCGGCTGCAAAACAGGCCAGGCCAAAGTGACCAAGGGGTATCGCTTACCGGCACAGTTTGTCATTCACACCGTTGGTCCGGTCTGGCGCGGCGGTGATCACCAGGAACCGGAACTCCTGGCCTCCTGCTATCGGGAAAGCCTGGCGCGGGCGCAAGAGATTGGGGCAAGAACTATCGCCTTCCCGGCTATCAGCTGCGGCATTTACGGCTTCCCTATCGAAAAGGCAGCAAGCATTGCCATCGCCACCGTTATGGACGTTTGTGCCGCACAGGATAGCTTTGACGAGGTCATCTTTGTCTGTTTTTCGGAATCGGATGCGGCCGTTTATCGCCGCGAATTTGCCAAACGTGGCCTCACCTAAGTACAAATGGCAAAAACACAGTCGCTAAATCCCCTAACCACTCATAGGCACCCACGTCCGGCAGGGCATCACGGCCGTTTCCCAAAAAATCCACCGTACTGCTGAGCGTTGGATGACCAGCATTGACGATGACGGCCGTTTCCGACCCCGCTCGCAAATCTGTACTGCTCATAAAACCGGGGGTGCCGGCGCTGGAATTGGCACCCCAGCCTAACGCCTGCCAGGTGGCCAAATTTGCGGCCGTTGTGGCCCAGGACCCGGCGCTAAAGCCACAAACATTGTAATCGATCACGTCATAGCTGCCGGCCGCCAGCGTCATATCGAAGCAGTTCCAATTCACGTTGCTGCCTGTTGCCTGGATTGCATTGCTCACAATGGTGTGCCCGCTGCCTTCGTTAACCTCTATGCCTACGCCCGTCGTCGTGGCGATGCTGTTGTTGCGAACGGTGATATTGCTGCTAATCGCATCTTCTGCGGCGGCAAACGGCCGTACCGCAATGCCCGTCGTGCCAAATGGCTGCTGCTGCACCACGACATTGTTTTCAATCGTGCAGTTAAGGCAAGACCCCGTGGCAATGCTGACATTGCCCACATTTTCCACCCGATTGCCGCGAATGATCAGATTGTTGTAGCTTTCCGGCGTACCGTCATAAGCAGGCGAGATAGCAATGCCCCAGCACGTCTGGTTCGCCTTGCCCACGTCTTCATGCACGTAGTTGCCCTCAATGAGCAGATTGACCATCTGGCCGTGCCCCACCAGCGAAACGCCGCCACAGCTACCGCCCACATCTAGCGAGGAGCGATACAGTTCGTTGTTACGTACAGTAATGCCACTGCCGCCGCTGAGATAGATATTGTGGTCAAACACGGAGCCATCCCCATTGTTTTCAAAATAGCTGTTCTCGATGAGCAGCTCATTGCCGCCGCCCAAAATGCCCTGGTGCAGGCTGTTGACGATGTTGACGTTGCGAATGGTGATGCGGTCGTTTTGTCCATTACACTGCGCATCGCCAGCAGCACAGGAGTTGGACCCGGCCAGATGGATGCCGATGGCAAACTCATCCATGCTAACGTTGTCGATGAGCACATCGTTAACATCGTTGAACAGGAAGAAGCCCCAACCGGCGTCCGTGCAGCCGGGGCAGCGCAAATCCAGATTCTGGAAGGTGTAACCCCCGTCGGTTACGGCATCGCCGCTGTTGGCCAGTTCAAAAACGTGTTCGTCGCTGGGGCGGGAGAGAATAGGGCGGCCTTCATCGCCTGTGGCCCAGGGTGGCGTGTAGTCGGCAACCACACAAGGCTCGGCGGCGGTGCAATTGTTGTTGGTCCAACGACTGCTGCCGCCGCTGCCCAAATCGAAAGCACCGCCGCGGCAGAAGCGGATTTCATCGCCGGCAGAGCCGCTGTTAAACTGCGTGCGGGCCTGTTCGTAGGTTTGCCACGGTGCGGCCGGATCGGTGCCGCTGTTGGCATCGCTGCCCGCAGCGCAATCACCATCAGCCCCAGGCTGGCAGTCGCAGACGTAGTAAGTTGTTGCTGTGGGCGCTGCCTGGCCGTTCCGGTAAAGGGCGGCTAATAAGAGGAACAAAGTCAAATTTACCAATGTGAAGCTGATTGCTCGCTTTGTTTTCATGATATTCCTTATTTCTGGCTCAGTGGCAGGTAGGTGTTAAAGGGAAAGCCGGTGGGTCCGCCCGGATCAACGATGACGCCGTTGGCCGTTAAATCGTCGTCGCCGCGCTGGCCATCGACAAAGTGCAGCGTCACCATATTACCGTTGATCACTGCGCCGGTGGTGCCATTGAAGGCAAAATTATACCAGTGCGGCGTGGGGTTGTTAGGCGTACGGCCGTATTTCCACCAGTTGCGCACCGGACCAAAGGGCAGCGTCACTTCCACCGTGGCCGCCCCACCCGCTGGCACGTCCGTCAGTTCAAAGGCAAAGTGGCCAAACCGAAACGGATCGCCAGGCGCATTGCCCGGCGACGGGTTGGGCACGGCCTGCACATTGGTCAGGGTAAAGTTGGGATCGGTGGTAAAGGTGACGGTCGTGCCGTCCACCCCATTGGGCACAGAGGCCACATTGGGCTGCACCGAATCCAGGATCTGATCGCCGTTGCTATCGCCATGATTGGGACCGCCCAATTCCAGCCAGTCCGTCACGCCGTCGCCATCGTTGTCGGTAGTGGGTTCCGCCCGCAGCACAACTGCTCGACCATCCTGCAAGCCGGCAACAAAGACAATTTGCCCGGCGTCGTTGATGGCCAGCGGACAAAACTGCCCCACCACAGACGTTACCCGACTGCCCAAAATTACGTCCCCGTTGGTGAAGCTGGCCCGCACCACGCGGTGAGCCACGGGGTCTGGCCCGGTAAAGATGCCCTGGACACCATAGTAGCTGTTGATGCTGTTTTGTGAGCGCAGGGCATAGCGAAACTCGTTGTTCAGCACGGGTTTGCGAAAACTGTAAACCTGGCTGGGATCGGTGGACATAGAACGAATTGCCGGCAGCAGCCCTGGCGCAAGGTAAAAGGATTCGATTGTTGTGCCGGTCGCCGGGATTTGTTCTGCCTGGCTGTAGGCGATGCCCCTGAAGTCGTTGTTACCGATCATCTCGTTGGTAAACGGCCGTATCTGGTTCGGCAGCAAGTTGGCAAATGACCAGCCAGACGACAGTTGCCAGCGCGCCGACATTAACTTAAAAGTGGAGAACCAGAACCCCTGTTCCTCGGTCCATGTCAGGCCATCAGCATTGCTGCTCAACTGGTCAATGCGGATGTCGGAGGCAGCGGCCTGGTAAATGTCAGTGTCCTGCCCGTTGACAAAATGGGTCACGCCATCCGGCTGGGAATGGTCATACACTTCATACGGGACGGCAATGCCGCTGCGCCAATGGGTCGGCTGACTGTAAATGCGATATCCCCAGCCATCCTCTGCCCGCGTTTGCGTGTCCAGCGTGGTGAAACTGCCATCGGCGTTTAGCACGTGCAGCAGCGAACCTACCCGCGTGGTATTAGATAAGGAAGGGTCGATGGCCGGATCGTGGACTTCGCTAACCAGCGTGATGGTGTTGTTGAAATCCCCCAGGTCGGCGCAGCTAAAGCCCACGCGGTAGACCAGCCCGTTGGCTAAGGCCGGCAGGTCTGTGTGGACAAAACGTTGCGTCAATGTTTGTCCATCGCCCACAAAAACGCCATAGGTCGTCAAGGGAAAAGCCGTGGCGATGAAGGCCACATTGCCGCTTTCGTCGATATCGAGGCTGTGAATGGAATCGTAAGCAGCCAGCATGCCTGTACCCAGCTCGGCGATCTCGGTGAAGGTGAAAGGCAGGCCCAGGGCAAAGCGGAAGCGGGTGCTGTTATTGGTCAGATTGGGGTCGGGTAAGATGGGCGTGCTGTTGGCCACGGCCGTTTGCATCCCCGCTGCTGTAGGAGAGGTAACGGCCGTAAAAATCACCCGCTTCTCCTGCCCGCCAACCAATGAACTTACCGTACAGTTCCAGGTGCTGCCCCAGGTACTGCCGCTCATACTGCATGCTACACCACTGTCTGGCATATGCTGCAGCACAGCTACCTGGGCCGGAAAAGTAATCGTAGCCGTGCCTACCGATGCATCCGGACCATTGTTTTTGACCACAAGCTCATAAGTCAGCTGGCTGCCCACGTCAACCGGCACAGGCAGCGCCGTGAGGCTTGTGGCGTAATCGGCGCAGGCGGGGAGGGAGGTGGTGGCGGTGTGAACGGCCGTATTATCTGCCATGTTGCTGTCCAAAGCCTGGGCCGTCACCGTGGCTCGATTGGTGAAGGTGGCGCAGGCGTCGTTGCCCACCTGCACGGCAATCGTCACCGTGCGCGTACCGTTGACAAGCAGCGTGCCCAGATCACACACCACCTGACCTAATGACAAATGGCAGGTACTGGAGCTGCTGCCCGCCACAAAGGTGCCGCCAAACGGCAGCGTATTGGCAATGGTCACCTGCGGCGCATCCTGCGGGCCACTGTTGGTCACGGTAAGATCATAGGTAATGATGTCGCCAATATTGACGTTACTTGTTGAACCAGTCATCATCAGCGTCAGGTTGCTGCGGCGCGGCGGCGTCACGGAGAGGAGTTCCAGATCGTCAAACATGACTCGGTTGCCGTTGTTGCCAACGTCAGCCAGGCGCACGGCTCTAATTTCACCCAGGATACGGCCGTTGTCCCCCACATCCGTCGCATCTGCCTCAAAAAGCCGCCACTGCGCACCCCCTCCGTAGAAGAAAAATGTCTTGGTGTCGCCGCTGCCTTCAAAGACCACGCGCCCCCGTCCAGCTGGCAGGCTCTCGCTGGCAGGCAGTGTCCAGCCCCACACTCGCGCCTCAGAAACATAAGAGAAGGACGAGGGTTGGTTAAAGGTAACGCGATCTTCATTGCCGGCATACAGCGTCAGCGCGTAGGGCGGCGACTGCGACAGCGGCTCGTTAATCGTGGAGCCGGTGAGGTCCCAGGCGGTGCCCAGCGTAAAGCTGTGGTTGAAGTTCAACTGGTTCAGCGCCGGGGGGAAGCTGCCGTTGGCAAAATCTTCCCTGAGCGTCACCTGGGACGATGTCGTTTGGGCCTGAGCGGTTTGAGTGAGCTGCTGGGGCGTAACGGCCGTTATCCCCAGCAGCAGCAAGCCAACCAACAAAACATAGGCGGCATATTTTTTCATCTACTCCTCCAGCGGCAGCACATAGAAAAGTGGGAAAAAACCTTCTTCTGTTTCGTGGCCATAAGCGTACATGATGGAAGCACCTTCCAGGGGCTCGTCAAGCGCAATCTCTTTCCACAGCGGCGGATCGATAGGATCCAAAGGTTCTGGATTCCCTACAGGCAGTTCCGGCGGTTCTTCAGGCTGAATGTGTCCCTGACCCCAGGAAATGCATTGCGGGCCATTGCCGCCAAAAACCAAGATTGGTGCTAAAGCAATAACCCCATCGTCCAGTAAGTTTTGATACGTTTCTTGTGTGTAAACCCCAATGGAGCCGTACGACCGATACACAGGCGCAGTTGTGGCCCGCTTGTCGCGCAGTTCTTGCTCGTCGTAGACATACACCCATATTTCCTGGTAGCATAAGCGACTGCCGTTATTTTCATACCAGTACACGTTGATTTTCTCAATCTTGCGCACCGGAAGATCGATAATCAGGTCGCAATCAAGGAAATTTCCCTCAGATGGATCGCAAGCGTAAACCGGGTTCGGCGAACTGCTCCACAACCAGATGGCGGCGAACATCACAAATAGACTGCTTAAAAACAAGCCCTTTTTCCATTGCTTAACTATCATTTTTACCTCCATAGAATTTATGTATGTACTCTGGGAAAGCGTTTAAACCTCCAGCCGTTGTAGCATCGGGATGTCAGATCAATGTGAGGTAACCAACGGTAAATAGCTCCACGCCGACGGCGTAAACTCCGGTGGCGGACTGCCTCCCCCTTGTAAGTCAATCAGATAGGGATCGCCGGCACCCAAATCAACCGGGCCACTGCAAATGCCGCTGCCCCAATCGGTAGCGAAAATGGCGTAACGGCCGTCCCTTGACAAACTCCCCCGTGGCTGCACCCAATAGCCACAGCCGCTGCTGCGATGATGGGCCAACCGCTCCACCGAACCATCCAAATATTGCAGAAACAGCTCGCCCTCCAGCGCCTGCCAGCCGTTGCTCGTGTCGGCAATGGTGGTGATCAGGCAAACGCCGTACGGCCCTTGGCAAGAAATATGGTCGCCCATCCACGCCAGGGTGCGCAGGTAAACCGGCTCCTGCACGGTGGTGTTGCCGGGCAGCGTGCGGTAACCCAGCGCCAGCAGGCCAGACGGATGGTACAGCTCGTAAGTCATGAAAAATTCGGTCACGCCATCGGCCATCACGCCCAGATCGCCGTGCTGGTGGCCGTCGTACACCCGCCCCACGAATGCGCCTGTGTTAATGTTGAACGTTTCCAAGCCGGAGCAGCGTTCGGTGCCGTCACAGGTCCACTGCACCACCATGTAGTTGGCCAATGGCGAGACGCCAATCCAGTCTGGCTCCACTTCGCCCCAATCGGGATCGGGAGCACAAGGACCACCGTACAAATCGGCGGAGAGGCGCAGCTGGGCGCCCAGGCTCATCGTTTCCAAATTAAGGGTGAACAGCATTTGATCGCCATCGCTTAAGGAAGCCATGCCGGCCAGGTAACGGCCGTCTCGCGCAATCTCGTCAAAGCTCTGGTTAGAACGAATGCGTTCATACGGTGCGGGAAAAGTGAAAACGGTGCTCGTTTGCTGCGTGTCCACGTTGGTGAACTGCAAGCGCAGCGTGGTATCGTCATTGCCGTCAAAGTGGACCAGCGTGTGTACCTGCGTGGGATGCCAGCGGGGCGCGTTCCAGTTGGATGTGTCCAGCGGAATTTGCGCCAGCGTGTCGCGGCGGCGCACCGTGTACCACTCGTCTTCAATTAGCAAAATGTACTGGTTATCAGTGGAGAAGGCTTGTAGTTGCGAGTAGATGTGGGTGGCAAAGCCACTGCTGCCGCTGTCGGTCAGGCGACGCAGCGTTGTACCAAACACAGGGTCGGCAACCGTATCGCCGACGGCGGGGGCAGTTAACGGCGCGGGGGTGGCAACCAAATCAGGGTCGGTGATAGTGAGAGGAGATTGGATACTGGAGTTTGGAGATTGGGGAACGGCCGTTTCAGATTTGCTCAACACAGGCGTTTCCGAAGCCACCGTACTCACCGTGCAGGCAGCAGAAATGCTCAAAACAAGCATGAGCACCAGAATGAGCGTCTTGTTCCGCTTTATTTTTGCGCTGATACCGTCATTTTTCAATTGCCACGTTGCTAACCGGTTAAGGCGTCGTCTCTGCATGGAAACATTGATACAGGAAACCTGTTTCCAAACCTGTTTCCAAATTCGGCCAGCCAAAAATTAACCGCGGAGAACGCGGAGAGCTCGGAGAATAAAAACTCTGCGCTCTCCGCGGTGAAAAAGATTTTTTTCAGCAGACGTCATGGTGACTACGTTGCTTTCACCGATCAGGCCAGAGGGGAAATTTTTGCCGGGCTACGGCCGTTTCCACCCGCGCGTTCAATGAATAAGCCAAAAACCGGGCCAGCACATCCGGGTCGTCAATTTGTTGGGCAAAGCGGTGCAGCGTTGCCTGGGCGCGTTGGGCGATGGTGAGTGCCTCGGCCATTTCTCCGGCGGCGGCCAGCGCTTCGGCGCGACACAGCAGCACGTCCGGCTGCTCCCACACGTAAAACTCGCCCTGAAACGCATCCAGCTGGGCGATGGCCTGTGCTGTGCGTTCCAAAGCAACGGCCGTCTCCCCTTGGGCCAGCGCCAGCCGCCCCAGCCAGGCCAGATCGCTCACCTGGTTTTGCCGCTCGCCCGTCTCCAGACGAAGCTGCTGCGCCTGCCGCAATTTTTCGGCAGCAGCATCCAACTGTCCCCAGCGCAGGTAAATCCGCCCCGCCAGCTGCGCCGTCCAACCGGCCACCCACAAATCCTGGTAGGCTACGGCCGTTTCCAAAATCTCCTCAAAAATGGCCAGCGCTGCCGGCCACTCCCCGCGCACGTCATTGGCCGCACCGAGGTAGAGATACGGCCGTACCGCCCCCCGCTCAATCCCCTCCTGCCGATACAGCCGCCGGGCGGCTGCCGCCAGATCGGCCATCTTGTCCGGGACATGATAAAACGCCCAGCCGGCCGCCAGGCTAAACAGCGCCTGCGCCTCACCCACTTTGTCACCCTGGGCCTGGCTGGCAGACAGCGCCTGCTGCGAATAGTCCAGCGCCACAGCAACCTCACCTAAATTAACGGCCGTCCAGGCCAAACCAGTGAGGCAGCGGATTTCTCCGGCCTGATCATCTGCCTGTTGGTAAAGCGACAATGCCTGCTCGTAGAGGGAACGGCCGTCCCGGTTGCGGCTCAGCGTCATGGAAGACCGCGCTGCCGCCGCCAGCGCTGTGGCGGCCAGTTCGGGCTTCTCCAGCTGCAAAAATTGGCGGTGGACCTCCTGAAAAACCGGCACTGCTTCGGCAAAGTTTAAGGTGATTTCGGCCGTCACGTAGCGCAGCTGCGCGGCGCGCAAAGGGGAAGGATAGCGCGCCAGTAGCGCCTGCGCCTGCTGTAAAACCGCCCGTTCCTCCTCAGGCGACTTGCCCAGCACCCAGCTGTGTGACAGCCACCAGACCAATTGCTCAAACAGGCGTGGTTCGGCCGTGTCGGGATCAAAATCGGGAGACAGCTGGATTTGTTCATAAGCAGCGCGCATTGCATCCAGGGCGTGGATGGCATCCCGGTAAGAAAAGGTACGGCGCGCCTGGGCTGCGGCAAGCGGTGCCCAGCGAAAAACCAGGTCAAACGCTTCGCCACGCCGGGCATGGTACAGAATGCGGGCGGCCAGGGAGGAGTCACCCGCCATTGCTTGAGAAGCTGTCTCCGGCCGGCGTTGGGCGAGGCGGGCCAGCCATTGGGCCGTGCGCCGGTGCAGCCGCTGCTGTCGTACGGCCGTCAGGGTGGCATAAATCGCCTCGCGCACCAAATCGTGATGAAATTGGTACGTGGTAGGCGACGAAATAATCGCTTCTTTTTTGTCCCGCGCGGCTCTGTTTGCCTGCACCAAGCCCCACTGCAAGCCCCATTCCAACGCCTGAACCGCCTCTTCCTCGCCGCGGGCGCTGATTTGCTGCAATTGGGTCAGAGAGGCATCACCACCCCAGACGGCCAGCGCTTCCAGCACCTGGCGGCTGCCCGGCGGCAGACGGCGTAGGCGGCGCTGCAGCAAATCCTGCACGGTAGCCGGCACGGGTAAATCGGCCGGGACGTCGTTGGAACTGGCTAACTCTTGCAAAACGGCCGTCACAAACAGCGCATTGCCCCCGGTGGCCGCAACCAGTCTCTCTGCCATCTGCTCACGCTCGGCGGGGGCGAGCTGGGGCCAGATGTGGGCAGCCAGTTCGGCAATGGCCGCCGTTGCCAGCGGTGGCAGTTGCCAGGGGGGATTGCCGCGCCGGGCAAAGTCGTCCAGCAGCATGGTCAGGACCGGTTCGTCGGCCGCCTCTTCCAAGCGGTAGGTGCCAACCAGCAACCAGGGAAAACGGCCGATGCGCAGCGACACGTAATGCAGCAGGCGCAGGCTGGTTTCATCGGCCCACTGCAAATCATCAATGAACAGCAGGCGGGGCGCAGGCTGGCTGGTGCCCCCTTCAGCTTCTTTCAACACAGAGGTTTGTGCCAGAAAATCGACAACGGCCGTAAACAATCGTTCCGGTTCATCAATCACGCTGGCCGATGAGGCTTGATCCACCGCTAAGCGCCGCGCCACATCGGGCAGCAGACGGCTGATGTAAATTTGCGTCGCCGACGGCAGCTGCGCCAGAGCAGCATCGTCCAACTGGCGGGCGTGCGTTTCTAAAATCTCCAGCCATGGCTGGTAGGGCAAAGCACGCGTAGATTCGTAGCAGTGGCCGGTGTAAACGGCCGTCTCCGGCAAATGGCGTATCAATTCCTGCATCAGACGAGTTTTGCCACCGCCAGCCGGTGCACCAATGAGCAAAGTCGCTCCCCGGCCCGCTTGCGCTGCCTGCCAGGCGGCTTGCAGTCGGGCGTATTCATCGGCGCGTCCGACAAAATCGGCGGTCAGGCGAGGCGGTGTGGGGAATACGGCCGCTTCGGCCTGGCGCAGCACCGGCGTTTCTGCGCGATTTACCGGTCGTGCCAATTCACCGGAGACAATGGCTGCTTGCAGCGTTTGCAGCTCACTGGTTGGCTCTACGCCCAGTTCAGTTTGCAGCAAGCTGCGGCACCGGTCGTACTGGCGCAGGGCTGCCTGGCGCTGCCCGGTTTGGGCATACAGCCAGACGAGCTGGACATGGGCATCTTCCAGCAGAGGGTTGTGCTGCAAGAGCTGGTGTGCATAACGCGTCGCCGATTCATATTCGCCGCGCTCACTCAGTCGCTGCACCAGGGCCAGCAAGCCACGCTCTAACAGGCGGCGGGCGTGGGCGCGCTGCCCCAGCAGCCACAGTTCAAATTCAGGCGCGTCGGGCAAGGTCATGCCTTCTAAAAATTCGCCACGGTAAAGGGAAACGGCCGTTTCCAGTTCCGTCACCATTTGCTCAGCAAGATTCCCGTCCAGAATGGCTTCAAATTGGGCAATATCCACAGCGACATGCGCCAGGTTTAGCTGAACTGTTTCCCCATCGCTCAGCAAGGCGCTGCTGCCTAACTGCTGCCGCACGCGGCTTAGCAGCACGGCCAGCACCCGATTAGGAGCCTGCGCTTCCTGGCAAAATAGATTCATCATTGTCTGGCGCGAACGGGGCCGCGCCGTTGTGGCCAGATAAGCCACCAGGGCACGCGTTTTGCGGCGCAGCGCAGGCACAGAACCATTTACTTTTAAGGAAAAAGTGCCTAATAATTGGAGCTGAACAGGCATAGGGTGGCTCATAGCGATAATT
Source organism: Anaerolineaceae bacterium (assembly GCA_002699125.1). Lineage (GTDB taxonomy): Bacteria > Chloroflexota > Anaerolineae > Promineifilales > Promineifilaceae > Leptofilum. The sequence goes on from PABI01000003.1 coordinate 18,366, forward strand.
TTACAAAAGCGAGGCAACCAGTGACAATAATTCGCTTTACAAACCGCTGAGGTATGGTCAGCTACCTCTGGCTGAGTTATACTGACAACAATGCACGGAACTGTTGTGCATCAGGTTGAATCAGCACTTTATGCTGAAAAAATTCTCATATTCTCTGCGCCCAGCAATCCAGGATTGCGTGTGCCTTTGCGTTAAATGATTTTACAGGAGACGGCCGTATGTCTAAATCCCACCCCCTAACCACCGTCGATGCCGCCTGGCTGCGCATGGAAGACCCCACCAACTTGATGATGGTGTCGGGCATTCTGACCTTCAAAAAGATGATCGATTTTGACCATCTGCGAGCCGTCATCGAACATAAGTTGCTTGCCTTCGACCGGTTTCGTATGCGCGTGGTCCAGTCTCGACTGCCCTTCAGACCGGCCTACTGGGAAGTTGATCCCACATTTAACCTGAATGCCCATCTGCACCGGGTTGCGCTGCCGTCTCCAGGCAACAAAGCCGCTCTGCAAGAAATGGCCAGCGATCTGATGAGCACGCCGCTCGATTTCTCCAAACCGCTGTGGCAGTTTCATCTCATCGAAAATTATGGTGAAGGCTGCGCCATTATGTGCCGCCTGCATCACTGCATTGCCGATGGCATGGCGCTGGTCTTTGTCCTACTCTCTCTTACTGACATGGTGCCCGGCGTCCCCCCACCAACCGGTAACGGCGCTGAGCCAGAGGCAGAAGAGAACGAGAATGACGGCATGAGCCCGGCTCTGAACGCGCTGGTGCAGCAGGGAGCCAAAGCGGTGGGTACCGTCTGGCAAACGACCAGCAAAATGGCCTCTGAAGGATTGGAAGCATTAGTCAATCCGGCTCACGCCATGGAGCTGGCGCTGAAGGGCACCGACACCGCCTTTGCTGCTGGTCGCCTCTTTTTGCGCTCGCCCGATCCCAAAACCTTGTTCAAAGGCAAGCTGGGGGTGGCCAAACGAGCCGCCTGGTCTAAACCGCTTTCCCTGCGTGATGTTAAAGCAATCAAAAACGTTACTGGCGGCACCGTCAACGACGTGCTTGTGTCGGCCATGACGGGGGCGCTGCGCCATTACATGCTGCAGAAGGGTGCCGATGTGGAGGGGCTGAACTTCCGCGCGGCCGTTCCCGTTAATCTACGCACGCCGGCAGAGATGGGCAAGCTGGGCAATAAATTTGGTATTGTCTTTTTGTCTTTGCCGGTGGGTATTGGCGATCCGCTTGAGCGACTGCATGAAGTGCGCAAACGAATGATGGAGCTGAAGAACTCCAAAGAAGCGCCGGTGGCTTTAGGCATTCTGAGCGCCATGGGCCTGTCACCGCAGGAGCTGCAAGGGACTTTGGTAAATCTGTTTGGCTCCAAGACAACGGCCGTTATGACCAACGTGCCCGGTCCACCGATGCCCCTCTACCTGGCCGGGCAAAAAATTGATGAGCTGATGTTCTGGGTGCCGCAGTCCGGGCGCGTTTCGTTGGGCATTAGCATCATCAGCTATGCCAACAGGGTTCAACTAGGCGTTGCCACCGACGTGGGGTTGGTGCCCGATCCCGAAATCATCATGGAAGGATTTTACGATGAGTTTGCGGCGCTGATGAAGCTGGTGGAAGAGGCCAAAGCGGTTGAGGCGGCCGAAATAGCTAAGCCTGCCGTCAAAACAGAGCCAGTGGAAACGCCCCCGGCGGCTTCGCAAAGTGCAAGCGCTTCGGCCCAGCCCAGCCAATGCCAGGCCACAACCAAAAGCGGCCGGCAGTGCCGCAACCAGGCGCAAGAAGGCTCGGAATTTTGCCACGTACATCAACCCTGAAATGCGGAGTGATTTAGTAAAAAGTAAATGACCACCACCAGAGGTAGTGGCTTTTCTCTGGGGCACCTAGAAGGTGCGCTCCTACCTTTCTAATCGAATAAGCTTCTTTGCTCGGCTTCGGCCTTTTTCTCTTTCTGCTCTTGCCACTTCACGTACTTGCGTACTTTGGCTTCGTCCAGTCCAACTGTGCTCACACAGTACCCTCTGGCCCACAGCTTCTCACCCCAGTACCGTCGTTTCAACTTTGGGTACCGGCGAAACAGGGCGATAGCCAGCTTCCCTTTCAGATACCCCATCGTGTCCGATATGGCATATTTCGGTGGTATCTCCAGGACCAGATGTACATGGTCCGCCTGTACGTTTAGCTCCAGCACTTCGATTTTGTCTTTGCGCTGGCATAACTCATAGATTTGCTGTCTCACATACTCGGCTATCTCATCTTTGAGAATCCGATAGCGATATTTGGGACAAAAGACGATGTGATATTTGCATTCGTAAATTGAATGCGATAGCTTTTTGAAACGGGTCACTATAAACCTCCTTTAAGTTTTGCACCTTCTAGGTGGTTTATAGTA
>PABI01000004.1 GCA_002699125.1 Anaerolineaceae bacterium
CTCATCGCGGCATTTCGCAAGAAAAGTTACCAATTTATCTGGGATTCTTCGAGTTTGTCCATAATTCTCGCAAGCGGGGCAAAGCTCTTTTGCCTTCGCTGGTTGAGATTCTGGTAGCTCCTTGAATCCCATATTGAGCCTTAGAATTAAAAAGAAGAAGGCTGTGGATTAATCATTTAGCCGCGGCGGATCCTCTGTGAAAGTGCTGTCCTTGGGAAATAAAACACGGCTGGCAATGAGTAAATCTTTTTCCGCGTCGCTTAGATGAGGGTGGTGCAGCATGACCTCAACGGTGCTTTTCAACAAGGGGGAGAAACGTGGCGTCAAATACGCTAAGGTCGCCGACGTGGCATTCTCGGCTGCGGGTAAGGGGAGCTTGGCTCTTTCGGACACAAAATCGATCAGGTCTTCCATTTTCGATACCTCCGGGACCATGTTTATGCAAAAATTTTTAGCCGATTACATAAATTTGTCTGGCTGTATCTTTAGACACTGTATTGTGGTTGTGGTCACACATTTGTGAATCAGGGACAAACCGGATTAAAGCCTAATGGTCCCAACACGGTTTCCCAGAACGGCCGTAATCCACCACAATACAGCAGTTGACCCTGATTATAGCTGTCCAAAAAGAACACCCCACCTACACAAAGCACACAGAGCAACAGCAGCAAACAGCCACAGCCAATGAGGATGCGATTACGGTTGGCGGGAGCGGCCGTTTCCGGCATGTCAAACTCATCTAGCGCTGGTGGTGGGGCCACGGGTGCCGGTTCTGGGAAATCGTCTGGCTGGGCATAGGTCGGCACCGGCTCCGGCGGTAGATCCGGTGTAGGCACTTCATCATCTGGCGCGCGCACAATTTCAGACGCCATGCCTGCGGCCCAGTAGCGCAGGCGGACCGTATCACCAAAGGCCACCGCGTCGCCATGCTTCAAGGCTATTGGCTGGTTCAGGCGGCTGCCGTTGACAAAGGTGCCGTTGGTGCTGCCCAAATCTTCCAGCACGTAGCCCTCCCCTTGCGGCGTAATTTGGGCGTGGCGGCGGGAAATTTCAGCGTCGTTGATGACGATGCCGTTGTTGGCGGAACGGCCGATCGTTTGCGGCGCGTGGCCCAGGGTAAAGGTCTGCTCCGGTTCAGGCCCTTGTTCAACAACCAGGCGAGCGGCATGTGCAGCAGATGGATTGGCATCCATAACAAACTCCTGAAGACGATAAAAAGAATGGCGGAGTATAAAAATAAAGGGTTCTGTTTGTCAATGCGAGCTTTTGGCGTACGCTTGGCTGCATGAAAAGAAAACGCGCTTTGCTGGCAATTTTGCTGATGCTTATCAATCTTATGGCCTGTGCCGATTTAGACCCAGCCCCGCAGTTTGGTCCAAACAAGCTGGGGGTGCATCTTTTGCTGGACGACGGCCGTTTCCAATGGCCTGTTTCTGAATGGGAAAATCACCTGGCGTATGCGCGGCAGGCGGTGGGGGCCGGTGGCTACGTTACTGAACTGGTGCGGCTGGATGATTTGGACGTGGCCAAATGGCAGCAGTTTATGGATTTGTGCGCCGCGCAAGAGCTGACGCCCATTTTGCGCCTGGCCACCACGTTTGATCGTGAGGCGGGCTGGTGGAACGCGCCGCCGCTCGATGATGACGGCCGTTCCTACCAAACCGCTGCCCAGGCATACGCCAGCTTCGTCGCTGCGCTCGACTGGCCCGGCGAGCACCATTTTGTAATTGTGGGGAATGAACCCAATCACGGCGACGAGTGGGGTGGCAAACCCGATCCGGTAGCGTATGCGCGCTTTTTGCAGAAAACGGCCGTGGCTCTCAAAACGGCCGATCCGCAGGCGTTTGTCCTCAATGCCGGGCTGGACCCGTTCACGCCCCACACCGGCAGCCAGCCATTTGTTAACGGCATGTGGTATATGGATTCCGGCACCTTTTTGGTGGAAATGGTGGCTGCCGAACCGAACGTGCTGGACGTTTTGGACGGCTGGGTTAGCCATCCTTACCCGCTGGGGCCGTTTGCCGCGCCGCCCTGGGAGCGAACCTATCAAATTGACATAATCAACGATGCGCCGGCACCTGACTTCTCCACACCGCCGGCCGGCATTTTTAACCGGGGCGTGAATGGTTACGAATGGGAGCTGTGGCTGCTGGATCAGCTGGGTGCGCCGCAGCTGCTGGTGTTCATCACCGAAACGGGCTGGCGGCATGGCGAGGCGACTTACCCCAGTGCCGCGCTGGCCACCGATTATCTTGATTTGGCACTGCGGGGAAATGACGGCCGTTTCGCCCACTTCCCTGAAACTGGCTGGACGCCCTGGCTGGCCGACGATCGCGTGGTGGCCGTGACGCCCTTTGCCCTGGACGGCAATCCGGCAGAATGGCACCACACCAACTGGCTGGATATTGATGCAGACGGCCGTATCACAGGCTGGCACATTGATCCGGCGCAGTGGCAAACGGCCGTTGGAGAATGAGCCGGCGTTAGGCATAATGGGGGCATGACATTAATTTTGCACATCACTACGGAAAAAGCATGGCAAACGGCCGTGGCCGCCGGAGAGTACCGCGCCGATTCGTTAGAGAGCGAAGGCTTCATCCACTGCTCAACGGTGGAGCAGGTGCTGCTGCCTGCCAACCAAATGTACGCCGGGCAAACCGACCTCATTTTACTCACCATCGACCCGACCAAACTGAATGCCAAACTGGTTTACGAGGATTGCTACGAAAGTGGCCAGGAATTCCCTCACATCTATGGCCCACTGAACCTGGACGCCGTCACCGGCTTTGTTGAATTTCCACCGAACCCGGACGGCACTTTCTCTCTCCCCGCTGAACTAAAAAGTGATGAAACATCTTTATAAAAATCACGAATGAGACGAGTTGACGAATGAAACGAATATTTTTAGAGAAGCATTCGTGTCATTCGTATATTCGTTAAATTCGTGTTTGAAAAAGGTAACAACTTTATATGGCTACTGATACACCAAAAAATGTGCGCAATTTGGTTTTGTATGAAATTTACGTGCGCAATCACGGGCCGAACGGCACCTTTGCTGACGTAACCAAAGATTTACCCCGCATTCGTGAGATGGGCGTGGACGTCATCTGGTTTATGCCTATTCATCCCATTGGCCAGCTCAACAAAAAAGGGGAGTTGGGCTGCCCGTATTCCGTTCAGGATTATTTTGAAGTGAACCCGGAATATGGCACCAAACGAGAGTTTGAGCTACTGGTGCAGTACGCTCATGCCTTGGGGCTGAAGGTGATGATTGACGTCGTCTACAACCATACCGCCCACGATGCCGTGACCGTGCAATCTCACCCCGAATGGTACCATCGCGATGCAAACGGCCGTCCCATCACCACCGTCCCTGAATGGAGCGACATCATCGACCTGGTGTACAACGATCCGGCGCTGTGGGATTATCTGATCGACGCGCTGAAGATGTGGGTGGCGCTGGGGGTGGATGGCTTTCGCTGTGACGTGGCTTCGGTGGTGCCGCTGGCCTTTTGGCAGCGTGCCCGGCGCGAAGTGGCAGCTATCAAGCCAGACGTGCTCTGGCTGGCCGAAAGCGTGCATACCGGCTTTGTCATCGACCGGCGGCAGCGCGGCCTGCTGGCCCAATCCGATGGCGAAATCCACGAAGCGTTTGATTTGTCCTATGATTACGACATCTGGCCATTGTGGGAGCGGGCGGTTGAGGATGTGACGGCCGTTCCCCACTACCTCACCGCCCTCTGGTATCAAAAAGGAATTTATCCGGCGCACACGATCAAAATGCGCTGCGTGGAAAACCACGACCAGCGGCGCATCATGCAGCGGGTGCCCAGCCGGGCGCAGGCGCTGGCCTGGACGGCGTTCCAGGCGTTTAACGAGGGCGCGTTTCTTATTTACGCCGGACAGGAATCCGAAGTGACGCACACGCCGGATTTGTTCGACATCGACAAGATTCGTTGGGGCGGCTACGAGCTGCAATCGTACCTGACAAAGCTGTGCCACTTGAAGAAAGACCCGGTGCTGGTGGACGGCCGTTTTACCCTGCTCACCCCTGAACCGGCCATCACCGCCCTGTGGCAGGCGGACAATGAAGGGCTGTACGGGGTCTTCAACGTCTCTGGCGTGGTGGACGTGCAGCCGACGCCGCTGCCGGATGGCGAGTATGAGGACGTGCTGAGCGAAACGGCCGTGCGCGTGCGTGATGGTGAAATGGCGGTGCCGGATACGGCCGTGATTCTGCGCTTCTCTGGCAAGTTAGATGATGTAGGGCCGAAAATTTGGCTTTAGGCATACAACCGCTTGAAAGACTAATACGAAGGAACGAAAGAACCGAGGAACGAAGAATGCTTTTTCTTTGTTCCTTCCCGCCTTTGTTTCTTCGTATAAAAAGATTGAGACCGTCTGACTTCCCACTCGTTGGCGATTATGTTAAAATGGCAGCCAACGTTATGTATATTTGTTGCGGGAACGACGTATGACGACAAAGGCTGAGTTTTTACAAGAGCATTCGCTTTTCCAATATTTGCGTGAAGAGCATATTGACGCTCTGGCAAAAATCACGGATGAAATTCAGTATGAAAACGGGGCGATGGTGGCTTACCAGGGAGACGTGGCCGATAGTTTATACATTGTGAAAAGCGGCCGTTTGTACGCCGAAACCCGCCAAAACGACATTGAAAACGGCACCTATGTTGTCAGTAGTAAAGATTATCTTGTCGGGGATTATTTTGGCGACGACTGGATGTTTGAGCCAAATGTGTATCCTGCCAACATTAAAGCCAAATCCTACCGGGATAAGCCCGCAATTTTGCTCAAGATAAAAGGTATCAATTTTGTTCGGTTCCTTAACCAATACCCGGAAGCTTTACCAGCTCTGCAAACCGAAACAGAAGAGGATGATGAAGGCAATGAAGAAGTAAAAGCGGGGCTTTCGCCTTATGCTTACGAAGAAGCCCAAAAATTATTTGCCAAAGCCAAGCGAAAACGCACCGTCATCAGCATTCTGCCTGATGAATTGGTGGAATATAGTTCCCGACGCAGCCGCCTTTATCTTTTGGTGCAAATCTTTTTTCCCATTTTGGCCCTGTTTGTTATTCCAACATTGCTTTACATGTTTTTTAATTCGCAGCCGCCAGAGAGCTTCATTTACCGGCTGCGCTTCAGTGTGCCCATTTTCTTTACCATTGTTTTGCTGGTTGTGGTTTTGTTCCAGTTGCTGGATTGGTCTAACGACTATTTTGTGATTACCAACAAGCGGGTTGTGCATCGCGAGTTTGATTTGCGTACGTTTCGTATTGACATAAAAACAGCACGGATTGATCAGGTGCAAAGTGTGGAGATTGCCAAGCCGACGTTCATCATGAATTTGCTTAATTTTGGCACAGCGCGTATTACCACAGCTTCTGCTTTTGGCACCATCTATTTCGACAATATCGACAATCCAATTGAGGTTAAGCAAACGCTGGATCATCAAAGCCGTCTGGTGAAAACGTTGGATGCCAGCAGGGAGCAAACGCTGCTGCGCGAAACGTTTAGCGAACATTTTGCGGTGGAGCAGCAGTATGAGCCAATTGGGGAAGAGGCGACGGCCCTGCCGCCGGCGCAGCCGCGGCGTCGGCCCGGCCTGCTGCGGCGGTTACAGATGCGTTATTACTGGCGGGTAGAAGAGGATGAGGCCATTACTTACCGCAAACATTTTATCGTGTTGATCATTGAATCGATTATCCCGTTGGGATTGGCTTTGTTGGGCGTATTGGTAACGGCCGTACTCATCCGCTACTTTGATTTCACCTTCCGGCAGCTGCTGCCGGAGATTATCCTTTTCTACTCAGTAGACTTGTTGTGGCTGATCTGGCGTATGGAGGATTGGCGCAACGATATGTTCCAGTTGACTGACCGGCTGATTATTGATATTGACAGACGGCCGTTTGGCTTCGGCGAAAGTCGTAAGCAAGCATTGCTCAGCAACATTCAAAACGTAAATGCCTTCACGCCTGGCCTAATCCACACTATTTTTAACTATGGCAACGTCGAGATTGAAACGGCCGGTGCCGAAAGTAATCTTGTGTTTGAAGACATTCCGTATCCCAGCGTTATTCAAAGCGACATTTTCGCGCAATTGGAAAACATGCTTGACGAGCAGCGCCGCCGCCAGCGCGGCACGCGCCACAAAGAATACGCGCTGCTGCTGGATGTGTACAAACAAACCATGGAACAAGACCGCATCCCCGACCGCACCCCCGGCGAAGTGCCGCCGCTCTAAGCCGTCTAGGACTGGCAGTCCTTGTCTAAATTGCCGCTAAATTAAGAAAAGCAGGACTGCCAGTCCTGTCCAGCACAAAATCAGCTTGAACCTTTTCCCCATTCCGCAGATAATAAGACATTATGACCGAATTACAGATTGTTACCCTACCTGATGAGGTGCTGCGCAAAAAGGGGCGTCCCGTGACTAAGTTCGACGACGATCTGCAAACCCTCATCGACGATATGATTGAAACGATGCGGGTTGCTAACGGTGTGGGGCTGGCCGCACCGCAAATTGGGCGGTCGCTGCAGCTGGCCGTCATCGAAACATTGCCCCAAGTGGATGAAAACGGTGAAGACATCCCCGACTCTCGTGAACTGTTCGTTATTGCCAATCCCCGCATTGTGTGGGAGTCACGTGACGTGATCGATGGCATTGAAGGCTGCCTTTCAATTCCGGGGTATGTGGGCGAAGTTGAGCGCGCCTATGCCGTGCGTGTTCGGGCTCAGGACCGCCGGGGCAAGCAAATCAAGCTGCGCCTGAAGGGGTGGACCGCCCGCATCTTCCAACATGAAATTGATCACCTGAACGGCGTCCTCTACATTGATAAGCTTACTGACCGGGAAAACTTCTGGACCGACGAGGAGTATTACAATATGCGGCAGGCGGAGCTGGAAGAAGAAGCAGAAGAGGGTGAAGAAGTAGCGGCGGAAGAAACGGCCGTTTCCAAACCTGAAAAAAGTAGCTGATTTGCACAGGCATGAAGTTTCTCTAAATTTCAACTGTCATGCTGAGGACCTCCGAAGCATCCCTATTACCCATCAACAGTGGAACGTCTTGACTATCAGCAAGGCTTTTGCTTGATAATCTTTTGAGGGATTCTTCGCTTCGCTCAGAATGACATCTAATTGAGAAAGTCGTGTCGTTTTCCGACGGTCGATCATTTACCATTCACAATTAAGAATTTACCATTAACCATTTGCAAAGGATGTGCCATGTCCCTAACTCTCGCCGATGTTGAAAAAATCGCTCACCTGGCTCGCCTGGAGCTAACCGCGGCGGAAAAGCAGCAATACCTGGAGCAACTCTCTGCCATTTTAGATTACGCCGAGCGGCTCAACGAGCTGGACCTGACTGACATTTCCCCCACTTCCCATGCCATTGCCCAACAAAACATCATGCGGCCCGACGTGGCCGAACCATCCCTGCCTATGGACCATCTTCTTTTTAACGCGCCGCAGCAAAAACAGAACCAGTTTGTGGTTCAGGCGGTGCTGGATGATTCGTCGGACAGCTAGTGTTCCGTCAAACAAATATTGGCGGATACAAGTTCAAGGCGGAACACTTAAACTGAAGCAATTTGTGAAGAAGCTATCCGTCAAAGGACGTTTGCTTCAGTACTAGGTAGGAACGATTGCGCAAACGTAAGCTGCTAATTTACGGCAGCCTGATTGGTCTGGCCATTGTGCTATCACCATTTGTGTGGCGGAAAGGGATTCAATGGACGTACGGCCGTTCCATTTACACCATTGAAGATGTGCCGGCTGATCGGGTGGCCATTGTGTTTGGTGCAGCGGTTTATGGCAACGGCCGTCTCAGCCCAATTTTGCGCGATCGGATGGATACGGCCGTGCAGCTTTACAAGGATGGCACGGTGCAAAAAATAATCGTCAGCGGCGACAATCAGTTTGTTGATTACGACGAACCAACCGCCATGCTAGAATATGCCATTGCCCAGGGCGTGGCTGCCGCCGATGTCCAGCCCGATTTTGCCGGGCGGCGCACCTACGATACTTGCTACCGGGCACGCGAAATTTTCCAACTGGAGTCTGCGATTTTGGTGACACAGCAGTTTCACCTGCCCCGAGCCTTGTTTACCTGCCGGCAGCTGGGCATCGAGGTGGTTGGTGTGGCGTCCGACCCGCAGCCGTACCGGGATGCCCGCTGGTATGAAGTTCGGGAGACGGTGGCAACGGCCGTTGCCCTGTGGGATGTCATCCGCCAACAGCCCGCACCGGTATTGGGCGATCCCATACCAATTGAATAAAAACGCTTAAGATTTGAGGCGATATGAATTTAACAGAGTTAACTTTAACCGAACTCCGCACCGCTTTACGCCAGGGCGAAACCAGCAGCTTTGCCGCTACCGAAGCGATGCTGGACCGCATCGTGGCCCAGGACAACGAGTTGCAAAGCTACCTCACCCTCACCGATGAGATGGCGCTGGAGCAGGCCAAAGCCGCCGACGAACGGCTGGCCAACGGCGAGCGTACGCCGCTGTTAGGCGTGCCGGTGGCCGTCAAGGACATCATCTGCACCAACGGCGTGCCCACCACGGCCGGCAGCAAAATCCTGGAAGGCTTTGTGCCGCCGTACGACGCCTTTGTGGTGCAGCGGCTCAAAGCGGCCGGGGCGGTCATCCTGGGCAAAACCAACACCGACGAATTTGCTATGGGCTCCTCCACCGAAAACTCGGCTTATGTGACCACGCGCAATCCGTGGGACCATGAACGCGTACCAGGCGGCAGCAGCGGTGGCAGTGCCGCCGCCGTCGCCGCCGGTCTGGCTTACGCCGCACTGGGCACCGATACGGGCGGCAGCGTGCGCCAGCCGGCTTCGTTTTGCGGATTGGCGGGACTGCGACCGACGTACGGCCGTATCTCCCGCTGGGGAGTCATTGCCTTTGCCTCTACGCTGGACCAGGTGGGCACCTTCGGCCGCACCGTGGCCGACACCACCGCCCTTTTCCAGGCCATTGCCGGACACGATGCCAACGACAGCACCTCGCTTGATGTGCCCGTGCCGGATTTTGAAGCGGCGCTGACGGGTGACATCAAAGGGCTGCGCGTGGGGGTGCCCAAAGAATATTTTATTGAAGGGATTGATGCGGAGGTGGAAACGGCCGTGCGCACGGCCATCGTCAAACTGGAAGAACTGGGCGCAGAAATCGTGGAAATCAGCCTGCCGCACACCGGCTATGCCCTGCCCGTTTACTACCTCATCGCTCCGGCTGAAGCCAGCGCCAACCTGGCCCGCTACGACGGCATCCGCTTTGGCCCGCGCATCACCGGCAGCGACATGATCGACAGCGTGAAAAAGACGCGCGCCTTGTTTGGTCCGGAGGTGAAGCGGCGCATCATGCTGGGCACGTATGCCCTGAGCGCCGGCTATTATGATGAATATTACGGCCGTGCCCTCAAAGTGCGCACCCTCATCAAACAAGACTTCCTCAACGCCTTCGAGCAGGTAGACGTCATCGCCACGCCCACATCACCCACCACTGCCTTCAAAATTGGCGAGAATGTGGATGATCCATTGAGCATGTATTTGCAAGACATTTTTACATTGCCTGTGAATCTTAGTGCCAGCTGCGGCATCTCGGTTCCCTGCGGCTTCGACAGCCAGGACCTGCCCATCGGCCTCCAGCTCATCGGCAACGCCCTGGAGGAAGCGACTATTTTGAATACAGCCTTTGCTTATGAACAAGCTACGGAATGGCACAGACAGTTACCGGTAATTGGTGATCGGTAGGTCGGTAGGTCGGTAATCAGTGGCTTTTACTGAATGCTGGTTTTGTGAACGCTGACGCACTATTTGGATGTCTTGACGTCAGCAGTCTCATCCGACATGATATAAGTGGATTGGAATAAAATATACGACGGAGCAAGCAATATGTTGACTCAAACCCGGTACGAACACATTTCTCTAACAGAAGATAATGTCCCCATCCTTGCCAATACGACAATGAAGGTTATTGAACTTGTTTTGGCTCGGATTGCTTATGGCTGGAGTCCAGAAGAATTGCATTTTCAATTTCCTCACTTGTCTTTGGGTCAAATTCACTCAGCTCTGGCCTACTATTGGGATCATCAGGAAGAATTTGAGCAAGAGATTGAGCGGCGTCTAGACAGAGTTGACCGGCTTCAGCGCCAGGCAGAACCATCGCTTTTAGTGGCGCGGCTGAAAGAAAAAGGCTTGCTTTAATGGCACTGACATTTTACATGGACCACCATGTGCCACGAGCGATTACGGTTGGACTGCGCCTGCGGGGGATAGATGTCTTAACAGCCTACGAAGATGACAGAAGTGAACTCGATGATCCCCAACTGTTGGATAGAGCAACTGAATTAAAGCGGGTTCTTTTTACGCAAGATGATGACTTGCTTGCAGAAGCTGCCAGACGTCAAAAAGCAGACACCTTTTTTTTATGGCGTTATTTACGCCCATCAACTGCGTGTGTCCATCGGGATTTGCATTCGCGATCTTGAACTCATCGCCCAAGCTGGTGAGCCTGATGACATTGTCAACAGATTTCAGTTCTTGCCACTTTAAAACATCCGTAATCGGTGAACCGCCATTAGCAATCTTTCCTGACTTACTGAAAACCAACAAACCAGGAGCAACAATTTGAAAATCATCATTCCCCTTGCTGGCTTTGGTACCCGAATGCGGCCGCATACCTGGAGTCGGGCTAAGCCGCTGCTGAACGTGGCGGGAAACACCATCATTGGCCATTTGCTGAATTTTATGCGTGAGATCACCACGGAAGAGGTAATTTTTGTGGTTGGTTATAAAGGTGATGAGATTGAAGCCTGGATTCGTGAGCATTATCCGCATTTGAAGGCCCATTTTGTGGTGCAGGAAGAGGCGTTGGGGCAGGCACACGCCATCTGGATGTGCCGTGATTTTCTGGATGACGGCGAGGTGCTGGTCGCTTTTGGGGACGGCATCGTGGAGGCACGCTACACAGAAATTCCCGAACCGGATGCCGACGGCGTAATTTTGGTGCAGGAGATGGCAGATCCGCGCACCTTTGGCGTGGTGGTGACGGATGAAAATGACATGGTGCACGATTTCATCGAGAAGCCGAGTACGATGGAACATAAGCAGGTGCTGGCGGGGATTTATTGGTTTAAACACGGCCGTCTCCTGCACAACGCCATCCAAACCATCATCGAACAGAATCGGCAGACCAAGGGCGAATTTTACCTGGTGGATGCCTACAAGGTGATGCTGGAGCAGGGTGCCGTCATCAAAGCTAAGCCCACGATTTTCTGGCTGGATGCGGGCAAGCCAGACTACATGCTGAGCAGTAACCAGAAGCTGCTGTCATTGGGCTACGGTACCCAGGACGCCATCGAGCGCAGCTATGCTGAAGATTTTACGGTGGTGCCGCCGGTTTTTATTCATGAAACGGCCGTGATCGACCAAAGCGTCATTGGTCCATTTGCCAGCATTGAGGCGGGTGCAGTTGTCAAAAGCAGCATCGTGCGCAACAGCATCATTGACGCCGGGGCGCACATCGGAAACTGTATCCTGGACGAGGCGCTGGTAGGCGAAAACGCTCGCCTCACCGGCCAGCCCAAAGCGATGTTTGTGGGCGATGATTCCAGTGTGGAAATTGGATAAAAGAGCTTCAAAAAAATTGAACGCTGATTTCCATGATCACCATGATAAGATTAAACAAAATCAGGCAAATCAGGCAAATCTGCGTCCTATTGATAGAAGGAGGAAATCATGCGTAACTTTATTTCTGAGCGGGTAGCGGCGACATCGCCGTCAGGGATTCGGAAGTTTTTTGATATTGCTGCGACGATGAAAGATGTGATTTCGCTGGGAATTGGCGAGCCGGATTTTGTGACGCCCCAGCCGATTTTGCAGGCGGGCATTGAATCGCTTAAGCGAGGCGAGACGGCTTACACGTCCAACAGCGGCACGGTGGAGCTGCGCACGGCGCTCAGCCAGCATTTGCAGAAGCTGTACAAAGTCACCTACAGTCCGGTGGATGAGATTATCATTACGGTGGGCGTGAGTGAGGCGCTGTATTTGGTGATGACGGCCGTTCTCAATCCCGGCGACGAGGTGATCATTCCCGAACCCAGCTTTGTGGCTTACGGGCCGGAAGTGACCTTTGCCGGCGGTGTGCCTGTGGGCGTGCCCACCTACGTCAAGGACAATTTTCAGGTGACGGCCGAAACCATCGAGGCGGCCATCACGCCCAAAACGAAGGCGATTTTGCTGGGCTATCCCAATAATCCCACCGGGGCGGTGATGGAGAGAGAGGTGATGTTGGAAGTTACGGCCGTTGCCGAACAGCACGATCTCCTCATCATCTCCGACGAAATTTACGACCGGCTGGTGTACGGCATTGCGCACGTCTGCGTGCCCGCCCTGCCGGGGATGCGTGAGCGCACCGTGTTGCTGGGCGGCTTCAGCAAAGATTACGCCATGACCGGTTGGCGCATCGGCTACGCTTGCGCCCCGGCTGAGATTTTGGCCGCCATGCGCAAGGTGCACCAATACACCATCATGTCTGCCCCCACCACCGGCCAAGCGGCCGCTCTGGCCGCCCTCACCGACGAAGGTAACCGCTACGTCGAGGAGATGCGTCAGGAGTACGACCGCCGCCGCCGTTTGATTGTTGATGGCTTCAATACGCTGGGGATGGACTGCTTTGAGCCGCGCGGCGCGTTTTACGCCTTCCCCTCCATCGCCAAAACTGGCATGAGCAGCGACGACTTTGCCATGCGCCTGCTGGACGAAGAAGAAGTGGCCATGGTGCCGGGCGATGCCTTTGGTGCCAGCGGGGCCGGTTTTGTCCGCGCCAGCTACGCCACCGCCTACGAAAAAATCGAAGAAGCCCTCAACCGCCTGGAACGCTTCATGCGGCGGCATGGGTAGGAGACACTGCCGTCTCCCTGAATTCATCAATCTCTTGCGGCAAAAACGGCCGAATTTCAACTGGTAGCCCAAAATTTGTTACACTTGTACTCGGCGACGAGGGAGATAATAAGATGAGCAGCACAGCAACAAAAGAGATTTGGCAAGCGGTTTGTCAATTGTTGGGCATCACTGAGCAGCCAATTTTAAGCGTCATGCATTTGCAGGAAATTGAATCTGAGGCGGAAAATTTGTTGGAACTGTTAACCGTGCTGCGTACTGACACGTATCGCGCTGATGCGGCGGCGGCTCAGGAAACGGCCGCAGAATTAACCATCGCCCTGGAACATTTGCAGCACCACATTCATGAACTCTTGCCGACCTTGCAGAAAAAACTTGACCTAGAACCATAAGAACTCGCCTCATTCTCTGCGTGGCACAAGAAAAACCTCTGCGTTCTCCGCGGTGAAAATTGGATTGAGCATGACTGAATACGAACCCGTCATCGGCCTGGAAATGCATGCCGAATTGATGACCAACTCGAAGATGTTTTCTAAAGCAAAAGTGGTGGACAGCGTGGAAGCACCGCCGAACACGGCCGTTTCCCCTCTCTGTCTTGGCATGCCCGGCACGCTGCCGGTGATTAACCAGAAGGCCGTGGAATACGCCCTGCGCGTCGCCCTGGCGCTAAACTGTGAGATCAACCATCACAACATCTTTGCCCGCAAAAATTATTTCTACCCTGACCTGCCCAAAGGGTACCAGATCAGCCAGTACGAGCAGCCGCTGGGCGTCAACGGCTGGCTGGACATTGAGCTGGAATCGGGCGAAACCAAGCGCATTGGCATTCGTCGGGTGCATATGGAAGAAGACACCGGCAAGCTTACCCACCAGGATGACGGCACCTCGCTGGTGGATTACAACCGGGCGGGCGTGCCTTTGCTGGAAATTGTTACTGAGCCGGACATTCGCTCCGGCGAGGAGGCGCGGGCTTACGCCATGAAGGTGCGCCAGATTTTGCGCTACCTGGGCGTCAACTCCGGCGACATGGAAAAAGGGGTCCTGCGTGTGGAGCCTAACATCAGCATTCGTCCGGTGGGCAGCACGGAATTTGGCACCCGCACCGAGCTGAAGAACCTGAACAGCTTCCGCGTGTTGGCTGATGGCACCGCGTTTGAGATTGCCCGGCAAACGGCCGTACTCCAATCAGGTCAAAAAGTAATCCAAGAAACCCGCGGCTGGCACGATACCCGCCGCGAAACGTTCAGCCAGCGCACCAAGGAGGAGGCCGAAGATTACCGCTACTTCCCCGAGCCGGATCTGCCGCCGCTGCACCTGGACGATGCCTGGATCGAGGAAGTGCGCGCCGGCCTGCCGGAACTGCCCGATGCCAAAATTGCCCGCTACATGGCCGACTACGACCTGTCTGATTACGATGCCCGTGTGTTGAGCGAAGAGCGGGCGGTGGCGGAATGGTTTGATACGGCCGTCTCCGCCGGTGGTAGGCCAAAATTGGTGGCCAACTGGATGATCAACGAACTGTTCCGCCTGATGAACGAGGCCAAACTCAGCATTGAAGCCATCCAGGTGACGCCCACCGCCCTGGTGGAACTCATTGGCCTGGTAGAAAAACAAACCATCAACAACAACACTGCCAAAGACGTGCTGGCGGAAATGTTTGCCAGCGGCACCGCCCCCGGCAAAATCGTAGAGAGCAAGGGGCTGGCCCAAATCTCTGACGATGCGGCCATTGCCGCCATCATCGAGCAAATCCTCGACGACAACCCGGAGCAGCTGGCCCGGTACCTGGCTGGCCAGGAAAAGCTGCGCGGCTGGTTTGTGGGGCAGGTGATGCGCCAAACCAAAGGTAAAGCCAACCCTGCCCTGGTGAATCAGCTGCTGGACACCGCCCTCACTGCCCGACAATAAACAGTTACGTAGGTCCTATTCCCCTAAAATCATCATCAAAAGCAGCAAAATAGGCTTAAAGGACTATTTTGCTTTTCCCGCATTAGTTGTTAACTGAAATAAGTGGTCCTGAGGGTACTATTTTCCCACGATTTACAGGAGGTCATCACGGCTTCTTCACGCGGAAAACGATTTTTTTTATGCTATGATGTTTGGCATGTCTCCGGACGAGAGATTGAGGAAATTAAATCGCCACATAAAGCGTTCCAAAACGATTAAAAACAGCATCATCAATATTCGTCAGCAAATGAAGGCGTCAGACTGAAGGTGAGAAGTTAAGCCAATTATTGATGACGCAGTAAAAGAGAAGAAATCTCATTGGAACGCATAAACGCTCCAAACTTCAAAACACCACTAGATGATGATAAGGAGTAAAGGATCATTATGAAACAGTATAAACAAGGGCAAACCTTGAAAGTTAGCGGATTGGGCTTATTGCTCTTGGCGCTAATTATTGGCCTTTTTGTAAGCAGCTGCGGGGGTGAAGAAACAGAAACCTACCGGGTTGGCATTTTAGTTGGCTTACCTTTTCTGGCAGATGCAGAGTCCAGCTTTAGAGAAGGGATGACTGAACTGGGCTATGTGGAAGGCGAAAACATCACCTATGACGTGCAAATCGTCGATTTTGATATTCCTACCTACCAGAACATCCTGCAGCAGTTTGTGGAGGATGAGGTTGATTTGATTTTGGTTACCCCCACTGAAGTAAGCCTGGAAGCGAAAGCCATCTCAGAAGGCACCGATGTTCCGGTGCTGTTTACTTTTGCCCTTATTGAAGGTATGGGCATTGTAGACAGTGTGCAGGAACCCGGTGGCAATGTGACTGGCGTGCGTTATCCGGGGCCAGATATTGCCGTGCTGCGCTATGAAATATTGCGCGATATTGTGCCCGACCTGGAACGCATTCTTATTCCTTACCAGGCAGGTTATCCCATTGTTCAGCCTCAACTAGACGCGCTTTATCCCGTTGCTGAGGCAGATGGTGTGACCATCGTTGAAGTCCCGGCCAACAATGCCGAGGAATTGGACGCGCTCTTTCAGGAAATGGCCGCTTCCGGCGATCCCGATATAGATGCTATCATGTTTGTTGCCGAGCCGCTGGCTGTAGATCCCGGAGCAGTTGCTGTGATGGTGGCTTTTGGTGATGAGTATCAGATTCCGATTGGTGGGGTTGCCTTTCCGGGTGTAGAAGGTTACACATCGATGTTTGGCGTGAATGTAAATACGGCTGATGCCGGACGCCTGGCAGCACCGTTGGCTGACAAAATTCTCCAGGGGTTTGAACCGGCCACGATGCCGGTGGTGTCGTCAGATCCCTATATTGAAATTGAATATAACATGATTCAGCAGCTAGGTTTTGAAGCGCCCGATACGTTACTGGCTATAGCGGATCAAGTTTATCGTTAAATCAAAAGGGATGGTCAATTTGATTGACCATCCCTTTTATCTCAGTTGACAGGCTTCATTTTTAGACAATTTTGTAGTTTACCCAGCGTGAGAAAATTATGAAGATGCAAATACCAAAAAACCGTTCGGAATTGAGTTTGACAACGTCGTTGGCCATCGCATTCTTCGCTTTGAGTGCTGTTGTACTCTTGGTTTCTGGTAGTTTACAGTTCTTTTATAACTACCAGACCCAGCGAGATGTTGTGTTTGGCCAGCAGCGGCTCATTGCTCAGGAAGCAGCATCGGCAGTGAGCAGCTTTGTCGAAGACAAGTTTAATGTGTTGGAAACGGCCGTTAATCTGGAAAACATCGCCGCAGTATCGGCCGCCGACCAGGAACGCATCCTCGGTAACTCGCTGGGATTTCAACCCGCTTTTCGCCAGCTGGCTTTGTTTGATGGTCAGGGGCAGCTGTTAACGCAAAGCTCCCGTCTTGTTCAGGCCCGGTCAGATCAATTTGTGGATCAGGTGTTGGAACAGGCATTTGTGGGGATTGAACAAACCGAACGGTATATCAGCCCGGTCATGATTGATAATGAAAGCAGTGAGCCTTTGGTTATCATCGCTGTGCCCATTTTTAACCTGCTGGGCGACTTTGAAGGTATGCTGGCCGCAGAACTGAACCTGAAGTTTATGTGGGATTTGGTAGACCAGCTGGACGTGGGTGAAACAGGCTACGCCTACGTGGTAAACAGACAGGGTGATTTGCTGGCGTTTGCCGATACGGCCCGGGTGTTAAGACGTGAAAACGTGAGCCAGCTGCCGGAAGTAAGTGAGTTTATGGCCGGCGAGGTGGCGGATGAAGATGGCGCGGATCTGGCTCCCGGTATTAATGATGAAACCAGCGTGCAGACTTTTGTGGCGCTTGGTTCCCCAGACTGGGCGGTGGTTACTGAAATTCCCCAGAGCGAAGCGTTTGCCCCGGTAACCCAAACTTTGATTAGCTCCGTGATTGTTGTTTTGCTGATGGCGGTTTTGTCTGGTGCTTTGGGTACTTTTGTGGCTCGTCGTCTTGTCCGACCACTGCAAGCTTTGACGGCAACGGCCGTGCAAATTGCTGAAGGTGATCTCAATCAGGAAGCGGCCGTTACCGGCAACCTGGAGATCGCTCAATTGGCTACTGCTTTTAACAACATGACCGCTCAGCTAAGAAGCTTCATCGATTCACTGGAGCAGCGCGTAGCTGACCGAACCCGTGCGTTGGAAATTAGTGGTAACGTCAGTCGGCAGATCTCTAACATTTTGGAGCGAGACAAACTGGTCCAGGCCGTTGTTGAGCAGGTAAAAGAGTCTTTCGATTATTATCATGCCCACATTTATTTGTTTGATGACGCAGGGCAAAACCTGATGATGGTAGGTGGTACAGGCGAAGCGGGGCAGCAAATGTTGGCCGATAAACACCAGATTGCCGCCGGTAAAGGTTTGGTAGGCCGCGCCGGGCAAACCGGGCAGCCTGTTTTGGTTCTCAATACAGCCGAGGCAGAAGATTGGTTGCCCAATCCCTTGCTGCCCGATACCAAGGCAGAAATTGCTGTGCCCATTATGAGTGGTAACAGAGTCTGGGGTGTGTTGGACGTACAGCATAACGTTACGGATGGTTTGAGCCAGGCAGACGCTGACCTGCTGGAATCAATTGCCAACCAGGTAGCGGTCGCGTTACGGAATGCCAATCTGTATGAAGAAGCGCAGGAGCAGGCCAAACGCGAAGCCCTGATGAACGAAATTAACCAGAAAATCTTAAGCACTAAAGATGTTGATGAGGCTTTGCAGGTTGCCGTGCGTGAAATTGGTCGGGCCTTAAACGCTTCACAAACCATCGTGCGCTTTTCACAGGATAGTGATGCAGATAAACCGTTTGGTGACACAAAACCGCTGAACGGTGCGAACGGGCAACAAAAATAATAGCCAACCACCGCACCGATTGCTGGAGAACGAAAAAATGAATGATCCAAAGAACAACTCCTTTCTGGAGACAGTCAAGCAAATAGGCAAACAGCTAGATAAGCTCCTTTTTCAGCCGTCTGCAAATGTGACTAATGAGCGAGATAGATTGCGCGCTTACGTTACCTCTATTTTGCTGTTCATGATTTCCCTTGCCCTTCTTTACGGTATATTGAGAACCATTGCAAATGCAAACCCAACCCCCGGTGCGGTTTCCTGGCAGATCTTGGCAGCGGGGGAGTTGATTGTTTTGGTTGGGTATGGTCTTAGCCGTACAAAATACTATTCATGGGGCCTTGGTCTGGCATTTATTCCAATGTTGATGCTCCCTTATAGATTGCTGCTTGATCCCGTTGCTTCGGTGGATCAAATTGAAACAATTGATATTTGGTTGGTTGTACCGTTATTGGTTGGCGGACTTTTGCTGCCGCGAACGTCTTATTACGTATGGCTAGCTCTTATAGCTATGGCTGTGCCGATAATCCAGATTTTTACAACGCCTTCAGATGGAGGCGCATTAACAATGGCAGTCTTTGTTTTTATGTGCGCTGTTTTAATTGGGTTCACGTCACGTTTCCAGGCCCGGCTAGAAACGCAAGCTTTGACGGCCCTCCAGGCGAAGAACCTGGCCGAAAAAGAAGGCATCATTGAACAGCTGCAGCAGGCAGAAGCGTTGCAGCAGCAGCGTGCTCAGGTGATTGAAGCCAGCTATGAGATCAACACGAAACTGGCCACCATTTTGGAACCCCAACAATTGATCAATGAGGTTATTAACCAGATTCAGGCGTTGTTTAACTATAACTACGTCCAGCTTTATTTGAAAGATGATAGCGGCGAAAATCTGGTGGTTGCCGGTGGTACCGGTGAAGCCGGCCAGCTGCTGTTTTCTCGCAAACACCAGATTCCCGTGGGCAAAGGTTTGGTGGGGCAGGCGGCAGCGACCAACACCTATGTTTTGGTAGACGACGTATCGCAGATAGGCACCTGGATTTCTAATCCACTGCTGCCCAATACAAAATCTGAGCTGGCGGTTCCTATTGCTGTCGGTGATACGGTTCTAGGCGTTTTGGACGTGCAACATGATGAAGAACATGCGCTGGGTGAGGAAGATGTAGCCTTGCTGCAATCGGTATCTAGTGCTGTGGCCATTGCGCTGCAGAATGCTCGTTTGTACCGGCAAACACAAAAACGGGCTGACCAGGAATCGGTTGTTAACCGAATAAACCAGCAATTGTTGAATGCACCTTCGGTGGAGCGCGTTTTGGAGATTGCCGCACAGGAGTTGGGACAATACCTGGGTGTGCGACGTGCGACCGTTCAGTTGTCTAGAGCAGCAAAAGAAAACGGCCGTCACAGTGGAGAAAAATCTAATGCTTAATAGGCTGAAAACATTTTTTGCCCCGCCTGTCTATGAAGACGAGGATACAAACAGAAAAGCACAACTCCTGAATGTTGTTCTTTTGGCGATCATTGCCTTACTAATATTGCTTCTCGCAGCTCGCCTTGTCACTGATGTGACGCAGCTTGGATCCCGAACGGCCACAATCCTCGGTAGTTTGATTTTATTTGTACTCGGTGTCTACATCACTTCTCGTTACCAGTATTTACGGTTGAGTACCTATGCGCTGGTATCCGGCACATGGTTAGCAATTACTTTCCTGGCCTGGAGCAATGATGGGGTTAAGGATACCGCGTTTATTGGTTATATTGTTATCATTTTGGTGGCCAGTGTATTATCAGGCTGGCGAACGGCTGTTCTGTTTATAGGACTGTCTATTGGCGCTGGCTGGGGTTTCGTCTACGCAGAGTCCGTTGGCTTAATTGCTACACCCGAATTCGACCCATCTTCTGACATCATGACAGATTACATGCATCTTTTTGGACTGATCGGTGTCATGATTTATTTGCTTGTAGACGGCCTGCAAAAGGCTCTGGATGGGGCCCGAGAAAGTAACCATTCACTGCAGCTGTTGAGCCAACAGTTAGAGAAGCGGGTAGAAGACCGCACCCGAGACTTGAATTTGGCGGCTGATATTGGGCGCGGCATTTCACAAGTCCGCGAGCTGGATAAGCTGCTGCAAAATGCAGTCAATACGATTCAAGAACGGTTTAATCTTTATTATGTGCAGATTTATCTGGCTGATAATAAGCAGCGATTTTTATCGCTGAAGTCTGGTACCGGTATTGTGGGGCAGCAGTTGGTCCGGCGTGGCCACAGCTTGCCGTTTGGCGGTGGGTCTATCAACGGTACGGCCGCTGCCGAAAAACGGCCGGTGCTTGTGGCGGATACGGCCGCATCCCCCTTCTTCAAGCCAAACAGCCTGTTGCCTTACACCCGGTCAGAAATGGCCGTGCCGCTTCTGGTAGGTGAAAAGGTGGTGGGTGTGCTTAACCTGCAAAGTGACCAGCCGAATGGGTTAAGCCAGGATAACCTGGCCGCTTTTGAAACATTGGCCGGTCAGTTTGCCATTGCCATTGAAAACGCCAACCTCTTTGCCGAAACTATCGCGGCTCGGTCCGAAATTGAAGTGTATCTACAGCGCGTAACCCGAGAAGGTTGGGATAATTATCAAGATGCCATCAACCGGCCGGCCGCTTTAGGCATGGTCTATGAGAATGGAAAAATCCGCCAGGTTGCCGCAACGGAGTCGTTTGGTGCTGGTGTAAATGGCTTGCGGGTACCTATCGCCGTAGCCAATGAATTGGTTGGCTCCATCCAGCTAGAGCCAGACGATGGACATGAGTGGACTGAAGAAGAAAAAGAATTGATATCAACGGTTGCCTGGCAGATTGGCCAACAAGCCGAAAGCCTGCGTTTGCTCACTGAAACAGAACGATACCGCGCCGAAGCAGAGCAAGCCGCCCGCCGCCTGAGTGGTGAAGCATGGCAAGAGTTCCTGCGAGAAAAGCAGGCCCAGGTAAACCAGGGCTTTGTTTTTACAGATAATATGGTCAATCCTTTATCTGAAGATAGCTTGCCCGACGATACAGAGGCCGTTTCTGTGCGACAGCCGCTGAAGATACACAATGAATCCATTGGTGAACTCTCCGTTTCCGGGGTCAACCAGGATGAGGCCCAGGTGCTGCTGGCGAGCGTTTCTAACCAGCTTAGCCGTCACATCGAGAATATCCGTCTGGTTGAGCAGACAGAGTCTGCCTTGGGGCAAGCCGAAAGTTTGTACCAGATTGGTCATGAGCTGAATACAGCCACCAACGTGGATGAGATTCTTCATGCGGCGCTGGGACCCATTTTCCCCACGGGAATTGATGAAGCCACGCTGATGTTTATTGAGCTAGACCGGGAAGGTACGCCACAAACGTTAGAACTGCTGGCCGGCTGGCGCATGGACGGCAATTTGTCGTTCCCTGTAGGCACCGTCTTCCCCATGGCCCGGTTCCCCTTTACCAGTCTGTTTATTAACGAGCCGGACGATCCTCAGCTTATTGGCGATGCCGCCACTGATCCTCGGGTTGATGACTTTACCAGAGGCGTGATGGCGCACGCCGGGATTAAAGCAATTGCCGTGATTCCTTTGACCATGGGTGGTCAGTGGGTCGGCATTATCACATGCAGCTGGCCACAGTCGCGCACCTTCAGCCGGCAAGAGGAAGAGATCTTCAACGCGCTGATCAATATGGCGGCCCCGGCAGTGCAGAGCCAGCGTTTGTTCTTCAAAACGAAGGCGCAGGCCGACAAGGAACATCTCATTAACGAGATTAATGAGCGTATTCAGCGCACGGTTTCGGTGGAGAGTGCCTTGCAAACGGCCGTAAAAGAACTCGGCCAGGCATTGCAAACCAAAACGCTGGTCAAGCTGAACATGGGCGCAGAGAAGCAGCCACACAACTACAAAGACGCGGAAGCCATTAGCGCAGATTAATATTACCGGAGATTGGGTATGAACTTCATCAAGAATATACGCTTAAAGTATAAGCCCCTTATCGTTTTTGCTGCCCTGGCGCTGATTAATGCCGGTGGGATTTACATACTCAGGCAGTATGTGGTGAACGAAATGGTAGACCACGTGCTGCCTACGCAGCAGGTTGTTGGTGAACTTGGCTTTCTCACCAAGGAACTCCAGGCAGAGGCCCTGGAATTTATAAGTACCGGTGAGGAAGAAACAGTTGAAGAATTTGTGGAAAGTTCTGCCGAACTGTCTGCGCTGGGTGAAAGATTGGCTGGTCTGGCCCAAAATGAAAATGAGCTGCAAATTTTTGCAGCCAGTGAAGCAACCTCATTGAATCTGGCAGCAGTTGGCCAGGAACTCATCGATACACACGGCGACACGCTGGCGCTTATCGAAACATTTGAAGAAGCGGAGCTGGAAAAAGATGCGGCTCTGGACCTGGTTGATCGATCGGCTTTAGCCGGTGAGTCTGATTTGACGGCTGTGCTCTTAACCCAATCTCTGAGCCAGATTGAACGCATCCAAACCGAAACGCTGGATTATGTGTTGACCGGCGAGGATGAGGTATTGCAGATTCTCACTGAGGAGCGGTCTCTATTTTTCACCAATCTGCAGGCCTTGCAAAACGTTTTATCTACAGACCAAACAAGCTTAGCCGTGCGCGTCGGGACAATCCTTGATGTTTCCACTGAGATTGCGCAGCTTTCTGAACAAATTGTTGCCAACCATGCGGAAACATTAGAACTACTAGAAGAATTGGAAGAGTTGGAAGGTTGGGCCGCCGAAACCAGAACCGAACTCTTTAACCAGTTAGACCTTGATACAGAAGCTCTGCTGCAAACGGCCAACCGCACCGCCTGGATCGTTGGGCTTGTCGTGCAGGTAATTGCGCTTGGTCTGGGTTTCGTACTGGCGCGAACGGTTGTGACCCCGGTTTTGCGATTGTCAGAGGCTGCTGAAAAGTTAGGTCAGGGCGATTATTCAACCCGAGTTAAGGTTACATCCAGTGATGAGCTGGGTGAATTGATGGCTAATTTTAATGAAATGGCGGAAACGTTAGGCCAATCAGTGGCCAGTGCCCGGCAGCAAGCGCAGGCCATCAGCGCCAGTTCAGAAGTCAGTCGCCGTCTTTCTACCATCTTGGATACGTCTGAATTGACAACGGCCGTTGTTGAGCTGCTGCAATTCACGTTTAAGTATTACCATGCCCACATCTATCTTTATGATGACGCCCGGGAATACCTGGTGATGGCTGGTGGTACCGGTGAAGCCGGGCGGACCATGCTGGAAAGCAACCACAAGATTGAATCCGGTAAAGGGTTGGTCGGCCGCACGGCCGAAGAAAACAAACCCACCCTGGTGCCCGACGTAACAGCCGATCCGGACTGGCTGCCAAACCCCTTGCTGCCCGAAACCAAAGCAGAAATCGCGGTTCCCATTGCGCTGGAAAACGAAGTTCTGGGCGTTTTAGACATTCAGCATAACGTCCCTGGTGGTTTAAGCCAGGCGGACGTGACCCTGTTGGCTTCAGTGGCCAACCAGGTGGCCATTGGTTTGCAAAACGCTCGACTGTTTAACCAGGCGCAGCAAGAAAAAGAACAGTTCCAATCCATTTTGGAATCCATCTCTACCCCCATCGTTATTTCCAGGGTAGCAACAGGCCTGGTCGCTTACGTAAACCAGGCGCTCACAGAAACATTCCGCCTGTCCCGAGAACAACTCGTTGGGCAGGTAACCCCCGATTTTTACGCCTACCCTGATGCTCGCGCCAGATTCCTTACGGCGTTACGCGAGCATGGCGAGGCCAAAGAATTTGAAATGGTTCTCAAGCGGGGTGATGGCGAACATTTCTGGGGGCTGGCTTCGGGCCGTATCATCAATTATGAAGGTGAGCCGGCTATCGTGGCCTCCATTATTGATATTCATGGCCGTAAAGATGCAGAAAACCTGTTGGCCAAGCAGGCGAATGAGCTGTCTACAGTGGCTCAGGTAAGTACGGCCGCAGCTACCATTCTGGATCCGCAAGAACTTTTGCAGCAGGTTGCAGACCTTACCAAGAGCAGCTTTGATTTATACCATGCCCATATTCATCTGCTGGACGACAGTGGTCAGACGCTGGTCTTAACAGCCGGTGCCGGTGAGGTTGGTCGGGAAATGGTGGCCGAGGGTCGGCGAATTCCTTTGTCGGCCACTGGCTCATTGGTTGCGTCGGTAGCCAGAAGTGTGGCAGGTGCTATTCGTAACTACGAATCGCCGGAAGAAGGCTTTATGCCCCATCCCTTGCTAACCGCCACACGATCAGAAATGGCTGTGCCCATTGCTATTGGCAAGCGGGTAATGGGTGTGCTGGATGTGCGGTCTGATCAGCTAAATTACTTTGACGAATCTGACCTGCAAACGGTAACCACACTGGCTTCTCAAGTGGCCGTTGCCCTGCAAAATGCCCGTTCTTACACCAGATCAGAAGAAGCGCTTCGTGAGCTGCAAGAGCTGTCTCGCCGCTTGACGCGAGAAGGCTGGGATGAATTTTTTGGGCAGCAGTTACAGGCATTGGCCTATCGCTATGACCTGGAGCAGGTTAGCCCGGTTGCTGAGTCTGACGAAGAAGCTGAATCCGATACTGAAACGGCGTTGACCCAACCTTTACAGGTGCAGGGCGAATCCATTGGCGAACTGCTGTTGGGCAGCGCCAAACTCAATGCTGATGAAGCGGCTGAGATTGTAGCGGCCGTTGCCGAGCGGTTGAGTGCTCATTTGGAAAACCTCCGACTGGCGCAGCAAACGCAAAGCGCGCTTAACGAAACCCAACGTCGTACAGAAGAGTTGGCCGTCCTCAACGAAATGAGCCAGGCGCTGACAGCCCAAACAACTGTCGATGGCGTTTTCCAAACAGTGTACAACTATTTGTCTCGTCTCATGGATACAACGGACTTCTACACGGTTCTATACGATGAAGACAATGATGAGGTCGAGTTTATTTTAACTGCCTCGGGTGACAAGCAGCGTTGGCACACTGAACGGCGGCAGGCTGGAACCGGCGTCACAGAATACCTTATTCGCCAGCGCCAGCCTTTGCTGATGCCCGACAATGTGGGGCAGCGTTTGGCCGATCTGGGGATTGAAGGTTATGGCAAAATGCCGGAATCGTGGCTGGGTGTGCCCATCATTTTGGGTGATCGTGTATTGGGGGTGATTGGTTTAGAGAGCTATACCACGCCACACCTTTACAACGAACAGCATTTGAACCTGTTAACGGCCGTTGCCAACCAGGCAGCCATCTCTATTGAAAGTACGCGCCTGCTGGAAGGCACCGTTGCCCTGGCCGAAGAAGAACAAATTTTGCGCCAGATTACGACCCGCGTCAGTACGGCCGTTGATGCCGAGACGATTTTACGCACCGCCGCCGAAGAAATTGGCCGGGCGCTGGGCCTGGAAGGGTTTGTGCGCCTGGAATCGGTGGGCAGAGGCAATGGCAAAGTCAAATAGCATGAAAAAACTTGAGGATATCAACGTCTTGGTGCTGGCACAGGCATCCTAATGGCAATAATTAAAGAAATTCTGATAACCTTTGGCATAAAGGAGATTTCAATGCATACAGCACATCATAATCATTACCGGAAAATTATCTTTTGTATGCTGATTTTTTCGCTAATGCTCGCTGCATGCGCAGGCGTAACCGCTGAGGATACTGAAGTGCACACGATTGGAATTCTTGCACTAGGACCTTCTCTAGAACCGGTTGTTGCTGGTTTTAAGGAGGGTATGACTGAATACGGTTATGTCGCGGGTGAAAATGTCAACTATCTATATAGTGGGGCAGCGAACAGCAACCAGGAATTAGATGGGAAGCTCCAGGAAATAATGAACAACGATGTCGATCTCCTATTAACGCTCAGCATTCCCCCCACCTTGCTCGCCCAGCAGGCGGTCGCGGACACAGATATCCCAATTGTCTTTGCTCCCATCAACGATCCCGTTGGTGCCGGTGTCGTTGACTCTCTCACGAACCCCGGCAGCATGATCACCGGTATTAGAGCCGGTGGCTTCTTGCCCAAAGAGCTTGAATGGCTGCTGCAAATCCAACCCAGCACAAAACGGGTGTTTTTGCCGACTAATTCCTCATCGCCAGGCGCCGTGCAGGGATTGTTGCAATTGCAGGGAGCCGCCGAGCAGCTTGGCTTGGAAATCGTGAATGCCGAATTTGCTAACGAAGATGAACTGCTGGATCTGC
The DNA here is from genome assembly GCA_002699125.1 of Anaerolineaceae bacterium. Classification (GTDB taxonomy): domain Bacteria; phylum Chloroflexota; class Anaerolineae; order Promineifilales; family Promineifilaceae; genus Leptofilum. The sequence goes on from PABI01000004.1 coordinate 26,398, forward strand.
TGGCAAACATACCGGATGATGTTGATGCCATTATGATGGTCACCGATAGTCTTATCCTGTCTCACGCCGCCGATTTTATTAAAGCAGCCAATGAAAACAGGCTGCCTCTGGCTTCGATCAGCCTTTCTCAGGTTGAAGCCGGGGCCTTATTTTCTTATGGTCCGGAATTTGTAGCAATTGGCAAACAGGCTGCGCGCCTGGTTGATCAGGTGTTAAAAGGAACCCCTGCCGGGGATATTCCAATCGAAACCGCCGAATTTTTTCTGAATGTCAACACGAAAACAGCAGCGTCGATAGGTTTACAAGTACCTGACGCTGTTCTGGAGCAAGCAAACGTCATCATTCGCGATTAATGGAGGGTTCTACCTCCTTTACTGGTAATTTACGACTGTTCTTAAGGAAAGAAGCTTATGCGAAATAGTCTCCGAACGCAACTTATCATCATATTTGTTCTGGTAGCCGCCATCCCTCTGATGCTCATGGGCTATTTTTTGACCCAGCAGGCGCTGCGCACGCAGAGAACGCAGGCGCTTGAGGTAGAAAGCCAGGTTGCCAAACGTGTTGCCACCGAGGTCGAAGCTGAGATTCATGCTCGCGTTGCCGAACTAGACAATCTAGTGAATATCCGTCGCATTCAACAACAGAATCCGGAAGAACAATTTGGCCTCCTTTCTACGATACTTTCCATGAACAATTATGAGGACATTGCCCTGGTTGATGGGAATGGAAGCGATGTGCTTTATCTTTCCCGATCTCGTCTGAATGTTGCACTTACCGACCGATCTGGCGAAGAAGCATTCAGAATCCCGGAACAGACCGGTGAGGTTTATTTCGGATCAGTCCAGTTTAATGATGAGACAAACGAGCCTCTATTGACAATCAGTCTGCCTCTCTTTGATCTGCAAAACAACCGTTTTGACGGTGTTCTCCTGGCCCGATTCCGCTTTAAAACCATCTGGGATTTGATGCAGCAGGTCGATTTACCGCCACAAAGCACTCTTTATTTGATTGACGATACGAATCGTATCGTAGCTCATCAAAATCCCTCTGTCGTCTTGCGAGGAACGGAGGTAAACCCGCCACAGGATGATGCATTCACCACAAATCTTGATGGGGAAGAGGTCGCCATGGCAAGAACGCCCATTGTACTGGGCAGGCAAACCTTCTCTATTATCGCCGAACAGCAGGCTTCAGAAGCGTTGGCTCTGGCAAATACGTTCGCCACGATTTCTATTTTGACCATCATTGGTTCCGTACTTGTGGCCAGTGCCAGTGCCATCGTGGCCACGCAACGGATTGCAAATCCTATCAAGCAGTTGGTCACAGTGGCCGAGACAATTGCGGCAGGCGAATATACGCGAACTGTGGAGGTGAATCGTCAGGACGAAATTGGTACGCTGGGTGCGGCGTTTAACAGTATGGCCTCGCAGCTGCGCAACTTGATTACAGGGTTGGAGCAGCGGGTAGCGTCCCGCACTCAGGACCTGAACCTGGCCGCAGAAATTGGGCGGCAGGTTTCTCAGGTACGGAACCTGGATGAGCTGCTGCCCCAGGCGGCACAGCTGGTACAAGATCGGTTTGCCCTTTACCAGACCCAAATTTATCTGGTAGATGAGACTGGCGAACAGTTGGTGTTGCAAGCCAGCACCGGCCATGCCGGCGCAAAACTGTTGGAAGATGGGCATGCTTTGCCGATTGATGAAAATTCGCTGAACGGTACGGCCGTGGCCACCAAACAGGCCGTCATTGTAGCCGATACCGCCGAAAGCCCTGCTTTCCGCCCCCATCCCCTGCTGCCGGACACGCGCTCAGAAATGGTGGTGCCGCTGTTAGTAGGTGAAAACGTTGTGGGGGTGCTCGACTTGCAGAGCGATAAGCCCAATGCCCTGTCGGAAGACAACTTGCCAGCATTTACAACGTTATCCGGGCAGCTGGCCATTGCCATTCAAAACGCCGCGCTGCTGAACGAACGTCGGCAAGCCGAAGCACAAGTCCGTGAGAATGAAGCGTTGATGCGTACCATCATCAATTCCACCCCCGACTGGATTTTTGTTAAGGACCTGGAGCATCGCTACCTGGTGGCCAACAAAGAATTTGCCGATACATTGGCAATGACCCCCGATGAAATTATTGGCAAAAATGACCTGGAAGTTGGTATCCCTGAAGTCGTTGTGAAGGGAGATCCAGCTATGGGTATTCCCGGAATATGGCCCAGTGAACGCAGAGTGATGGACAGTGGGCAAATGGAAATTGTTGAAGAAGAAACAGTCATTGCGACCACCGGGCAGCATATGGTAATGACGACCACCCGGGTGCCGCTGAAAGATACAGAAGACAATGTCGTCGGTTTTGTGGGCTTTATTCACGACATTACTGAGCGCAAGCAGTTTGAAAGAGAGTTAGAGGAAGCGCACACGCGTACCCAGGAAATTCTGGAATCGATCAACGTGCCGCTGGTTATTTCTAGAGTGTCAGACGGCATTGTGGCTTATGTGAACGAGCCGCTGGCTGAGATTATTCGCGTGCCGCGTGATGAGCTAATTGGCCAGACAACGCCCGACTTCTACCACGATCCGGCAGATCGGGATGCTTATCTGAAAGGCCTGCGCGAGCAAGGACAGGTTGCTAACTTTGACCTGCACCTGAAGCGAGGTGATGGCGACACGCTGTGGACCCTGGTTTCTGGCCGCGTCATTAACTTCCAGGGTGAACCGGCTATCATCTCTTCTCTCATCGACGTTACGGATCGCCGTGAAGCGCAGGCAACTGTTGCCCGGCGTGCTACAGAACTGGAAACGGTAGCAAACGTTAGTGCTGTGGCTAGCGCGGCTCTGGAGCCAGATGAGTTGATGGAGCAAGTGGTAGATCTAACCAAGGCACGGTTTAACCTTTACCATGCCCATCTCTATTTGCTAAATGAGAATAAGACAAACCTGATCTTAACCAGTGGTGCTGGTGAAATTGGCACCAAGATGGTGGCCGAAGGCCGCCGTATTTCCATGACTCAGGAGCAGTCGTTGGTGGCTCGTGCTGCCCGTACCCGGACAGGTGTTGTTATCAATGATGTGCAGGCAGAACCCGGGTTCTTGCCGCACCCCTTACTGCCTGAAACCCGTGCCGAGATGGCTGTGCCGCTGGTTGTTGGTGAAGAAGTACTCGGTGTGTTGGACGTGCAGGCAGATAGCGTCGATCGCTTCACATCGGAAGATATTAACATTTTTACAACGCTTGCTTCGCAGATTGCGGTGGCGCTGCAAAACGCCCGCCGTCATAATGAAGCGCTCAAGGCTTTGGATGAACTCACCCGCCTCCAGCGCATTATGGTGCACGAGGGCTGGGAAGATTATCTCACAACAAAAGAACGGCCGTATCTCGGTTATGCCTTTAACAACAAGGGGGCCAAACCGATTGAGGATACGGAAAAAGAAACCGTTGCTGCTAAGGAAGTAGTGAATGGCACGGCGGAAATAAGTGCCGAAACAAACATCCCCATCTCTGTACGGGGCGAACTGATAGGTAAAATTGCGCTGCGCAATCCTGACGGCACCGCTATTCCGGAGCGTAAACAGTCGCTCATTAAAACGGTTGCCCATCAGGTGTCTGAGGCATTAGAACGTGCCCGGTTAACGGAGCAAACGCAGCAAGCTTTAACCCAGGCAGAAAAACGCAGCCAAGAAATGGGCGTGATTAACAACATCGTTACCCAGATTTCTACCTCGTTGGATTTGCAGCATTCACTGCAAATTGTAGTCGATGAGCTGGCAACGGCCGTAAACGTTGATCAGGTCCGTGTGGCGCTCATTCAGCCTGGCAAGAAAGAGATGCTGGTTATTGCCGAACATTATGATTCAGCGCGGGCAACTTCGGCCGTAGGCATGACCATTCCCATTGAGGGGAATGAGCTTACCCAAAATGTGATTAAAACCCGGCAAGTGGTGGTTGTGGAAGATGCCCAAAACGATCCACAGATGGCCCCTGTCCATGATCTTTTCCGGGAGCAAGGCATCGAAACGGTTATTTTGATGCCCCTGGTAGTAAACGACGAGGTCATTGGTACGCTGGGGATGGATATTCTGGATAAACGTACCATTTCGGAAGAAGGTTTGAAATTGGCGGAAACAATTGTGTTCCAAACCGCCACAGCCATCCAGAATGCTCGTTTGTTTGAGCAGATTCAAGCAACGCTGGCTGAAACAGAAATGCTATATTCCTACAGCTCGCAGCTAAACACGGCCACCAGCCTGGACGCTGTGCTGGAGTCGGCTGCCGAAGCGGGTCTCAAGGTAGGCGCCGCCGGTGCTATGCTGCTTGTGTATGATCGTAACACAACGGGTAATCCCGAATACGCTCAAATTGCCGCCACCGTGCCGCGCGATGAAGCGCAAGTGGGACAACGTATTGACTTACAAGAGCAGCCAGGACGTTACTTGTGGCCCACCAGTGGACAAAATACCGTATTCGTTGGTGATATTGCTGCTGACGACCGGTTAAGTCCAGAAGACCAAGAAGCCATTAGCCAACAGGGAATGCGGGCGATGGCCATTATGTATCTAAGCGTAGGTAATTTGCGCTTGGGGCAGATTCTCATTCACTGGAACAAAGCCCAAACCTTTACCAATGCGGATGAACGGCTTTATGGGGCCATTGCCCAGCAGGCTTCATCTGTCGTTTACAACCGGCTGCTGTTCAACCAGACGGAAGAAGCGTTGTCAGAAACGGCCGCACTCTACCAGGCCAGCGCCGACCTCAACACGGCTCAGACGTTTGACGAGGTATTAACTGCTTTGCGCCAGCACACTATTTTGGGACAAGGCAGCGGCATTGTTGCGGTTAACTACTTCAATCGTGTCTGGGAAAAAGGCGACATCCCAGAATTTGTAGACGTGTTAGCTCGCTGGACGGCAAAGCCCGTTGAAATACCGCGACGGCATGAGTTAGCGACGTTCCCTGAAGCAGACATTCTGTTTCAGCCCCATGATTTGCTCGTGAGTAACGATATAGCCGCCGACACCCGACTTGGTGAACAAACCAAACAGTTCTTTGACCAGTTGTTCGGCGCCAAGAGCATGATCTTTGTGCCATTGCTTGTCGGTAATCAATGGGTAGGTTTTGTTAATGGCTTGTACCCGCAGACCACGAGTTTTTCGGAAGAACAACTTCGCCGGCTGAACGTGTTGGTCCGCCAGGCGGCCGTTACCATTCAGTCAATTCGGCTGTATGAACAAACACAAGAAGCCCTGGCCCAAACTGAAGCGCTGTACACTGGTAGTGAGCGTATTGTACTGGCCTCCACAGAGGATGACATTCTGCAATCGCTGATTGTCTCAACAGAGCTGCGTAGACTGGATCGAGCCAGTTTGTTCATGTTTGATCATCCCGTAGAAGATCGCGTTGCTCGCGACGTAACGGTGGTGGCAACCTGGGTAAATGAAGGTGTACCGCCCAGTGTGCAGGTGGGTACCCGCTTTGAAGTTGCCCGTGTGCCCTTCCTGTCTACCGTGAATCCGGACGAGTCACTGGTGATCAACGACATTCGCAACGATTCGCGGGTGGATGGGCAAACGCGACAAATTTTGGAAAGCTATGGCATGATTAGCTTTGTCATGATCCCCATTGTGGTTGGTTCACAATGGTTAGGTATGATTTCTGGTCAATCGGCAGAACCAATGAACATGACTGACGTGCAGATGCGGCAGGCTAACAGTTTGGTGGGCCAGGCCGCGGTGGTGATGCAAACAACCATTCTGTTCCGTCAGGAGCAGGCACGGGCCCGTCGCGAGCATTTGCTGCGTGAGATTGCCGCCAAGGTCCGCAACTCAACCGATATCGATACAATTATGCAAACGGCCGTTACCGAAATCGGCCGTACCTTGGGTCGTCGATCCTTCATCAAGCTAGGTGATGGCCAAAATGGTAATGCGCGAGCTGGCACTGGCCCGCTCAGCCAACGCCAGAATGAAAATGAAAATGGAGCAACATGATGAACCTGGATAATGAGATTTATCGCGCCCTGGCGGAACAAACAGACGATCATATCCTGATAACAGACCCGGACGGAACGATCCTCTATGTAAATCCCGCTTTTGAAGCCGTAACCGGGTACACCGCAAAAGAGGTTCTGGGTAAAACGCCGCGCATCCTGAAATCTGGCGAACACGATGATGCCTATTACGAGGATATGTGGCAAACGATGCTGTCGGGCAAAAGCTTTCGTGGCATGTCTATTAATAGAAAGAAAGATGGGACCTGCTACTACGAAGAAAAAACCATCACGCCTATTAAGGATGCTGCTGGCCAGATCACCCATTTTCTTTCTACAGGTAAAGATGTTACCGCCAGAGAGGAACGTGCCCAGCGCCGCCTTGAAATTCGCCAGGCATTGGTTTTGGCACAAACCCGGGATGAAGTTTTTGACGTTATCGTAGAAAAAGCTACCTATTTCCCCCAGACGGCTATTTCTGTGTTTCTCCTGGACAAAACAGGAGACGCCCCCGCGCTGATATTAAAGAAAACCGATCCGGCAAAAAGCGGGCTTACCCGAATGCCTGATGGCACTCGTATTCCGGTAGAGCATCTGCCGAACACGTTTATGTCTGATGAGCCTTTTATCAGTCCTAATATTATGACAGATAAACGAGCCACCGAAGGAGCAAAGGCCTTAGCCAGCAAGTTTGGTGCCCAAGGCATTGTTGTTTATCCGCTTAAAGCGGGTGGTGAATGGTTAGGTATGATCATATTTGCCAGCTCTGAGGAAGGCTATTTTACAGAAGAGAAATTAGAAGTTTACCAGGATGTAACGGAACAGGGTGCACTGGCGTTACGGGCTACCTTGTTAAACGAAGAAGCACTAACAGCCCTGGCTCGTCGTGAACGTGAAGTGCAGCTCACCACGCAGGTTGCTCAGGAAATTGCTGCTGCCAGCAACCTCAACGATTTGTATCAACGGGTAGTGACCCAGGTGCAAGAGCAGTTTGGCTACTATTACACCCAGCTGCTGCGCTATGATGACAGTATGGACACGTTGGCCTTAGTTGTAGGCTACGGAGACGTTGGCCAAAAAATGTTGGCCATGAATCATTCTATGCCAATGGGTGTAGGTCTTATTGGTAAGGCTGCCGAGACCAAACAATCTGTATTGCGCGGTCGGGTCGCCAATGACCCCAACTGGCAATCTAACCCGCTGCTGCCCCAAACGGCCAGTGAGCTCTCTGTACCCATTAAAATGCGTGATCAAGTATTGGGTGTGTTGGATGTGCAAAGCAGTGCGGTTGACGGGGTGACTGCGAATGATCAGCTGCTGCTAGAAGGTTTATGCGGGCAAATTGCTATTGCTATGGAAAGTACCCGGCTGCGCCAGGAGATGGAAAGCCGGCTGCGCGAATTAAGCCTGCTGCAGCGGCAGATGAGCCGTGAAGGCTGGAAAAAGTATAAGGAGCAGCAGGACAAAGTTGGTTATAGTTTTGACCTCACTGGTTTACGCGTCCTAACGACTCAATCGGAGAGTCAATCAACCAATAATCAGAATGGGACAGCTTCTAAATCAGAACCCCAATCTCACCTAAGCAGGTCGCTGACGGTTCGCGGTGAGTCCATTGGCAGCTTTGGTATAGAGGAAGATCCGGAACGGCCGTTAACCGATGAAGAACGTGAAATCATCGACGCCGTTGCCCAGGAATTGGCCGAAGCCCTGGAATCTGCTCGTTTGTTCGAGCAAACCCAGATTGCCCTGGCCGAACAAGAACGGTTGGCGTCTGAACTAGAAACAGTGGCCCAGGTGAGTACGGCCGCTTCCACAATTTTGGAAGTGGATGAGCTGCTGCAATCGGTGGTAGACCTGGCTAAAAGCAGCTTCGGCCTTTACCATGCCCATATTTACCTGACCAATGAAACCGGTAAAAAGCTGCTGCTAAAAGCCGGTGCGGGCAATATTGGCCGCCTCATGAGTTTGGAAGGCCGCGAAATCAACATCGACGACGATTCCATTGTGGCCAGAGCCGCCCGTACCCAAAAGGGTGTTATGGAAAACAACGTGCGCCGCATCGTTGACTTTATGCCCCATCCGCTTTTGCCGGAAACCCGCTCAGAAATGGCCCTGCCCATGCTGGTCGGTGGTAAGCTCATCGGCGTGCTAGACTTGCAGTCGGACGAAGAAGGTTACTTTACCCAGGAAGACCTGAACGTACAGACCACCCTGGCGGCACAGATTGCCGTCGCGGTGGAAAATGCTAACCAATACGCGATTCAGGTACAAACGTCTACCAAGCTGCGCGAAGTTGATGTCCTGAAATCAGAATTTTTGGCCAGCATGAGCCATGAGCTGCGGACGCCGCTAAACTCCATTATCGGTTTTGCCGATGTGCTGCTGGAAGGCCTCGATGGTGATTTGAATGAGCGGATGGAAGAAGATGTGCGGCTCATTCGTGAAAGTGGTAACCACTTACGCGGGCTTATCGGCGACATTCTGGATATGTCCAAGATTGAAGCGGGTCGTATGGATCTACGCTACGAAGAAGTTGATATGACGCAGCTGGCTAATGATGTTATGGCGACCGCAGCCCCATTGGCCCAGGAGAAGAAGCTGTTCCTCCACCTGGATATTGATGAAAATGTGAAGCCAGTTGTGGCTGACCGCACCCGGCTGCGGCAGGTAATGTGGAACATTGTGGGTAACGCTATCAAGTTTACTGAAAAAGGAAGCGTTACCATTTCGGTGCAGGCTCAGTCCACCCACGTGCTGTGTTCAATTAGAGATACCGGTATTGGTATTAAAGAAGAAAACATTAATGCCGTATTTGAGCAATTCCGCCAGATTGATGGTGGTTTAAATCGCGCAGCTGGCGGTACCGGATTAGGGATGCCAATTACGAAAAAACTGGTAGAGTTGCATGGTGGTGACATTTGGTTGGAAAGTGTGTATGGACAAGGTACTACCTTCTTGTTCACCGTTCCTTATGAGCCACCCCAAGCGGCGCTTCATGCGGAAGAGGCCGCCTCAAGCGCGGCATAACTGTTTATTTGAACATGAATCGCAATTGCTTTTAAGGTGATAAGGTAAAGTGCAAGGTGTTTTGATGTACAATAGGAGCGTTATTTATTTACATCAATGTAACCAATAAAGCCTTTACCGCTAGAAAAGCACCTTGGCAGTGACGGTTTTTAATTAAGGTAAGTCATTATGGCGAAAACAGATAAGAAAGTTCTTTGTGTGGAAGATAATCCAGTAAACATGCTGCTTGTATCACGCATCGTAGAGGCAGAAGGGCATGAGTTGATTAAGGCAACTGACGCATCTGCGGCTGAGCAAATTTTGTCGACGGTGGTTCCCGATATTATTTTGCTGGATATCAACTTGCCCGGAAAAAGCGGCCTTGATTTAGCGCGTGAGTTTAAAGGTGATGATCGTTTAGCACCTGTTCCGCTGATTGCGACTACGGCACAGGTTTTGGTAGGGGATCGAGAACGCTGCCTGGAAGCGGGCTGCGATGATTACTTGCCAAAACCGCTGGATATTCGCAAGCTGCGGGAAGTATTACGCCAATATTTGAGCAACGGGGTAGGCTAACTAACGGCCGTATTCCCCACCAATCTCATCCCCAAAAACAAACCTCTCGCGAGTGATGCTTGCGAGAGGTTACTGCTTTTTTAGCGCCTCTGTGGCCACCACAACTGCCGGCTCTCCTAAAATGTGCGTCAAAAACAAGAAGCGATGTGTTTCCTTGGGACCACTCAGCCGGAGCCGCCGCTGGAGCTTGTCCGGCTCCAGTGGTGAGCCACGTTTTTTGATGGTGACGCTGCCCACCTGCCGCTCGCGCAAATAGTGGCGCAGCTGCTTGAGCTGAAAAGGAAAATGTGCTTCCACAGCAAAGCAGCGGGCAAAGGGGGTGGCAACGGCCGTATCCGCCGTTAGATACGCAATCGATTCATCAATCTGGTTGGCCGACAACTCATCAGCCAGCGCCTGCACCAGATGGGCCCGGATCACCGCGCTGTCTGGTTCGTATAGATAGGCTTTGGGCGTTGTGCATTCAACCGGCTCGGCCGGCAAATCGGCCGTGGTGAGGGTGAGGCCTTCGGGCAGCAGAGTCGCTCGCCGCTGTACACCTGAATGAAAACGGCCGTACCACAACACGCCTTCCTTCATTTCCCCGTTTAATGAGATGAATTCTACTTCGGCCTCATCTGGCAGTTCGGCATAATCCACGCCGGGGCTGATTTTTACGGCCGTGTCCGGCACCACCGCCCGCCATTGATCAATCAGGCTGAGCGGCGGCTGGTACTGCGCCAATGAAAAAAAGCGGCGGCCATGCTCATCGCGCCGGGCCGGATCAAAAAAGAGAGCATCCATCTGGCGCAGCGGCGTCAGGCTGAGCAGATCGGCTTGCAGCGGGTGGAACCGTTCACCGTGACCATAAACCCGCACGTTCTCCTGAGCCATGGCCAGCCGCACCGGCTCCCACTCCACGCCGGTGACCTCTGCCTGGGCAGCCAGGGCAATGGCGTCCCCGCCAATGCCGCAGCCCAGATCAGCAATATGCTGGCAGCTCAGCTCGGCAAAGCGGCGGGCACGGTGCTGCGCCACCACTTCGGCAGAAGCTTGCTCCAACGCGGCGCGCACAAAATACATCTGGTCTGCCTTGCTAAATTTAGCGGTGGCGTGCTGCCGCAACAGGATTGTTTCCAGCACGGCTTGGGCCTGGGTTTTGGGCAATTTTTGGCGCAGCCAGGTGGCAATTTGCAGATGGGTTTGCGGCGTCACGCCCATCTGCCCCACGTCAGCCAGCCGGCGCTGGCCTTCAGCGGAGAGCAAAAAGGCGAGATCGTCTAACGTCATGAGAATTTAGGGCAGGTCCGGGGTGAGCAGCTGTTCATCTGGGGGAGCTGGCTCTTCTGTTTCGTCGTGTTCGTCCAGCTCGGGAACAGCTCGTCCTGAGCTGCTCAACGCAGTTGAGCTTGCCGAAGGAGCTGTACCTGCCCCCTGCCGCCCGCAATAAACCTGGTAGGCACATTCGCGGCACTGGCTCCAATCATCAGTAAGGGGCCAGATGTCTGCGGCAAAGGCATCATCTAACTGCGTGGCGATTTGTTGCAATTCGATCCAGTTGGCTTGGTGTGCCGCTGCACTGTAGCCAATGGTTACAGGCGTTTCCGCGTCTTGCACGTACCAGTAGGTCAGGCTGATTTGCTCTGGTTGTAGCTGGACGTCTTTCGGCCAGAAGGCGCTGCCCCCTTCGGCCAGCAGTGCCAGGTAGAGGCGCGTTTGCCAACGGGCGTTCAACTCATCAACAGTGGCTGGACGGCCCGTTTTCCAATCAAAAATGTGGGCAAACGGCTGGCTGTTTTCATCCTGGCCAATGACGAGCAGATCGAAACGGCCGTACAGCAAATGGTTGCCCAGTGGCACCGTCAGTCCTGTTTCGGGTAATAAGCGGATGTTGTCGGGCAGGTTTTGCACAGGGTTATGGGTTTGGAACGATTGCCACCATTGACGCACACGCTGATCCGGGATGGTGGCCGGGGTGATGGAAAGGCCCAAGAAGTGGCGCTCCAGCAGTTGGTGAAAATCTTGCCCTTGCTGCAAGAGCTGCTCAGTGCGTTCTGGCAGTGGCCGGGCAGGCCAGGGCAAGCGGCGCAAGTAGCGCAGCTGAAAACGGCGCTGGCAGGCCAGAAAGGTGGTCAGCTTGTACTGACTCAATAATAGATTGTTATCCATCACTTCGCCTCCCCAAAACCGCCCAAATCCGCGTTTGGCCGTTCGTTTTGAATGTGCTGTGTTAATTCCGACAGGCGATTTTGTTGCTGCACCTGCTCCACCAGCGCCCGTACCTTTTCTTCTTTACCCTCACCAGCAAGGTTGTCGTAATCTATGCGCATTTCAAAACTAACCGTCTTAAGTTCATCATGATTAAAATAATCCAGCAAGGCCTGATTAATTGCTTGAGCAGTGCCTTCTTGGCGAACATCTTTTCTGGAAGGGGGAGCAGGTGATGTGCCATAATCCTCTTGAATAGGCAGATCAACGTCACCGAACGTCACTGTATCCTCACCAACATCAATGTCAATGTTGCTCTGGCTTTGTTCTTCAGATGGTGCCAGTATGCCTCTCGTGCGTTGAATAGCCTGTACCAGTTCTGGTAAACGGCCGTTTCGCTGTATCCACAGCACAAACTCGCGCGCTTTTGCCTGGTGGGAAGTGCCGCCTAAATCTTCTTCATTTACCCCCATTTCAAAAATTAAATCGCGCAGATCATCGAACGAGAATTGATCCACCAAAATGCGGAAAATTTCCACGGGGTCGGCGGCTGGCTCTTCCTGGCTGGTTTGAAACTGACCGCCTAAATTCGGCCGTTGGCGCAGCACCGCCGTCACCAATCGGGGCAATGCCTGCCGTCGCTCCAAAAGCTCGATTAGATCTATCACCTTGCTTTTCTTTGTTTCGCCACGTAGTTCGTCGTAATTCACCTCCAGGGCAAAGCATAACACGCGAATCTCTTCCAAATTGAACTGGTCATTCATGACACGCAGCAGCGTTTGTCTATCCAGCAGCTCAGCGGGAACGGCCGTTTCATCCACCGTTGCCTGCTGCCGGTAAGCAAAATTTGTGTTTGGCCGTGCGTCTAGCATGGCCATTGCCAGCGCTTGCAGCTGATCCTGCTGCTGCATCTGGCGCACCAGGCTCACCATTTGGCCACGCCGCCCCTCGCCAGTGAGGTTCTCAAAATCAACCCGCAGCTCAAAGCACAAATCGCGTAAGTCGGCCAGCGTGAAGCCATCGGCCAGCGCCTCGTATAGGTCAACGGCCGTAACCTCGCTGCGCCAGATGTTGCCGTGTGGTGTACTGGTAAAAAGCACCAGATCAACGCCGGCAACCTCCCCTTCGCGTAATGCAGACATTGCCTGCCGCGCTGCCGCTGCTGCCGTATCCAGCCAGGCTCCGTCGGCCAGCTGGTCAAGCAGCGTGGCGACGCCTTGGGCCATTAGCTGGGCTGGCAGCAAGGCGGGCAAGGCCACCACAGCCGGGATGCCGCCGGCTACCAGTTCATCTGCTGTTTGTAAAACGGCCGTCCACTGATCCTCATGCACCGCCGTCAGCACCAATAACGCCAGCTCGCTTTCTTGCGCAAGTTTGATGAGATCCTTGGTGGCCATACGCTTGGCTAAGCCTGTCTCATTTTCCATCACCAGCAGCGGTTGCTTGCCGTCATACTCTATGGCCACGGCCAAGTGCAAAACATGGACCGATTCACGGACCAATGTGTCACGCAGCCGACCCAGCGATGTGTTTTGCATTGTCGTTAGGGCAATACGGCCGCTTTCCGCGATGGGATATTGTTCTAGCTGGGCGACCATCTCTTCTGCGGGGAACGGCCGTTCAGTTGTAGGCATGGCGGAAGCCACAAGCACATGAATTGGCTGGGGATTGGCGCGGGTGCGGAAAACGGCCGTTTGCTGCCGATACCGCACCAAAGAGACGTCCGGCTGCTGTACCCAAAAGCCGGCGCCTTCTTCGTACAGCCATTCCCACGGCAGCGACACATACGCCTCGTCCGGCAAAAACAGGCGCAGCCGCAGACGCTCTCCGGCTTGCTGCACCTGTGCCATGCTAGACCGCAGCAGTTCTCGTGTTTCTTCGGCAATGAAGGTGCGGAATAGATCGGCGCCAATTGGCTGTCGTGGCGTTTCCGGCGTTACTTTGCTCATTTCCCCATTGATGCGCCGTACCAAATCATCATCGTGTGTAATGACAAAGGGGGAAGTTGAAACACCGGCGGGTGATGCCAGCACCTCCACTTCTCGCGCTGGCTGTTTGGTGGGTGCTTCCTGAATCCGCAAGTCGAAGTTGCGATAAACAATATCCAATGTGAAGGAGGCGTAGGAAAGAGATTCAAGCGTGTCGCGAACGGCCGTTGACATCTCCGTTGTCAGCAGCAGGCGCAGCCCCGGCAGTTCAGCCACCAGCCGTAAACAAACGTCCAAAATCCGTTCGGGTGTTTTGTGCTGCGTCGCAGCATCCACGTCATCCACCACAATCAGCAAATCTTCCTGTGACGGACCTATCGATTCCGTCATTGACTGGACCGCAGCCGACCCACCGACCATTGGTCGCAGGGGATCGATTAGCTGCTTTTCCAGCCACAAATCCCAGGGCAAATTGGGATCATCTGCTGTATTTTGGGCCTTTGTATCGCGGAAGCGCGGGTATCGTTCACTTAGCTGCTGCTGCACGCTGCGGACAAATAGCCGCGCATCCAGCGTCTCTGGCCGGTCGGCCATGCAGAAATGATACGCGCCCACCGTTTGTGGCAGAATGCCAAACTCGGTGCTTTGCTGCCGCACCTGCTTCACAAAATTGACCGCCAGATTTGTCTTGCTGCTGCCGCGCTGGCCGGTAATCAGCATCAGTTGTTCGCGGCCTGGGTCCTGCTGCCATGCACCCACGGCCCGCAAGGCTGCTTCCAGCCGGGACGAGACATCGAACATGATCCGGTCCACAAAATCGTTGAAAAATGCCGGTAAATCTGTGGCTGCTGCCTCCCCAGCTGGCTCGCCGCTTAGCGCCTGCTGCACATCGTCCGGCAGGGCAACGGCCGTATCACCAATAATCACACCTCGGCCAAACTGTTCGCGTAATTGGGCGACGGCCGTATCCACATCCCCGCGCGCCCATTCTGCCAAACTGCGCCCCGCCGCCTGGGCCTGCCTGAATGTTTGCTGCGTGGCTGCATCTGCGTGGTCCCACTCTATTACCGGCACTTGCAGCGTTTCCAGCAGCGTAGCGTAGCGAATCATCTGCGACTGGGGCAGCCTTTTTTCATACAGCTGTGATAAATACGCCACCAACTGCTGTGGATTGGCGTAGGCGTAGGCCGTCAGCCGCTGGGCCTGCCCGGCTTCCTGCGTGTACGGATTGTCGCTGTGCAGCTGCCGTTCGGCATATTGGTCCAGGAACGCCGCCAGCCGCTGCACCCGCGCCATCCCAAAACGGCCGTCCTGCACCATCTGCTGCAACAGCAAATGGCGCACCCCGTCATCCAGCGCATACGTCTCGCTGCTAATCTCCTGGCATAAATGAGACAGCAGCAAATCGGCCACCGCCACCCAGGGGATTTTCAGCGGTTTTCCCTGCTCGTCGGTCCGAAAATCAAACCAGATCAGGTAGAGCAAATCCGGCGTCAGCGCCAGCGGCAGCGCCGCGTGCTGCGCCAGGTCCAGGTAAGCACGTGCCTCCGAGCCAAATCGGGCGGTAAAATCATCAATGGTTTTCTGGGCGGCAGCAAAATCAGTCATAAAAATAATTAATCCAGCGTAAAAACACGTGGCGAACGGCCGCGCAGCACGTCAATAGCGCGATACAGGCCGTTCCGTTCCAGGCTAAACATGGGCACCATGTCGGCGATGGGCGCAGCGCTGGTTTGCTGCCAGCGCGGTTCCGGCATGGGGTTCAGCCAGGCGATGCGCTCGATGCCCAACGTACGCAGCTGGTAAAGGAAAACGGCCGTATTCTCAATGCGCGCATCGTCCCAGCCGCCTCGCGCCGCACCTGCATCGCTAAAAATAAGCACGCCGGTGCGCCAGTTGTCAAAGTCGTCGGCAATCTCGCTCACCGGGCGGGCACCGAGTAGATGCGCCTTTTGGTACAGCTTGTGCTCCCGCAGCGGATTTTGCGGCGTCACGATCTGGCGGCGATTTTGTGGCGGCGGGCAGTCGTGAAAGTAGTAGGTGCCGGCCCGGCCAAGACGACCGGCTTCAACGGCCGTTTCCTCCAGCCGCTCGCCCAGTGCATGAAATGGCACCATCGAGCCATCCCGGTCAATCAGCAACAGTAGCGCCGCCTTGTTAATGCGCCGTGGTCGCAGCACTGGCGTCAGGAAAAAGCCGTCCTGGCCGATGCGCCGCACCGTGGCCGGTACGTCCAGCTCCACCGGGGGGCCTTCGCGCACGCGCTGCCGTAAAAAGCGCCAGCCCTGTTTCATCTGGCGGCGCGTTACCGGCAAATATTCCATGCCCTGCAGCAGGTGCAGCCCCACACGGCCGCCGCCTTCAATTTCCAGCAGGGGAGCCACGTCGATCATCCAATCTGGCTCCACGCCTGTGTCCCCTTGGCGCACCGGCTGGCGCGGCAGCGGCTGTGCCCGTTCTGTTTGCAGCGGTGGCGGTTCCGGTACGATGGGTTCGGGCGGTGGTTTTTGCGCCTCTGGCTGCTCTGCGGTGTCTTCCTCTTCTTCTGGCAGGGGAGGCGGGGTGGCAACGGCCGTTTCCTGCGGCCATTGGGGCTGGGTAACCAGCCGGTCAAAATAGGAATCAACCAGCGCCTGCTCGCCGGGTGTGGCGGCCCAGGCCAGGCGGCACAATCGTTTGAGGGCATCGGGATCGGTGGGGGTGGAACGGCCGTAGCCGTGCAGCAGCCCTTGCAGTACCAGCCGATACTCATCGATGCCCAGCGGCAGATCGGCGTAGCGGCGCAAATGGTTAAACAACAACGTCACCTGCTGCACCAGATCGATCAGCCCGAGCGCCTGCTCCAGCTTGTCTGCTAACTCTGGCGCGGTGAGCTGGGTTTGCCACGCCGCCGTGTGCCGCTGCCCCTTAAAAAACGCCATCACTTGCTGCATCAACGAGCTTTTTTCTGTAGATTGCTCCCATGCGTCCACAACTTCTGCATCAGAAAGCTGCTCGCGCAGTCGTGCCTGCCAATCGTCCGGCAGCGGATCACCCCAAGTGGCTGCGGCCAGCCCCGGCAGGAACAGTTGCAGCAGCGCAGCGTCCGGTTCCACACCTTCAGCCTGCAGCCATTGGAAGAAATGGATGACGTTTTCAGCCAGATCAGAATGAGTCATGTTGGGTGAACTTTCCCGGAGATTGGCCCAATTTTCTAGAAAGTTATTGGTCCAATCTTGATCTACGCGCTTACACTTCGTCGTCTGTCTGGCGCGGCGGACCGTATCGATCCATGTCGGTGAGCGTTTTCAACAGCACACTGGGGAAAAGCAGTTCCTCCTTGAGCGAGGGCCACGGCTTTTCCTTATCTTTGGTGCGCTTTTTCATGATACGCACCCAGTCGATCAGCTCGCTGGTGGATACTTTCTTGGTGCTTTTGTTGTCGTGCATCTTTTTGCGTAGTTCACGGAATTGGGTCACGGCATCTTTTACAAACGGGTCATCTTCCTCTTTTAGCGACAGGTGCAGGCTGACGATCTCGCGCAGCCGCTTCGCCTTGGGGAAGTCGATGTAGTAGAAGAGGCAGCGGCGCAGAAAGGCGGCGGGCAGTTCCTTTTCCTGGTTGCTGGTAACAAAGATGATGGGCACGCTTTTGGCCCGCACCAGATTGCCCCCGGCATCAAATTCGACCGGCTTGTTTTCTTTCACCAGCGGCGGCAGCTCCTGGATCGTGAATCGTTTTTCTTCCAGCTCATGGAGCAAGTCGTTGGGAAAATCGATATCGGCCTTGTCGATCTCGTCGATGAGCAGCACGGCGCGCTTTTCGCTGCGAAAGGCGTCGCCCAGCGGGCCAAAGCTGACGTATTCGCTAGGGTCTTCAAACTTTTTGCTGATTCGTCCCCGTTCTGCCTCGCCTAATTTGGGATTGGCGGCTAGCTGGGCATCGCGTAGGCGGCCGATGGTGTCATAGGTGTAAAGACCGTCCTGGGCGCGGCTGGTAGATTTAACCGGCCATTCGTAAAAGTCCAGTCCCAGCTCGTCGGCCACGGCTTTGGCCAGTTTGGTTTTGCCACAGCCGGGTTCACCTTTGAGGAGCAACGGCCGTTGCAAGGCAATGGCAATATTCACCGCTTCCACCAGTTCCGAATCGGGAATATATGGTTCCAGTTGGATCGTGTTTCCGGCCGCATCAACGCGCTCTCGCTTGTCACCTGAATAAATCAACTCATCATCACTCATAACGTTAACCATTGCCCTTTTAATGTTCCCCAATTGTGATCACATAGGCTGCACAGCTCACTCACAAAAAACATCGGCACGCCGTTGTCGGTGAGCGCCAGCAGCTGGGCGCGAAAATCATCGGGCGAAGTCGGATTTAGCTTTTGCCGCGCCTTTTCCAGGGCTTTTTGGGTAGCCCATTGGCCCAGCCAGTTGCCCAGTTCATCTGCCTCAAATCGTTCTTTCAGCGGCGGCAGCCACACCGGCCGGGCCGGATCCCCAATATTGTCACCGTTTTGGCCCTGGGCCACCAGTTTGCCCTCATTGTCCAACATAAAGAGCAAGCACCAGTTACTGTCTGCCCGTGGATTGAAACGTTTTACCAGGGGCTGCCACACTTGCTGCAAAACGATTTCCGGAAACGCTGTGCCGAGATGGCAGACGTTATCTAAAATAATGAGCAAGTCCCGTTCCTGCCACATCTCGTACATCCCCTCAACAATCTCTTCCTGGGATGTCGTCCAGGGCAGGTTCAGCCCGCGAGCCAGGGCCACCCACAATCGCTGGACATCCTGGCTGGTTAGCTTCTGCGCAATATCCAGCCGCACCGATTTCCCATCTATAAATTCGCCTTTTAAATCCTCTTTCACCAGCAGGTTAAGCAACCAGCGCTGGCCGCTGAGCTGGTTAGGGCCAGAAATGAGGAAGGTGCTCATTTTGGGCTTGTACTGTAAGGCGGCCAGCTGGCCGCGCTGTTGGTTGTAGTTGAGCTGAACCAGCACCTCGCGCAGCGCCTGGGCCTGCTTCACCGGCTCGGGGGTTTCATTTTCTGTTATTTTTCGGTCGAATAAACGGCCGTCGCGCACGCGCATGTAGAGCAGGGGGCTGGCAAAATCGGTCGTTTTGTACTGCGCCCGTAAGGCCAGATCGCGCCGGGCTACCTGGGCGGCCCGGTCTACCGGATCGCCCTCGGCCAGCTGTTTGTAAAAGCGCAGGGCAAAGCGCACGGCTAAATCATTGTCCATCTGATATTGTGTGGCCACCACAACGGGCACATTTTGGGCCACCACGTTGGCAGCGATGCCGGCAAACGCCTGGGCAGATTTGTTTTGTGGATCCACGCAGGCTTGCAGCAGCACCACCGGCGGCCGATGCTGGTTGAGCAGATCGCTGAAAATATCAGCATTGGCCCAATCAACATTGTCCAAAATGGTGTCCACAAAAGCCACTTGATGTTTCTGTTCGTCACCTTCTTGATGGTAACGGCCGTAACCAACAAAATGCAGAATGTGTGGCTCTTGCGTTAGCAGATCATCAATTTTGGGCGCGTCGGCAGCTGTTACCGTTGGCAGCAGCTCAAATTGAGACCCCGGCTGTTCGGCCAGCTTTTGCAGCGCCGTTTGTATCGGATTGATATCAATCGGTGGCAAGCCTGGTGGTGAAGCCACCACCAGGCCAATTTTGAGCTTTTCGTTTTTTTGTAGTTGAACCGGATTGGGGATAAACCACTGTGAGCGCCGACGTGAAAAAATAAAGTTAGGCGCAGAAGCCAGCCACAAAACGCCTAAGTTGGCTTCCTGTGGCAGGCACATTAATTCCCACGGCAGGGCAGCCACATGGGACAATGTTTTTTCGTCAACATCCAGCTCCAGCCGCAGCAGCTTTTGTTCACCGTGAACAATATCATTGTAATGCTCGGCCAGCTTTTGGCGCAGAACGGGATCGAAGAGGGCATTGAAGAGTGCTTCACCCAGCTGTTTGATCTGGTCCTCGGTGAGCGGGTTTTGCACGGCCGTATCCAACAATTGCTTAATTTGCTGCCGCCGCGCCCCGGTGTAGCGAAACTGCCCCTCCCCTTCGCCTTCATCGACCAACCGGTTTTGGGGATCGCTCAGCACAGTACGCACCGTCTGCTCGTTGATAACGCTGACGCGGTAGGTGTAACATTCTGTCATGGCTGAGCAACACCTTTTTGTCCGATTAGTTTAACGCTTGAGACCAGTCAATATGCCCACGGGCCTCATAGAGCTGCTGCCACAAAGCGGCGACGGCACCGTGGCGGCGGGCGTGGTCGGCCAGTTCGCGTGACTTGCCGGATTTATTGCTGCCGCGTAGATCATCGTAATCCAGGCCTAAGGCTAACGTGAAGTCACGTAATTCTTCTGGCGTAAAATTATCACTGATTAGTCTGCCTAGTGCAGCTACTTGCTGCAAGGTCAATGTCGCAGGTGCAGCGGGGACTGGTTTATCATCACCAGCGGCAGCCGGCGCATTTGGCTGGTTTCCATTTTCGTTGGCCGGCTCTCCTTCACGCTCAAACAGATGGCCATCTTCAACACGCATGAACAAAACGGGGGTGGCAAAGTCTCGTCGTTTGTATTGTGTAGCCAGGCCGATGGCCCGACGGCCGTTCTGCGCCGCACGATCCACCGGGCTGCCAGCAGCAACTTCCTGGTAAAACTTGAGCGAAAAGCGAACGGCCGTCATATTCGACACTTCATACTGCATGGCTACCACGACCGGAATGTTTTGCTGCACCACGCGGGAAGCCACACCTACAAACGCTTCCGACGACGATGTTTGTGCTCCTTCACACGCTTGCAGCAGCACGATGCCTGGTCGGTGCGTATTTAACAAATCGGCAAAAAAGTCTGCATCCACCCACATCGCATCGCCTAACATGTCATCAACAAAGGCAATCTGCCCTTCAACCTTACCGTTCGCTTCCACCAGTTTCCCATGCCCAATAAAGTGCAAAATGTGCGGATCCTGTGCTAACAGCCCATCTAACTTTTCCGCATTTGTATCTGTTAGCACTGGCAGCAATTCAAACTTGTCTGGCTGCTTCTCCTGTAGTTTTTCTAGCCCTTGTATCACATTCTCGTATTCCACAGCGCCCAAATCGGCAGGCGCAGAGACGGCAATGGCAATACGCAGCTTTTCACCAGCATTTAGCTGAATTGGGTTGGGGACAAACCATTGTGAGCGCCGCCGCGAAAAAATTAAATCGGGCGCAGAACCGATCCACAATGTGCCTAGATTTGCCGCTGCCGGTAGCCGCATAAACTCCCACGGCAGCGCGGCGACGTCTGGCAGCGCCTTTTCATCAATGTCCAGCTCGATTCGCAGCAGCTTACCTTCCGTATGCACAACTTGATTGTACAGGCCGACAAAATCCTGGCGCAGTGTTGGCTCAAACAGTGCATTAAACAGCGCTTCACCCAGCACCTTGACCTGATCGTCACTGTTCCATTCTTTTTCATTTGCCTTTTGGACCAAGGCGTCGATCTGGTCTTTTAGCGCGTCTTTGTAGCCAAACGCGCCGCTGGGCTGCCCCAAGCTGCCTTTTAGCGGATTTAGCTTATTGACCTGAACCCGGTCCCTGTTGGCGATATGTATTCGGTATGTGTAATAAGCGTCACTCATGGGCGGCTTTGTCCTTCTCTTTAGCAACGATACAGTTATTTAGTCAAGATTGGGCCAATTTTTGATGTGAATTACTTTTTCCATAGATAATTGGCCCAATCTCCTGATGCAAAGCTTAAGCATCTAAACGTTTGTCGGGCTCAATTTTGGCGCGGCAAGGGCAGCGTCCACTTCTCGGCCGCACCGCGCGCCAGATCGCTGGCAGCATCATCCCGGCGACGGAAAAGATTTTGGAACTTTTCTGCCAGGCTGCCAAAGACGTTGCGTACATTGGCAGTGAGCCAACTCATAGATGGTTCGGCCCATGCTTTACCAGTAAGTGTAAATTCTTCTGTTCCCGTTGGTACCTTAAACACCACGCTAAACTTGATGGTGAGAGTCTGCTGCAAATCGGCATTTTGAATATACCAATAGCATTCTGAATTGTCTTTACCGTAAGCAGCAATATCAAAACGTCCTAAATCATAAGAAAAGTCCTGCAAAACGATATGGGATTTCATATCGTTCTTGTTTTCCAAGTTGGCGCTTAACTCCGGTGCTTTGTCAGTTAGTTCAGACAATTTGGAGGCATCCACACCAACTTTCCAGTTCAAATCGGCATCTAACCCTAAATTCATGCCGCCGCCAAAGCTCATGACATTCTTCCAGCTTGTTTGGGGAAAGATGGATTGCACAATGGGTTCGTTGGCCCCTTTGGGTCCGAAGTCAAGCTCACAGGCTAGAGCGCTGAAATGACTACCGGGTTGCGGACGCATATCTACGGTCATGGTCATGAAGTAGAAATCGTGGGTACTCTCAAGCTGCTGTTTTTGAATGCTGCTTAACTCGATACCTGAGCCGTGTAGTTGTTCAGCGGTAATGGCTACCAGATTGGCACGCGGGTTGCCAAATTGTACTTTTGTTTCTTTTAAACTGTGCAGCGCTGCGCCGCCTTCATCAAGTTTTTCTCCTCCGGCAAGCGAGCCTTCCCACTTTTTGACGTCGGAAAAAAGTTCTTCGAGCAAACTTTCATTTGCCTGCAGGTCAGGTGATTTTATCTGGTCGGTCATGGGATTTCCTCCTGGAATTGGTAATTTAGGTAAGTTAGATGGATGAGAAGAACGGCCGTTTGCCGCAGCCGTACAACTGTTGTTTTGTGAGCGTAAGCAATATCTTAATAGCACAACCGAATCTTTGTCAACAAAACCCAAAAGCTCAATGAGTCAAAATTTTACTCAGGAACAACTTGGTGCGCTGGTGCTGCGGATTATTATACAAATCCTCCGGCGTCGCAATTTCCACCACCTGCCCGCCATCCATAAACACCATACGGTCGGCAGCGGCGCGAGCGAAGCCCATCTCGTGCGTCACCACGACCATCGTCATACCCTCTTTGGCCAGGTCCAGCATCACGTCCAGTACCTCTTTGATCATTTCCGGGTCCAGGGCACTGGTTGGCTCATCGAACAGCATCACTTTAGGATTCATTGCCAGGGAACGGGCAATGGCCACCCGCTGCTGCTGCCCGCCAGAAAGCTGGCGTGGGTAAGCATCTGCTTTTTCCGGGATGCCGACGCGTTCTAGCTGTTCCATGCCGATACGGTTGGCTTCGGCCTTGTCCCGCTTGCGCACCAGCCGCTGGGCGATGGTGACATTTTCCAGGGCGGTGAGATGGGGAAACAGATTGAACTGCTGGAACACCATGCCCACTTCAGCCCGTACCTCGTTGATGTTTGTCTTTTTATCCTCCAGGTGGACGCCTTCAATATAGATGTCGCCAGATGTTGGCGTTTCCAAATGGTTGATGCAGCGTAGGACGGTGCTTTTACCAGAGCCGCTGGGGCCAATGATGATAACCACTTCGCCCTGGCGAACCGTTAAGCTGACGGCTTTCACTGCCTCAATTTGGCCAAAATATTTGTGTAACTCTTGGATGACAATCATTTCATTTTGCATAATGTTTACCTTTCCCCCACGCGAATGCGCCGCTCGTACCAGCGCAGCAAGAGACTGAGGGTGAGGGTCATGGCTAAATACAAAAAGACGATGACGAGGTAGGATTCCGGGAAGCGGAAGGTGCTGCCCGCATGGAGCCGCGACCGCTGGGTCAGCTCGCGCACGGCCAGAACAGAAGCTAAGGAAGAATCCTTGAGCATGGCGATAAAATCATTGCCCAGCGCCGGCGAAATGTTGCGGATGGCCTGGGGTAGGATGATGTACTGCATCGCCTGCCGGGCCGTCATGCCCAGGGAGCGAGCCGCCTCCATTTGCCCTTTGGAGATGGATTCAATGCCGGCACGGAAAATTTCGGCCAGAAACGCACCATAGATGATGGCCAGGGCTAAAATTGCGCGCAGTTCGATAGACACATCGCGGTTATCGATGCCAACGCTGTTGCTGATTGCGGGCACTAGAACAAAGGCGAGGGTGAGAATGAGCACCAAGGTAGGCACGCCACGAATAAACTCCACATAGGTGATGGCGATATTGCGGATGAGCCTGTTTTGGCTAATGCGCCCCAGACCAGCTAAGAGCCCAAAGACGAGGGCCAACCCAAAACCGCCAAGCGTCAGGTAAAGCGTGATGGTGATGCCAGGAAAAATAAAGATAAACGCTTCGTTGTAGCTATTGGTAATTGCCGTAACTGATGTCAGATCCCCTTCGTTTTCAGTAACAAATGTCTGTGCGCTCTCTCTATCTAAAATAACAGCGTCAATATTGCCAGCCATTAAGGACTCAACAGCGTCTGCAAGTTGGGGAAATGTTTGGATGCGCTCTTCTGTTAGCTCTTCGAAGGCAAGCTCATAGGCGGAACTGTCTGGCTGCACGCCTACACTCATCTCATCTTCTCTAACGATATCATCAAGGTTTTGGATGTCTGCTGCAGCTTCTACCCGAATGAGCATATGGGGCCCAGGTTTCAAAATAATGAGCAGGGCCATCAGCCCTAAAAAGGTAAGAATGGCGACCAGCCACCAGGGAAATTCGCGCCAGTCGACAAAAGGTTCTTTTTGGGGTTGAATGTCGGTTACGTAAGGGGGGATAATTTCGGGTCCAGCCATGTTTGTGTCTCCTGTGGACGATACGGCCGTTTCCCTTACAGCCGCCACGTGTTTTGAAACCGCTCAAAAGCAAAGAAGCGCCAGCTAAAGAAATAACTGACGCTTCCGAAGCAAACCACAGAAACTATTTGAAAAACTAAGCGCAGATACTCTGTGGTTTGCTCAATTAACTCATTTGTAAATGATTACAAAGGAGTCGCTTGCGATGAACGGCCGTTACTCTTCTGGGAACAAATCATCATAGGTGATGGTAAAGTTCGGACCAAAGTATTGCAGGTTCACCTCTTCCAGAAAACCGTTTTGGGCCAACTCGGCCAAAGCAGCATTCACTGGTTCAACCAGATCGCTGCCTTGAGGATAGATGAAGCCCAACTGATCGCTGGACATGGACGGACCAACCAGCTGCAACACGTCGGCGTTTTCGCCCAGGTAGCCTTGACCGGCTACTTCATCAATGATCACGGCATCAATGTCGCCCGCGATAAGCGCCTGGACGGCAAAGGGGAACTGCTCAAATGCCTGAATGCGCTCTTCGGGCAGGTATTCCAGGGCGGTTTCGTAGTTGGTCGTGCCGGTTTGGGTGCCCAGAAGAAGTTCATCGTTGTTGACGATGTCTTCAATGCTTTCAATTCGGTCCTCATCCTGCCGCACCAGCAGGCGCTGTTCGATGTTGATGTACCCGTTGGAGAAATCGACAATCTCGGCGCGGTCTTCGGTGATGGTAATGCCGTCGGCAGCAGCATCAAACTGGCCGTCAGCCACAGCCTGGATCATGCCTTCCCAACCGGCCTCAACATAGTCAGGCGTGCAGTTAATCAGGCGGCAAATCTCGTTCCAGACATCGTAGTCCCAGCCGGCCGGCTCGCCTGTGTTTGGGTCGATGTAGTTGAAGGGCAGGTAAGCATTTTCCACCGCGATGGTGACTTCACGACCTTCCAAATCAGGCAGGTCGCTGGCTTCCTCGTCCATCGCCTCTTCTTCTGTGGTTTCTTCGCCGGCAGCGTCGCTGGCGGTATCCTCAGCGGCAGGTTCATCACCCCCACCACCACAGGCGACCAGCATCAAGGCCAGCAAGATCAAACCAATTAACCAGATCAAACGTTGATTCTTCATATGGTTTCTCTCCTTCCTTAAAGATAAAAATTGATTTGCCAGAATATTCTGGCGGCGTATTTGGAGACTTTATTATGACATGGCTTAACAAATTAGCCAATTTTGACAGGCGGGTGCCAGAGGAGTAAACGGCCGTTAGACAAACTGACCAACCGGGGGACAGGCAAGCGAATAATTTTTTGGCGTGTTTAACTAAAAAGCCACTTTGCTATGAACCACCAAACATTTGCAGCAAGGCAATAGCGGCGACGATAAAAAAGATGGCCAGGCAGCCGAGCCGTATCAGCGAAGCAGTAAGCTTAAACGCCAGCCGGGCAAAAAAGAGACCAATGAGCAACACGGCCGTAATCACCACCAGCTGCGTAATTTCTTCGGGTTGTAAATTTAGGAGTGTGTCCATTTTATTGTGTCCTTGCAGGTTGTCAGTGAAAAGTGAAAAGTAAAAAGTGAAAAGTTTTACCGTACGCGCAGCGGTCGCTCTGCGACATCACTAACCTACCTGATTACCGGTTACCGACTCACCGCCTTCCCGTATCCACAGCGCCAACAGCAGGGCGGCAACGGCCGTAATGATAGCAGAAACCCATCCATTGCTGGAAAAACCAAAGTGTGTAAACAAAAACGGACCCAGCCAGGAGCCCAGCGCTCGCCCTAAAGCACCGGCCGCCAAAATGCTGGACATCACCACGCTGCGCGCCGAAGGTACAATTTCCGTCATCAGCGGGATGCCGCCCACTACCGTGATCTCAAAGGTAAGGAACAGGGCAAAATAAGCCAGCAGCGCAACGGTTAGATTGCCGTCTGTCAGTGGCAGGAGCAGGCAGGCCAGCGTATTCAACAGTGCCGTGGTGATGACCACCGGGCGCTTGCCAAACCGATCAACTGACCAACCGGCAAACAGCTCACCTACAATTTCGGCACCGCCAACGACGCCGGCCGAGGCCCCCAGCGCCACCAGGCTCAGCCCAAAATTTAGCTCCATCCAGTCGCCAAATACCAGAAAAACGGTTTCGTTGCTGGCCATCAGTAGAACCATGTACAGCATCGCCGCCCAAATGACGGGCTGCTGCCGCACCACGCGCCACGCATCTGCCAGATTGGCGCCGCGGCCGGGGATTGGTTTATTTACTTTGGGTAAGAATTGGTAGAGGAATACGGCCGTAATCACGCCAAACAGCCCCAGCCAGAAAAACGAGGCCGACCATCCCTGCCGCTCAATAGCGATTCCCAGCAGTGGTCCACCCACCAGCAGCGCCCCCGCCCAGGAAAATTCCGTGACGGCCACGGCCCGGCCCCGCTGCCGGTACGGCACCATCTCTCCCACATAAGCCTGCATCGCCGGGTCGTAAATCACCTTGGCCACAGAGATGATGATGAGCGCTGCGCCAAACAGCCAATAGCTGGGCCACAGCCAGACCAGCAAGCAGCCCGCGCTAAAGAGCAGCATCGCACCAAACATGATGGTTTTGCGACCAAATCGCTCTGATAATGGGCCAAAGAAGGGGCTGAGAAAACCAGCCAGATTGCGCAGAGTGACTAGACGGTAAACGGCCGTTACCGGCACATCCAGCTGGCGGGCAAAAGTCGGCGCAAACGGATATACCATGCGCAGTCCAGTGTTCAGACAAAGTCGGGCCAGGGTGATCAGTGCCAGCTGCCAGGAAAGGCGGGTTGGTTTCGGGTCGGTCACGGACGGAAGTGTAGCGGAAAGGCTCTTGACCGGACAACATTTAGAGCTTATTTCAGACGAAGGAACAAAGGCAGAAAGAATCAAAGAAAGTCCTCTTTGTCCCTTTGTTTCTTCGTGCCTTTGTATTAAAAAGATTGCCGCCCTGTAATATGAGCGGTTGATTTTACACCAGTGCTTCACCCTAAATTCAGTGTTACAATCGAACGCAATGGCGAAGAAAACAAAAAAACGGACTACAAACAAACAAACTTCCCCGGATGCAAAAACAGCTTTGCCTGTGGCGGTGCGCATTGTGCTCACGCTGCTGCTGCCTTTTGCGCTGACGCTTATTTTAGGCAGCAGCGAAGGCAGTAACGCCCCTATTTTGGGGGGCATTGGCGTGGCCAGCTGGTTCCTGGGTTTGTTTTGGTATGGCTTGCCTCAGATGGGACTGCGGGGTGGACGGCCGTTATTTGCCGGCATTGGTTTTGCTACCTTAGGCTGGCTGGCTTTTCTACTGTTCCGCTTTACCTTTATTTCCCTCAACCTCAACGCCGCCGATTCGGGCCGCAGCTTTGTTTATTTGCTGCTGTTTGAAGCATTTGCGGTGCAGCTGTGGGCATTTGGTTTGCTGTTTCGCTCCATGGCCGAATGGCGCGGACCGCTCACGGCCGCCATCGGCAGCGGCATTGGGTTTGGTGCAGTGGCGTTTGTGCTGTTTCAGGAAGCGTACCGCAGCGACGTGATCAGCCTGCTTTATTTTTTGGTTTGGGGCGTTTTTTATGGGATCATACGCCTGCGTACGGGCAGCTTTTTGGGTGCAATGCTTATTCAAACGCTGCACACCTTCACCGTTTGGGTGGCGCTTGGCCCGCTGCCTGCCCTCACACCATCCGATCGTCTGCCCACTGTTTATTTGCTCACGGGGCTGGTCTATCTGGTCGTTATTTGGCGGCTATGGCCCAAAGAAGAGGCGGATTATCGAGTGTGATACGTGATTTGTGTTTAGCCGGTGAGTGAGCCGTAAACTTTCACTTTTTACTTCTCACTTTTCACTATCATTAAATAGTTAGAGAGAGAATTATGTCAACTTTAACCATCTCGTTAGACGAACGCATGCGGTTGGTAACGGCCGTTCTGGCTGCCAGCGATTGGCCGGAAGAGGAACAAAAGCAGCAGCCACATGCCGTGCATTCGCAGGCAAAGCTGGTGCGCCAGTTTGTGCAGCCATTTCGGACCCACCCGGCCGTTAAAGGGGTAAACGAGGCGCTGCTGAACGGGGTTGAGCTGGAAGAGTTGTTTAGCGCGGCACTGCGCAGTACCTGGCCCGGTTTTGAGCCCACCTCTGAACTGCCCCACTTGTTAAAAATCAACGAGTGGGTTCATTCGCTGGCTGATTTTGCCGGTGAAACCTCCATCATGACGCTCTTTTGGGCCAAACATACGGCCGTCTGGGACAATGCCCTGGCTGACCTGGAAAAAGTATTTGCCGGCGACCGTTTACTCGCCAGCCTGGCGCAGCTGCACGATGGCGAAATTGAAACGGCCGTTACCCTCATGCCCAACCTGGTGTATCCGGCACTGTCTCCCGTTGTCGCTACCACCGATGATGCTCTCACACTGCTGCTGCCGCCGCCCAAAGCTGTGGGCGAATCACCTCCCTGGCCCTACGATGAGGGCTCTGGCTGGGTGGTGGCTACCGTTTGTCGCCAGCTTATCCCCTATTTACTGACCGCAGAGTTGGCGCAGCTGGACAGACGGCAGCAGCATCTGGCGCTTTATGCCGCCGCCGCATACTGTCTGACACAGATGCTGGATGAAGCGGAAGCCCAGGCGTATTTGCTGCGCACCAAAAAAGCGCACGACATGCCCGAACTGCCCACCCTGTTTGCCCAGTTACAGGCCGAAATCGAAAGCGGAAACGGCCGTCCCCTCACCGCCTTATTTCAAGAATAAATTTTCCACAGATTTCGCAGATTACACAGATTAGGGTCATAATTAACCTGCGTAACTTGTGTGTTTGGGAATAATTTATCACGAAACAGAGGAGGGAAGTGATGGCGAGGAGGGATCCATTAACTTATGATGTGATCGGGGCAGCCATGGAGGTTCATAAACGACTTGGGCATGGTTTTTTGGAAGCAGTTTATCAGGAAGCGCTAGCTATTGAACTAACCCATCGACACGTTCCCTTTCGGCGAGAGGTGGATTTACCAATTATGTACCGCGAGCAGGTTTTAAAGTCGATCTATCGCGTTGATTTCATTTGTTATGATACGATTTTGGTAGAATTGAAGGCCATGAAAAAGCTAGGTAGCAGCGAGGTTGCCCAAACACTCAACTATCTAAAAGCAGGCAACTTTGCCAAAGGTTTACTTATCAACTTCGGCGCAACCTCTCTAGAATACAAGCGATTTATAGGCACCCCCAAAAATAAATCAGCCACAGATTCCTCAAATTAAGACACCCAAAAATCTGTGTAATCTGCGAAATCTGTGGATAAAGAAAAGGAGCAATTGATGTCCTACGAATTCATCCTTAACCGAAGCGAAGGCCGCGTTGGTATTGTGCAGTTCAACCGCCCCAAGGCGCTCAATGCCCTCAACCGCGGGCTGATGAGCGAGCTCATGTCTGCCCTGGAAGCGTTTGACGTCGATGACGGTATTGGCTGCATGGTGATCACCGGCAACGAAAAAGCGTTTGCCGCTGGGGCCGACATCAAAGAGATGGCTACTGCCACGCCCGTTTCTATGCTGGACAATCCCTTCATCGACTATTGGGACCGGCTGCGCAAGATTGGCAAACCGGTGATTGCGGCCGTTTCCGGCTTTGCCCTGGGTGGTGGCTGTGAACTGGCGATGGCCTGCGACATGATCGTCGCCGGCGAGAGCGCCAAATTTGGCCAGCCGGAAATCAACCTGGGCATTATTCCCGGCGCCGGCGGCACCCAACGTATGACCTACGCTGTAGGCAAGGCGTTGGCCATGGAAATTGTGCTGAACGGCCGTTTCCTCTCAGCATCCGAAGCCCAACAACATGGCCTCATCAACCGCGTCGTTCCCACCGAACTCTACCTCGAAGAATCTATCAAGTTTGCCGCCGAGATTGCCGCCCGCGCCCCCGTTGCCCTGCGCCTGGCCAAAGAAGCCGTCAACGCCGTCTTCGAGACGCCGCTCCAGGCCGGGCTGGCTCATGAACGCCGTCTCTTCTACATGCTGTTCAGCACCGAAGACCAAAAAGAAGGTATGGACGCCTTCATCAACAAGCGCCCCGCCAACTGGCAGGGCAAATAACGACCGTTCGCGAATCGTCCTGGCCTGTCATTCCCGCGCAGGCGGGTATGACACAATCGGGGGCGGGCTGTATCGCGGCCCAAAATTGTTTTTCATTGCAAACCAGGGCGAGGCAGGTGGAGAAACGGCCGTTCTGCACGGCCCGATCATCACCCACCTGCCTTGCCCCTACCGGACATCGTGGGAATTATGAAAAAACGAATTAGACGAACCGCAAAAAAGGACAAACAAAGTCGGTCCTTTAAAAAACTGGAGCAAAAGATTAAGCGCGACATGGGCAAATCCTTTGAAGGCGTGGTGTATAACGCGCCCAGTGAAATAAAAATGTCTGACGCTCTGGAAGAAGTGATTGCGCCTTTTGTGAACGATGCTGATACTTTAGTTGCTATGAAAAATCTGGTGGGCATAGGGGCAATGGTCTGGAACATCACCTTGATGCCACCGAATGAGCAAAAAGAGCAGATACAAAAGCTGATAAAAACAATGAGGTCAGAACCAGAGGATGCGGAACTGTTGTACAAGATGATTGGTGAAATGATGCAGCGCAAACAGGCCCTGTACCCTGAAGTCCATCGCTTCATTGTGGGCTTTGAGGTTGAAGACGTTGGCGACGGCTGGCACATTTCGGTGGCGTCCACCCTTTCGCCAGAGGATTGACAAAAGACGGCCGTGGTATGATAGAGGTGCAACGATGCTACGGCCGTTGCGTACAAGTCCCGTAGTAAAAAGTGAAAAGCAAAAAGTGATAAGTTGCCACTTTTTGCTTTTCACTTATCACTTTTCACTCAAGTAAAGGAGCATTCCAAATGAAAAAAAGTCACGAAGTAGATTATCAAGTTTATGGCGATGATTTGCAGTTTGTTGAAGTTGAACTGGATCCCAACGAATCCGTCATCGCTGAAGCGGGCGGCATGATGTACATGGAAGACGGCATCGGCTTTGAAACCAAAATGGGCGACGGCTCCAAGCCGAGCCAGGGCTTCTTGGGCGCATTGGGCAGCGTGGCCAAACGAGCCATCACCGGTGAATCGATCTTTATGACCCACTTCACCAACAACGGCCAGGGCAAAAAGCACGTTGCTTTTGGCGCGCCCTACCCCGGCAAAATCATCGCCATCGACCTGGACGAGACCAACGGTGAACTGATCTGCCAGAAAGATTCGTTCCTCTGTGCCGCCCTGGGCACCGAGGTGACCGTCGCCTTTAACAAGAAGCTGGGTGCAGGTTTCTTTGGCGGCGAAGGGTTCATTTTGCAGAAGCTGCGCGGCGACGGTAACGTCTTCATTCACGCGGGCGGCACCATTGTAGAAAAGCGGCTCACCGGCCAAAAGATTATGGTCGATACCGGCTGTATCGTTGCTTTTGAATCGACCATTAATTATGACATCCAGCGGGCGGGCAATCTGAAATCGATGGTGTTTGGCGGTGAAGGGCTGTTCCTGGCCACCCTGCAAGGCACCGGGCGCATCTGGCTGCAATCGCTGCCGTTCAGCCGCCTGGCCGACCGCGTACTGCAAAACGCCAAAGCGACCGGCAACAAATCATCTGGCGAAGGTTCTGTACTCGGCCGTACCGTCACCGATCTGCTCCAAGGCTAGGAAGAAGGGGGAGGCGGTTTGCTTAGACTTTAAAAAACAAATCGGGAATATGGTAGGGGCGACCCCCCGTGGTTGCCCAAATCGGGGCAGACACGGGGGTCTGCCCCTACCCAGAAACGTTGCCCGTTTTAATTCTTAAAATGCAACGAACCACCTCCGCTTTTATGCAGTTATGGATGCCCGCACGTCGCGGGCATCTTTGATCAGAGTGGCCCATACCTTGTTTTGTTCAGCAGCATCTTCAAAGGAGAAGTAGATGGTACGCGGCTTCAGGCGGCTGAGGTCGTCGTGGGCCCCGCCGCCGACGAAGTAAGCAATGGCATTGTTGTTGTGGTCCGGTCCCCACGATTCTAAAAAAGTAATCGCCAGCGTGCTGATTGGTTCTTTGCCAAATAAGATCCAGCCCGCCTCAATTTTTTGCAGCGTGCGCGCATTGAAAAATTGGTAGAGAAAATTTTTGGGTCTGTACTCCACCATGACGATGTGGTCGCCCATGGGAACATGCCAATAATGGGCCGGCTTAACCAAAAGCACCGTGTCTGTTTTGTCGGTGACGGCATAGCGGCCGGAGGCGCGGACGGCGATTTTTTCATTGGCGGTCA
The DNA here is from genome assembly GCA_002699125.1 of Anaerolineaceae bacterium. GTDB lineage: Bacteria > Chloroflexota > Anaerolineae > Promineifilales > Promineifilaceae > Leptofilum. The sequence continues at coordinate 59,014 of PABI01000004.1, forward strand.
AGGGGTGGACGGATTCAGAGGGGAGAACGGCCGTTTCATCCACAATAAACTTGTTATACCCTTCCTTCTTCGCCCGCCGGTAAATAAATCCTACGTATTGCCACAGGAAAAAGGTGAAAATGCTAGGCACCCAACCCCACTGCAATACAAGCGAAGCCACAAACAAGGCAAGCACCAAAAAGCGCAGCCAGCCGCTGTGGGTGGCTCCCAAAAAGGTGCGTCGCTGGCTAAAGTAGGCAAACGCGTACAGGCGGCCGATGTAACTGTAGTAGAGTTGCTTGGTGGCGGGTAAATTTTCCATGCGGTTATTTTACGAGTGAAAAGTAAAAAGTGAAAAGACCCGCCCAGCCGTAAACGGACTGGGCTAGTTGTGAAAGCCTCTTTGAGGCTGATTTTAGCCCTGAAAGGGCTTCCGATACCGTAGCCGGGGGCTTATGAACCTGAAGGAAATAAATCGGTAAACGCCAGGATCAAGCTTCAGGTTCATTTAAGCGATTCGGCGACCGTTTAATTACCGGTTTAATTTATGAATCGCAATTAGCCCTCGGCGAGGCGTTTCACTAAAACCCCCACCAAATGAATTTTTCGCTCAACCGGAAGCGCATCCTCAAAGCGGGTCATCAGGGCAAACAACGGGCGGTTGAAGGCCAGGTAGGTGGGGTCGGGAACGGCGTGTAGCGTGGTGAGCTGTAGGCCAGATTGAGCAGCGAGTTGTTCAAGGTCGGCTTGGCTGTTGGCGCGGTAGTGGGTGGCAAAGGTGTCGTCGGCGGAACGGCCGTACAACCTCGCCACCAATCGTCCCTGCAACCTGCCCAATCGACCCAACGTTTTGTTCAGCAGCGCCAGGGGATGACGGCCGTTTGGCGTGATGAACACAAATACGCCCCCCGGTTTTAAGACGCGAGCGATTGATTGGAAGGTGTGGAACGGACGTGCCAAATGCTCCAGCACCCAGCTGGCAAAAGCCACATCAAACGTGTTCGGGGCAAAGGGCAAATCATCACTGAAGGCCACGGCGCTGGCGAGGTTTAGGCGATGTTCGTGAAGCGACAACCAGTCTGGATCGATGCCCACCACCTGCTCCAGTGGATGATGAAGCTGCTCCACCAGCCCGCCGCGCCCGCAGCCGATGTCGAGCACCTGCGCATTGGGCGTTAGCTGTTGGCGCACCAAATCGGCATACAGTTCTGTTGCCGGCTGCCAGCCCGGATGCGCTGCCCGGTACCGTTCGCGCCATTCATTTTGTTTGTCCAATGAGAGCATGAGGGGATTTTACCTGCAAAGTGACCAGTGGCGAGTAGGCGAGTAAGCTCGCATTTGCAAACTCGCCCACTTGCAAACTGTTCAGGCGGGAGTGAATGGGAGTCGAACCCACCGCCGCCTGCTCGGCGCAGCCGGCCACCAGTTTTGAAGACTGGGGCGCCCACCGGGACACAATCACTCCCACGTTTAAGTTTAGCGCAGGCAGGGGAATTTGGGTAACGTGGTCCTAAAAACACAACACGAATAGCACGAATAGGCGAATGAAACGAATGTTAAAAAAGATTCGTGCTATTCGTCCATTCGTTTAATTCGTGATGGCTTTTTCTTAGCGTCCGCTCTACCATTACGGCCATGTTTGGTTCAAACAGGCTGCGACAATTTTGGCCCTGGCTGGCGGTGCTGCTCATCACCGCACTGGCGGCACAGCCGCTGTGGGGTCTGCCGCCGCAAGGGGATGATTTGCTGCTGCACTACTTTCGCATTCCGCTGGTGAATGCGCAGTGGGCGGTCGGTGCGCCGCTGGCCCGCTGGCAGCCAGATTTGATCTACGGTTACGGCTCGCCCCTGTTTAACTTTTATCCACCGCTGAGCGCCTGGCTGCTAACCGGTCTTTACTGGCTGGTGGGGCAGCAAGCAGGTATGGCTATTAATCTGCTGTTTGCTGCTTGCCTGCTGTTGGGGGCCGTGGGGATGTTTGGTTTGGGTCGGGCGCTGGCTGGGGAGATAGGTGGGTTGTTGGCAACGGCCGTTTTCACCCTTTCCCCTCACATTGCCGCCCAAATTTACAGCCGGGGCAGCACCTCCAACAGCCTGGCGCTGGCAATTGTGCCGCTGGTGGCCTGGATGATCTGGCGGGTGGCGGCACAGCCTGCCCTGAGCCTGTCGAGGGGGCCATCTGCCGGGCGCGTTGCGGTTGGGGCCATCGCTGTTGCTTTGTTGATGCTTTCGCACACGGCCGTTAGCTTGCTGCTGCTGGGGCCGCTGCTGTTGTGGGGGGCGGTCGCCGTCGCGGTTCAATCGACCCATGGGCGGCGGCGCTGGCTGGCAGTGGCCGGCATGTTTGGCCTGGGATTGGCGCTTTCGGCCTTTGCCTGGCTGCCGGCCCTCACCGAGATTCAGTACACGCGCTATGCGGCGGAGGCGAGCAAGGTATTTTACGGCGATCATTTCACGTCGTTGTGGGATTGGCCGGGAACGGCCCTTTCGGCAGGCTCAGGGCGGGCCGTTGCCGGACTGCGCGGTGCCTATTTGCCTAAAACGGTGGGGCTGGTGGCCTTGATTTTGGGGGCGGGCGGAACGGCCGTTTCGGCGTGGTCATTGTGGCGGTGGCGGCGCAAGGGCGGCGGCTTTCCTGCCAGGGATGCTCTCTTTTTTACTGCTGGATTCATTGGCTGGGCTGTTTTATTCCTCACGCTGCCCGCCTCCGACTTAATTTGGCGGCTGGTCGATCCGCTGCGCGGCTTGCAGTTTCCCTGGCGGCTGCTGGATGTGCCGGCGTTCTTTTTACCGCTGGCTGGTTTGGGACTGGTGAACGGTATTCAGTATTCAGTAATCAGTAAAAGAAATTTGGTACTCTTGGCTGGGGTGATTTTGATCAGTTATGTCAACCTGGTGCCGTATTTGTATCCGCCGCGCTGGGAAGGATTGCCCGCGCAGCCGACGTTGGCCGATGTCACGGCCGTTCAGCAAAAATACCAGATCATCGGGCTGACGGCCTGGGGCGAATACAGCGATGCCCGCGTTACCGACTGGCCATCTGGCCCCATCGTGGCCGAAGGATCATCCCTGGCGGATAAGCTGTTGACGGCCCCTTCGGCAGGCTCAACACCGTTGAGCAGCTCAGGGCAGGCTGTTTCACCCACGGAGCTCATTGTGCAAGAAAGCGATCCGTGGACGGCCGTCTGGCAAACCAACTTTTCACAACCACATACGCTTACCTTTGCCAGCCACATTTCCCCCGGCTGGCAGGCCAGTTTGGATGGCGATTCTTTGCCGATCGATGCGGATGAAAACGGCCGTCTCCAACTCACGGTTCCGGCTGGCCGGCATACACTCACCGTGCAATTTAGCCGCACGCCCGTCCGCTGGCTGGCAGATTTTTTATCAGTGGCTGGATTGTTGTTTAGCGGTTTTTTGCTCCTGAAAAAACCAAATCACAACTTTTCTACCACAGAGAACGCGGAGATTTCTCATTCTCTGCGCCCTCCGCGCTCTCCGCGGTTTACTTTTTCCAGGAAACCATGGAGCGATTTTGCCAGGCCGATGGTGGTGGGACTGTTGAGTTTGCTGCTGGTGGCCAAGGTGGGCTGGCTGGATCGCTTTGATTCGCCGCTGGTGGTTCATCCGGCGGACGGCCGTATCCCAGGCATCCCCACGCCACCGGCCGGCAATTTCAACAATGAGGTTCGGCTGGTGGGCGTGCAGACAGAGCTGCCCAACAAACTCACGCTGTACTGGCAGGCGCTTCAGCCGCCTGCTGCTTCGTACCGCGTGGCGCTCACTTTGCTGGATGGCCAGGGCGTGCCGCGCCAGACAACGCTCAATCCCACGCCCGGCTACACGGTGATGGCCAACTGGCCTGCCGGGCAGCTGGTGCGGGATGATTACACGCTAACGCTGCCGGATGACGCACCCGTTGGTTACACTGTGCAGCTCTCCCTTTTGCAGCCAGACAGCGATGCGCCCCTGCCGCTTGTGGACGATCGCGGCAACAATACTATTGCCGTTGCCCGTTTGAAGCAGCCGCCACCGGAAACGGCTTCTTCGACAGGCTCAACTCCGTTGAGCAGCTCAGGGCCGGCCGTCCCCGCCCAGGCTCAATCCCTCGGCACCACATTTGGCGAAGGTCTTGTCCTTTCCCACGTCCTGGTGCCGGAGACGGTGTCGCTGCGTGAGCCGCTGGATGTAACGCTGTTTTGGCAGGTGGAAACGGCCGTCAGCCAGGATTACACCGTATTTATGCATCTGCTCACGCCAGAAGGAGAATTTGTGGCCGGGCAGGATGGCCAGCCGCTGGATGGTCTGTATCCGACGTCGTTTTGGGGTGGGGGGGAGATGGTGGTGGACGGCCGTTCCTGGTTTGCTGATGTGTCGCCGGGGGAATATCAGTTGCAAATGGGTCTCTACCTGCTGGAAACCGGCCAACGCCTGCCCGTCAGCGGTCCTCACAGCGAACTGGGCGACCGTGTGCAGCTGCAAACCATCACCATTGTGCCCTGACACCCCCATTCTTGTCATTCTCGCACAGGCGGGAATCCAATCCCCCGCCTTCGCGGACAATGCTCTGGGCTGGCGATCTTCAAAGGGATTCTTCCCTGCGGTCAGAGCAACTGTGTGATACGAAACCCGAATTTAGGCGGTTTTTACCTCAATTTGCCACGGTTGCATGTCGCGAATCATGGCATTTAGC
>PABI01000005.1 GCA_002699125.1 Anaerolineaceae bacterium
GCCTGGGATTTGCCGTGCTGGATGGCCAGACGGTGGCCAGTTGGGCGTTATCGGTGTATGCGGGTGAGGGGGCGCTGGAGTTGGGGGTGGAAACGGCCGTAACCCATCGCGGTCAAGGATTGGCCACCGTGGCAGCTGCCGCCTGCCTGGAAGCGTGTGCCGAGCGGAACCTGGTACCGCACTGGCAGTGTGACGAAGCCAACATTCCCTCTGTGCGCCTGGCGGCCCGGCTGGGATTTGTGGTGCAGCATCGCTATACGGATTATCGGTTCCTGTTTCCCCCTGAGTGAACTCAAATTGCCACAAATTTAGAAATTGGCCCTTGACAAACTAAGTATATTAGTTTATAAACTAAATATATTAGTTTAACTTTATCAAGGAGTCCCAAAATGAAATTAACCCGACATGGACAAAATTTGTGGCAGGTTACCCGCTTAGCTTTCTTTAACAACTATCTGCTGCGTGAGGCTGATGGTCTGACGTTGATCGACACCAACATGGGCGGCAGCCAAAAAGATATTTTGGCAGCGGCTGAAACCATTGGTTTGCCCATTACGCGCATCACGCTCACCCATGCGCACGGCGATCACGTTGGTTCGCTGGATGAGGTGGCGGCGCTGCTGCCAGAGGCAGAGGTGGCATTCACCCCGCGCACGGCCGAATTTCTGCAAGGCAATCTTGAACTGCGCCCAGACGAGCCGCAAGACAAACTTCGCGGTGGTTTTATGGAACGGTCCACCAAGGCCACCCACCTGCTGGAGCCGGGTGAACTGTTTGGTTCCTTGCGCGTAATTGCTGCGCCAGGCCATACGCCGGACCACATCGCCTTTTTCGATGAGCGGGACGGCACGTTGATTGCCGGAGATGCTTTTCAGACGGCGGCGGGAACGGCCGTTGCCGGCATTACCCGCTGGCTGTTTCCTTTCCCGGCGATGGCTACCTGGCATTTACCCAACGCTTTGAAGACAGCGGTGACCCTGCGCAATCTCAACCCAAGCCGGCTGGCCGTAGGGCATGGCCGCGTGCTGGAAAATCCGGCCAGCCAGATGGAACAGGCAATTGAAGAAGCGGAGGCCAAGGTGCATGCCCAAGCGAAGATGGCTTAATCGTGAGCTGGTGATTGAACGGGCAGCAGAGTTGGTGGATGAGGCGGGCAGCGTTACGGCCGTCAGCCTCACTGCCCTGGCGCAAGCGCTGGAAATCCGCACCCCCTCGCTCTACAACCATGTGGCTAACCTGGACGATTTGCAGTACGGTTTGGCGGTGTACGGGGCGGGCCTGCTTTTGGCCGACCTGCGGCAAGCGGCGCAGGGGCTGGTAGGGCAGGAAGCCGTCATGGCCATGGCCACCGCCTACCGCCAGTTTGCCCACGCTCACCCTGGCATTTACCCACTGACCGTCCGCGCTCCAGAGCCCGACGAAACGGAATTGATGGCCCTGGCCCAGGAACTGTTGCAGTTTTTGCTGCTCATCATGGGGTCGTTGGGCTTGCAGGGAGATGAAGCGATTCACGCCATTCGCGGGCTGCGGGCCATTTTGCACGGTTTTGCCAGCCTGGAGGCGGCCGGCGGGTACAAAATGGCATTAGACCAGGAAGAGAGTTTTCGTCGCCTGGTTTCAGCTTATATTGAAGGTGTTCAGTAAGGAATAAACAATGGCAATTTTTAAGGCGATCAATTTAGGCTTACGGTTTGTGTTGGAATTGTGTATGCTGGCGGCGCTAGGTTACTGGGGCTTTCAGTTGGACCGGAGTTTACTGCTGCGTATTGTGGCGGGAGTAGGTGCCCCATTGCTGGCGGCCACGGTATGGGGGTTTTGGGTGGCACCCAAGGCGGTGAATCAACTGGCCGATCCAGCGCGCTTTGGGGTGGAGCTGGTGTTGTTTGCCTTGGGAGCTGGAGCGTTGTGGTTGGCGGAACGGCCGTCTCTCGGCGCAGCCCTGCTCATCATCTATCTTATCAATCGAGGGGTGCTGGGATTGTTGGGATAGTCATATCCCAGTTAACGATTATTCCGGCGGAGGCAGGAATCCATAACTCTGGCCCCTGCCTCCGCGAGCGTAATAAGGAACCATTACTAATCCGCTTCATAGCTGATACCGGCTTCATCCAGGCGGCGCAGGCGCTCCCATTCGGGGATATCGCCATCGGCACCAGCGTCCTTCAGCACCATGATTTGTCGCAGCTCGATGATCTGGTCGCGTAGCTGGGCCGCTTTCTCGAACTCCAGGTTTTGTGCGGCCGTTTTCATTTGCTTCTCTAGTTCGGTGATCATCTTGTGCAGCTCGGCTTTGGGTAAATCGGCCGTAGTGGTGTAAGTACCTTTGCCTTCGGCCAGCGCCGCTTCTTCCTTATAATGTTGTGAAATGTCGTCCGTCAGGTCGCGCACCGCTTTGCGGATGCTCTCCGGCTTGATACCATGAGCTTCATTGTAGGCCATCTGCCGTTCACGCCGCTCATTGGTCGTGTCGATGGCTGCCTGCATGGAGCGGGTGATCTTTTCGGCATACATGATGACCTTGCCCTCGATGTGCCGCGCCGCCCGACCAATGGTCTGCGTCAGCGACGTTTCCGAGCGCAAGAAGCCTTCTTTGTCCGCGTCTAAAATGGCCACCAGGGAAACCTCCGGCAGGTCCAACCCCTCACGCAGCAAGTTAATCCCCACCACCACGTCAAAAACGCCCATGCGCAAGTCGCGCAAAATCTCGGTGCGCTCGATGGTGTGGACTTCCGAGTGCAGGTAATGAACCTTAATGCCCATTTCCAGAAGATAATCGCTCAAATCTTCGGCCATACGTTTGGTAAGGGTGGTGACGAGCACCCGCTCGCCTCGCTCGGTGCGCTGCCGAATTTCGCCCAGCAGGTCGTCCACCTGTCCTTTGGCGCTGCGCACTTCCACGACCGGATCTAAAACGCCCGTAGGGCGAATGACCTGGTGCACAATCTGGTCCGAATGTTCCAATTCGTATGGACCAGGCGTGGCGGTGGTGCAAATGACCTGGTTGATGCGCCGGTCAAACTCGTCGAAGTTGAGCGGACGATTGTCCAGGGCACTGGGCAATCGGAAGCCGTAATCGACCAGCGTTTGCTTGCGGCTGCGGTCCCCGGCGTACATGCCACGCACCTGAGGAATGGTCATGTGACTTTCATCCAGGATGAGCAGGTAATTAGCCGGGAAGTAATCCATCAGCGTCCAGGGCGGTTCGCCCTCTTTGCGCTGGTCCAGATGGCGGCTGTAGTTTTCGATGCCGGAGGTGAAGCCGATTTCGCGCAGCATTTCCAGATCGTAGCTGGCGCGCTGCTCGATGCGCTGGGCTTCCAGCAGCATTTTCCGTTCTTTGAAGTAGGCAATGCGCTCTGTGAGCTCCTCTTCGATATCATTGATGGCCTGAGACAGCTTTTCCTCATCGGTGACAAATTCGCGGGCGGGGAAGATATTGATTTTGGCCATGTCCAGCAGCACTTCGCCAGTCAGCACATCAAACTCACTGATGCGTTCTACCTCATCTCCCCAAAACTCAACGGAGTAGGCCGTTTCGGCGTAGGCGGGGAAGATTTGCAGCGTGTCGCCGCGCACGCGGAAGGTACCGCGCCGCAGTTCTAAATCGTTGCGGTCGTACTGAATGCTGACGAGGCTGCGCAGGAGGGTGTCACGCCGATACGTGCCGCCGCGTTCGATGCCGACGGTAACTTGCCCCCAGGTTTCAGGGCTGCCGATGCCGTAGATACAGGAGACAGAGGCAACGATGACGACATCCTGACGGCTCATCAGGTTGGCCATGGTTTGCAGGCGTAAACGGCCGATTTCATCATTGATCATCGTCTCTTTTTCAATGAACAGGTCGTGACGCGGCACGTACGCTTCTGGTTGGTAATAATCGTAGTAGCTGACGAAGTAGGAAACGGCGTTCTTGGGGAAAAATTCGCGGAACTCGCTGTAGAGTTGAGCCGCCAGGGTTTTGTTGTGGGCAATGACCAGGGTGGGGCGCTGGGTTTGCTGGATGACGTTGGCCATGGTGAACGTCTTGCCGGTGCCGGTGGCGCCAAGCAGCGTCTGGAACTTGTCGCCGCGCTCCAGCCCTTCCACCAGCTTTTCGATGGCGATTGGTTGGTCCCCCATTGGGGCAAAATCAGATGCTATTTGGAACTTGGGCATTGGGTTCCTCTTTATTTTTATCCACAGATTTCGCAGATAGGCGCAGATTTCTATTTCAGAACGTAAGTTCGTAATTCTACCACAAAAATCGGGGTAACAAGCGGTGTTTTGATTTGATTTTTGGACAACGCTAATTTGCCTAACGAGCGGCAATGCGCCAGCAGCGGTGGATTTTGTCGTTGCGAAAATCTTCGGGGATGGTTTGTGGGGTGATGTCGGTGGCGATGTAGGGGTGGGGAACGGCCGTTTCATCCAGCGTAAAACCGCGTGAATTGGTGCTAAAAATCAGGCTGCCGCCTTTAGCCAGCCGCGCCAGGCAGGCCTGAATCAGCTCGGGATGATCGCGATCCACCGAAAATGAACTGCGTGCCATTCGCTTGGAGTTGCTAAACGTAGGCGGATCACAAATGATGAGATCGTAAGTGCGCTTTTCTTTTGCCAGAAATTGCCAGCAGTCCTGGGCGATGACGCGGTGTTGTTTGCTTGGGCGAAAGCCGTTGTGCTGCAAGTTGCGGCCGGCCCACTCGCAATAGTTTTTGCTCAAATCGACAGTTGTGGTTGCTTTGGCCTGTCCGGCAGCGGCATAAACGGTGAATGAGCCGGTGTAGGCAAACAAGTTGAGGACGCGCTTGCTCGCTGCCTCAGCCCGCACCATCGCCCGCGTCTGCCGGTGGTCTAAAAAGAGACCGGTGTCTAAATAATCGCTTAGATTGACTTCAAAGGTGAGTCCGTGCTCGGTGACGAGGCGGGTGTGCTCCTGTTCGCCAAAGCGCTCGTATTGCTGCTGCAAACCGCGCTGGCGGGCGCGGGTTTTAACGAAGATTTGGCGTGGGGTGAGTTCGAGTGCTTCTTGAATCTGGTTGAGGGCGTCCTGGTGCCAAACGGCCGTTTCCCCCTCATCATCGTCACGTCCCCGCTCATACAGCCAGACCACCGCCTCGCCGTCGTACCAATCGACGATGAGCGGAAATTCGGGAATGTCTCGCTCATAGAGACGGTAACAGCTAATATCGTTACGCTTGGCCCATTTGCGCAGATGGCGCATTCGTTTTTGCAGGCGGTTGGCTAGCATCGTATGCATAGATAATGCCTTTCCTAATTACGAATAGGACGCTGATTTTCCTGATCTACCTGATCAGGGCAATCAGGAAAATCAGCGTCCCATTTTTTACGTTGTGTGCTGTTTGCAGATAAATTCTTGAGTATAACAAAAGGCAGCAGAATGACAGATTTGATTTTGGCGTGTGACTTTGGCGGGACGAAGTTGTCGGCGGCAGTGGTGGAAACGGCCGTTTTCAGCCAATCCAATCCCCAGTGGCACAACCACCAGCGCCGCTTCTCACCGCCACAGGCCACGGCCCAAACCGACATCGCCACGATGATTGACATGGGGCGGGAATTGCTGGCAGGGAAGCGGCCGTTAACCGTCGGCATCAGTTTTGGTGGTCCGGTAGATTACAAAACCGGGGTAGTGCGGCTCAGCCATCACGTGCCTGGCTGGGAAAATGTACCGTTACAAGACCGATTTGAGGAAGCGTTTCAAGCGCCGGCTCGTGTAGACAACGACGCCAACGTGGCGGCCCTGGGCGAATGGCGCTTCGGTGCGGGTCGCGGTGTGGCCGATATGCTGTATGTGACCGTGAGTACGGGTGTGGGTGGTGGCTGGATTTTGGACGGACGGACGTATCGCGGTGCCGATGGCATGGCTGGGGAAATTGGGCACACGGTGGTTGATCCCAATGGGCCGCTTTGCCTCTGCGGCAAGCGGGGCTGTGTGGAGCGCCTGGCGTCTGGCCCGTACATGGCGCAGGATGTGGCCGCTGCGCGTGGACTTCCTGCTGATGACGTTACGGGCAAGCAGGTGGCGGCATGGGCAGAGATGGGTGAGGCAACGGCCGTGGCCATTTTAGAGAGAGGCGCCAAAGGTTTAGGTATGGGCATTGGCAACGCTGCAAATTTACTCAATCCCAGTTGTGTGGTGTTGGGTGGTGGCGTTACTAAATCCGGTGCGCGCTGGTGGCAGCTTGTGCGCCAAACAGCGCAAGCCACTGCTTTGCCGGAAGTACAGTTTGCTATTTTGCCGGCCGCCTTAGGTGATGATGCCCCGCTTTGGGGCGCTGTTGCTTTGGCCGAGTAATGATGTTGTAAGATTTTTCACCCGCTTGCTATGCTATAATGACCCTTGCAGCAAATCTTGCTAGCTACCCAATCCAAGCCTGCACTGCCGAATCAATCGCAAAAACACTGTTCATTCATTGCAAAAAACCAATGCTTCCAATGCTTATTGAAAGTTATAAACTAATTCATGTATGTTGAGGGCCTGTGCCAATTCTTGATGGATTGGAAAGGCCTTTTTCTATTTGCTATCCGCATAGATCAAAGGAGGTGATGCTGCTCAAAAACATAACCGCTAAAATGATTCCTTAACTGATATGGGGGAGCAGTTAGGATAAAGGCTGAGTATTCCTGAGCCTTTATCACCAATATCGGAGGAAAACAGAAAGTGTTTAATTCAAAGAAGCCAAGAATCAAAATAAGTTTTGTGCTCATCATTATTTTATTGATGAGCCTCGCCTCATTGGCACAAGCAGATGCACAACCGGCCCGTCCTGATCGGCCACTGCCCGCATCCGTCACTGCCAATCAGCTTGACACACCCCTCTCTATCTCCAATGCGTCTGCTTTGCTCAAAGTAGATCAAAGCCTGCAAAATACAAGCGGAGCGGCACAAGTTATTGTGCGCTTTAGCGAGCCACCAGTTGCCCGGGCGGCCGCCAATGGCGTTCAATCTCGTGCGGCCCAGGCTAATCAGCGGGATCGTATTCAGGCTCAGCAAAATGCATTTATTGCCGACGCCACCAGCCGCGATGCCAATGCACGTGTGCTGGGCAATGCGCGTATGGCTTTAAACGCAGTCATGATGAGTGTTGATGCGGCCGTTCTCACAGACCTGGCTGCCAATCCCGATGTTGTTTCCATCAATCCGGTGGTTGATTACCAGATGGATTTAAGTGAAACGGTGCCTTATATTGGCGCTTCTGCTGTGCAGGGCATGGGTTATGATGGCAGCGGTATTCGCGTTGCGGTTCTGGATAGTGGTATTGATTACTATCATGCCGCTTTTGGCGGCTCCGGTGATGTCAATGATTACCTTAATGACGATCCTTCTATCGTTGAACCCGGTACCTTCCCCACGGCCAAGGTCGTGGGTGGCTATGACTTTGTCGGCTCAAACTGGGTGAGTGGGCTGCCTACCGAACCAGACCCGGATCCATTGGATGACGGACCCGGTGCCGGCCATGGAACCCATGTAGGCCATATCATCGGTGGTGACGGTGGTGTTGCTCCCGGTGCTGATCTCTATGCTGTCAAAGTATGTTCTTCGATTTCTACCTCTTGCAGTGGTGTGGCCCTGATTCAAGGTATGGAGTTTGCTGTCGATCCGAATGGTGACGGTGATCCATCCGACCATGTTGACATCATCAATATGTCTCTTGGTTCTGACTACGGGCAGCCGTTTGATGATGATCTTGCTGCCGCTGTTGAAAATGCAACGGCCGCTGGTGTATTGACCGTAGCTGCGGCTGGCAACGGTGGGAATAAGCCCTATATTCAGGGAACCCCGGCGGGCGCCCCAACGGCTTTATCCGTCGCTCAAACTCAGGTGCCTTCAGCAGCACTTCAGTTGATCACGGTAGACGGCGCGGACTATCCGGCCGTTTTCCAACCCTGGTCAGTAGCGCCCGCAAGTGTGGTCTCAGGACCTGTTCAGTACGGTGACGGCGCCGGTGGCAACCTGGACGGCTGTGCGCCTTTCACGGCAGGTTCGCTAACAGGTTTAGTGGTCCTGGTCGATCGTGGTGCCTGTAATTTCACCCTTAAAATCAAAAATATCGGTGATGCTGGCGGTGTTGTGGGCATTATCGGCCTGATAGCACCGGGTGCTCCTTTCTCCGGTGGCGACGGTGGCGATGCGCCAATTACCATTCCTGGTTACATGATCAGCCAGGCAGATTCAAACGCCATTAAGGCTGCTGTTGGTTCAACCGGTACGGTTGACCCCGCCAATCAACTGCCGTTGGTTGGCCAAATGGTTGGCTCTTCGGCTCGTGGACCGCAGCATGAGTCTACGACCCTGCTTAAACCAGAAATTGGCGCGCCTGGCGCTTCTGTATCGGCCATTGCCGGTACTGGCACAGGCACAGGTCCGTTTGGTGGTACCTCTGGCGCTTCCCCAATGGTAGCCGGTTCGGCAGCCCTGCTGATGCAGGCTTCACCTCACTTGAGCCCATTGGAAGCCAAAGCCGTGTTGATGAACAATGGTGAAACCAATATCGATACGGATCCCTTTACCGGTCTAGCCCCCGTCGCTCGCATTGGTGGCGGTGAGGTTCGGATTGATCGGGCGATCAATGCTCCTGCGGCGGCCTGGGATAATAATGGTGCAGCTGGTGCGTTGAGCTTTGGTTTTGTCGATGTTGCTCGAGACACGGTTGTACTAAATAAGACGGTGCGAGTACGCAATTACTCGAATCAGGATATCGACTACAACATTGTCCCAACGTTCCGTTATCAAGATGACGTTGACAATGGTGCCGTAGAAGTATCAACAGTTCCCCCCACTTTGCGAGTTCCTGCCGGACAAGACAGAACTTTCCATGTCAGAATGACCATTCATGGTGACTTGCTGCGGGGTAACTATATGAACTCGGGCAGCATGGGTGCCGATCCATCTGGGTTAACCTTAAATGAATATGATGGTTATCTGATATTGGATGATGGTTCACATCCCATCCACTTGCCTTGGCACGTTCTGCCACGGCAGGCTTCCAACCTGGTTGGTCGCTCTGTGCTTACGTTTAACAACGACGGTGAAGATGTGGTCAATTTGACGAATGTCGGTGTGGGCACGGCTCAGAACGATGCTTATTCCTTACTAGCCACCAGCCCCAATCTGCCAGAAGGTGGTTTCGGTGCTCAATCGCCAACGCCAGACATTCGGGCAGTAGGTATCAATACCTTCCCGGTTCCGGCTGGTTTCTGCTCGGCTGACGCGTCGTTTATTTGGGCCTTTGCCATCAATACCTGGGAACGCCAGCAGCATCTGCTGCCGGTTAGCCATCAGGTATGGCTGGATACGAACCAAGACGGCGTAGATGACTACGTAGTGCTTAACCGTGATTTGAGCGGTCTTAGTACTATTTCGGACGGCCGTCAGGTTGCCTGGGCATTGGACCTGGTGACAGGTAACGCTACTGCCTTCTTCTTTGCCGAGCATTCGATGAACACCGGCAATACCGTTCTGTTGGTCTGTGCTGAGCAACTGGGTCTCACCGCCGCAGATATGCTGGCAACCAACGTGAATATGTACGTTATTGCTCAAGACTTCTACTATGGTGGCCCTGGCGATCTGGTTGATGGCTTGACCGTAACACCGCTTGGCGAGCAGTACTTCGGTATTCCTGAAGACATCGCCGGTAAATCAACAGGGTCGATGACCGTTGTTGACTTTGGTCCTTTCCCCGGCAACTCGCCGGAAGTTGGTGTGATGTTGGTGACCAATGGTGATCGTGGTGACGGTACCCGAGGTGGCGCAACGCAAGGAACAGAGGCGCATTTGTTCTCCGCACCCTAGTGAGATGAAATAGTCAGCTTGGTGGTAGTTCATCCACCAAACTGACGCCTTGTAAATACAAGGTTTTAGAGCGGCATCGCAGCAATGCGGTGCCGCTTTATTTTTTCCAGCTCACGTTTAGGTGTAGGTTACCTCCTTGCTTAAGAATTGGGGGTGCCCACAATTGGTGTCTTGGGGGCCTGGTTATTTTGGCAGAGAATAAAGTAGCCATTTTCGGCCGCGTGGTAGTTGTAGCTACGGCCGTTTGCCTCCAACACAATCCAATAGCCAGGGACGGTGGCCTGAGTGTAAACTTCGCCGGGCTGGGGGCAGCCCAACGAACCATCATTCCAAATAATGGCTTCAGCTCTGGTAACGGTGATTGCTTCTTGTGCGATGTTCTCCGTGGATATGAGGTCTTGATAGACAGCTGCCATCATTTCTTCCGGCACTTCACCGACAACTCCCGACTCTTCCAGCGTTGGCACAATTTCTATTGCTGGTGTGGCCGCTGGTGTCAGGCGAATGGTTCGGCTGATTTCGGTAGTGGGGAGCTGGGGAACGGCCGTTGCCACTGCCAGAGTTGGCTGTACTGTGGCGGGGATGTCTTCTATTGTGGGTTCATTGAGTGATGCCGTTGCTTCTGGTTCGGTGTTAGTTTCTGCATTGCAGCCCACGGCTAATAATAAAGTTAGCAAACTTAGTGAGGTCCATATTTTTATCCACTTCATAGATATCTTCCTTCCTCTTTTTTACTGATTACAATCCTCCAGCAGGCTTCACAAATAGACGTGGTCCTAACAGAGACCTGCGGCAGGTTGATGCTACCCCTAGAACGAATTTTACGGCCAGTTTGTTCCTGACAGCAGGTCGGGGATAGAATTGGACAGGGAAATGGAACTTACTTTTGCGGATGATAGATTTTATTGTTGGGGGCGCCAGTCTCATGGGGGAACCTATTTGCTGCGGCTAACGGTGAGCCAACGAATAGCGGTGCAGTTCGGCCGTTTTCAGGCTGGAGAGTTTATTGCTGTGCCTCAGGGCGACTATTTTTATGTCGGCTCCGCCCTGGCGCAAAAAGGGGCCACCTCGCTGGCCCGGCGTTTGCTGCGCCACGCCAGCCGCAGCGACGTCAAAAGTCCTCACCCCATCCGGCAAAAAATGTTAGATCTTTTTCCCAAAATTGGTTTGGGACCCAATCCACTGCAACCGCCAGCAGGGAAGAAGCTGCGCTGGCATGTGGATTTTTTGCTGGAGAAAGAGGTTGCGACGTTAACGGCCGTTTACCTTATCCGCTCTCCACAACGTTGGGAAGAATCCTTGGCCCGCTGGCTGCTCAATTTGCCGGAAGTTGCACCGCTGGTGCCCGGTTTGGGGGCCACGGACGATCCAGGAGGAACTCATTTGCTGTGCGTGACGGCCGTTCCCGACTGGTGGCGCTCATTCCCTACGCAACTGTCCGCTTTTTTACGGAGTACAGCAGCATGATACGCTTGCGGCTTTGGGGGTTGCTGCTGTTCACCGGTTTGCTGGCTTGTGCCGCGCCTCCCTCAGTGGGGATGCCCCCAGCGCCCCCCCCTATGCCCACGGCTTCACCAACCGCAGCCGCTGTAGAAACGGCCGTTCCCCCAGCCACTGCCACTGTCAATCCCACAGCTCTGCCCACGCTGCCGCCGTCCCCCACAGCGACAGTTGGCCCAGCCTGGCAAAATCCCCTCGATGAAACGCTGCGCGCAACGGCCGTCGCGCACAACGCCACCTTCCAGCAACTTTTGCCGCAAAACAGCGGCCTCTGGCAGTACGATCCGGGCAGCTTCTGGCACCCCATTGCCCTGGCGCTGAACGACCGCACCGCTTTTTTGCTGGATGGCGGGCGCGTGCTGGTGCTGGATTTAACAAATGGGTCACCGCCGCAGCCACTGCTGCAACCGGGCGATTTTGTCGGCGATTTGCCGGTGCAGGAGCCGTTAGATGTTGCTTTGGTCGGGGAGAAGCTGCTGGTTTTGGACCGGGTGGGGGATGTGTATGCGCTGGATTTGGTTACGGCCGTCTGGCGAGTAGAGCGATACGAACGGCCCATCGGTGAAACGTCCAGCCATTACTTTGTTGCCCTGGGGCACGATGCTGCCAGCAGCGAGATGCGGCTGCGCCTGGAAACCAGCTACGGCTATAGCCAATATTACTTTGCCGACAGCCGTACGCGGTTGTGGGACCTGCCGGAAACCGCCTTGCCGGTAGACGTGAGCGGTCTGGACGACAAAGTATACGTGCTGTGGCGCAATGATGATGGCACGGCAGCCGTGGCGCAGTTCCAGGAAACGAGCCGCTTAGCGGCATTTGCACCCACTATCACCATCACCCAACCGCGCCAGATTGTAGCCACAGAAACGGCCGTTTACGTGCTGGACATGGCAGGCAGGCGGTTGCTGAGCTTGCAGCCACAAACTGGGGCACTCCAGGCGCTGTTTCAACTGCCGGTTGTCACGACGTTTGCCAGCAATCGGCGCGGCGACCAGCTGTTGTTTGCCGGACGAGAACGGCTCTTCTTTTGGCAGCAGCCGGAGAACAATCGTTTTGTGTCTGGTGGACCAGTTTTAGCCGCGCCGCAGCCGCACGATACGGCCGTCTGGCAAACAAACCTTGCCTACGCTTGGCCCATCTCTGGCGATTATCTGGACTTAACGCCGCGCGATTTGCAAATGCCGGGCGCGCCGCGCCACTATCGCCAGGGCGTGCATGAAGGGATTGACTTTTATTGGGCCAGGGGCACGCCGGTGTATGCTGCTGTCCCTGGCACGGTCATTCGCGCCACGGTAGATTATGAAGCACCGGCTGAAATCACGTTCAATCGGCGGCGCGCCGAAAATCTGGCGTTGGGCTACACGCCGCCGGAAAATCTCGATTTTTACCGGGGGCGGCAAATCTGGATTTTGCAAGAAGATGGCCTGGTGGCCCGCTATGCCCATTTGAGTGAGATTGCTGAGGGAGTTGTGGAGGGAACGGCCGTTACTATCGGGCAGCAAATTGGGCTTATTGGCAACAGCGGTTCACCAGCCTCCATAGACAGTGAAACGGCCGATGCGCATCTTCACTTTGAGCTGTGGCTGGATGGGCATTACCTTGGTCAGTTCCTGCGGCCCATCGAAATTCGTGAGCTGCTAGAAAACCGTTTTGCTCCCTGAGACCCCCTTTTGCTCCTGAAAAACAGGCAAAATATTACAAAATTGTCTCGTGCTGCGATATTACGCCTAAGTTTGCTATAATGTCTCCATCTTGAAGATTTCATAATTGTAGTTCTATCTAATTGAATAACTAAGTGACTAAACAGGCAGTGCGTTTTATCACCCAATACCTTCTTCATTGCTCCCGCAACCTTCGTGGTTGGTTGTTTGCTGCCTTGCTGGTTTACGCCGTTAAATCGCCTGGTTTTATTTGAGAGTGATCTCTTAAACAGAACCAGGTTTTTTGTTGCTGAGTCATTGCATCTTACAAGGAGGTGGCAATCAAAAGGAGTATCCCCACTTAAATCAACCCAATTTTTAGAATAAGTTTTAAATTTTGTATTTGGAGGAAGTTATGTTTAAGCAATCTAAGCAGCGCAAAATCGGCTTTTTGCTGGTTTTGCTTAGTCTGGCTCTGGTTTTAATCGCTTCGGCTGCATCGGCAAATGACAATTCGCCAACGGCCGTTGCCAATGCCAGAGCCAAAATCCATCCAAACTTGCTGGCAGATATTGATGCCGCTTTGGCTGGAAACGTTTCGCCTAACGGCCCGGCAATCGCTGCCCGTGCTGCAACCGGCACTGGCGAGCTGCAATTTGTGGCTCGCATTGCACCAGGGGCAGATTTAAGCGCCTATGCTTCGCAATGGTTTGCCCGGCCATTTGCTGATCCGATGGGCACCACCGTTGCCGCCGGATTTGCTTCACCTACTGCTCTTTTGAAGATGGCGGCCGACCCGGCTGTCATTGCCCTGCAGCGGTCAGAATCGCTGGTTGAGGTGCCCCAACCCACCGATCCGGATGTGGAAGCCAATCTAAACAGCAACGTGACCCCGGCGCTCAATTTGTCCGGCGACGCTAGCCCCGGCCCAGCGCCTGAAGGTTGGTATGGTACCGGCAGCGCTGTTCATGGGTCCCAACAGGCATGGGACAAAGGTTACACCGGTGCTGGCGTGCGCTACATGTCTAATGACTCCGGTGCCGATTATTGCCATCCTGACCTGGAAGGCACCTGGGCCTACATTGATGACGCGGCTTCGCCTTACTATGGCTTGCCGCAAATGTTTGACTCGCTTTCCAGCTATTACGCTGCGTTCGATTACTTTGTGGGCACCACTTTAATTGCCGATGGCCTGGCTGACTATGCTGACACGTCGGCAACGGCCGCAGGCGACTTCAGTTATACGCCGCTGGGCGCTGCTGTAGAACACGCCTACACGGTAACCGGGACCAGCCTGAGTGGCGAATACCATTACGGTTCGCATCCCGACAAAGCCTTGGCTGCTGTGGCCGACATCATTGGTGGTTCATTTGGCGACGGCACGGCCGTTTCTGGTGAGCGTGCTGCTGTGCTGGTCGTTGATGAAAACGAAGCCGGTGTTTATGACACGGTTTACGTTGACCTGAATTACAACTTTGACTTTAGTGACGACACCCCCGCTCGCCTGACGCGTGACTTCAGCAATCAGGAAACGGCCTGCCTCGATTATGACTTCGACGGGCTGAATGACGTGTCTGGTGGTCTGGTTTACTTTATTGCTGATGGTGAAACGGCCGTGCCCACCCTCGACTGGTATTGGGGCGTTCCCGGTTCGGCTTACGGCAATGGCGACCTGGTTGCCTTCCACGTCCAAGATTTCACCGAAGGTGGCGGTACACACGGTATGGGTACCACCTCCGTAGCTGTTGGCCAGGGCGTTGTTGTTGGCTCCGTTACCTGGGGTGCGGCTGGTTATCCCGTAGCTGGCTTCCAGGGTCTGGTCGTGGGTCCCGGTAAAGATGTGGCGTCTACCCAAAATGGCGACTTCTACCTGACTCCGTTTATCGAAGATGCCTATGTCTATGCTGGTTTAGGCTATGATGGCGTTTCTGGTAATGGCGACGACATTCAAATCGTTAGCAACTCCTGGGGCTTTAGCGGCACGGATAATGACGGCTTTGACTTTGAATCCCGTCTGATTGATGTGATCAACCGTTCCTTTGCGCCCAACACCGCCCTGTTGTTCTCCACGGGTAATGGTGCGCCTGGTTATGGAACGGCCGCACCGCCATCCCCTGCCAGTGGTATCGGCATCGGGGCTTCCACGCTCTACGGTACCATCGGTCTTTTTGAAGCAATCGAATCTGCCGACCAAATTATCGGCGGCGACGTAATGACCTGGTCCAATCGTGGTCCCGGGGCGCGCAACGTGGTTGGCGCCGATGTGGTAGCCACGGGTGCCTTTGGTACGGGCGATCTTTCCTTGAACGGCGTGCTGTGGGGTGCCATCGCCACCGACAGCTTTAGCGGCACCTCTATGGCCGCGCCCGTTGCCGCCGGGAATCTGGCCTTGATGTACCAGGCCTGGTATGAAAACTTTGGCGATTGGCCCACCTTTGAGCAGGCCAAAACGCTCATCATGAACAGCGCCACCAACACCGAGCATGACGTCTGGTCGCAGGGTGGTGGTTTGGTGAATGCCGATACCGGTACAGACGTAGCCGGTGGCCATCGTGGGTTGTTTGTCTCGCCATCTGAATGGCCCGTAGGCGATTACCGTGGGGCTGAATACGGTGCCTTTGCCCACATTATCAATCCTGGCGAAACAGATTCGCAAACCTTCACGGTTACCAATACGGGTGACAGCCGCCTTAATGTGCGCGTCACCTCTGAAACGCACGTTCAGATTGGCTCAGATGATTTGTCCTTCACTTCGCTGGATCAATCGCTGGATCACGGCAATTTCACCACACCAGATTATGCTTTCCAGGTGGATCATCTGATCCCCCACGGCACAGATTTGCTGATGGTGCGCCTCTCCAAGCCGTATGAGCAGTTTGATCCCAATGAAGATTTGGCACCGCCGTACAACAACTGGCGGGTTCACATCCAGAACTGGACAGACCTGGATAGTGACGGCATTTTGTGGGATGATGCCAACGGCAACGGCAAAGTTGATTTGGGTGAGGTAGATACCGGTGAGCATATCCGCTTTACTTATGGCTATAACACTGGCCCGACCCAGCAAGCCCGCATTGCCAATCCACTGGAACGCATGGCCGACGGCATCTTCGTTACGCTGCGCCATCGTGATCAGGTTGATGAAGTACCGCAGACCGACCTCGGTTTGGAACTGTCTTACTGGCGGCTGAAGAATTGGAATTGGGCACGGCCCACGCGCAGTGCCTTTAGCCTGGCTCCCGGTGAGACACGCAGTTTTGACGTGACCCTAGGCGTGCCGGCCAATACGCCATACGGCATGTATGAAGGCTCTGTTACCCTGCATTACGGTGATGACGACGTTGTTATCCCCGTGACGGTGGCGGTGGCGGCGTCTGGCACTTCGTTTGAGTTTGGTCAGGCCAATGCGCCAGATGGACGTGGCGCAGCCATCCTGGATGTGCCCAGACTGTACGACAACGACACCGTCTTTGGCTACACCGATTACGGCTGGCGGGCTGAATCCGGCGACTGGCGCTTCTTCTGGACCGATGTCGATGGTGCAGATTTGCCTGCAACCGGCACTTCTTACCTGGTTGTAGACAACAGCTGGAGCGGCGATGGAACGGACATCGACACCATCATCTTGGGTCCAACAGAAGATTGCCTGAGCAATGGCGTGGGCTGCGAAGGACTGCTGGATGGTTATCCGGGGTCGGCTTTCTATGGACCATATACCTTGTCACAGGTGGGTGGCAGCGCTAATAACTATGTTGGCAGCGGCCGTTGGCTGTTTGATACCTCGACAGGCGGCCCACGTGAAATCGTGGCTGCGCCGGTGCAAGATGGCCTGCATGGCATCTTCATGCACCAGGTGCGGGTGGATGGCAGCAGTCTGGATACGCCGTTTGGCGGCAATGTTGGTCTGGTGAATCTTGATCCCGGTGCCATCGTTTCCTCAGCGGCGGCTGGACCAGGTTCGGCCAGCCTCACTATCAGCAGTGAACTGGAGATGGGCGGTTTTGTCGCTCAAGGCTTTGGCCTGGGTGGTCCGGTTACCACCACGGAAGATATCTTCCAGGACGATCCCAACGATCCGTCTACGGCTTCCTTTGTCACCACAGTGGACATTGCCAATGGTGCCTTGCTTGAGGTTTCTACCTGCTGTTCTGCTGGCTCTGACATTGACCTGTATGTCTATAATCCGTCCGGGGCGCTGGTTGGCTCTTCGACCACCGCAACGGATGTGGAAAACGTTACGGTTGTCTTCCCTGAAGATGGCACGTATACAGTAGCCGTGCATGGCTGGAGCGTGCCCAGCGGTTCAGACACCTTTGAACTGACGATTAATGCGGTTCAAGGGTCGGACGTGACGGTGAGCAACCTGCCGCCGTCAATTCCCGCAGGCGGCTCGGCTACTGTTGATGTGAACTGGGACACAACCGGCTTTGCCTCTGGTACTTACTATGGCCTGATTTTGATGGGGCCGGCGGAAGCGCCAGGCTTGCTGCAGGTGCCGGTGGAGATTACGGTGCCGTAATTGTTGTAATAATCTTCTAGCGTAGGTGCGACGCACTTGCACTCAATTTCCTCTTGAGAAAGTGCGTCGCACCTTTATAAAAGCCGGAGCGTATCACATGGTACGCTCCGGCTTTTTGGGTTAGGGGCTTGGAATTGGTGGTGGCGTGTTGGTGGGTTGGGGTACGGCCGTCGCATTACTGGTTGGCTGCGGAACGGCCGTTGGCGTCACCAAAATTTGCCAGGTATCTGTCGTGTGGCAGCGGGAACATTGCCCGCGACCGTGATCAGACGGCCGTGCATGGCAAGCCTTGCAATCGGTGTAGCCCGTATGATCAAACGTTACGTCGGTCCAGTTTGCGGTGCTGTGACAGTTCCCGCATTGCCCTGGCCAATGCCCGCTGGGTGGCGCGTGGCAAGAGGCACAATCTGTCAGCCCTGTGTGATCAAACGTTGCGCCTTGCCAGCTTGACGTGCTGTGGCAGTCTGAACATTGCCCGGCCCAATGGCCTGCGGGCGGCGCGTGACAGCTTGAACAGTTGACCAAACCGGTGTGATTGACAGTGATGTTTTGCCAATTTGAACTGTTGTGGCAGTTTGAACATTGTCCTGGCCAATGACCACCGGGTGGGGCGTGGCAGGCAAGGCAGTCATAGGCGCCAGCGTGGCTAAAGGTTACCTCTGACCAGTTGTTTGTATTGTGGCAGGCCGAACATTGGCCGGAATAATGCCCGGCAGGTGTTCGACCTCCGTGGCAGCTTTGGCAATCGTTCAGGCCCGCATGGCTAAAGTTCACGCTGTGCCAATTGTTTGTGTTATGGCAGTTAGCACAGCTGCCGGCAAAATGATTCCCCGGCGAACTGTGGCACTGCGCGCAGTTACTCCAGCCTTCATGCGTGATCCACACTTGTTCCCAGGCAGTGGTGAGGTGGCAGCTGCCGCAGTAGCCAGGGTAATGGCCATCTGGCAAAACGCGGCTGTGGCAGCTTGTGCAGTCGGTTTGCCCGGCGTGGTCGAATTCCACCGCTTGCCAGGTTGTTTCTGAGTGGCAGTTGCTGCACTGGCCTTCATAATGATCTGCAGGCAGGTCGGCTGCGTGGCACTGCTGGCAGTTCTGGTAATGAGTATGGTCAAAGGTGACTTCTGCCCAGTCGGTCACGTTGTGGCAGCGGTCACAGGTTCCCTCATAGTGATCTTGCGGCGTTTCTGACTGGTGGCAAGCCAGGCAGTTTGTCAGGCCCATGTGGTTCACATCAAGTTTGGTCCAATCTTCCACATCGGCGTGGCATTGGGTGCAAAGGCCAGGGAGATGCTGTTCTGGCGTTTCCTGTTGATGGCAGGATTCGCATTCGACGGCTGCGGCGTGATCGTAGGTGAACTGGGTCCAATCTTCGGTGTCGGCATGGCAGAGGGTGCAGTCGCCGGGATAATGAAAGAGCGGGGTTTCCTGAATATGGCAGGATTCGCATTCGGTGACGTCGGCGTGATCGTAGCTGTACAGGCTCCAGCTGGTTGGGTCGCTGTGGCAGAGCTGGCAGTCGCCGGGGTAGTGGGTGGGGGATACGGCCGTTTCCGAGAAGTTGATCAAAATAATCTCAGGCAGTACCGGCAGGGGCTTGTCCCCGGCATGGCAGGACAGGCATTCTGTGATGCCTTCATGATCAAATTGATACGGCTTCCAGGAGAACGTGTCGTGACACGCTTCACAATCACCGGCAAAATGGTCCGGATACAGTTGCCAAAGAGGGCCGGCTGTATTTTCGGCCGGTGGCAGCGTGTGGCAATCGGCACAAACGGTGGTGGTGTTGGCGTACTGGCCGTCTTCATGGCAGTTTTCACAAGTGGGCAGGGCGTGGCCCAGCGTCAGGGGGAAGGCGGCATGATCGACATCGGTCGCTAAAAAAGAGACCGAAGCCGCCGGATTTAGGCGAGGCACATCCTGTTTTTCGGGCAGTTGGGCGGCAACTTCGGCCAGGGAATCCACCGCCTGCCAGGTATGCAACTGGTTGATGAGGTCAGTAATCTGCCTCGCGTCGTCTGGTTGCAACGCGGCCAGTACAATCTCGGTGCGGCGTAAAAGGGCCTTGAACTGCGTGTAGTGAAATTCTTGTTCGGTGGTGGGGATGGCGTTGAGGTGGGTAACGGCCGTTGCCAGCGCCTCACGCAAAGCAACCACTGCCTGCTCTGTGGCAGCAGGTGAATTCGCCAGGGCCAGGCTGGCCAGGCGGCGGTCGGCCAGCTTCAGGGCCAGGGTGGCGCGCTGCTCACCCGTCGTCAGGCGCAGGTGCGTTTGTTCCCCAACATCTTGCAGGTTATACAGAAATTGCCCCGGATTCAGGGGGGCTGTGAGACCTAAATAAGCTGTGCCCAGCAGCAAGCCGAGCAGCAATATCATCAAAGAAATGAAGGAAAGGAATCGTTTGTTTTTCAATCTGTGTCTCATCTCAATCCTCCGCTTGCGTTTGCCAGCGGCCGATGGTCTTCTGGTTCACCCGTGGGGTGGCAGGCAATACAAGATGTTTCCGGCAGATAATCCGGTACGGCTTCTGACGTGTGGGCCGCTTGCATGTCGGCAGCCTCGTGGCAGTCAGTGCAGATCACCTGGTCGTAAGAAACAGAGTGGCAAGCGATGCACTCCAACGGGCCTTCATTGCCGTGGTCGAGCACAAAACGATGCTGGGTAAGTTGTGCTGGTGCCCAGGCAACGGCCGTATGGCAGCGATTACAATCTTGACCAAACTGTCCGGCGTGCATGTCCGGCTCACCATGACACCCTTCACAAGTTTGGGTTGTTCCGGCAAACAGGTAATCTGAATGGCATTCAATGCAGGCGACTGTTTCATGGCCGTCTTCTAGGGCATAGACAGTGCTGTGATCAAATTCCACAATGGTGCCCGTGCCGTCGTGACAATCCAGGCAGTTTTCGCCGTGTTCGGCGCTGTGCTGGGCGATAAGTTCGCCATCGGCGTCTTCATGGCAGTCCAGGCAGCTGACCTCGTCGCGGGCGAAGCGGCCTTCTGTGTGGCAATCTTCACAAACCATTTGCGACTCATCAAAACGCAGCTCATGCCGCGTCAGGCTGAAGCCGCTCAGCTCCTGGTGGTCGATGTTGCTCAGCGGCACTTCGCTGATGACCACCTCACGGCCGCGATGCTCCACGTGACAGCTCTGGCATTTTTCGGTGCCGGGCAGGCGGCTGTGCAGCCCCACCGTTTCCGTGCGCTGCCGGGCAATATCCATGTGGCAATCCTGGCATTTGGTTTCGGTGATGCAGTGAACAGGTGCATGGCAGTGGGTGCATTCTTGCTCGAACATGGCGTGGGAATCATAGCCACCCAGGGCTTCGCCGTGGCGGTTAACATTGGAGAGCAAGCCGGGGCTGAGGTAGATGTGCAGGGTGTCGTAATGGGCGTAAACGGCCGTAGCCATCACCCCGGCCAGCAGCACGCCAAACACAATGCGGAATCGGTGAAAGAAACGCTTCAATGTCATCGTGGCACCCTAAGAGACAGGGCTATGACCAGCTTGTAGCTTGTAAAAAGCTGGCCATAGCCTGTCATGCAAAAGAGGTATCGGCTATTTGTTCATGATGGGCAGGTAAAGTTGATGAAACTCTTCAACAATCCACACCTCAAAGCTAACGCCGGGGGACCAGTTACCACTCTTGTCCTTGGCGGAGAAGGTGAACGAATGCCAGCCGGGTTGGAAGTTGCTGGCCGGAACGTTTAGCTGCTTCTGGTTGCCAATGACCGTTGTGGCACCATTGAACGTGTCTGTCCAGCGATATCCACCGATATCATCCTGCGGCAGATCGCCGACGCTGTCGCCGTCACGGGCCGTGGCAATGAACAGCAGCGTGTCGCCATATTCAGCCACCTCGTGGCTGATGTAGAGAACCTGCACAATGGGCGCTGTGTCTTCCGTTGCTTCCTCATCCAGGAACATAATGCGGCGGAAGATGGCGTCGCTTTCGCTGATGTTTTCATGCTCATCTTCTTGCCACTGGTTCCAGACGACATAGTAGTAAGTGCCACCATTGTTAGCCGTGTTGGCCGCCTCACCGGAGAGATCGTCCTGGTCGTGCTCCAACCAATCAAACTCAAGCGAGACTTCTCCAGTTGATGAGTTGTAATACTCCACCAGGTCGTAGTCGTCGCCCCAGTCAGTGGCGCGGCTGTAGAAGAGGTCCAACGGGACCGCTTCGCCTTCAGCCACTGTGGTGTTGTCACCGGTTTCATAAACCACAAAGAATTTGGACGGATCGCGTTCATCATCTTCGTAGCCGGTAAAACCAATGCCTTTCAGGTCGCTAATGGGCAGCATTTTGATGCCGCCGGTGGGCGTGTAGCGCGGGTCCAGAATGGTGATCTTGTTGCCCGTTAGCTGCGATACATTGCGGGATTGTTCAAACTCGCCCGCGCCGTAGGTGGTGCAAACCGTGGTGAATTCAGAGCCAGCGCCGTAGTTTTCGCAAGTTTCGGTACCATCACCGCCCAGTGCTGCAGGCGTAGTGGTCCAGGTAACGCCACCATCGAAGGAGCGCCGCACGTACAGGTTGTAATGGTCGTTGCCTACGGTGTTGGCTTTCCAGTTGGGCGACCAGGCGTACATCATCATCACAAAGTCGCCGTCGATGAAGCCACGATGTCCTTTGGCCACGTCGTACGGATTCTCCCACGATTGATCATCCAGATTATCTTCCGTCTGCACCCATTCCGTCACTTTGGGGAAGGGGGAGACACCGCCGTCCCAGGGGAAGGCGTCGGCGCAGGTTTCGCCGCTGGTGCCGTTGTCGCAGGCGACGATGGTAGTGCCAGAGACGTTGATGGCCGGACTGAGGCAGAGACCTTGCAGGTAGCGCGGGTTGCTGCCGTCGGTGTAGGCCCACTCGTCACAGGCCAGATTCTCGTAGGCGTACGGATTGTACTCGGCCGGTAGACAGGTTTCCGTAGTGCTGAGATCGCCATCCGTTTCGCAGGTTTCCCACACGTCAGCGGGCACAACCAGGCGGCGCAGGAAGATGTCTGCCGGGCCACCCTGGTTGAGGATGCCAGCCTTGGTAATGAGGATGCCGGCCGTGCCGGTTTCACCAATTTGGTGGATCGGCTGAGTCATGTGGGAGAAGCGGCGGGCGATTTCTGTTTCGTAGAACTGATTGCCGAAATCATCTTCCAGCATCTCAAAGAAGGCACCGGTTTCCGGATCGACAGCGGGCTGGTTGAGCATGCCGCCTTGCATCACAACGCCAGGGTTGAGCATGTCGAAGGTGTAATACCACATGTTCTTGCCGATGTCTTCGGGTTCGATGTCATCATCTGAGGTACCTTCGCCCAGGGCTTTGGATTCTTCAGCGGCGGTGATGACCCAGGCGCTGTCGTAAATGCGATCGCCGTCCGAGTCGTAGGGCTGGACGTTGACGCGGGGCCGTGAAGCGCCGACGCGGCCTTGCAGGACACGGCCGTCTTCGGCCTGGCACAGATTCAGCGTGGTGCCACCGGGGTTGGTCCAAGAGACCGTAGTAGCACAGAAGTCGGCACCCGGCTGCGGTTCCGTAGGCAGCGGATCGGGCAGAATCAGGTTGCCGTCGCCGTCGACGTTGTCGAAGTCGATGTAGCAGTATGGGTCTGAGCCGGTGGCCTTACACATTTTGTTGTCGGTGAGGCGCACAGGCAGGGCCATGGGTGCGGCCACTTTGGGCATGGTGTCGCCGGTGAAATCGTAGATGGAAACGGCCGTTTCATCTTCATCAGACGTTTGCACCATCTCAAAATCGGCCGTGGAGATGTAGGAGTACCACAGGTCGGTCTGCTGGTTCACTACAGCGCCAGACCAGCCTTCACCGGGGCCAAGCCCCTGGCCGGGGCGTAACCCTTCGGGGTCCTCTTGCCAGATCATCATGAAGCCAGCAGCGCCGTCGCCGTTGATCTCCAGGCGGTTGGCATCGCGGCGCCCGGAGGTCAGCCGCTCCGCTTTGGTCCAGATGATGTCGTAAAAACCGCCGCCATCGGTGGGGATGCCGTCAGCATCTACTTCCAGCAGCGTGCCACGGGCGCTCCAAATGCAGGAGTAGGGAATTTCGCCTACTTCGGGGAAGCCTTGCAGCGTGTAGTTGACGGAGCGCTGCGAGCCGGCCACGCCCCAGATGTCGGGGTAGAGTTCGTTGCCTTCTTCATCGAGCCAGGTGTAGGCGGGTGAGCCGCCGTCACAATATTTGCTAACCCAGCCAACCAGCACCTTGTCGCCGGCAATGGCAAAGGTCATGTTGTGGGCGTCGCCGGGGTAGGGGGTGCCATTGGCCAGATTGAATGAAGAAAGATCGGCGGAGTTGGACAGGTTGGTCCGCTTCCAGGTAGCACCGTCATCCAGGGAGAAGGCGGCATAAGCATCGTGCTGCCCGTAGCCCGCGCCGCTCAGTACGGCTAAAGGGGCCTCAGGATTTTGCTCGATGGCCGCCAGAGCGGTTTCTTCCACGCTGTCAATATAAACAGCGACGAGCGGTTTGGCGTATTCCCGTGTGTCTACCAGGGCACCGGCTATGTCGTAATACTCTACGGCCGTTACTTCCCCGTCAGACGTTTGGGCCGGTACATAAAAGGACATATGGTTTAGATTGGCCCGCTCGGTTTCCTGATCGGGTGTTTTGGAGATGTTGCGTCGGAACATCTGGCCGTCGTCAGCCTGCAAAATGCCAACGACCAACGCCATGAACAGTCCGAGCAAAGTCATGGACAGCAGTTGTTTGTTTTTCATCTTGAGCCCTCCATATCCATAAAAATGGATACATTCAATTTGGTGGTTTTGTTAAAAAAGAGAACGATTGTTTTGAGTTTTTCAAATGGTTTTACCCCCTCCCGCCCTCTTGAGTGTTCTTTGTTACGGCATCTGATTCGGAAAGAGGATGGCTATATTCTTCCAGCAAGATTTCTAATTCGCGTTGTAAAAGCGCGACCAGGCGCCGGCATTGGCGCAAGGATTGGGTTTGTGGGTTGTTTGGTATGTCTAATTTGTCTAGATGAATGAAGGAACGGCCGTTTTCCCCAAAAGCCCGCCTGGCCCTGATCGCGCTCAGATAAATCTGGCGGGCGGTGTCGGGATCCCCCACTTGTTCATACAAGATGCTGAGCTCTTGCAGGGCAGCCAGATAACCCTGCTGAAAATGGGTACGCCACGATTCAATTTCAGCATTGTCGCAAGGAAGATTCGCTGAAAAATTGTTGCGGTACTTGGCGATGGCTTGCTGCAGAAGCGTGATTTGTCGAGCGGGATCTGGTTCGTCTTCTGCCTGGTCGAGCAGCTTTTCGAAATCATCCATATCTACCCAAATAACGCTGCGTGGGGTGTTCATTTCTTCAAATGCATGCCACATCTTATTCATGTAAAAAGTTCCTGCTGGTTCAGATTAGAGAAGCGTAGGACAAAAGTACTATACAAGACTCAACGAATCCTCAACGGAGGACGCTTTTTCAAACTTTTGACGAGAATTTTGGGGTCAGTTACTTACAATAAGAGGCAAAAAGAGGGTGTTTTCTGTTGAATTGGCCGGTAATCCTTCAAAGAGGAAGGCGCGTCCACGTAATTCGGTTTCTTTGCGGTAGTTGGGAGAGCCGACCAGCAGTTCAGCCTGGCCGTCGCCGTCAACGTCGCTGCTGCCAAGGGCAAAGCCAAACTCAGCTTCTGCTTTATTGCCTTCGGCAATCCAGTCTGGCTGGGTGGCGGGACCAGTGATGCTGCCGTAATAAGCAAAAATACGGCCTTCTTGCGACTGGTCGGCGCTGTAAACATAGGCACCGATAAGCAGATCAGAATAGCCATCGTCGTTGACGTCGCTGCTCATGTGTACGGCCGTTCCAAATTGCGCGCCAGACTGATCAGAAACGGCCGTCCAGGAGGGCACAGTGGGCAGCCCGGCATTTGTTCCGGCAAATAAATGGACTGCATCCTGGCCCGGTTCTCCGATAACCAGATCGTCATAGCCATCCCCATTCACGTCTCTCGCACCGCTGACCGCTTCACCAAGACGGCCGTTTGGCTGCGTGCCGGTCACACTCCAGCAAGGTTCGGGGTCTAATCCAGTGGCTGAGCCGCAAAAGATTAAAGCTTGTCCCGCATCCTCTTCAGCCGAGTTGTGCAGAGGCGCACCAACGAGAACGTCGTCATAGCCATCTTTATTAATGTCACCGGCGGGAGAAACGGCCGTGCCCAAACTGGCTCCTGCCTGTCCACCAAATACCATCCATGCCGGAGAGCTTGCCAGACCCGTTTTGCTGCCCAAATAAAGCTGCGCCATGCCCTCATTGTCAAAAGAATGTTGGGCCCATTTGGCTCCCACAATGACGTCGCCAAAGCCATCATCATTCACGTCGCCAGCGGCGGCTACAGCCCAACCCAGGTACGCTTCCACCAGATCGCTTTCAATTTGCCAGTCTGGTGTAGATGGCAGGCCGTTGGCTGAGCCATAAAAGGCATAGACGCGTCCTTCCCGTGACTGATCATGATTGTAACGAGGCGCAGCTATCAGCACGTCGTCAAAACCATCGCCGTTCACATCACCCGCAGCGGCTACGGCAGCACCTAAATCGGCACCGGTCTGGTCGCCGTCAAAGCGCCACTGGGGCAGGGATTGCAGCCCGCCCGGTGAGCCATAAAAAGCAAAGACGGTGCCTGCCTTGTGCGTGGTGCCGCTGTATTTGGGTGCCCCCACCACAACATCTTCAAACCCGTCGCCATTCACATCGCCTGCGCCGCTGACCGAAAAGCCAAGGCTGGCCGACGCCTGGTCACTTTCGTAATACCATCTGGGAAAGTTAAACGCTGCCGTTTCAACAGCAGCAGGGGAGTGGAAGATGAGAGCGTGTGCGATTTGGATCACAATCAGCCAGGCGATTGTCGCGTATAAAAAGAGGACAACACGGGGAAAATGGGCGCATTTGGGCATGGTAAATCTCCTGTGAGGAGGATGCCATGCCAAACTCAACCAAATCTAAACAGAAGGTGCGACGCACTTGCGTAATTGGTTGACGGGTAAATTGGTTCGGGAAAGTGCGTTGCACCTGGAACGACGTGGTCAAGCACTGCGTATTTTTTCGTACAGCGCTCGCGTTTTGTCGCTCATGATGATATCGAGCTCATTGGCCAGGCATTGGGCCAACCGTTGGCATACCTGGATGGCTTCAGACCGTTTGCCCAATTTTGTAAACAGGGCCATCAGCTTGCGACAGCTTGTTTCCTGGCAGCAGTCTACCAACAATATTTGCTGGTAGATGGCAATGGCCTCTTCCTCCATGCCCAAATTTTCGTAGTGTTGGGCCAGATCGGCCAGGGCAGAGAGATAGATTTCCTGGAGGCGAAACTGCTGGTCGCGCACCCAGTTGTGGGTGTCAGTGAGGTCGAACAAATAATCGCCACGGTACAAGGCCAGAGCTGTTTTGTAAATTTTGACGGCCGTTTCCGCATCCTGCTCACGTCGCGCTCGCCGCACACCAGTCTCAAACGCATCCACGTCCAGCCAATTGGATTGGGCTTCGGCCAAGCGGTAACAGCCATTTTGGTACAGGAGGTAGCGGGAATGGCTGGCTTTTTCCAAATCCGGTTCCAGGCTGCGGCGCAGGTTGTAAACGGTGGTGTTGAGGTTGTGCATGGCGGCCTTGTAATCCAGGTCTGGCCACAACATTTCCAGAATTTGCTCGCGGGAAACGGCCGTTCCCTTCTGCATTGCCAAATAAGCCATCAACGCGCGTGTTTTTACCCGGTTCCACAGCGGTCCGTTAACCTGGGTGCCATCTTGCCGGGTGACAACCAGCGGGCCAAGCAAATAAATGCGGAAAGGCTGGAAGGTTTGTTTTGTCTGCTTTTCAGAGCGCAGCAAATGTACCAAAACACTCTCGTCAATCTCTTCGGGCAGCGGAATGGTGCTCATGTTGGCCAGAATATACTGTCCATTGCGATGACGCAGCTGCAAATCCAGGCTGGTGATGGGGATGCCCTGCTTGATCGCCTGCCGCACCGGGCAAATGGGGGCGCAGTAAGGATCGCCTTCTGGTGTAAGTCCGGCCAAAAGCTGCCAGCAATGTTTGGCGACTGCTTCTTCGGCCGAATAGCCCAGCAGCTTTACCACCGCCTGATTCCAGAACGTGATCAGGCCATCTTCATTAACGCTCCATGCGCCGTCACCTGTTTTTCCGAAAAAATGCTTAATGGATATCATATCGATGACACTCATGTGTGATCGTGAGGACAATTATTCAGGACAATCCCACAACTAAAACAATAAGATTGATCATACGGCCGTCATACTTACAAAATAGATTACGCGGTGCGTTATTTGGCGGAGTGTCATGTCTGGGAGGTGACAAATGTCATCCGGTTTCTTTTATGAACCGCTTCCTCTATAATCCTGGCCTTGATGACAGATAAAGCGAAACGACTTCAACTTTTACAGCACCAGCTGGCCCGGTTGGAACGCCGGCTGAACAGCCTGCGGCAGCGCAGCGAGCAGTTTTCTCGCTGGCGGCTGATTTTGTTTGCACTGGGCGCTTTAGGCAGCGGCGGGGCTTTTTTGCAGTGGGGGCCGGTGGTGTGGCTGTGGGTAACGGCCGTTACCTTCATTCCCTTCATCGTAGCCGTTGTGATACACAGACGAATCGATACGGCCGTAACCCGTTTTGTCATCTGGCAGCAGATGAAGCAGACGCACATCGCCCGCATGACGCTGGATTGGCACAATTTACCTGCGCCAAAATCATTCCCGGTGGTGTCCGATCATCCATTTGCTTTCGATATTGATCTGGTTGGTGAGTTTTCACTGCATCGTTTGCTGGACACGGCCGTTTCCCGTGAAGGCAGCCACCGTTTGCACCACTGGCTGCTTGACCCGTCACCCAAAGCGGCCGACGTGCTGACGCGCCAGGTGCGGGTGCGTGAACTGGCCGGCCAGACGCGCTTTCGTGAGCGGTTGGCGCTGCATGCCACGCTGGCCGTGGACAACAGCAGCGAGCAGTGGGCGGGCCAGGAGCTGGTCGATTGGCTGCAAGCGGAAAATGAGGGACGTTCGTTACGGCCGTTGCTCATCGGCTTGTCTGGGCTGGCGGTTGTGAACTGGCTGCTTTTTGCCGGTTACCAATTATGGAACTGGCCGCCGCTGTGGATTGGCACCATTCTGCTCTATGGCGTGCTGTTCATCAGCCTGGGTTTTCAGCGCACGGCCACTTTATTTAGCGACATTATGTTTCTGAGCGACCGTCTGCGGGTGCTCAACGAGGTGTTTGCCTTTTTGGAGCGGTGGCACTTTCGCCAGATGCCCCAGGTGCAGCAGCTTTGCCAGCCGTTTTTGGCGGTGGGGGAACGGCCGTCGGCTCACATCGGCCGTATTCAGCGCGTCATGACGGGCGTCGGGCTGCGGCAAAATTGGCTGCTGGGATTTGTGCTTAATGTTCTTATGCCCTGGGACATCTTTTTTGCTTATCGACTGGACCAATGCCGGGCTGATTTAGCCAGGCAGCTGCCCTCTTGGCTTGATGTTTGGTACGAATTGGAAGCCCTCAACAGTTTGGCTACCTTTGCTTACCTGAACCCCGGCGAATGGACCTGGCCTGTCCTGACTGTATCGGATTCACCTACGCTCACCGCCACTGGGCTGGGCCACCCGCTCATTTCCAGTGGGCCGCGCGTGTGCAACGATTTGCATTTGGATGCCGAGGAATCGATTTACCTGATTACCGGCTCCAACATGGCCGGCAAAAGCTCTTTTTTGCGTACCATCGGCGTGAATCTGGTTTTGGCCTATGCCGGCGGTCCGGCCGTGGCCCAATCGTTCCGTGCCAGCTGGCTGCGCCTTTTTGCCACCATCCGCGTGGCCGACTCTTTGACCGATGGCTTTTCCTTTTTCTATGCTGAAGTGCGTCGCCTGTCTCAATTGCTCACAGCGCTGGAAGATGAGGAGGAACGGCCGTTGCTCTTCCTCATTGACGAGATTTTTCGGGGGACCAATAATCGGGAGCGGCTCATCGGCAGCCGCGCTTACATTCAGGCGCTCACCCAGGGCACCGGTCTGGGCGCTATTGCCACGCACGATCTGGAACTGGTGCAGCTGGTGGAAGAGACGCCCAAGCTGGTTAATGTCCATTTTCGGGATGATGTGGTAGACGGCCGTATGGTCTTTGACTACAAGCTGCATCCCGGCCCATGCCCCACCACCAACGCCCTCAAAATTATGGAGTTGGCCGGGTTGCCCATCGATCCACAAAAAACGTAACCGTCAGGTGCGACGCACTTGTAAAGAGACTGTTATCATCTGAGAAAGTGCGTCGCACCTCTCGACCTTTTACCCCCTTTTCACCTAATTCCCCCCGCTTTTTCACAGGTTCAGCCGCCCCTGGTTGCTATACTGCAAGTAATAGCGGGCACATCAGACTATTTTGATTTTCAAGACTTTCCCGCTTTTACAGGTGTCCTGCGGAACCCCAAGCATAAATTTACCATTAATTCTATTTGTAAGTATGCCCCGTCAAACTATGGCAAGATGGCACTAAATGCCAATCAACAACCTTGCGAAAAAAACAAAAACCCTTCGTTGCCTGTTTATCAGTAATTTCTTGTGGTGGAGCCAAAACTGAATATTTGTTTACCCAAGCCAGGATTTGGAGTAACGGCAGTGCCGCTTATGGCGTGTGCTGCATCTTGGTAAGTAAGAGAGAAAAGGTATGGACAGCGTGAATCGACGATCGAATCTTTGGCGAGCCCTTTATTTGTTCCTTGCAGCTTTATTTGTCTTGTTTGTTACCACTTCAGTTCTGGCCAGCGGGCGGGGTACGGCCGTTTACACCGTCAACACCACCGCTGATGAAGATGACGGGGCCTGCACCCAATCTCACTGCTCCTTGCGTGAGGCAATTCAGGCGGCCAATGCGCTGCCCAGCGGCAACGCTATTATCCAGTTCCAAGTGGGTGCTCTGAGCACCGTTGTTATTTTTCCGACTTCCCCGCTTCCCGCTATCACGAACTCCGTTTTGCTTAAAACCAATTTGTGGAACACCATTGACGTGGTGCTAGACGGCAGCCAGGCTGGCTCGTCTGATGGCCTGATTCTAGCCGGTGATGTCATCACCCTGCGCGATCTAACCATTCAAAACTGGCAGGGCAGCGGTGTAGTGGTAAGCGGCAGCAACAGCCTTATCGAACGCAACATCATCAGCGACAATGGTGCCAACGGCATCCAGGTTGCTGCGGGCAGCGGCAACGTGCTGAGCCAAAATGTTATCTTTGGCAATGGCGGCCTGGGCATTGACCTAGAAGGGGATGGTCAGACCGCCAACGATCTTGGGGATACAGATGGTGGTGCAAACGGCCGTCAAAACAGCCCTAACCTCATCCGTGCCGTTCCCACAGGCTCAAGCCTGGATGTGGAAGGTATTCTTAACAGTGCCGCCAACAGCAGCTACACGCTTGACTTTTTTGCCAGCGACAGCTGCCACAGCTCCGGTTTTGGCGAGGGACAAGCGTGGCTGGGCAGCACAGTGGTGACCACAAATGGTAACGGGAATGCCAGCTTTGAGACGGCCGTTCCCACCAGCCTCACCGATGTTACCCTCACCGCCCTGGCCACTGGCTACGATGGCACTTCCGAATTCAGTCGCTGCATTCGCACCGGCCAGGGCAATGATTCCTGGCCGCGCGCGCTGGAGCTCAGCCTTACGCCAGACAGCGTTTCGCCAGAGGTGCAAAGCGCGCAAGTTAGCCAGCGGCTGGACCTGGCCGGACAGTCCCGCTGGTACAAATTCTCCGTTCAGCCAAACAGTCAATTGGTCATCACCTTGACCGATCTGCCGGCCAACTACGATCTTACTGTCTACAGAGATATCGCCGCCGAGTGGGAATCGCTGCTGACGCTGGACGATACCGATGATTTGGTCGAACTCACGGCTGAATTTGCCCCTGATGCATTCAGTCCGGATGCGTTCTCACCCGATGCGTTCTCACCGGACGCGTTTAGCCCGGATGCCTTTTCACCCGACGCGTTTAGTCCCGACGCGTTCAGCCCGGACGCCTTTAGTCCCGACGCGTTCAGCCCGGACGCCTTTAGTCCTGATGCGTTCAGCCCCGATGCATTTAGCCCCGACGCATTTAGCCCCGACGCATTTAGCCCGGATGCTTTTTCACCCGATGCCTTCTCACCGGATGCTTTCAGCCCGGATGCCTTTAGCCCTGACGCTTTCTCCAGCGCCCAAATGCGCAGCCTGATTGCCGTCTCGGCTTTCAACGGCACGGCTGGCGAAGGTGTGCAGCTCAACACCTGGGAAAACAGCGGTGACTTTTACATTCGTGTTCGTGGCCGCAATGGTGCTTATAACCCGAACAACGATTTCACGTTGAACGTGATGCAAACGGCTGGGAACTGTGGTGATGTGACGACTGCGCTGCCTGGTAGTACGCATACGGCCGTATCCAACAACACCAACACCATCATCCTGGCCGACACCAGCCGCATGTCCGGCGACCTCACCACCATGCAGGCTCGTCTGGCAACCTTTGCCGCTCGCCCCGAAGTCAACGGCGTCATTGTCGATGTGGGCAGTGATGCCCGCGTGGCGGCGGCCAATGCCCAGGCAGATCTGTACCCGTCCTGCCCCTTTGCCAAAAATCTGGTGGCCTATTCAATCAAAGAGATTGTGGACAGCTATCGCGAACTCAACCCGCTGGCTTACATCGTCATCATCGGCAACGATGATGTGATTCCTTTTTTCCGTCACCCCGACCAGGCGCTGTTGGCCAACGAGCGTAACTACGTGCCGCCCGTCCTGGATAACACCGCTTCGCAGGCCAGCCTGCGGCTGGGCTACGTTTTGGGCCAGGATCGCTACGGCGCTTCCATAGAGCTTTCCAGCAAAAGCGACACGCTGCCCATTCCCGATCTGGCAGTGGGCCGATTGGTGGAAACGCCAGCGCAGGTTGTGACGATGCTGGATGCTTACCTGAGTACCGCTAACGGCGTGGTAGACACACCCGATTCGGCACTGGTGACCGGCTATGACTTCCTGGCGGACGCCGCCAATGCGGTGGCTGGCGAGTTGTCCAGCGGACTGGGCAGCAGCGCCACCACGCTCATCACCCCGCGCCACATTGCCCCAACCGATCCGGCCTCCTGGACGGCCAATGATTTGCGTAACCTGCTGCTGACCAACCGGTACGATGTCAGCTTCCTGGCCGGCCACTTCAGCGCCGGCAGCGCCCTGGCTGCTGATTACAGCACGCGGCTGCTGGCTTCCGAGTTGGCGGCTTCCAGCGTGGACATGACCAACGCTCTGGTGTTCAGCGCAGGCTGCCACGCGGGTTACAACATCGTGAATGAACATGGTGTGCCCGGCGTGACGGCCGAACCGGATTGGGGCCAAGCGTTTGCCAGCAAGGGTGCTACGCTCATTGCCGGGACCGGCTACCAGTACGGCGACACCGACTTTATCGAATACAGCGAGCGGCTTTATCTGACCTTTAGCGAAGAGCTGCGAGCCGGCACAGGGCCGGTGGCCATTGGGCAGGCGCTGGCTGCGGCCAAGCAAACCTATCTGATGGAAACGCAAGAGTTACGGCCGTTGCACGAAAAATCGCTCATTGAAGCCACCCTGTTTGGCCTGCCCATGCTCAAAATCGACATGCCTGCGGGGCGCGGCAATCCCTCCGGCGATCCCTCGGTGATCGGCGGCACGACCGGCTTTACCAGCAATCCCGGTCAGACGCTGGGCCTCGCCTATGCCGATCTGACTCTTGAACCAGACCTGACACTGGTGAACCAGCAGTTGGACATTGTGGGCACATCCGTGCCCAGCAGCGTAACTGCCTCTTACCTGAGCGGCAGCGATGGCGTGGTGGTGAATCCGGCCGAACCGGTGCTGCCGCTGGAATCGCTCAACGTGGGCGTGGCCGATACCGTTTTGCGCGGCGTTGGCTTCCGCGGCGGTGACTTCACCGATGTGCCCAACATTCTGCCGTTGACTGGCGCAGCCACCACCGAAATTCGCGGCGTGCATCCGCCGTTTGTTAGCAGCGTTTTCTACCCGATGCAGCCGTACCAGGTGAATTACTTTGGCCAATTGGTTGAGGGGATGTCTGGCGCGGTGCAGTTAAACGTGACGCCGGCCCAATTCCTGTCGGACAATGCCGCTTCGCTTACCGGCACGCTGCGCCGCTTCGATGCGATGGATTTCCGGCTGTACTACAGCGACTACATTGCTCAGTCGCTGGTGACAGGCAACGTGCCTGCCCTGGCCGCGCCACCGGCCATCACCCAGGTGAATGCTTTCCCCGGCGAAGACAGCGTGACCTTCCAGGCGCGCGTCACCGGTGATGTGGCGGCAGGCATCCAGGAAGTATGGGTGACCTACACCGGCAGCGGCGCGATGGCCAGTAAGTGGCAGTCGATCGATCTGGTGCAAAGCGCCAACGACAGCACGGTCTGGTCGGCAACCTTGCCGCTCAACGGCATTCCAGCTGACGAGGTTCGCTTTATTGTGCAGGCGGCCAACGGTGTTGGTTTGGTCAGCGCGGCGACGAATTGGGGCGCTTACTACAGCGGCGCAGGTACGGCTGAAGGTGATTTGTTGGAAACGGCCGTTACCCTGCAATCCCCGCCCACGTCTGGGGCGTACAGCACCGCGATCAGTGTCAGTGCTCAATTAGCTGCCGATGGTGAACCCGTTGCTAACCAGTTCCTTAGCTTCCGCGTGGGTTCACAAACGCGCACCGTGCTCACGGATGAATCCGGTGTGGCCACCACGACGCTGGCGCTGCTGGGCCTGCCGGGCAGCACGGAACTGGCGGTGACTTTTGGCGGCGATGCGGTTTATCAGGCATCGTTTGACACCGCGCCGTTTACTATCACCAAGCAGGCCACTGTGCTCACGCTGGAACCGGCCAATGCCACCGTTGAGGTGGGTGAATTGGCGCCTTTTGTGGCCACGTTGAAAGATGCGTCGGGACGGCCGTTTGGCCAGAAAACCGTCTTCTTCATCATCACGGGCGACAATGGCACCTATGCCGAGGCCGTCATCACCGACTTTGCCGGGCGCGCTTCGCTAACTGCTTTGCCGCTGCCGGCGGGCATGTACACGATTGACGTTTACTTCAGCGGCACGATTCCGCTGCCTAACGGCAATCTGAACCTGCCAGACGACCGCTACTTGCCGTCATCGGTGAGCGGCTCGCTGACCATTATTGAAGAACCGATGGAAACGGGCGAAACGCTTTACCTGAGTACGCCCACCAGCGGCATGGTGGACGGCATTGCCTACAGTAGCGAAGACGTGCTGGGTTTTGACCTGGACAGCGGCGCATGGTCCCTGCTGTTCGATGGCTCCGACGTGGGGCTGGCTGGGCAAAACGTGACGGCGTTTGCCTGGCTGCCCAACGGCAGTTTGCTCGTCGCCGTGGCTGACGATTTCTACCTGCCGGGCCTGGATGCTCCGGTTACGCGCGGCAGCAACGTCGATAATTCCGATATCCTGCGCTTTGAGCCATTCACGTTGGGTGAAGAGACCGGTGGCAGTTGGTCGCTTTACTTTGACGGCTCCGATGTAGATTTGAAGACGCCACAAGAGTCGATAAGCGCGCTGACGGTGCTGGCGGACGGCCGTATCGTCATCAGCACCGATGGCCCGTTTAAAGCTGGCAGCCTCAATGCCAAGAGCCGCGACCTGGTCGTGTTTACGCCTACCAGTTTGGGTGAGGACACGGCAGGTAGTTGGGCCATCTACTTTGACGGTTCCGATGTTGTTCCGCTTCTCAGCGCCAGTCAGGACAGCATCGTGGCTGTGCATCAAGATGACGAGACCGGCGACCTCTATCTGGCGACCAGCAGCGCCGACGGACTCGTCTTGGTTTGCAGCCCAAACGCTTTAGGCGATTACACGGATTGCATCTTCACCGTGTTCTGGGACGGCGCCGCCAATGGGCTGGACAGCAACAAGATTGACGCGATTGCCATTCATTAAACGTACCATCTACTGACCCGAAAGTACTGTTCTAAACAAACGTCGCTCGCTGTACACAAGATACTTGTTTAGAAAGTTTGATTCAGGTCAGTAAATCAGGTTATTTCGTGCCGTTTGTGTAAAAATGTGAAGCGTGGAACGTGATTCCCTCTAATCACGTTCCACGTCTCACGTTTTACCTTAGCATTCACCTCTTGTTTTGATGACTTACAAATTTTCACCCTGCACAAAGTGCCAACTCTCGTATAATAGAGCCGAAGCAGAATCAGCAGACCAATTCTAACAACCCACAGCACCTCTCAGGAGACCCAAAACGTCGTATGGAACGGCCGATTTCCTATATTCCCATGGACCGGCGACAAGCCCTGTATCGGGGTGAGAAGCTGCCCGATCCGGCACAGGGTGCCGCTTTGTTTGCCGATATTTCCGGTTTTACCCCGCTTACCGAGCGGCTGGTGCATGATCTGGGGCCACAGCGGGGCGCGGAAGAAGTAACCAAGCATTTGAATCGCGTGTACGATGGGCTGGTTGATGAGCTGCAGCGTTACGGCGGCAGCGTGATCAGCTTTAGCGGGGATGCGATTACCTGCTGGTTGGACGGTGACAATGGCTTTCGGGCCACTTCCTGTGCCCTGGCGATGCAGGCGGTGATGCAGCAGGCGCAAACCATTCAGACTCCCTCCAGTGAAATTACGTTGGCGATGAAAACGGCCGTTGTTACCGGCACCGCTCGTCGTTTTCTCATTGGGAATCCCAGCGTGCAGCTTATTGAGGTGTTGGCCGGCAAAACCCTGGATCGCCTGGCAGAGGCCGAGCACGAAGCCCAAAAAGGGGAAGTCATTCTGGATGAGGCCACCATCGATAATTTGGGACCACGCGTAAAAATTAAAGCATGGCGGCGCGGGGCCGTTACCGGGGCGCAATTGGGTGTGGTAGACAACCTAGAGAATATGAGCATCCCCGCTTACTGGCCGCCCATTCCACCGGATGCCCTGGACGAATCGATTACGCGCCGCTGGCTGCTGCCGCCTGTTTACAAACGTTTGGTTGAAGGGGGTGGTGAGTTTTTGGCGGAGCTGCGCCCGGCCGTGGCCCTCTTTGTGCGCTTTTCTGGCATTGATTATGATGACGATGAAGAGGCCGAGACCAAGCTGGACACCTTTGTGCAAAACGTGCAGGAAATCTTGTCCCGCTACGATAGCAACCTGCTGCAATTGACCATTGGCGACAAGGGCAGCTCTTTGTACGCGGCGTTTGGCGCGCCGTTTGCCCATGAAGACGATACCATTCGTGCCGTGAACGTTGCTTTGGAGCTGCAAGAGTTGGCGGGACGCTTGCCCTACATCTCGCCGCTGCAAATTGGCATTTGCCAGGGCCGCCTGCGTACCGGCGCCTACGGCGGCACCACGCGCCGGACCTACGGGGCGTTGGGCGATGCGGTGAATACGGCCGCACGCCTCATGCAGGCCGCCGCCCCTGGCCAAATTCTGGTGGCCGAAGCGACCATCAAACAAACCGGTGAAAAATTTGCCAGGGAAGAATTGACCCCAATCATGGTGAAGGGCAAAGCAGACCCGGTGGCCGTGTACGCCATTTCCCGACGCCAGGCGCAATCCACCATTCGCTTGCAAGAGCCGCAATATGCCTTACCCATGGTAGGCCGTGCTGCCGAGCAAGAACTCATCCAAGAAAAAATGGCCGAGGTGAAGGCCGGCAAAGGGCAGGTCATTACCATCAGTGGGGAGGCCGGTATTGGCAAATCCCGGCTGGTGGCCCAAATTATTCGGCTGGCGGGCGAGCAGGATTTTTTGGGCTTTGGTGGTGAATGCCAATCGTATGGCACCAATACCAGCTATTTGGTCTGGCAGCGCATCTGGCAAGATTTCTTTGGGCTGACGTCAGAGATGCTGCCCGAAGCGCAAATTGCTCACATTGCCGAAGAGCTCCAGCGCATCAATCCAGCACTGCTGCCCCGCCTGCCGCTGTTGGGTTCCGTGCTGCGCCTGACCATCCCCGACAACGAGCTAACGCAGTCGTTTGATGCCCAGCTGCGCAAAGTGTCGCTGGAGTCGCTGCTGGTAGAATGTTTGCGGGCACGGGCGGAGGAAACGGCCGTTTTCATAGTGCTGGAAGATTGCCACTGGCTCGATCCGCTTTCCTTTGAACTACTGGAAGCCATTGTGCGTTCCATTGCTGATCGCCCCATTCTGATTGTGCTGGCAGTGCGATCCCCGGAGATGAGCCGGGTGCAATCCGCCTCTTTCCGCCAGATGCCTAATTTTTCCGAGATCAAGCTCAATGAATTTACGCCCGAAGAGGCGGAGCATTTGATGTCGTTGAAGATGGAGCAGCTGACCCGCGCCAAAATCAAGATTCCCCGCCTGTTGCGGGATAAGATCACCGAGCGTGCTGCGGGGAACCCGTTCTACATTGAAGAGCTGCTCAATTATTTGCAGAGCCAATCCGCCATTGCCGGCCAAACGTTGCAAGATTTGGATTTACCTACCAGCCTGCACAGCCTTATTTTGAGCCGTATCGATCAACTGACCGAGAGCCAGCGGAACACGATCAAGGTTGCCAGCGTGATCGGCCGTTTGTTCCGGGCGGCGATGCTGTGGGGGGCGTATCCGCCACTGGGCCGTCCGCAGCAGGTAAAGTCGGATTTGGAAGCATTGGAACAGCTCGATTTAACACCGCAAGACACGCCAGAGCCGGAGCTAACATACCTGTTTAAAAATGTGGTGACGCAGGAGGTGGCCTATGAAAGTTTGCCGTTTGCCACTCGGGCCATGCTGCATGATTTAATTGGGCAGTACATCGAGAAAAATTACGCCCAGTCGCTGTCGCAGTATGTAGGGTTGTTGGCATATCATTACGGCCGTTCCGACAACGAAACCAAAAAGCGCGAATACTTGCTCAAGGCGGGAGAAGCGGCTCAGGCAGAGTATGCCAATGAAGCCGCCATTGAATATTTTCAGCGGGTGCTGCCCCTGCTGCCGGAGCCGGAGCGAGCGGCCGTGATGCGCAAGCTGGGCAGCGTGCTGGAGCTGGTAGGGCAGTGGGACGAGGCCAGCGAGTTGTACGTTCAGGGGCTTCAGCTGGCACAGAAGCACAACAATCAACAAGAAGAGGCGTGGTGTGAAGCGGCTCAAGCCGAACTGCTGCGCAAACGCGGCCGTTTTGAAGAAGCCACCAAACATCTGGAAGCCGCCCGGCTAACTTTTGAGAAACTGGAAGATGAATCCGGCGTGGCCCAGGCATATCATTCTGCCGGTACGCTGGCGGCGCAGCAGGGCCAGTACGAAAAAGCCCGCGAGCTGTACGAACAAAGCCTGGCGCTGCGCCGGGAGCTAGATCAGCCTGCGCCGATTTCCGCCTTGTTGAGCAACCTGGCCATCATTGCCCGTTTTCAAGGGGATTTGGCCGAATCGCGCCGGCTCAATGAAGAAGCGCTGGCAATTCGGCGGCAGGTGGGGGATCGGCGCACCATTGCCAACTCGCTGAATAATCTGGGTAATGCGGTGCGTAATTTGGGCGATCTGGCGAAGGCGCGCGAATACTTGGAAGAAGCGCTGCAGCTTCAGCGCGAAGTCGGCGACCGTTGGGCCATCGCCAACTCATTAAACAATTTGGGTAATGTGGTGCGTGATCAATCTGATTTTGAGACGGCGCGCCAGTTTTACGTGGAAAGCCTAACGATCAATCACGAGTTTGGCGATGGACGGGCCATTGCCTATGTGTTGGAAGATATGGCGGCACTGGCTGCGACACAAAACGAAGCCAGCCGCGCTTTGCAGTTGGTGGGTGCCGCTCAGACCTTGCGCAAAGAAATTGGCA
The DNA here is from genome assembly GCA_002699125.1 of Anaerolineaceae bacterium. Classification (GTDB taxonomy): domain Bacteria; phylum Chloroflexota; class Anaerolineae; order Promineifilales; family Promineifilaceae; genus Leptofilum. The sequence goes on from PABI01000005.1 coordinate 39,243, forward strand.
CGCCGCTTTCTGCCGTGGAGCAATCGCAGTTGGACGGCCGTTTAACGGCCGTACTCAACCATGAAGCAGCCAATAGTTACCTGGAACAGGGCCAGCAGCGCTCTTTAGCTGAAGCCATTGAGTTTGCCTTGAGCGAATAAACTAGGGGAAGCAGCCCATGAGTGAAGAACGACAATTTTATGTGCCGCCGGGCGGTCCGCCGCGTGTGAACGCGCCCAGCCCGGAAATTTACGCGGCAATGGGGCAGGAAAACATCTTCGCCATGCTGGCCGATTTTTATGAAGCGTTGGAAGCGTCCCAGATTCGGGAGATGTTTCCCCGCGACATGGAGCGAGCGTCACGCAAGTCGGCGGCGTTTTTCGTGGGACTGCTGGGTGGTCCGCCGCTTTATCACCAAAAATACGGCAACCCGATGATGCGGGCGCGCCACACGCCGTTTCCCATCGACGAAGCGGCGCGGCAGGTGTGGCTGGCCTGTTTTGACGTGGTTTTGGCCAATGCACCGGAAAAGTACAATTTCCCTGCCGAGCATTTGCCCCAGTTTCGCGAGTTTTTGGTTGGGTTTTCCGGCTGGATGGTAAATACAGTTTGATCTGCTGGTTTGGCTAATCAATTTCTCATTTTATCCTGTGTTTTTATCTTTTTGCAGGATTACAATGACATCAGATTTTATTTCTGGCAAAGAAGGAAAATGTGATGTCAACTGAATCTAAACCCCCAATTAAACCAAGGCGGCGCAAGCTGTTTAACAAGCGAAATCGTTCTGCCTGGATTCTTTCGTTTATTCTCATTATTTTGATGGTGGTACGGTTAGCGGCTGGTTTTCGCCGTCCCCCCGTGGTGGAACATGCGGCAAATCAGCCAACGGCCGTAGACACCCCATAACCTCCCCCAGAATCAGTTTGTTACCACAGGGCAAGATTGGTAAGATGGCAGCGTGAAGACCCAGCCATCTGCCACTGCCCGCTACGATTTGTTCAGCCCCACCTTTAAGGCAAATCCATTTCCCACGTTTGCCCAGATGCGGCAGGATGACCCCATTTATGCCCATCGCTCCCCCAGTGGCGGCACAATTTGGTACATTACGCGCTTTGAAGAGGTAACGGCCGTTCTCAAAGACAACGATCATTTTGTCAAAGATGTGCGCAACACCCTGCCGCCGGATGCACAAAAACCGCGCAAATCTTCCCTCAACCGGCTCATCAATGAAAACATGCTCTTTGCCGATCCGCCGGACCACACCCGGCTGCGGGCGCTGGTGAACCAGGCGTTCACGCCGCGCCGCGTGGAGCAGTTGGCCGGGCGCGTGCAGCAAATCACCGACGAACTGCTGGCTGTCATCGCCGCAGCGGATGAAGCCGACCTCATTGCCAGCTTTGCCCTGCCGATGCCGGTGCGCATCATCGCTGAACTGCTGGGTATTCCCCCGGCGGATCAGGCGCAGGTGGCCGACTGGTCGCAGGCGATCATCTCACCGGGCAGCCGGAATTTGAACTACAGTGCCCGTAAGCGCAAGGTGCGTGCCTTTGTCGATTATTTGCGGCAGATGTTTGTGCTGCGCCAGCAAGAACCGCAGGATGATTTAATTTCGGCGCTGGTGCTGGCGGAAGAGGCCGGTGAGCGGTTGAACGAGGCGGAGCTTTCCAGCATGGTGGCGCTGCTGCTGGTGACCGGGCATGAAACAACGGTTAATTTGCTGGGCAACGGGGCGCTGGCGCTGCTGAACCATCCGGAACAGCTGGCGATTTTGCGGGAGCGGCCGGCATTGTGGGAAACGGCCGTTGAAGAACTGCTCCGTTTTGATGGCCCGGTAGAAACCTCCACCACGCGCTGGGTGCGGGACGATTTTGTGTTTGAAGGGCACCAAATGCGGCGCGGCGATGTGGTGCGCGTGGTGTTGGCCTCGGCCAACCGGGACGCTAGCCAATTTGACCAGCCCAACGTTTTAGATGTGACACGACAGGACAACCGCCATTTGGCTTTTGGCATGGGAATTCATTACTGTCTGGGTGCACCGCTGGCCCGGCTGGAGGGGCAAATTGGGCTGCAAACATTGTTCGACACCTTCCCCAAATTGTGCCTGGCTGTGCCCATCGACCAGCTGGAATGGCGCTCCGGCGTTCTTTTTCGCGGCCTCAAACAACTACCCGTCCGTCTTCATTAGAAAATAGGACACAGATTCACGCAGATGAACACAGATTTGGCTCTTTATATCTGCAAAAATCTGTGTTCATCTGCGTCCGAAAAATTCTTCAACCGATTTTACTGATTACTGACCACTGATTGACTGCTTACTGATCACCGGCCAGCTGCCATTCAAACAATGCTGTGGCGACCCAGGTGGGCGGTGGTGCATTGTATAGTTGGGTGGCGTCGGAGTAGGTGAGGTCGCGGATACGGCCGTTCATCGGCCCGCGCAAGTAACGAAACACCTGCCCCGCATCTCGCGCGTCGCTTTTGGCGGTGACGCAGTGCTGGTTGTAGCCCCAATAATCGCCATCTTCTAGCAACTTGATGCCTTCTTCCAATGTTTGTCGCGCCACATCCAGACCGCCTTCCAGTGGGAAATATGATTTGTCTGGCGGATTGCCGTAGCCGATGCCGTGGTGGAACGGGTCCGCCGTGGAAACGATGACGGCGTCTTCCACTTCTCGCGCCAGTTCGTCGATGCCGGGCAGCTTGTCGGGCTGTCCTCCTGCCAGGTAGGGATAGCGTTCAATCACTTTTGGTCCTTGGATGCCGCGCCGTTTGGTTTCGGCGGCCCAAAAGTGGCGAAAGCTGATGAGGGCGTGATCGTGTTGGTATTCGGTACGGCCGTTTAGCCCATCTCCCTGAATTCCCCAAAACGGCCAGTTGGCCGGATTGTCGCCGTTGGCCACGGCGACGCGGGCGGCTTCCATCTCATCGGTGAAGGCGTGCAGCACGCTGATGACGACCACTTTGTCGGCACCGGTGTCCAGGCAAGCATGAACGGCCGCCGCTATTTGCTGGCCGCATTCCGCTACGCCGGCATGGGGAAACACCACCACGCCGCCCGCTGCCAATGTGCCGGACAAATCCCACCGGCGCGCTTCCTCCAGCAGCCGCAGCGTACCGGCTTCACCCAGAGCCTCATGTTCGGCCCGGTACAGCTTGTGAATTTCTTCGCGTAACTGTTCTCTGTTCATTATAAAAAAATTTCACCGCGGAGAGCGCGGAGGACGCTGAGAAATACAAAAAACTCTGTGCTCTCCGCGTTCTCCGCAGTTGGTTTTTTAACGGGTCCATTAGCCATAAGCCGGCTTCAATGTAAAAAACGCCGGGCTTTTCCGGCGTTTTGTCGTGTTAAAAAATGAGTTTGGTGGCGATCAGGCTCCTATTCGTCATCGCTTTGCGTGGTGCGGTAGCCGATGCCGATAATGCCCATGCTAACAGCGCCAATCACGGCCACGACCATGATGATGATCAGAACCAGGCCGATGAGAGATAGGGTAACGGCCGCACCGGTGCCATCTTCTTCCTGGGCAAAAACGGCCGTTGGCAGCAAAAACAGCAGGGCGGTAGCCAAAACAAGTGAAAAACGGGGTGAAATCAAACGACGTAGAAATTCCATAATCAAATCTTTTCTCCTGAAAAATAGGCGCAAATTATATCGTGCTGTGCTATTTTACACCAATGCAGGTGAGAGTTGGCAAAGTCGCGTATAATCAGCGTCCTTGCCCGATTAGGACTGGCAGTCCTGATTACATACAGTTAAGCAGCCGAATGAATTCAGGACTGCCAGTCCTGGTCCAAGAAAAAGCGAGCAGCCTGTTGAGTGAAACAACCTCATCTCCCCCGAAAACAGTTACTTTAGAAGAAACGGCCGAAAAAGAGTTCAACACCGGTCAGATTTTTACCATTGCCGGGGGTCACTTTATCCATGACACTTACAGCGCCTTTGTCGCCCCGCTGCTGCCGCTGCTGCAAGAGCGGCTGGCCACCAACTACACGCTCACTGGCAGCCTGGCCATCTTTACCCAACTGCCCAGCTTGCTGAATCCGCTCATTGGTTACCTGGCGGACCGGGTAAGCCTGCGCTATTTTGTGATTCTGGCCCCGGCGATTACCGCCACGCTGCTGAGCAGCCTGGGCATTGTGAATAACTATTTTGTGGTGGCCCTGCTGCTGCTGGCCGGCGGGGTTAGCATTGCTGCCTTTCACGCCCCGGCGCCGGCGATGATTGGCCGGTTGGCGGGCAAGCGCGTGGGCACGGGGATGAGCATCTTCATGGCCAGCGGCGAGCTGGGGCGCACGCTGGGTCCGATTGTGGCCGTGGCGGGCGTCACCTGGTTTGGCCTGGAGGGGATCTGGCGGTTGATGTTTGTGGGCTGGGCGGTTACGGCCGTTCTCTACTATCGCCTCCATGATGTCTCGGCCCGAACCGATACCATGCCCGCCGGTTTGGCCGCTGCCTTGCCACAGATTCGCCGGGTGTTTCCAGTGTTGGGCTGGATCATGCTGGCCCGCACGGGGCTGGTGGTGTCGCTCACCACTTACTTGCCTCTTTACATGCGGGATGAGGTGGAAGTCAGCCTGTGGTTAGCCGCGGCGGCGCTCTCTATTTTGGAAGGGGCTGGCGTACTTGGAGCGCTCTTTTCCGGTACGGCCAGTGACCGTTTTGGCCGGCGGCGCGTGCTGGGTTTACTGATGTTTCTGTCGCCGCTGCTGGCGCTGCTGTTTGTGTATGGACCCACCTGGTTAGCGATCCCGCTGCTGCTGGCTTTAGGGTTGACGGCGATCTCCCCCACGCCGGTGCTGCTGGCGGTGGTGCAAGATTCATTTCCGGAGCATCGCGCATTGGCTAACGGCATTTTTATCGGGCTGAATTTTTTGGTGCGTGGCTTGAATATCTGGGCCATCGGTGCCCTGGCGGATTCGTTTGGCCTGACGCTGGCTTTTGTTGTGGGTGCGGTTGCGGCATTTTTTACCTTGCCCGGCGTGTGGCTGCTGCCCCAAAAATGACCCTCACCCCAGCCCTCTCCCTCGCAGGGAGAGGGAGCCAGTTCTCTCCCCCTCAAAGGAGGAGAGGTAGAGAGGGGGTCAAAGCAGGATGCCGCTTCGTCCATTTTTAGGTAAACTTCGACAAATTTTGCAGAAACCCGAGGAGAATATGTTTGAAAATTTAACGCTGGTAATTGTACTCATTGCCGTTTTGTGGCTGGGTGCTTATGGTTACTATTTATACACGTCACGGCAGCAGGAAGAGATTGTGGACGATCTGGAGCGACTCAATAAAAAACTAGACGAGGCTGAGAAAGACCACTGAGCCATTGGAGAATCAACATGGGAAAATGGATCATAAAATGGTTGCTGCTGCTTTGTGTCACAACCGCTTTGGCCGCCTGCTCCGTCGTGAGCGGCCCTGCGGCAGATCCCTGTAACGAAAATGGGGCTTTGCTGCGCGATGATTTTAGCGGCGAGCAAAATTGTGGCTGGCGTGAGTACAATCAGGGCGGCGCTGTGGTGGAAATTGCCGAAGGCACGTTGAGCATCAGCACCAGCCAGACCGGGCAGATTTGGTGGACCAATGCTGGCCGCGACTTTAGCGACGTGATTATCACGGTGCAGGCGCGCCAAACCAGCGGCCCCAACAACAATGCCTATGGGGTGCTGTGCCGCTACCAGGACGAGAACAATTTTTACATTTTCCTGATCAGTGGTGATGGTTATTATGCCATCGGCAAATACCAGACGGGCGAGCAGCAGGTAACTTACCTGACGCCAAACCAGGAGTATGTTTTCTCTGATTTGATCAACCAGGGCGTGGCGACCAATTTGCTGCGGGTTAGCTGCATTGGTAATGAGTTGAGCCTGTCAGTGAACGGGCTGCCGTTGGTAACGGTGACGGATGATTCATTTACCGGTGGTGACGTTGGCCTGGGTGTGAGTACGCTGGAACCGGGAACGGCCGTTGTCCAATTTGACGATCTGCTCGTGTTAGCTCCCTAATGACAGTCATCAGGAATTGGTGATCAGTGAACGGTATGTATTTGAATTGGCGCAAGGTGGTTTTGTTTGTTGGCGTGCTGCTGCTGGCAGCCTGTGATGCCGCGGGCGTGCCCGGCGCATCCGGCGCGGATGTAATTTATGCCGATGGTTTTGTGCCGGGCGAAACGGGTAATTGGGTCATTGAGGGAGACAATGCCGGGAAAACCTCCTTGATTAATGAGCAGCTTGTGATTGATTTGACGGACAACAATATCATGCAGTTTTCTACGCTGCCCGATATCACCTTCGATAATTTCATTTTGGAAGTAGACGCTCGACTGCTGGAAGGGGATCTGGGCAGCAGCTACGGCGTGCTGTTCCGCATGCAAGATACCACCCGTTTTTACCGCTTTGAGATAACCGGCGATGGCCTGTATATGGTGGAGCGGCGCGACGGCGAACAGGGCTGGACCCGCTTTGTGGATCGCTGGACGGAATCCACAGCCATCAAGCAAGGTTTGGGCAGCGTGAATCGGCTGCGGGTAGAAGCGTTGGGGCAAACCATTTCCCTGTACGTCAACGATGAGCCACTTTACCAGTTTACCGACACGGCCTACAGCAGCGGCACGATTGCGCTGGACGCCGGAACATTTGTGCAGCCCGCAGCGCAGGTGGCGTTTGATAATTTAGTTGTGCGACGGCCGTAATGGATGTGAGCACTGCGGTGGAAACGGCCGTTTCCACTCAACTCCAGGAACTGGCCCCGCTTTCCGGCGGGCAAATTGGGCAGGTGTACCGCGTGCGGCTGGCCGATGGCTTGCCGCTGGTGGTGAAGTTTGACGATGGACCGGAACCGCAGCTAGATATTGAAGGCAACATGCTGCGCTATCTGGCGGAACACAGCGAACTGCCTGTGCCCGGCGTTATGCATTCTCAGCCGCACCTGCTCATCATGGAATGGCTGCCGGGGCAAAGCCGCTTTTCGCCCCGGGCCGAGGCCGCCGCCGCCGAGCACCTGGCGGCGCTGCACGCGGTGACTGCCGACACGTTTGGCTTTCCCTTCATGACCCTCATCGGTGCCTTTACCCAGCCTAATCCAGCCACAGAGAGCTGGCTCGACTTTTTCCGCGAGCAGCGCATTTTTCACCTAATGCGCGAGGGGTTACGGTTGGGGCGGCTGCCGCAATCGTTTGTGCCTCGTTTGGAAAAGTTGGGTGGCCGATTGGACCGTTGGCTGGCGGAGCCGGAACGGCCGTCGCTCATTCACGGCGATATCTGGACCACCAACGTGTTGGCAGAAGATGAGCGCATCACCGGCTTCCTGGACCCGGCCATCTATTTTGGCATTGATGAAATGGAGCTGGCCTACATTGCCCTGTTCAACTCATTTGGCACGCCATTTTTCCAGCGGTATGAAACGATACGGCCGTTGCCGCCCGGCTTTTACGAGGAACGCAGGCATCTCTACAGTTTGTATCCCTTGCTGAGCCACGTTTGCCATTTTGGCGGCAGCTACGTGGACATGGTTGATTCAGTGCTGCGCCGCTTCGGATTTTAATAGGACACAGATTAACACAGATGAACACTGGTTTTTTCATCTGTGTTAATCTGTGTGCATCTGTGTCCCATTCAAAAAGGTAACAATGAGTGAATTTCCTGAGCTGCATACATTGTGGGATTATAACGATCCGGCGGGAACGGCCGTTCGTTTTCAAGAGCTTTTGCCAGAGGTAGAAGCATCGGCTGACCGCGCCTATCATGTTGAGCTGTTAAGCCAGTTAGCCCGCACACACAGCCTGCGCCGCCAGTTTGCTGAGGCACACCAACTGCTGGATGAGGCAGAAACGATGTTGACCGGGGCGATGATCGTGCCCAAAATGCGCTGCCTGCTGGAGCGGGGGCGGGCGTTTAACTCGGCGGGTGATCCGGAGCGAGCGTTACCGCTGTTTCACGAGGCGTTTGCGTTGGGAACGGCCGTTACCCCCCAGGCCGACTTCCACACCATCGACGCCGCCCACATGATTGCCATTGCTGAACCGGAAACGAGCGACCAGCTAAAATGGAACGAGAAGGCGTTGGCGCTGGCTGAAGCCACGCCTGATAAGCGGGCAGCCGGCTGGCTTGGTTCTCTCTACAATAATCTGGGTTGGACCTATCACGATCGGGGTGAATACAATCGGGCGCTGTCCATTTTTGAGAAGGCACTGGCCTGGCGCGAAGCGAATCATCAAGACAAGCCGGAAACTATTCGCATAGCCAGATGGTGTGTGGGGCGTACGCTGCGCTCGCTTAACCGTCTTGAGGAAGCCCTGGCGTTGCAGCAGGCGCTGCTGGCTGAAGACGGGCTAAGTGATGGGTTTGTTTACGAGGAACTGGGTGAATGTTTGTGGGCATTGGATCGGAGAGAAGAAGCACGGCCGTATTTTGTCCAGGCTTATGCAGAATTGTCCAAGTTAGATTGGTTGGTAACTTCGGAGCCGGAACGCCTGGAGCGGCTGGCGCGGCTCGGAAGTAAAAAGTGAAAAGTGGGCAGTGGCGGAGCGGTTGACAGAGATGTATGCGGTGGGAACGGCCGTGCAAATTTGGCTGGGCGAACAGATCTGGCTGAGTGGGGTGGTGGTGGCGCATCAGCCGCCCGCCGTTTGGGTGCGTACGGAAGACGGCCGTGCCTGGTTTGTCACCAATCGCCGCCGCATTCGCCAGGAGGAAAATTTGGACGCTGATTGACGCAGATGAACGCTGATTTTTTCTTTTCATCTGCGTTATCCACGTTAATCAGCGTCCTGTTTTTTAGAGATGATGATGCGAGAAGAAGTGGTGCAGCGTTTGCTGGACCTGAATCAAGAATTTTATGATGCCCAGGCGGATTCGTTTTCCGGCAGCCGGGTGACACCGCAGCCGGGGTTTGCCCGTCTGCTCCCGCATTTGCCCCAACCGTGCCCCCGCTTTTTGGACGTAGGTTGTGGCAACGGCCGTTTTGCCGAATTTCTGCAATCCCACAACCGCATTGGTGAATTTGTGGGCATCGATTTTAGCGAGGAGCTGCTGGCTGATGCCGCCAAAAACGCGCGCGGTACCTTTTACCAGCGTAATGTGCTGCTGCCAGGCTGCCTGGATGGGTTAGGTATGTTCCCTGCCATTTCTTGTCTGGCGGTGATGCACCATTTACCGGGCAAGGCGAACCGGCTGCGCTTACTGCATGAAATCAAGGACCATTTGGCGGGGAACGGCCGTCTCCTCATCTCTAACTGGCAGTTTATGGACAGCGCGCGCCAGCGGCGCAAGGTGCAGGATTGGGCCGAAATTGGCCTGACAGAGGCTGATGTGGAGCCAAATGATTATTTGCTGGCGTGGCGGCGCGGTGGCTTTGCTTTGCGCTACGCCTGCCACATTGATGCTGAAGAAACGGCCGAATTGGCCGCCGCCGCCGGGTTTACCATCGTCGATCAATTCCGCAGCGATGGCAAAGAAGGCAACCTTAGCCTTTACACTGTGTTGACACCCATCCTGCCAATGCTACAATCTTAATTGCGCTGTAAGCGGAGGAACCCAGCTGACCCAAAGATGCCTTATTTGGCAAGGTAGGTTCCAAGATACGGAAAAAAGATGAAGACATTTGGGAAAAGGTCAGCACATGAGCATTAAAGAGACATTGCAAAAAGATCGAATTGCGGCGATGCGCGAGGGTGATACAGCAAAACGAAACGCTTTGGGCTTGCTGCTGGCGGCTGTTAAACAAGAAGAGGTTGATAACCAGACAATGCTGGATGATGAAGGTGTGCTGGCGGTCTTAATGAAGCAGGCCAAGCAGCGCCGGGAAAGCATTGCCGATTATGAAAAAGCAGGCCGCCCTGAAATGGTGGCTAACGAAGAAGCCGAGCTGGCGATTATTGAATCGTATTTGCCGCAGCAAATGGATCGTGAACAGATAAAAATCATTGCTGCGGCAACGATTGCCGAATTAGGCGTGACGGACGCCAAGGGCATGGGACAGGTGATGGGGAAGCTGATGCCCAAATTACAAGGACAGGCAGACGGCCGTTTGGTCAACGAAGTCGTGCGTGAACTGCTGCAAAATAAATAACCCTTCCTAAAAAATGACAGCTCAAAAGGACGAGCGACCCCGCTGGCGAATATGGCTTCAAGGCTCTTTGCTTTGGGTATTTGCCACCGCAGTAACTCTGGGTCTTACTATTATCTTTAGTTTCAACCTGGTCACCGCTACCGAGGTCCAGGTGACGCTGGGCGAACCGGCCAGTGAAGATATTCTCGCGCCTCGTTCCATTCAATATGAAAGCGAGGTGCTGCTGACCACTGCCCGCGAAAATGCCCGGGCTGCGGTCCAGGAGCAGTACTCGCGGGAGGGCAACGACATTGGTCGTAACCAGCTCAATCTGGTAAGCGCGATACTTTCCTTTACCGATGTGGTCCGCGCCGACGCGCTGGCTACCAAAGAAACCAAATTGTCCTATCTGCAAGCGATTGAGGATTTAACCATTCAGGAACAGGTAGGGCTGGATTTATTGGAGCTGACTGCGGCTGATTATGAGGTGGTGAAGGATGAAGTCTCCCGCATTGTGGGGGATTTGATGCGCCAGGATATTCGGGAGAGCCAGGTTCGTGATTATCAGATTATTGCCCGGCGCGAGGCCAGTTTGGAGTTAACGCCCAAGCAAGAAAATGTGGTGACCAATTTAGCCCCCCAATTTATTGCGCCCACCGTTTTCCCTGATCCAGAAGCAACGGCCGCCTTACGTGAAACGGCCGTAGAAAATGTAGGCACCTCGTTTCCGGTTCGCATTGCCAACAATGAGCGCATCGTGCGCCAGGGCGACATTGTGACGGCGCTGGACATTGAAAAGTTGACGCAGCTGGGCTTGCTGCAAAGTCAACTCGATTGGCGGGATGTTGGGGCTATTTTTGTGGCGTCGCTTTTGTCTGTGGTGCTGATTACTATGTATTGGCACCAATTTTACTGGCCGCGCGTACGGGATAACGGCCGTTCCCTGACGGTGTTGGCCAGCCTGATTTTGGTTTTTGCCGCGATGGCCAAGTTGATGGTCACCGGCGGCGGTTTTCTCACCTACATTTTCCCCATGGCGGCGTTTTCTATGCTGTTGAGCGTCATTTACGATGTGCGCTTTTCCATTACGGTGACCATTATTTTGGCGGCGCTCATCGGCTTTTTAACCCCCAACTCGTTGGAGCTGGCGGCGTATACGGCCGCCGGCGGTCTCTTGGCCATCCTCACTTTGCACGATGCCCAGCGGATCAACGCTTTTTTCCGGGCGGGTCTGGCGGCGGCCATTGGGTACTGTGCTGTCATCTTGGTGTTCCGCCTGAACCAGGACATGATCGACGTGCTCAATATGCTGGAACTAATGGGGTATGCTCTGGTCAACGGGATGCTGTCTGCGGCGCTCACGTTGGTTGGCTTCTTCATTTTGGGCAGCCTGTTTGGCATTACCACAACTCTGCAATTGCAGGAACTGGCCCGGCTGGATCATCCGCTGCTGCAAGAGCTGCTGCGCCGTGCCCCCGGCACCTACCATCACAGCATTATGGTGGCCAATTTGGCTGAGCAGGCAGCGGAGCAAATCAAGGCCAACAGCGGTTTGATTCGTGTGGGGGCGTTTTACCACGACATTGGCAAGATGAATCGACCGCCGTTTTTTAGCGAAAACCAAGAGGGGGTGAATCCCCATGATGCGCTGGACCCCCAGACCAGTGCGCGCATTATTTTAAGCCATGTGCCCGACGGTTTGGAGTTGGCCAAGCGGTATAAGCTGCCTTACCGGATTCATCAATTCATTGCCGAGCATCATGGTACGCGCCTGGTGAAAGGATTTTTGTTTAAAGCCCAGGAGCAGGCGGGAGACGATGAAGAGGTTGATCCGGAAAAGTTTCGCTATTCTGGTCCACGACCACAAACGCGGGAAACGGCCGTTGTCATGCTGGCCGATGTGATTGAATCTACTTCTCGTGCCTTGCAGCCAAACAGCGAAAAAGCGATTGAAAAACTGGTTAACTCCCTCATTGATGAGGATTTAACAGAGGGCCAGCTGGATGAATCGGGCTTAACGTTGGGCGATATTCGGCTGATTCGCGAATCGTTTATTAAGACGTTGAAAGGCCGTTTTCATGTTCGAGTAAAATATCCGGGCAACGAGGAACTTTTGTCGGCAGAGGAGCAGGCGGTGGTGGAAACGGCCGTTTCCCAACCCCGGTTACCGGCTGATGTGGTCCAATCGAAGCTAAGTGAGGAAACGACGTAGTGGCAGCATACCGCATTCATGTACAGCAAAAAGAAAAAGTGGTGCATTCCATTGCCGCGGCGCTGCGAACGGCCGTTACCGTCACCTTGCGGCACGAACAGCGCAAACCCCCGCTAGAAGTTACCCTGCTGCTCACAGATGATGATCAGCTCCACGCGCTCAATAAAGAATACCTCGGCATCGACGAGCCCACCGATGTGCTCAGCTTTGAGGCCGGTGAAGCCATGCCCGGTATGAAGGAAGATGAGGCGTATCTGGGCGATATTGTGATTTCGCTGCCAATGGCCAAACGTCAGGCCAAACAAGGCGGCCACAGCCTCAAGTCAGAATTGCAGCTGCTCACCGTACACGGCACGCTGCATTTGTTGGGTTATGACCATGAAGAGCCAGAGGAAAAAGACCGCATGTGGTGGGCACAGGCATCTATTTTGGCGCAGCTTGGGGCAGAAATTACCGGTCCACCGGAGGATGCGGAGGGTTAGCCGTCTTGTCCACAGAGAACCAATCAGAAATATACAACCGGGCCAAAAGCTTTCAATATGCGTTTGACGGCTGGTGGTTTGTGCTGCGTACCCAGCACAACGCCTGGATTCATGCCGTCATCACTGTTGCGGTGGTGGTTGTGGGGCTTTGGCTGCGGTTGCCGCTGCGCGACTGGGCCGTTCTCATTTTAACCTTCATGGCGGTGTGGATGGCCGAATTTATGAACACAGCCATCGAAGCCGTGGTCGACATGACCATGCCTGACGTCCATCCCCTGGCCAAGGTTGCCAAAGATGTGGCGGCTGCGGCCGTTTTAGTGGGGGCGCTAGGGGCAGTCCTGGTGGGGCTGCTGCTTTTGGGACCACCATTGTGGCAGCGTTTGTTTGGAGCCTGAAATCTATTTCAGCAAATTGTTCAGGAAAAACCACAAATTCGCGGGGCGCTCAGCCAGCCGGCGCATGAAGTAAGGATACCAGGCTGTGCCATACGGTATGTAAATGCGTACCCGGTAGCCTTGTTGATTTATTTCTTGCTGCAAATCACGGCGCACGCCATACAGCATCTGAAACTCAAACGCATTGGCATCAATTTGATTCTGACGGGCATATTGGATGATGGCCCGAATCAGGGCTTCATCGTGAGTGGCAAAACAGGGGAACATGCCGCGCTGCCGCGCTTCGTCGCTTAGCATCTGTTTGGCCAGATTTAGGAAATTAGCATCGGTGTCTGCTTTTTCGGGGAAGGCGATGTGGGCCGGTTCTTTGTAGGCACCTTTGCATAACCGGACCCAGGCTCCTTCTTGAATGAGTGCCTGAATATCAGCCTCAGTTCGATAGAGATAAGCTTGAATAACGATGCCGACGCGTCGGCCAAATTGATCCTCATCGCGCAGCCGACGGTATAGGTTTAAGGTTGTGTCCGTAACGCTGCTGTCTTCCATATCAATTTGGATGCGTGTATCATATTTTTCAGCGGCGGTAAGCACTTGCTGTAAATTGCTGTGGATGGTTTCTAGACTAATGTGCATTCCTAATTGGGTTGGTTTGATAGAAACGTGGGCATTGACACCGTATTGATGGATTTGTTGCATCAGGTGAATGATGGCTTCCCGAGCGGTGGCCGCATCTTCTGCGGTATCGACGCTTTCACCCAGAAAATTGAGCGTGGCAGACAGGCCGCTTTTGTTTACTTCCTGGCTGGCCTGGATGGCGTTTTGGCTGGTCTCGCCGGCAATAAAGCGGCTGGCCACCTGCCAGGCGGGCGGGAACTCTGTGGCGATTTGGCGGGCCCAGGCTGCCTTTGATAAGTAAAGTAAGAAGGAGCGCAGCCATTGTTCGCTATATTTGTACAGAATCAGTATGCTTATGCTGAGTGTCGTGATAAGGATGAAGACTCGGGCGAAGGGGGAACGATCTTGACGCATTTCTATTTATCCTTGTCTTATAGGTTCATTCAAGATCTGTTTCACTACAGCCATTTGTACGGCAAACTTGGTTGCGCAAAACAGTAGCTGTATGATACTTCACATTAATTGGTCTAATCAAACCTGAATGTGACGTATCGATAATAATTATGACATCTGACCTACCCACTTCTTTACCTCAACGGTTACCGGACTTTTCCTTTTTGCAAACTTTTGCCGCAAAGGCAGAGGTCATTTTTTGGATCGCTGATCCAGCTTCATATCAGCTGGTGTATGTGAGTGCCCATGCGGAAAAGGTGTTGGGCTTACCGTTGGATGTTTGGTTACGGCCGTTATTTTGGCAAACACATCTATTTGAAGAAGATCGGGAACGGGTGCTGACGGCGTTGCAGGCAGCGGCCACCAGCGAAACGGTTCAGCATGTTGAGTATCGCATGACGGCCAAAGATGGCAGCCTGATTTGGCTGCGGGACCGAATCTGCACCGTGGCTGAAGAGGGCAACACGTATCTTTGCGGTATGATGACGGATGTAACGGCGTTTAAAACGGCCGTCGATCATCATACGGGTACACCCGGCTACACCAGCATCTTTCTAGAGATTGTCACGCTGCTCTCTGGTAATGAAGAAATTGAGCAGAAATTAGACCAGCTGGCAGAAAAGTTGTGTGCGGTGTTTGGGTTAACGGCCGTTTCCATTTTAAATTGGGATGTCGTCAGCCATTACACTCACCTTGATAAGCAAGATGCCAATACATTCTTGCCAGAATATTATAAGGAAAACCGCCTATCCGAATTTATTGACGGGCTAGGTTGGCAGCAGCTGCCAGTACAGCCTATCGTGGCGCATCATGATGCGCCAAATTTACCGGATTGGCAGCGGGCGCATTTGCAGCTGCACCAGGCCCAAACAATTCTTTTTGTGCCGATTACCGGGGAAGACGACGTTATTGGTTGTCTTGAATTTGTTGACAATCAGACAGGACGATACTTTTTAGACAGCGATATTGAGCTGGGTGAGTTTGTCGCCCAGCAAGCGGCGCTGGCTATTGCCCGGGCGCAGCTGTTTAAGGCCGAAGCCCGTCGCCGGCGCGAAGCAGAAATATTGTCTGATGTCGCAGAGTTTGTTTCCAGCAGCCTGGACCGCGATGAAATTCTGGCCCGGGTTATGGAGATTTTGCGCGTATATTTGAACAATGTTCACAATTGCTCCATCTCGCTTATGACCGAGAATGGTTTGGAATTGGAAACTATTTTGTCCTGGTATGCAGATGAAACATATGCTGTGTTTCCTCGGGGCAGTCGAATAGCAATCAGCGACTCTTTTACCAGCCAACTGGCTCTGGAGGGCGGTGAGCCTGTTCTAATCTCCGATCTTAGAAAAATCCCGTTCACCAATAAGTTCACCACTGCTATGAGAGAAAATGGGCTGCGAGCTATTTTGTGCGTGCCGCTGAAAGTAAAAAATAAGCCGGTGGGCACGCTCCACATTCATCATTGGCATGAACCCCGGCAATTTTCTGCTGAAGAGATTGCTTTGTTGCAGGGCGTGGCTAATCAGGCGGCTATCGCTGTAGAAAATGCCCGATTATTTGCCAATGAGCGGCGGCAGCTTAATTTGTCTAGGACTTTGCAGAAAGTAGGGGCTTTGCTGACAACCAGTTTGCAGCTTGAAGAAGTGTATGAGCACATTTTTAATTTACTGGGCCGGGTTGTTTCTTACAAATCAGCCTCACTTTATCGGTTTGATAAGGCAAATGATCAATTTACGCTGGTTCAGGCGCGTGGCTTTCCTCCCCATTTTTTAGAGTCCCGCGATATGTTTTTGTCGGCTGAACGGGTCTTTGAACAGATCGCCGTTTCTCCTGGATGGACGGTTGTTTCCGATATGCGATCGATATCCTCATGGGTGAATCTTGCGGAGGATAGCGAGGCACGTGCCTGGATCGGTGCCTTTCTCATGGTAAAGGGGGAGATCAACGGTATTTTAAGTGTGGATGGGGAACAAGTTGGCCAATATTCTGACGAAGATGCCCATATGGTGGCCTCATTTGCTAACCAGGCGGCGGTGGCCATTGAGAATGCGCGCCTTTACGATGAGACAATGCGCCAGACCAAAGAACTGGCGATCTTAAACCAGGTGTCGCAGGAAACGGCCGTTTCGCTCAACATTGACGAATTTCTGGAAAATATCACCAAAACGGTCGGGGCAGAGCTGTTCCCCCATATCTTTGGCTTTGTTTTGTATGATGCCCAAACGGAAGCATTGCGGCCCCACGCCTCTTACGCACCGGTGGCCGACAAGTTGGAAGAGAAAGGAATCCCGCTTGACCACAGTATTGTGGGGCAGGTGGTTAAGAGTGGACGGCCGTATTACGCTCCAAACGTCCTTGAGGACGACTATTACTTTGCCACAGTAGAAAATGTTTTATCTGAAGTGGTTGTGCCGCTCAAGCTTAACCGGGAAGTGGTTGGGGTCATTGATGTTGCCAGCCCGGAGGCGGAAGATTTTTCCCAGCGGGACATTAACTTTTTAACAACCCTGGCCGGTAATATCGCTGCCGTTATGGAACGTGCCCGTCTGTATGAAACATTGCGGATTCAAGCGGCCGGGCTGGCCAAAGAAGTTGCCCTGCGCACAAGTGAACTGAAGCTGGAGCGTGACAGATTGTTTGCCATTTTGGAAAGCGCCGGGGAAGGGATTCTGCTAACGGATACCGAATCTAACATCATGTATGCCAATCCCGCTATGGAGCGCCAAAGTGGGTACAGTCGCGAACAGCTTCGATCCAAAAATACGCGCGTTTTAGGCAGCCAGCAGACCCCCAAAACAGTCTACACCGAGATGTGGCAAAGTTTGCAGGCCCAAAAAAGCTGGATGGGTGAGCTTGTTAATGAGCACAAAGATGGCCATACGTATGATGTGGCTGTGACCATCACCCCCATTATTGGTGACAGCGGCGAAGTGACCGGTTTTGTCAGCGTCCATTCAGACATTACACGGCTGAAAGAGCTGGAGCGGCTAAAAACTGAATTTATTGCCAACGTATCACACCAGCTAAGGACGCCTCTCACCAATATCAAGACGTACGTCTCCTTGCTAAGCAAGGGCAAACCAGAAAACTTCCCCCGATATTTTTCTGTGCTGCATTATGAGATTGATCGCCTGGCTCGTCTCATTCAGGACCTGTTGGACATTTCTCGGCTGGATGCGCAAAAAATACCAAGGTCCGATGCTGCGGTTGATTTGGTTGATTTCTGGGAGGAATTTTGGCCACCATTTGTGGAACGAGCCGAGCGCGAAAGCAGAATCTTGCAGATCGCCATCCCGGCAGAACTGGTGGCACAAGCGCCGACGCTTTTTATGGAATCGTATCAACTGGAAAAGATTTTGTCCCGCCTGGTAGAAAACAGCCTGGCTTATACCGCTGAAGGTGGGCACATTCAGGTAACAGTCTTGGGACAAAATGAAAGTAAGAACACGTGCCAAATTCAGATTTGTGATGATGGTCCCGGCATCCTTGAGGAGGAACGGCCGTTTATCTTCGATCGTTTCTTCCGGGGCACACAGGCCGTAGAATCCGGGATATCTGGCAATGGGTTGGGGCTGGCTATTGTGAAGGAACTGCTGGACCTGTACGGTGGTGAAATTACGCTTGAAAGCGAACCGGGTGAGGGCAGTTGTTTCACGATTAGTTTACCGTTGGTACAGGAAATTAGAAAAGACACAACATGAATGACAAACTCTAAATTACCTCAATCTTTTTATGCCCGTTCAGCCCGCACGGTGGCCCAGGCGTTATTGGGCAAGAAGCTGGTGCGCCAGCTCAACGGCCGTCTCCTCAGCGGCATCATCGTAGAGACAGAAGCATACTGCGATGCCGAAGAGCGTGATTTGGCCTGCCACGGTGAGCGCGTCAATGATGCCCAACCCACGCCGCGAACGGCCGTCATGTTTGGCCCGGCCGGTTTTGCTTATGTCTACTTCACTTACGGCATTCATTGGCTGTTTAACGTTGTTACCGGGCAGGAGGGGCGGCCTAACGCCGTGCTGGTGCGGGCATTGGAGCCGGTAGACGGCACGGCTTTGATGACGGAACATCGCGGGGAACGGCCGTTCACCCAACTGACCAACGGTCCCGCCAAGCTCACCCAAGCCCTGCGCATCGACAAATCTCATAATGGGGCAAACCTTTGCCAGCCAGATGGGGTTATATGGATAGAAGATGCACCCGCTGTGCCCCCAAACCAGATTGCCGTGGGACCCCGCATCGGCCTGGGCAAAACGCCGGAACCGTGGTATTCCATCCCCTGGCGTTACTGGCTGGCAGACAATCCGTTTGTCTCCAAATAGAAACTGCAACCTCCCGCAGGTTTTATAAATGACCATCATCTTGCGGGAACCTGCGGGAGGTTAAATTATTGAAGGAGACGACATGAGCGCAAGCTCAACACCATGAATGAAAATCCGCAGATTTCGCAGATTACACAGATTATTTTATCTGCGAAATCTGTGTAATCTGTCGATTATTTTCAGAGGAGAAAATATGAAGTTACTTGAAGGGAAAACTGCACTCATTTTTGGCATCGCCAATAAAAATTCCATTGCCTGGGGCATTGCCCAGGCGCTTCATGAACATGGTTGTGAACTTGGTTTTAGCTATGGCTTTGAGCAGCTGGAACGGAGGGTACGGCCGTTGGCCGAAGAGCTTGGCGTGGAATTTGTGGAAGAGTGCAATATTGAGAACGATGAAGAGATTGCCGGTGTTTTCCAAAAAGCGGGCGACCATTTTGGTAAGATCGACATCCTGGTACACGCGATTGCCCACGCCAAGCGCGAAGATTTAACCGGCACCTATGTAGACACCAGCCGAGATGGGTTCCAGCTGGCCATGGATGTGAGTGTATACAGTTTGGTGGCGTTGACGCGTGCGGCCGTTCCCCTCATGAAAGACGGCGGCAGCATCATCTGCCTCACTTATTATGGTGCCGAAAAAGCCGTGCCCCACTACAATGTGATGGGCGTAGCCAAAGCCGCTCTGGAAGCCAGCACGCGTTATTTAGCTGCCGATTTAGGCCCGCAAAACATCCGCGTCAACGCTATTTCAGCCGGTCCCATCAAAACTTTGTCCGCTGCCGGCATTGCCGGTTTCCGCAAAATTCTCAAATATACAGAAGAGCGCGCCCCCTTGCGCCGCAATGTGACTCAGGATGAAGTAGGCAAAACTGCCCTCTGGTTATCCAGCGATCTGAGCAGCGGTGTGACCGGCGAAGTGATCTACGTCGATGCTGGTTACAATATTTTGGGTATGCCGGAACCGCCGGAAAATTGGGTATAGGCGCAGACGATTTTTGCTTGACACATTTTTTCATTTGGCTATACTCATTTGGCTTGTTATTGTAACAATAACATCTAACATTCATTCACAATCTTATCAGGAGCAGCAGAGGGATCGGCCCGGTGAAGCTGCAGCAACCCCCACAAAATGGGAAGGTGCTAAATCCGTCAGCCCAGGCTGAGAGATAAGAGGTAACCGCAGATTTTGCTAGCCTCTTGCTTGTCAAGAGGCTTTTTTTTTACAAATTTTTGAGATTACGCTGAGCAGCGAACCCAGAGATGTCATTCTGATGATTTGCGTCAGGAGGCCTTCATTAGTGTATGACCTGCTCACATAGGTGAATTGCAGCAACTAAATGCTCTGACTGCGATTGACAATTTACCATTGGAGGTAAAGTAGATGACAACATTTATGAAAGCACCCAGCCTGTTGTTTACTTCGGAATCTGTAACCGAAGGCCACCCAGACAAGATGTGCGATCAGATTAGTGATGCCGTATTAGATGCATTATTAGAACAAGACCCCAATGCTCGCGTTGCTTGTGAAACCGCGATTAAAACTGGTTTTGTCTTGCTGCTGGGCGAAATTAGCACCACCGCCTTTGTGGATGTTGACAAGCTCGTGCGCCAGGTGATTGTGGATATTGGCTTCGACAGCAGCGAAAAAGGCTTTGATGGCAATACCTGTGGTGTGCAGTCGGCCATTGCCAGCCAAAGCCCCGACATTGCCCAGGGTGTAGATAAGGCGCTGGAGTATCGCAACAACGGTTCGTCCGAAGCTGAAGTGGAAACATTGGGCGCGGGCGACCAGGGGATGATGTTTGGTTATGCCTGTAACGAAACTGAGGCCTTGATGCCCTTACCTATCCATCTGGCTCATTTGCTCACCAAGAAGCTGGCTGAAGTGCGCCGCAACGGCACTTTGCCCTGGGTGCGCCCGGATGGCAAGGCGCAGGTGACTGTTGAGTACAGCTACGGCAAGCCCAAGCGGATCGATGCAGTGCTCATTAGCACTCAACACGCCCCGGATGTAGACAATGAGACGATTCGTGCCGGCGTCATTGAGCATGTCATTAAGCCGGTGCTGCCGTCCGACCTGGTCGATGACGATTTGCGCATTTTTGTGAACCCGACGGGCCGTTTTGTGGTGGGTGGCCCCATGGGCGATGCGGGCGTTACTGGGCGCAAGATTATTGTAGATACGTACGGCGGCATGGGGCGGCACGGCGGTGGCGCCTTTAGCGGTAAGGATTGCACCAAGGTAGACCGCAGTGCGGCGTATGCCGCGCGGTGGGTGGCCAAGAATTTAGTGGCGGCCGGCCTGGCAGAGCGGTGCGAAGTGCAGTTGGCGTACGCCATTGGTGTAGCGGAGCCGGTCAGCATCAGCGTAGAAACGTTTGACACCAGCGAACTTTCTTCTGACCAGCTGGTGGAGCTGATTGAGGCGCACTTTGATCTGCGTCCCGGCGCAATTATTCGCGACCTGAATTTACGCCGGCCGATCTTCCGCAAAACGGCCGCTTACGGTCATTTTGGTCGGGATGACATTGAAGCCCCCTGGGAAAACACCGATCGGGCAGAGCAACTGCGTGAGGCGGCCAAGAAGTTTACGGCCGTTCCTGCTTAAATTTGCTAGGAGACCCGAAGGGTTTCACCGGCATTTTCCTTCTGGGAAGCGCTTGAAAAACCCTTCGGGTCTGAATCGTGAATCGCGCCGATAGTTTGCGCATAAATTCGCTTTCGTTATAATTCTTCGTTGCCTGCAACTCGTTGTTGGCAAAATTAAAAGATTCCCAAAAGAATCAATTACCAATCAAACACACACCCGGACAGGCAAAATGTGCTTGCATTCATTTGCCGCAGCGCCCTTCAGTTCTTCAGGCGACTGTGCGCATTTGTGGGCCATGCAAGTTTTTGGCTGGATGAACGGTGTGGACGCGCCTGCTGAAATCTTTTAACCGCAGGCGACAAAACAAACAAAGGAGAATACCTCTTATGGCCGTTGTTTCAATGAAAGCACTGCTAGAAACTGGCGTGCATTTCGGACACAGAACTCGTCGTTGGAATCCAAAGATGAAACCATACATCTTTACGGAGCGAAACGGCATCCACATTATTGATTTGCAGCAAACCCTGGGCATGATTGAAGATGCCTACAATGTAATTCGCGATACCGTTACCGAAGGCGGGGCGGTGCTGTTTGTCGGCACCAAGCGTCAGGCGCAAGATACGGTTGCTTTTGAGGCGGCTCGGGCGCGCCAGCCGTACGTGAATGAGCGCTGGCTGGGCGGCACGTTGACCAACTGGCAAACCATCCGTCAGCGGATTGATTACCTGAAACGCCTGGAAAAACGTCAGGAGGAAGGTGATTTTGATTTGCTGAAAAAGCGGGAACGTTTGCGGGTTGAGCGGGAAATTGAGAAGCTGAACCTGCGCCTGGGCGGTATCCGGGAAATGAAAGGTCTGCCGGATTTATTGTTTGTGGTTGATATTAATCATGAAGAAACGGCCGTGCGCGAAGCCAATATCTTGGGCATTCCCGTTATCGCTTTGGTCGATACTAACTGCAATCCCGATGATATTGATTATCTAATTCCTTCAAACGACGATGCTATCCGTGCCATTAAGCTTATTGTAGGCAAAATGGCTGAAGCTGCTCTGGAAGGATTAGCTTTGCGTCAAGAGAACGTTGATGAAGCAATCACCGATGTTGACAGCTACGGTGCTGACTTTGACGGCATGGAAGACGTTGATGATGAGGTGCTGCTGGGTGAATCTACTTTGGCCAAGATGCGTGAAGCCGCTTCCGATGAAGATGTAGATGACGAAGACGAAGACGTTGAAATTGAAGAAGCAGATGACGAAGAAGCAGATGATGACAAAGAGGACGACGTAGAAGACGAAGACAGCGACGACGAAGCTGAGGATGATACGGCCGAAGAAGACGCCGAGGACGAAGCATAATTTAGGAGCACAGTAACAAAAATGAAAATTACAACTCAAATGGTAAAAGAACTGCGAGAGGCAACCGGCGCTGGCGTGTTGGATGCCAAAAAGGCGTTAGAGGGAGCCAATGGCGACTTCGACAAAGCAGTTGACACCTTGCGCGAAAAAGGTGCTGCTCGCGCGGCTAAGCGTTCTGGCCGTGAAGCCAGCGAAGGCGTCATTGAACTGTATGCCCATCCCGGAAACCGCGTGGGTGTTATTTTGGAGCTAAACTGCGAAACCGATTTCGTGGCCCGCAATGAAGAGTTCACTGACCTGGCCCACGATCTGGCTTTGCATATTGCGGCCATGAATCCTCAATACATCACCACGGATGAGGTTCCAACCGAAGAGCTTGATCGCGAAACAGAGGTGCTGCGCAACCAGGCCCTGGCTGAAGGCAAGCCGGAGCAAGTTGTGGACAAAATTGTCGCTGGCCGGATGAATAAGTTCTATGAAGAGTTTTGTTTGCTGGAGCAGCCGTTTGTGAAGGATGACAAGGTCAAAATTAAAGACCTGATTACCGACAGCATTCGCAAAACTGGCGAAAACATCGTTGTGCGACGATTTGCCCGCTACGAATTGGGTGAATAAGCAAAGTTTTGTTTAAGTTTCTTGGAACGGGGCGCTCAATTGAGCGCCCCGTTTTTTAACTGCCTGTAGTAAAATTGGAGGCAAGTCGTATGTCATCAATTCGATACAACCGTGTTCTATTAAAGATGGGGGGTGAGGCGCTGGCGGGTCCTAATGGATATGGGATTGATCCCACCAGAGCCACAGAAGTCGCTCAAATTGTAAAAGACGTTTACGATTTAGGCGTTCAGGTTGCCATTGTGATTGGCGGCGGCAATTTGTGGCGCGGGTCCGTGGGCAGCGCCATGGGGATGGCGCGTCCTTCGGCTGACCATATCGGCATGATCGCGACGGTGATGAACGCGCTGGCTTTGCAGGATGCTTTGGAGCGTGCCGGTATTGTGACCAGGGTGCAAACGGCCGTAGAAATGCGCACCATCGCCGAACCATATATTCGCTTGCGGGCTATGCGCCATTTGGACAAAGGGCGGGTGGTCATTTTTGGCGGGGGAACGGGCAACCCATACTTCACTACGGATTCTGCCGGGGCTTTGCGCGCGATGGAAATTGGGGCCGATGTACTCATTAAAGCTACCAAAGTAGATGCCATTTATGACGATGATCCGGAAGAAAACCCAAACGCCACGCGGTTCAAAAAAATATCTTATATTGATTTCTTAAATATGCGGCTGCGGGTGATGGACAGTACGGCCGTTTCCCTCTGTATGGACAATGATTTGCCAATTGTGGTATTGAACTTTTGGCAGGAGGACAGCGTTAAGCGGCTGCTTTTGGGCGAGTCCATTGGCACCACAATTTGTAATGTGTGAGAAGTGTCAATAGTCGGTATACTTAGTGCCTGACCGTTTTCAAATTTATTTTCTGATTGTTCCCAGCAAATCATAGAAAAACTTTCGCAAGAGAAGTCAAAATTTCTTGTGATTTGCCCAAGTAAAAGCCAAACTTGAGCTTGCCTTGTTTCAAAATCTATTTGGCTTTTACACCCGAAGGAGGTTGAGATGATACAGGAGCTTTTGCATGAGGCTGAAATTCGGATGCGTGGAGCAATTACATCGCTAGATGCAGACATGGCTGGTTACCGCACGGGGCGGGCCTCGCCACAGCTTGTAGAAAAGCTGGAGGTCGAGATGTATGGTCAGGCCATGAACTTGATTCAGTTGGCCGTTATTTCCGTGCCGGAGCCGCAGCAGTTGGCCATACGGCCGTATGACACCAGCGCCATCTCCGCCATCGAGCGGGCCATCATGAAATCCAATCTAGGTCTTACCCCCAACAATGATGGCAAAATCATTCGTCTCAATTTGCCGCGCCTTACAGAAGAGCGTCGTCGTGACTTGTCTAAACTTGTGGGTAGTCGTGTGGAAGAAGCCAAAGTGGCTGTGCGCAATGTGCGCCGTGATGCCTTAAACGATCTGCGTGAATTCAAGAATGAATCGATGATTACGGAGGATGACTTCTTTCGTGGTCAAGATGATTTGCAAGAATTAACTGATAAATATGTGAATGAAATTGACGAGTTGGGCAAAGAGAAAATAAAAGAGATTATGGAAGTATAAAAAAAGTATGTCAAACCACGAGAAGCCCCTAGATTTAGAACCTTATCAAATTCCGCAGCATGTTGCCATTATTATGGATGGCAACGGCCGTTGGGCAGGGAAACGTAACTTGCCCAGACATGCGGGCCATCGTGCCGGGGCTGAGAATCTACGGCGGATTATCAATGCCAGCGTTGAATTTGGCATTAAAATCCTCACAATTTATGCATTCTCCACCGAAAATTGGGGCCGGCCAGAGAGAGAAGTGCGGGCGTTGATGAAAATTATCGCTCGCGTGCTAGACCAGGAGCTGGAGGAGCTGCATGATCAAGGCGTATGCCTGCACCACCTGGGCGACATGACCGGCGTGGAGCAGGATTTACAAGACAAAGTTCATAAAGCGCTTGAGCTGACCAAGAACAACGATCGACTCATTCTCAATGTTGCTTTTAACTATGGTGGACGGGCTGAAATATTGCACGCCGTGCGCCAAATGTTGGCCGACCAAATTCCGCCGGAATCGTTAACAGATAGCCTGTTCAGCTCATATCTATTCACCCGAGGTTTACCTGATCCCGATTTAGTCATTCGCACCAGCGGCGAATTGCGCATTAGCAACTTTCTTATCTGGCAGGCAGCATATTCAGAGTTTTATCCAACGCCGGTTTACTGGCCAGACTTTGGCCGTGAAGAGCTGTATGAGGCAATCGTGGCCTTCAATCAGCGAGAGCGCCGCTTTGGTTTGGTGACAGAGAATTCATCGTAGGCGTCGGATGTTTTTTGCATACGGCCGTCACGCTTTCGCCTAAAAATTATGTTTCTACAGCGTGCCTTAATTACCCTTACCCTCGGTC
The DNA here is from genome assembly GCA_002699125.1 of Anaerolineaceae bacterium. Taxonomy (GTDB): domain Bacteria; phylum Chloroflexota; class Anaerolineae; order Promineifilales; family Promineifilaceae; genus Leptofilum. The sequence continues at coordinate 64,677 of PABI01000005.1, forward strand.
CACTTGCCCTTTATCTTATTTATCTTGGTGGTTTTTTCTACTTTATCCCCCTGGCTATTATTTTGTTACTTGCCTCATTAGAATATAGCCAGATTGTGCAAAAAATTGGCTGGCACACGCCACCGTTCCTGCTTGTTCCCATTGTTGCCATTCAATGGATATTGGCCCGATGGCCAGAGCCAACTTTATTTGGTCCTTTGCTTTTGCTTAGTCTGCTCATAGTCACGGCCTTTACCCTGTGGCAATATGAAATGAGAAGCAGCCAGACTGTACCGGCAAACTGGTTTGCCACTGTGGCCGGGCTTGTTTTGTTTGGTTGGGTTTGCGGCCACTTTTTCCGCCTGCGCACATTGCCAGACATGGCCTGGCAATGGACCATGCTGGCCATGCTAAGCACCTGGATTGCTGATTCCGGGGCTTATTTGGTGGGTCGGTTTGTGGCCGGCAGGATTATCTTTGGCAAACATGCGCTTTCGCCCCGCCTGAGTCCCAACAAAACGGTAGAAGGTTTTTTGGGCGGTGTCGTTCTGGGCACGGTGTTTACAGTGCTGATTGGTTCCTGGTTGGGGATTGATTATTTGCCGGCCCTGCTGCTTGGTCTATTGGTCTCAACCATTGGCACCGTTGGGGATTTAGGCATATCTCTGCTTAAGCGTGAGGCTGGTGTTAAGGATTCTGGCGCATTATTTCCAGGACATGGCGGTGCTTTAGACCGTATAGATTCCCTAATGTGGACTGTCGCAATTGCTTATTATTTGGCCCTGTTATTTTTGTAAAAATAGCAAAGCAAACAATCCCACAAAAACCGTTTGCTTACAGCTTTCATTTTCCCACTTTTAGAACCGTGTATGGAGGTAACTCATGTCTAAGATTGTGACAATTGAGCGCTTTATTTTAGAGTACCAGCCAGATTATGCGCGTGGTGAGTTCACAAATCTTCTCTATGACATTGCCCTTGCGGCCAAAGTCATTGCCCATAAAACAAACCGGGCTGGATTGACCGATATTTTGGGGCGCGCCGGAGCTACTAATATTCAGGGCGAGCAGCAGCAAAAGCTGGACGTCTTTGCTGATGACATCATTTTTCGTGTTTGTGATCACACCGGTCGGTTGTGCGCCATGGCTTCCGAAGAACGGGAAGAGATTATCTGTATTCCTGAGCAGTTCAAAAAAGGCTCGTATGTTTTAGTGTATGATCCGCTTGATGGGTCTTCGAACATCGATGTAAATGTGAGTATTGGCACCATTTTTGGCATTTATCGTTGTGTCGATTGGGATTTGCGCGGGCGTGAAGAGGATGTGCTGCAAGCCGGTCGGAAGTTGGTAGCAGCTGGCTATGTACTGTATGGTTCCAGCACAATGTTGGTCTATACGACAGGGCAGGGCGTCCATGGATTTACCCTGGATCCTGAACTGGGCGAATTTTTATTATCACATGAGAACATGCGTTTACCAGATCCGCCGGCCTATTACAGCGTAAATCATGCTTATTATCATCGGTGGTCCCCGGCGGTGCAGCGTTACATGCGCTGGTTGCAGGGCAGTGAAGGCGAAGAGGAGCATGCCAAACCTTTATCTTTTCGCTACATTGGGTCATTAGTTGCGGATTTCCATCGGAACTTGCTGCGCGGCGGCATTTTTTGCTATCCGGCAGAAACAAAAAAGCCAAATGGCAAAATTCGCCTTTTGTACGAAGCGAATCCTTTAGCTTTCCTCATTGAGCAGGCTGGAGGATATGCCTCTGATGGTGCCAATTCTGTTCTGGACATTGAACCGACGGAGCTGCATCAAAGGACGCCATTTTATGCGGGTAATCGCTCTTTGGTTTACCAATTGGAACGGTATTTACGGGAAGAGGCTGGGCAGCCTGTTTCAGACCTGGTAAGTGGTGGTTAACCGGTATTGCTCTGGAGAGTTGTGGGGAAACGGCCGTTTCCCCCCGCTATCACCTCTAGTAACAAAATACCAAAAAGTCACCTCAGGTGAACGTTGACGGAGTGTTAAGGCCGTGCTATACTTTTTTCGCCTATTAGTAGGATGCCTTGTAAACTCCCTAATTTAGACAAATTGAAAGTTAAAATCCATTTAAATTTTTTAGCCTGCACTGTAAATTCCCCTGAATTTGTGGAAGCCATTTTTAATTATTGATCATTTCAACTGCTAGTGAGAATAGAATACTTAAGTGACAATGAATGTTGGCGCCTTCGCAAAAAGGCGAACAGGTATAGCATAAACTTACACCAACCCTGTCTGATATCATTGGAATCAGTACAACTTCATGCTTAATCCCAAATCAATTGTACAAGCAATAAACCTAAATTTACATCGATAAAATATGAATTCGTCTGTTACGCTATTGTGGCTGGCAGACTGAATGCCACGTGCTTAACGAGCACAAATTTGTTTGACGTGGAGAAACCTGTATGGATATTGGCGAATTAGAATCAAAAAAGATTACTGAACTGCGCGAGATGGCCAAAGAGATGGAAATTCCTGGCTTTAGCACCATGAAAAAGCAAGGTCTTGTCTATGAGATATTACGGGCCAATGCCCAATCGCAAGGCTACGATTTTCGCGGCGGTGTATTAGAGATCGTAGACGATGATAAACAAACGATGGGCTTTTTACGGGCTAAGAATTATTTACCCGGCCCGGATGATATTTATGTTTCCAATTCTCAAATTCGCCGCCTGGGGCTGCGCACAGGTGACTGGGTTATGGGTCAGGTGCGGGCACCGAAAGATAACGAGAAATATTTCAGCCTGCTGCGTGTAGAATCTGTCAACGGCTTAAGTCCTGATTTAGCCAAGAAGCGTCCCCGCTACGAATCTTTAACCCCCATTTTCCCAGATCAAAAATTAAAACTAGAAACCCAGCCAAATATTTTATCGACACGTTTGCTGGATTTAGTTGCACCCATTGGTCGTGGCCAGCGTGGTTTGATTGTGTCACCGCCCAAAGCGGGTAAAACAACCGTATTGAAGGAGATTGCCAACGGCGTCTCAGCCAATTATCCTGACGTGCATTTGATGGTGGTATTGATTGGTGAACGGCCGGAAGAAGTAACGGACATGGACCGCTCCATCGACGGTGAGGTGATTAGCTCTACCTTTGATGAGCCAGTTCGTCAGCATTGTAAGGTGGCGGAAATGGCTTTGGAACGGGCCAAGCGTCTGGTGGAAGGAGGTCGTGATGTGGTTATTTTGCTGGACTCCATCACCCGATTGGCACGTGGTTATAACCTGACGGTCTCACCAAGCGGTCGTACACTATCTGGTGGTCTTGATCCGACAGCTTTGTACCCGCCCAAACGCTTTTTTGGTGCGGCGCGTAACTTGGAGTTTGGTGGCAGCCTGACGATCATCGGTACCTGTCTGGTAGATACCGGCAGCCGTATGGATGACGTGATTTACGAGGAATTCAAGGGTACCGGTAATATGGAACTGCTCCTGAGCCGTCGTTTGCAGGAACGCCGCGTCTTCCCCGCCTTTGATATTGAGCGGTCCAGCACCCGCCGCGAAGATTTACTGCTCTCTGGCGACGAATTACAGCGCGTATACATGATGCGCCGCATGTTGGGCCATCTCATGGATACCCCTGGCTACGACATTAGCAGCGCCACTGCCGCCGTAATGGAACGTCTGCGCGGTACCAAGACCAACTATGAATTCCTGGAAACTTTAACCAAAGATATGATGTAATTCAGGTCGCATAGAACGTGAATGAACTGTAAGAAAACGGGTCTGGCAACAGGCCCGTTTTTGCTGTGGGCGGGCTTTGTGATAGCATCCTGTGCTTGAGCTATGAACAATGAGCAGCGTTTTTGGCACCGCTTGAGCGGGCATCTTATATTGGCAGGGGGCGCATTAATTTTAATTGCACTGGGGCAGTTTCAATGGGGAACTGCGGCTGAATCAACTGAGCCGATGGTTACGGCCGTTTCCACCCCACAACCCATCGCTGAAGCAGAAGAAACAGAAGCAACTCCCACCCCACTTCCCCAAGGCCCGCTGCCCGTCATTAATGACAACAGCCTGGCCCCGCTGCCCAATCCCCGTACTTACCAGACCAAATTGCCCGCCCACGATTTTCAGATGCACGAGGTAGCCCGCGGCGAAACACCCAACATCATTGCCGACCAGTATGGGATTTCGGCCGATACACTGTTGGGCGGTAATACCTGGCTCAGTCAGGAATCCAACCAGCTTCAGGTGGGAGCACAGTTGGTGATCTTGCCGGTGAACGGCGTGCTGCACAAAGTGCGCGCTGGAGAAACGATTGAAAGTATTGCCGAATTGTATCAGGTTCCGGCAGCCGACATCATTGCTTACGAGCCGAACAATTTGGAGTTTCCTTTTTACCGGCTGGTACCAGAGTCTGAACTGGTGATTCCAGGGGCATCAATTGGGCAATTCTACTTTACAGCGCCTAAGTCGGTAGCGACCAATGCGGCGGGAGAGCCGCAGTGGAAGGTGTTTGGCACGGGAACGTATATTTGGCCGACAAACGGCCGTTGCATCACCCAATTTTATAACGGTTTTCATCCGGCCATCGATGTCTCTTCCAGCGAAGGGGCGCCAGTTTATGCTTCGGATACCGGCACCGTCACCTACGCCAGCTTTGCCTCAGGCACTTATTACGATTACGGTAACTTGATTGTCATCAATCACGGCAATGGGTTTGAGACATTTTACGCCCATCTGAGCAGCATTGGCGTTTTTCCTGGCCAGACGGTGACCCAGGGAGAGCTTATCGGCTTTACCGGCAATACGGGCCGCTCCAGCGGCCCGCACATCCACTTTGAGATCCGCGACAATGATTTTCGCACCAACCCGCTGGACCGTCTCGGCGGCGGTTACCAGAACTGCGTTGGTTGATCAATCACAGCCATTTCCCCGGAAACTGCAAACCTGTTTGCCGCTTGATGCTGGAAGTTTCCGGGGAAATTTGCTTGAGATATGAGTATTGTTATGAGCAAATTTGAACCAATCTGGCGGCGTTTCCAAGGGCATATGGTCATTGTGGGCATCGCTTTACTAATTTTATTGATATGGCGCTTCGGGCTGCGGCCCAGTATTGTGGCTGTGGCGGAGGGTGATGGGGGGGATACGGCCGTTTCCCTCGCCGCCACCAGTGAACCAGACGCCACCCGCGATCCACTCCAGTTTGGCACCGGCGAGCTGCCTGTGTTAGACGACAGCAGCCTGGCCCCGGCACCTAATCCACACACGTTTGAAGGCACCCTGCCTCAACACGAATTCATCACCCACACCGTGGTGCGCGGCGAAACCCCCAACGGCATCGCTGAACAGTACGGCATCGAGCCGGAGACCATTTTGGGGGGTAATCCCCGCCTCAGTGAAGAGTCTAGCCTGCTGCAAGTTGGGACTGAGTTGATTATTTTGCCCATTGACGGTGTTTTGCACGATGTACAGCCGGGCGACACGCTGGAAAGCGTCTCCGAGCAGTACGGCATCCCCACCGAAGAGATCATCGCTTACGAGCCAAATAACCTGGAGTTCCCCTACCGCCTACAGCCCGACACCCAGATTATGGTTCCTGGTGCTGTGCGCGAGCTGTTTGTCTGGACCCCGCCCGATCTTTCCTCTGTGGGTGGTACTTCTGTAGAAGGTGGCAGCGTGCGGCCTGTTATTGTGGGGACGGGTACGTTTATCTTCCCCGTTAATTCGCGGAACTACACACAATTCTTCTGGTATGGGCATCCCGGTTTAGATATTGCCTTGCCGGAGGGTTCGGCCGTTTACGCCTCTGACACAGGCACAGTAACCTTTGCCGGTTGGAATGTGTACGGTTACGGCAACCTGATCGTCGTCAACCACGGCAACGGTTACGAAACTTTCTACGGCCATCTCAGCAGCTTCAACGTGACGCCGGGGCAGATTGTGTATCAGGGGAACGTGATTGGCGGTACGGGCAACACCGGCAACTCCTCCGGCCCGCATATTCACTTCGAGATTCGCATCAACAACAACCGGGACAATCCGTGTTGGTACATCGGTTGTTAGCACTGGTAATCGGTTATCCGTGGTCGGTAATCGGTAAACAGACGACCGATTGCCGTTCACCGATTACGGATTACCGACTACCGACCACCCGGTCTCTAAGCTGCCCACACCCCGCCTGAATATCAATGCCGCGGCGCACGCGCACCGTGCTGCTGACGCCATAATTGGCCAGCTCCGCTTGGAATGCATCGACGCGTTCTTTGGAGGACGGGCCGCCACTGTAGCCGGCGGTGGGATTAAGCGGAATCAGGTTGACGTGGCACAACATGCCATGCAGCAAGTTGCCCAGGGCGCGTGCTTGCTCAATTGTGTCATTCTCTCCAGAGATGAGCGCCCATTCAAAAGTGAGCCGCCGCCCCGTTTTTTCAATGTAGTAGTGGCATGCTTCAATCAAATCGTCGATGGGCCAACGGCTGTTAATGGGGATGAGCTTATCTCGCTCGGCGTCGGTGGCGGCGTGCAGGGAAATGGCCAGCGGCGTCTGGCGCTGCTCATCGGCGTAGCGGCGGATGGCGGGAACCAGCCCCACAGTGGAGATGGTGATTTTGCGTGCGCCCAGGTTGAAGCCATTTTCGTCGGTCAGGCGGTCAACGGCCGTAAGTGTGTTGTTGTAGTTGTGCAGCGGCTCGCCCATGCCCATCATCACGATGTTGGTGACGCGCTCGTCGGTTTGGGCCAGGTCGTGGGCAAAGTAGAGCACCTGGGCCACAATTTCGCTCACGGTGAGGTTGCGGAAGAAGCCCATCTGCCCGGTAGCGCAAAAGACGCAGCCCATAGCGCAGCCCGCCTGCGTGCTGATGCACAGGGTGCGCCGCTTCTCGTAACGCATGAGGACCGTTTCGATGTATTGGCCGTCGGGCAGCTGGAAAAGCACCTTTTTGGTCTGGCCGTCGCTGGAATGTTGTTCGCTGGCGATAGTGGCTGTGTGGATAACGGCCGTTTCCTCCAGCTTCTCAATCAATGCCTTAGGCAAATTGCGCATCTCGGCAAACTCGGTGACGTACTTGGTATACAGCCAGTTCCACACCTGCTGCGCCCGAAACTTTGGCTCGCCTAGTTTGGTTAGCAAATCGATTAGCTCATCGTAAGTTAAGTCATAGATTTGTAGCATGGTAACGATTATTTCTTTTGAAAGACAGAGAGTGAAGAGAATTTAAAATGGAATTTCTGCATAACCACCCAGATGCATGGCATTGATAACTTCAAGAACTTGTTCAGCCTTTGGACGAATGCGCGGCCAAGAGGTTGAAAGTAGAACAATAATAGCAACTTGACGCTCACACAGATTTTGTTGGTAGCGTAAATTTTGGTCAGTGGTGACAAATAATTCGTAATCTGCTTTTTCTGCTTCCGTAAGCAGATCGCCGTTTGATAGCGTGGACCAGCCTTCTTCATAGGCTGTCTTTACGGTATGTTCTTTGAGATACTGGCGTAAGGGAACTGGCGTACCTTGATCAAACAGGATTTTCATTTTCAGGCAGCGGACGTCAAGGTTTTTAGTTCGTGATCAAGTACAGCTTCAACCTGGGCACGTTCAACGCCGGGGAACCATTCCAAAAACTCGTCAACAGTGGCACCATCTTTTAGATTTTGAAACAGGGCAGTGACCGGCACCCGAGTTCCCTTAAATACCCAGGCCCCACTAACTACATCTGGATTTTGTTCAATCGCATCGAGCGTTTCCCATTGTTTCATAATTTCACCCTAATCAAACTTTAATGAGTTTGTAGTGTGCTTGTAACTATGTTGGATTATACACTACTTTGGTTTGGGGATACGGCCATCACCCTACTATGCTCACCCAAATTCACCTCATTTGTTGCTAATGGGAGACGATATGACACGCTTTTGCATTTTAAGAATAGCGAATTTGGGTAGGGGCAGACTCCCTTGTCTGCCCAGATTTGGGCGACCCTCTGTGGTCGCCCCTACCATTACCTCATTTATTTTGTAATGTTAATCGCGTGGGGTTTTAGCTGGCAAAAAGATCAGATCACGGGTGGCAACTGTGTGGCTGGCGGTGCCCAGCGTGACGGCTTGCGGCCGTTCGCTGAAGTTGAGCAGCAGCTGCACGCCGCCCCGGCGAAGGGCTACCATCCCGGAGGGCAAATCGGGCAGCGTCCCGATGGCCTGTTGGTTGGCCAGGTGCGTTAGCAGGGTGCGGGCCTGCTGCGGGGTGGGGTAAAAGCCGAGGGTGAGCACACGGCCGTTTCCCACCAAATTTTCTGCCAATGCCGCCCCTGATCCATCTTGATACGTGGCCAGGGGAACGGCCGTTTCCACTGCCAATGTTTCCACCCAATAAGTTGCATCCCCTGCAAAATCGGGAATTGAGCTTCTGAAAGGTATGGCTTGTTCCAGCGGCAGCGACTGCCAGCTGGTGACCGTTACACCCGCTAGATCGCGCAGTGCGCCGGGCAGCGGTTCGTCGGTGACCAGATTCGAGGTTGTTTTAAAGCCGGAGCGAATGCCCAGCAGCAGCGTGCCGCCGCCGCTGGCGTAGGCGTGCAGCCGCTGCGCCAGTGCCTCGTCTGCCACGTGTGCCGTCGGTGCAATAACCAGCTTGTAGCGGTTGAGATCGGCCGTGGCGGGCACCAGATCCACGTTGATGCCCAGGCGCAGGCAGGCGTGATAAAAAATGTACAGATGGCGCAAATAATGAAAATCCCGGCGATGGGGCAGCATCTGCAACGACCATAAATCGTCATAGCTAAACAGGATGGCGACGGGCGCGTCCAGCGGCGCGACACTGAGCTGGTTGAGCTGGTCCAGTTCGGCCAGGAGCTTTTTTTGGTCGCCAAAGCCGACGTCGGGACGGCCATCGTGGCCCAGCAGGCCGGAATGGTACTGTTCCTGCGCCAGCAGCGTGGCCCGCCAGCGGAAGTAGATCACATGGTCGGCCCCTTCGGCCACGGCGTGCCACACCCACAGCCGGGGCGTGCCGGGGCGAATGCCGGGATTGACGTCGCCCCAGTTGATGTGCCCGCACTGCTGCTCCATGATCCAAAACGGCCGTTGCTTCAAACCACGCATCAAGGCGTGGGCCATGCTCTGCACAACAGGATCGCCCACATCGTAGGCGTAGGCCGGATCGTTACGGCTGCTGTCTACACCCGGCGGGTACAGCATCTGACGCCAGCGGTCGGGGAAGCCGGTTGGATAGTTATCCCAGGTGATAAAATCCAGCGGCGCGGCCAGGTCAAACTGGTCCAGGTCCAGGTACAGTCCCATAAAGTTGTGGGTGATGAATCGGCCCGGCGCAAGCTCGCGCAGCAAATCAATTTGCTCTTGTTGATAGTTAACATAAGAATCAGTTGAGAAGCGGTAAAAATCAAGCAGCTGGCTGGGGTTTTTGTAGTTGATGTCGTCGCCGGGCGGATTAATTTGCGACCAGTCGCCGTAAGCTTGCGACCAGAAAATAGTGCCCCACGCCTCGTTAAGTGTGTCGATGTTGCCATAGCGCTTTTCCAGCCAGCGGCGAAATTCGCCGGCGCAGGTGGGGCAGTAGCAGCGAGCGGTTTTACCGCCGCCAAACTCGTTGTCAATTTGCCAGCCGGTGATGCGTTCATCCTGACCGTACCGCTGGGCCATTTGCTGCACAATTTGGCGGCTGAACCGGCGGTAAATGGGGCTGTTGGGGCAGTAGTGGCGGCGTGTACCGTGGTTGCGGGAACGGCCGTTCCCATCCACGCGCAAAATCTCTGGATGCTGTCGGGTGAGCCAGGCGGGCGGCGTACAGGTCGGCGTACCCAGCACCACATCCATCCCGGCAGCAGCAAACAGGTCAATCGCCCGGTCCAGCCAGCCCCAATCATAAACGCCCGGTTCTGGTTCCATTTTGGCCCAGGCAAATTCCGCCAGCCGGATCACGCTCAGGCCCAGTTCACGCATCAGCCGGGCATCTTCGGCCCAGCGTGCTTCTGGCCAATGTTCGGGGTAGTAACAGACACCAAATTTCATAATTTTTTCCATTGAGACGACAGCGAATTTTAGAAATTAACGAATGAAGAAAAATTCGTTGTTTTCTTCCATTCGTTGTAGCCATTCACTGCCAGGATTGGATGAGCCGGATCGCTTGCTGCCAACGGCCGTAACCCTCTTCCAAATCACGCGGGGGGACGGGGCAAGGATCAAAGCGGTGATGCGTGCCGGGCAGGGGAGGCAAACTGTTCACATCGGGCCAGACCTGGGCCTGCAAACCGGCCAGGAGCGCCGCCGCCCAGGCCGTTGTCTCGGCAAACGTGGGGCGCAGGATGGGGATGTTGAGCATGTCGGCCTGAATCTGGCAGGCGATGTCACTGGTAGACACGCCGCCGCCGACCAACATTTGCCCCATCGTCACCCCGGCATCGCGGGCAATCGTTTCTTTAATGGCCCGTAGCTGGTAGCCCAGCGCCTCCAGAAAGGCGCGCACGATATGGTTCCGGGTAGTGCCCAGGGTCATGCCCAGCAGCGTGGCCCGGGCGTTGGGATCGTTGTAGGGCGCGTCCAGCCCGGTAAAGGCGGGCACAAACATCACGCCGCCGGAATCGGCAACGGCCGTTGCCAGCCGCTCAATATCCTCATAATCATCAATAAACCGGGCGTTGTCGCGCATCCAGCGAATCGCCGCGCCGATGACGGTCGTGGGCGCTTCCAGACAGTACGTTTGCCGGTCGCCCAAATGCCAGGCGTTGTAGACGTTGATATGCTCCTGGTAGGGGATGTTGTCCCCCAGGAATACCTTGACGTAAGCAGCGGTGCCGTGCGTTGATTCGGCGTCGCCGGGGATGCGGCAGCCGTGGCCAAACAGCGCCGCCTGCTGGTCGCCAATCATGGCCGTGACGGGGACAACGGCCGTTTCCCCCTTAGGTGATTCAACGTTGATCGTGCCAAATTGATGCAGCGTGGGCACAGCTTCCGGCAAAGCCGCCAGGGGCACGCCCAGCCAGTCCAGCCACTCGCCCCAATATTGTCGGGCGCGAAAATCATACAGGCCGGTGGCTTGCACCAGTGAACTGTCCATCATGTGGCCGTTGGCCTGACCCAGGGCCGTGACCAGCCACAGTGCCGACTGGCCAATGCGTAAATAACCCGATTTGGCCGCCTGGCGCACGGCCGTCTCATGTTCCATGCGCCACTTCAGGTGCAGGGCAGTCATGTAGGCACCAGGCGCGTAGCCTAAACGCCGTTTCGCTTCGGTGGCAAAGGGCGAACTTTCCACTTCTTTTACCAGGGCGCGGGTGCGTAGATCTTGCCAGGTGATGGCGTTGCTTAGCGGACGGCCGTCTCGCGCATCCCAAACAAACTCCGTATTGCGCTGGCACGTCAGGCCGCAAGCGGCAATCTGGTTGGGATGGATGCCTGCCTTGCCGATGGCCTCGGTGATAACGGCCGTTACGCCTGCCGCCACGGCCTCCGGGTCCTGCTCTACCCAATCTGGCCGGGGATGCAGCCGCGCTAACGGATGGTAGGCATAGCCATGTACCGTGCCAGCTTCATCCACAATCAGGGCCCGGCTGCCGCTGCTGCCCTGATCCACCCCTAACAAAAACGATTTCGACATGCAAAATTCCTGCTTTTAGACCAGGCCCTAAGGGTTTAGGGTCTTAAGTTTGAGGTAACAACTCCCCTAGATGGTGAATAACGTAAGTCGGGATTATATCAGATTGTGTTGCCATTTCTTCTGTCGTGGCTCCGGTAAGGGTGAGGGCCGCCGCCATGCCGGCGTCTAATCCCATCAGCACATCGGTTTCCAGCCGGTCGCCGGTCATCAGGCAGCGGTCGGCCGGCACTTTTAGCAGACCAAGGATGGCTTCCGCCATGAAGCTGGAGGGTTTACCCACCACGGCCTCAACTTTTGTGTTGGTGCACGCTTCGATGGCGGCGATCATGGCCGCCGCATCTGGCTCGCCGCCACCGGGGACGGGGCAGTAACGGTCGGCATTGGTGGCAAAAAAGTGGGCGTCGCTGCGGATGGCATCAAAAGCAATTTGCAGCTTGCGGTAGACAAAGGTTCGGTCAAAACTGGCAATCACCGCATCTACCTGGCTGGCCTGATCGGTGAGCGTAAAGCCTGCGGCCGTTAACTCATCACAGAGCGACTGTTCACCCACCACAAACAGGCTGGCCCCGGGCATCCGCCGCCGTAAAAAATCGACCATCACAAAGGAGGAATTAATGACGTCGTGATCTGGCGTGGGCAAGCCCAGCCGGGTCAGCTTTTGCGCATATTCCTGCCGGGTGCGCGTGGGATTGTTAGACAAAAAAACCGTTCGCTTGCCCAATTGCCGCAGGCGCATGATGGTCTCCCCGGCGTGAGGCAAAAGCGCCTCCCCCAAATAAACCGTCCCATCCAAATCAAAAATGTAGGCATCGTACTTAATCATTAACCATTAACCGTTCACAATTCACAATTAATCACCCTTTGACGCCGCTGCTCGTAGCGCTTTCCACAAAGAAGCGCTGCCCCAAAATGTAGATGACCATCGGTGGCAGGATGGCGATGGCTGCCCCGGCCAAGATTAGATTTGGGCTGTCGGAGGCGCGCCCGCGCAATACATTCAGCGAAAGCGTCAGGACATGATTATCAACGTTGCCGGTATTGATGACAACCAGCGGCCAGAAGAAGCTGTTCCAGGAATACAAAAAGGTAAACGTGGTCAACGTGGCCAGGGCCGGCGTGCTGGCCGGCAAGAAAATGCGCAGCAAAATTTGCAGCCGGTTGGCCCCATCAATGAGCGCCGCTTCTTCAATTTCTTTGGGAATGGTGATAAAAAATTGGCGCATAAGGAAAGTGCCGTAGGCGCTGAAGATCCAGGGAATAACCAGCGAGGTGATTTTGTCCACCCAGCCAATATAAACCATCAGCTGGTACATCGGCGTCACCAGCACAACAAAGGGAATCATGATGGTGCCCAGGTAGAACACAAATAAATTGTTGCGTCCGGGGAAATCGAGGCGGGCAAAGGCGTAGCCGCCCAGCACGGAGGTGGTGAGGGTGCCCAACACGACCAAAACGGTGACCAGAATTGTATTGGTCAGGCTGCGGTCCATGTTTTGTAGCTCAATAACGTCGCTGTAATTTTCAGGCCGGGCCGTCAGTTTCTCGACTGGTTGACTGAGCCGCACGTTTTGCAATATTTCTACATCCGGATTATTGGGATCGACAAAGCGACCGACGGCCGTTTGGCCGGCCAGGGCTAACTCTTGAATTTGTCCGTCGATATTGACCAGATAAACAGGGAGCTCTTCGCCGTTGACGATGACCTGTTCTGTGTTGGTGAAGCCGCCTTTTGGTTCTGCATCGGTTAACGGCCGTTCCACCACAACATCCGGATTAGCCGGATCCACAAACACGCCAATGCGAATATTGCTTTCCACCAGCGCCAGTTCGCGCTCCTCGCCATTAACTTCCCCGTAATACAGCGGCAGCGGCTCGTCAAAGCCGGGCATCTCTGTGGTGAGCGTTTCGCGCGGCAGCAGCCGGGGAGGCGAGCGAAATGTATCTTTGGGCTCCTTGAACGAGGTTGTCATCATGTAGATAAAGGGAAAAAGCATGAAGAAGGCGACAACCGTCAAGACGAGATATATCAAACCGTTGCGCAATGCCTGGGTGGTTTTATAAGAACGAATCATCATGTCACCTTACCCTTCGTATGAACTGCCGCTGGCGCGCTGCCGTTGGAACTGGAACAGGGTCGCGCCAAAGATGAGCAGGAACAAAACCCAGGCAATGGCCGACGCGTAGCCTTGTTCAAAGCGCTGGAACCCTTTTTGGTACAAATAAAGCACGATGGTGAGGGTGGAGTTGCCTGGTCCAGCCGGATTTTGCCCCGGCATGATGATGAACACCTGCTCGAACACCTGCATCGCCTGAATGACGGTGGTGGTAATTACAAAAAAGGTTGTGGGTCCCAGCAGCGGCAGGGTCACCTTCCAAAACTGCTGCCTGGGGGAAGCGCCATCAACCGTGGCTGCTTCATAAAGCTCGCGGGGGATGTTTTGCAATCCGGCCAAGAAAAGGACCGTGTTAAAACCAATCCACTGCCAGGCGGCCATGATAATGACGGCCAGCAGCGCTGTATCGCCTTCGGACAGCCACCGTATTTGCGGATCGGTTAGCGGGAAGCCGATGGTGTTGAAAAATTGCACGAGCAAGGTGATGCCATAATTGATGTAGCCGATGGTGGCGTTGTAGAGCCACTGCCACACCAGAGCAATGCCCACCACGGCCGCCACGCTGGGCAAAAAATAAATGGCGCGGAAAAAGCGCATGCCGGGAACTTTACTGTTGAGTAGGTTAGCCAGGAACAGCGCCGGAATGACGCTGAGCGGCACGGCCAACAGCACAAATTGGAGCGTGTTGCCCAACGCGGTCCAAAACAGCTTGTCCTGCGCGCCAATAATGTAACTTTGGTTAAAAATGGTAAAGCGCGTCAGTTCATCAAACTGGGTTACATCCAGCACTTCACTTGCCAGCTGCTCGGCATTAGCCAGTGGTTCCAGGTCCAGGTTGAAGATTTCAGCGTAATTATCCAGGCCGATGAAGTTGGGCGTGCTGAAGGCATCGGAGTCGGTGAAGCTGACGTACAGCGAGAGCACCAGCGGCCCGGCAAAGAAAATGAGGAAGCCAAGCAGGTTTGGGGAAAGGAACAGGTAGCCATTGAGCATTTCTGTATCGGCGTTGGTGGCCTGGAAGGCGGCAGCAACGGAGCGCTGCCACATGGCCCACACCATCAGACCAAACAGAACGGCCGCCAGCAGGAATACGGCCGTAATCCACCCCTCAACCAACGACGCGCCCAGCGCCGCCAGGCCATTCAGCAAGCCAACCGCAAGCAAAAAGCCAATGCCACCCACAATGGAGATGACGCGCCCCATCTGCTGAATTTGCTGTTGGCGGGCTAAATTGCCTTCAACCCGGTCAGTTTGGGCACTAACCCAGAAGCCGACAAAGATGAGGATCAGAAAGGGCAGGCCGCGGGCAAATGTGTCAGCCAATGAGTCTAACCCCGCAAACAGGTTGAGCCGCTGCATACTGCCTACCAGGAAAAACAAAAAGCCCAGATAGTTGATGGCCAGGGAAAGATTACGTCCTCGGGAACGCAGCTGGTTGATGTAGAAGACGGCCGTTCCGCTCAATACCGCCAACCCCACCAGTAGCACCCCGGCAACGATGCGCAGCCAGACGGCCGTTTCTGAACTTTGCCCCATCCAGATGGCCCCGCCCAAACCCACCAGAATCAGAAAAACGTGCCAGATCGTCACAATCCGAATCCAGAATGCCGACTGGTCTTCTGGGGTTTGTGCCTTTTGTGGATCAACCGTTGCTGTTGTCATCAGGAAACTCCAAATGAAATCGTTCGTTACTTGGGGCTGGTGGCTGATTGGTTCAAGAAGTGACGGCCGCACACACAAGCGTGCGGCCACCACTCCGGTTAAAGTTTATTGGTTAAAGGTACGGTTTGCTTCGTCGCAGATGGTGGCGGCGTAATCGTCGATGCTTGTTTCACCGTTGAGGACGGCCGTTACTGCCGGATTCATGACCGCGTCGAATTCCGGCCAGCTGCCGGCCCACAGCGGACCTTCTGTGGCGGGGTTTCGGGCCAAGCCATTCAGGAACGCCTGGTTGTTGGCCGGCGGCGTGAAGGTCAGGAACGCTTCCAATGCCTCATCGCTGACGCGGCTGGGAATGTTGGCGCCCAGTGAAGCAATTTGACCCTGTGTTTCGGCGGTGGTCAAGGCTTGCACCAGCTGCCAGGCTGCTTCGGGATGCTCGGTGTTGGCATTGACCACGTAGGCGCCCCAGAACAGCCAGTTGCTGGGACCAGCAGGCCCATCCGGCAGTTCAACAACGTCCCAGTTGAAGTTGGCACTGGCGCGGGCACCGGGGGTGGCCCAACGGCCGTTTTGGAACATACCAACTTTGCCGGCCAGGAACGGTGGTTCGCTGTCTTCGCCGTAAGGCACAGCCACATCAAATTCCTGGTACAGGCGCTGCTCAAACTCCAAACCGGCCAGCGCTTCGGACGAGTCCAGGCCACAGGCCGTGCGGTCTTCATTGTAGAAACTGCCGCCAGCCGCGTTAATCCAGTAGCCGTACGGACCCCACCAGGCATTTTGGCCGTAACCAAAAATGTCGTCACCCAACGCATCGATGGCTGAGGCTACTTCGACGAAGCTGTCCCAGTTCCATTCGCCGTTGGCTGCCAGCTCACGCGGGTCGGGCGCGCCGGATTCGGCCAGCAGGTCCAGGTTCAGGTACAGGGCGAAGGTAGAAACGTCACGGGGCAGACCCCAGAGCGTCTCGCCGGTGCTGCCGGTTTCAGGATTGAACGTCAGGTGGAACATCGGGCCAGGATAAAAATCGTCATCACTGTACCCTTCCGTGGCATCGGCCAGGTCACGCATGTCCAGGATGAGGCCACGGGTGGCAAAGTCGGCTACATCTGTGCCGGGAATCCAGAAGACGTCGGGCGCCGTGCCGGCTGCCAGTTCTGTTTTCAATACGTCCTGGTAGCTCGATCCTTCGCTGCCGCCCGGTTCATAAACCAGATTGATGCCTTCAAGAGAGGCGTCCAGGTCGTCGCTGACGGATTGGTAGACGTCAATTTCGGCCTGGTTGTCGGGGCGGGTCCGCCAGCGCAGCACAACTTCGTCCATCTCTTCTTCGTCCATTGCTTCTTCACTGTCACTGGCTGCATCGGTGCTTTCGGTTGTGTCCGCCGCCGTATCGGTCTCGGTGTCGGCCGGTTCCTCAGCCGTGTCACCGCCACCACAGGCAACAAACAGAGCCATTGCCAAAAGTGCCATCAGGAAAAGCCAAAATCTTTTCAGGTTCATTTTAATCTCTCTCCTCATATGGTTTTTTAAACTTTGGAAATCGTGTTAGGAAGGTTGATTGTCTAAATTAGGTAAGGTCATCACCTCCTTGGCATACTGATTGGATATGGTTTGCTCAATTTTTGAAAGATGTCTGGTTCAGCCCAAAACGGCCGTTCTCCTACAAAATTTGTGATGTGGAGTGACGAGTAATCAACGTAGCCGGTAAGGTTAAATGTTGCTGCTGCGTGTGGGGGTTGCTCACGGTTTCAATGAGAAGTTGCGCCGCCAGACGGCCGATTTCGGCAAAGTCCTGGCGCAGCGTGGTCAAGGGCGGGGAGAGATAAGAGGCCATCGGAATATCGTCAACGCCAATGAGCGAGAGATGCTCCGGCACCGTCAAATTCAGTTCCGCAGCGGCACGCAGTACGCCCGCGGCCATCTGGTCGTTTTGCACAAAAATGGCTGATGGCGGGGTTTCCCTTTCCATTAGCTGGTGCAGGGCGGCAAAGCCGGAGCTGGCGGTCCAATCCCCTTCTACTAGATAATCGGGCCGCTGTGGCAAATCTAGCGCCTGGAGTGCCTGCTGGTAGCCTTCCAACCGGTCCTGGGCGCAATCTTCCACCATACGGCCAGTGATGGTGGCAATGTGGCGGTGCCCTTGCTGCAATAAATGGTTAGTGGCAATTTTGCCGACAGAGACATCATCCAGCGCCACCGAGTTAACGGCGTCTTCGCGGGGACGCGCCCCGGCAAAAACGACGGGGAATTGTTCAGGCAGGTGGTTAAAACGGCCGTCAGCATACGGATTGATCACCATGATGCCTTCTGTCTGGCGGCTGGGGACCAGCTGTTCGATCAGCGCCGTAAAAATTTCTTCATCGGGGGCAGAGGCAGACAGCAAAAAGAAGCCATGTTGGCGCGCTTCTTGCTCGGCGCCTTGAATGATGCGGGCAAAAGTGTAATCGGTGAGGTTAGGGGCGATGCAGGCCAGGATGCCGGTGCGCCCTTTAGCCATGGAGCGGGCGATGGCGCTGGGACTGTAGCCCAGGCTTTCGATGGCGGCTTCAACTTTGGCCCTTGTTTCAGGACTGACGCGTTCATTGTCATTGATCACGCGCGAAACGGTTTGGTGTGAAACACCTGCTTCTGCGGCAACATCCCGAATGGTAATGGAAGACCGAGCCATAAAGCCTCCTGCACCTTTTTCATGTGACCGGTCACGTGACCGGTCACATAATGCTACTGATGTTGGGCAACTTTGTCAAGAAAGTGATAGTTTTTTGGTAGAAATTGTCTGGTGAGGTGGCTAGAGCACAAAAAAAGGCGGTTCATTTTTGAACCGCCTTCCTCTTCAAGTATTGTTTTGGGTGGGTTTAGGGGTAAGTGGCGTAAACGGCCGTTTCCCCCATTTCATCAAACGTAAACACATCGTACGGTTCCGGGGCCACGCCGGGCGTTTCCATCCCGGGCGAGCCGGCAGGCATGCCGGGCACGCCGATGCCTACCACATCCGGTTTTTCTGTTAACAAGCGACTAACTTCTGCCGCTGGTACATGTCCTTCAACGATATAGCCGTCCACGACGGCCGTGTGGCAAGAGTAGAGCGACGTAGGCACCTGGTAACGATTTTTTACCTCAACCAGGTTGTTAACCCCTTTTTCCACCACGGTGAAGCCGTGCTCCTCCAGGTGGGCGCTCCAATCGCCACAGCAGCCTCAGGTAGGGGTTTTGAAGACCGTAACGACACCAGGTTCTTCTACAACCGCCAGCGGGTCTTCAGCTGGTGTTGAAGCGCAGGCTGCCACACCTAACAACAGCATCAATAATAAAATGAGCGATCTCTTTTTCATACTTGCGATCCTCCGTATCTGTAAATGAAGTGGCCAAAAGATACCGTTTCAGATAGGGAAAAGCTATTGACATTCCTAAGTATTTCTTATGGATAAAAGTCATATGCAAATCACAAAACCAAGTTTGAACAGCAAAGTGCATCTGCTGAGTGGTTTGCTCAAGTAAAAGCGGTAGTAAATCTAATCTTAAAATCTTGCCCGCTTTTACGTATTGGCTGAGATAAAAATTATTATTTGGGCTATGCAGTTGAACAATTAGCGGAATCAACGATAATTGAAGGCGATTTACAAAGATGTGAGGCTTTATGAAAACACCTGCCGGAAAAGAGTGCCGGTTTTATTACCAAAATTTCCACCGCGGCCGTTCAGAGCAAGAGTGCCGTCTGATTATGGGCAATCCACGTTCCGAAGCGTGGCGGCCGTCTGATTGCAGTAAATGCCCCGTGCCGGATATCTTGCTGGCCAACAGCAACCCCAACCTGGTTTTGGAGGCGACCGTTGAGAAAGGCTTTTTAGGTTTTAATCGGCGCGTCACCGTGAAGGCGTTTTGCAGCAAACACCTGATTGACGTGGCCAAGCCGCAAGTGGGCTGCCCCGAATGTGCTCGCGAAAAGCCAGGTTTGCCAGATCTTTTTGATAATCTTGATAAGTGAAAAACTGAGAGTGATTGAGTGAAAAGTAAAAAGTGAAAAGTTTGCTTCTCATTGCTCGCCACCTGCACCCAACCTTATGATTCAAGCCATTCTTTTTGATTTAGACGATACCCTGCTGGGCAATAATGTGGACAAATTTTTGTCCGGCTATTTTTCTTTATTGAGTGAGTACGCCACCCGGTACATGCCGCGTGAGCAGTTTATAGTGGATTTGATGACCTGCACCCAGGCGGTGATCCAGAGCAATGATCCAACGGTGACGAACCGGGAGGTATTCTGGCAGCTTTTTGCCCAGCGCACCGGGCTGGACAGCGAGGAAATGGAAGCGTTTTTTGACCAGTTTTACCGGAATCATTTTTTGCAGCTGGAGTCACGCACGGTGAAACGGCCGTTTGCCGCCAAACTCGTCCAACATTGCCTGGATAAAAATCTGGACGTGGTTATTGCCACTAATCCGCTTTTCCCCCTGGTAGCTATTGAAGCCCGTCTGGCCTGGGCTGGACTTCCCGTTACGGAATACGATTTTACCTTGGTGACCGCTTATGAAAACATGCACGCTGCCAAACCTTCGCCAGCCTACTACAGCGAAATTCTAGAAAAGATAGATTGCGCTCCAGAAAATGCGCTCATGGTGGGGGACGATTGGGAGAACGATATTGTGCCCGCTCAAAGTGTGGGCATACACACTTACTGGCTGGCCCCGGCGGATGCCGTGACGCCCGATAAAACCCCGAGCCATCGCGGCAGTTCGCTGCAAGATTTGTACGTGCTGTTGGCAGCGGGCTGGCAGCCGGTTGTCAGTGGTCAGTAATCGGTAAACGGTGGCCAGGAAAGCTCACGTTTCACGCATTACGCATCATTCGGATACGCTATGAATTCCCCTGAAGTGAAAAAAGCAATTGTGTTGGCGGCGGGGCGGGGGAAACGGCTACGGCCGTATACCGACCACACGCCCAAACCGATGCTGCCGTGGAACGGCCGTCCTACCATCCACACCACGCTTACCGCCCTGGCCAACATGGGTGTGCGTGACGTTTGTCTTATTACGCATCACCTGGCCGAGCAAATTGAAGCGTTTGTAGGAGATGGGGCATCCTGGGGGCTGCGGGCCTGTTTTGTGCGGCAAACAGCGATGAATGGCACGGCAACGGCCGTACAGCTTGCCGCCCATTTTATCGATTCCCCCACCATTATTGTGGCCGCCGATTACATTCTGTCCCCAGACTACCTGCACGAGCTGCACGCCGCTTATCTGGAAGCCGGCACGCCGCTGGCCAGCAGCCTAAAGGCTTTACCGGCCGATGAACTGGGGCAGCGCAGCAGCGTCCGCTTTGCCGCCGATGGCACCATTGCCGAGGTGGTGGAAAAACCGGCGAACGGCCAGGCACCCAGCCAGATTGGCGCTTCGCTCATCTACATTGTGCCGCCGCAAATTGGCAGCTATCTTACAGAACTAACGCCTTCTCCCCGAGGTGAATATGAGCTGCCCACCGTCATCAATCAGATGGTGCGGGATGGCTACAAATTATCTGGCCTGCTTCAATCCGCCCCTCAAGAATGGCATCCTGGTAGGGGCGAGGCAGGTGGCTAAAGTCCCTGACGTTCCCCAACCACATCTCTCCACCTGCCTCGCCCAATTATTTGGCCAGAAATATGGTTTGCCAGGCATTAGGGCGAGGCGTTTGGAGCGTTGTTGGCACGTTTTGCCAGGGTAATAACCAAACGCCTCGCCCCTACCAACAACCCTCCCAGTGAACATTACATTTGGAACGTCTCGTAAACCGAAATTTGGCCCTCATGCTGCCAATGCGGGCAACCTTTGGCCAGGGTAACAGCCTCATCTAGCGAATCGGCCTGAATAATTGAATATCCTGTTGCCGGGGTGCCTGCGGCGCCTTCCGCTACGCTGCCATCGCTGTTGATCGATTTGGCTTGTTGCGAGAAAGGATTGCCGCCGCTCACCAGCGCATCGCCGAGGCTGCCCATCCAGGCGCCCCACGCTTCCATGATTTGCGCGTTTTCTTCTTCGGTTTCGGGATAGGTGCCGCCGGTGTACACCAATACAAATTCTGTCATGATATTTTCTCCTTGTGGACTGTTTTTGACGCAAAATTGCGCCGTTCTATTTAAACGACGAACAAAAAGCGGCCAGATCGACACTCAATTTGGGCAATTTCGATTTTTCTCTAAAATTGCCCGATGAATAACTATTTGCCGGCAACGATTGATCCTACTGATGTTGTGACCACCATAGGTCTGATTTCTGACACGCACATGCCGCAGCGTTGGGCCACAATGCCCACGGCCGTTTCCCAAATTTTCGCCAACGTAGACCTGATTTTTCACGCCGGGGATGTGGGTGAGCTGTGGGTGCTGGACGAGTTGAGCCGGCTGGTTCCCGTCATTGCCGTGCATGGCAATGACGACAGCGAAGATGCCCAGCGCGAGCTGCCGTACCAGCAAGTTGTGATGGTGGCGGGACAGCGGCTGCTGATCTGGCACAGTCATTACGCCAACCGCGTGGATGAGCTGCATTCGCGGCGCAGCGGCAGCCTGTGCGAGGGTCTGCTGCGTTCAATTGCCCGGGCTAAATCGGCCGGGGCGCGGCTGGTGCACTTTGGCCATTGGCATTTGCCGCTGGTTTTTGAAAAAGATGGGATTGTAGTGGTGAACGCGGGGGCGATTGCTTCTGGCAACCCCTTTCAGGCGCAGGCGATCCAGTCGGTGGCCTTGCTGTTTTTGCTGAAGGACGGCCGTTGCCACATCACCCATGTCAACTTAGCCGACCCGGAACGGCCGTACGCGCCCCAGACCGATATTGATGCCGGCTTTGCGAAGAATTTTGAGATTTACGGCCGTTCCATCCTCGCTCCCGATTTAGAATTTCTGCCCAAAGTCGATCTCAGCGAAATCTACCAAACCGACCGGGGAGCCTTCCTGGACGTCTGGCTGCCGCTGGCGCACCGGGTCTGGGCTGGTGAAAAACCTCACGTTACTTTGGACGAGTTACTAGCAGCTGTAAAAACGGCCGATATTAAAGAAGAGACGCGGAAAAGGCTAACGGCCGTTTTTAAAGCAGGTTTGTCTTTGTAATTTTCTTGTTGAACCTCACCTGAATACGAAGTATACTGCTCGAATCGTGCAACTATTCTCAAAGAATTGACTCTATTTGGAGAAGATAATAATGAGACAACAAATTCCAAATTTACAGATAAAAGATGCGGCAGAACAGTACATGCATGCATTTGAGATTTTGGGTAATAAACCACCAGCATCAGGCATCTTACTACCTCTCATGAATGTTGCGGCAATAGCAATAGAACTATATTTGAAGTCACTTTCTTCTGAAGTAGTTTATACGCCAGATGAACAAATGGAGGGAATATCAATAGTCACTGCAAAGCCGCATAAAGTTGGGCATGAACTAGTACAAAAATTCAAGGAAATTCCAGAAAGCCTTCAAATAGAGATGAAGCAGTCTTATACGTCAAAATATAATAGTGACTCTCGTAGTTTTGAGGACGTACTGAATTCATTAGAGGGAGTATTTATGAAGTCGCGATATCCATTTGAAAAAGACAAAAATATTTCAGAATATAGTCTCGTTGATCTAAAAAATGTTTGTAAATTCCTTAACGATTACGTAGCCGACATTGAAGTAACGGAGACTATAACTTTTGATCATGCAGATCAGAGATAACGACATTATTAATCTTCTCTCATCACATAGATTTATAAACTACTGGATGGTCTCCCGAAACCAAATAGAGATAAGGAAACCTTGGGCACTTGTTCAGTTATGGCAAGTTTGATACACTGCCCTCCATCATGATGAAGCGGTGGCGCTGGGTCTTTTTCTTATTGGGTGGTGGTTGGCTTGTCTGGCTGTTTGGTGCCGGGGGGAGTACGGCCGTTTACAGTCAAACCGTCTCCGGCGAAGGGGAAGCCCACATCTACGGCAATCTCCAGCTTGATCTGTTGCTTTCAACGCCCGCGGCCCAGCCTGGCGACACGATTGAACTCACCGTCACGTTGACCAACCACACGCAGGCTACCGTCTCCCCCACCATTGATTTACAGCTGCCGCCCGGCGTGCGCCCGGCCACGATGCTTTTCCCCGCCGGACTTTCCCTCAATTTGCAGGCCGGTACCCTCGATTGGCTGCCGGTTACCCTGGCCAACGGCGGGTCCAACAGCTTCACCCTGCCGCTGCGCCTGGAAACGGCCGATATCGCCAACCCCACCCAGGAAATTACGGCCGTACTGCGCCACAATGATTTAGAAGAAACGGCCGCTGCCTCGCTGTGGATTGGCGTACCGCCGCAGGTAAACCGTATCATCAGTCCGCCGCAGGTGGCTGTGGGGCAGCCGTTCCAACTGCGGGCCACGGCCGGCGGCTCCGGTCCGTTTACCCAGATGTGGCATCTGGGCGACGGCCGTCGCGTAGAAACCAACGATCCGGTGGTGCTCTTTTCCGCTTCAGGCATTTACGAAGTCCAGGTAGAGGTCAGCAATCCCGCAGGAACGGCTACTCTACGCCAATCCATCTCCGTGGTGCCCCATCCGGCGGCTCAATTTAGCCTCAGCGATTCGACTGTTAGCGTGGGACAAACCATCACCTTTATCAACCAGAGCGGCGGCGCTGGCCCGCTAACCTACCACTGGGATTTTGGCGATGGGATTACGGCCGTTGAAGCCACGCCCAATCATACTTACAGTTCCCCTGGCACTTACATGGTTCACCTGACCGTGCAAAACGAATTTGGCCAATCGGAAGCGTACTGGCCCGTCACTGTAGGCCAGCCGCCTGTTGTGGATATGATCCTTCCCGAGCGCATCCCTGCTGGCGAGACGTTCCAGGTGCAGAGCATGGGCGATGCCACCGTGACGCGCTATGAGTGGAGCATGGGCGACGGCCGTTCGCTGGAAGGTCCGGTGGTGGAACATAGCTACGGCCGACTTGGCGAAATGTACGTCACCCTGGTGGCCAGCAACGAGTTTGGCAGCACGCAAATCGGCCGTTGGCTCACGGTTGATCCTGGCGTTTTACACCTTTATTTGCCGTTGGTGCTCAAGCCGCTGGTGCAGGATGCTGCCGCCCCGGTTGAAAATCCTGAAAATCCGGTGGGAATCGATTTGCCTGATGTGGCCCTGGACGAACTGTTCATTTTGCGGCCGATGGCCGTGCCGCCGGGCAGCACCCCCGCCGAACAATTATTGCTTTACATCAATGAAGCCCGTCGCCAGTTCGATTTGGCCCCGCTTAACCTGGTGCCGGAGCTCAGCAGTGCCGCCCAGGAACACACCATCGACATGGCTCGCTTTGGCTATACCGGCCACACCGGTGCCGATGGCTCTGCGCCGGCCGAGCGGCTGCTGCAGGTTGGTTATCCGCGCGGCTATGCTGGTGAAGCCACCGCCTGGGGCTTTGAATATCCGCACCAGGCCGTGGAATTTTGGGTCAACAGTCCGGCCCACCGCCGCATTATTTTGAACGCCAACGCCACCGATGTCGGTGTCGGCTATTCCCTCGATTTCAATGCCCCCAACGTCTGGTATTGGACGGCCGAATTTGGCAATCAGTTTGCCGCGGCCGATGCCCCACTTTTGCGTGTTCAAGAACCGGCGCCCGATTTCGAGACGATGGTCACCAGCCTGGTGACGTTTAGCTGGAACTGGCCCGTTCCCCTGGCCGATGGCGAACAATTTGTGCTCTATCTGCAAACCAATCGCGGCGATTTCCCCGTTGCCAGGTTGACGCAGCCAACGTTGGGTACACGTTACACGGTGCAGTTGGCAGCCAACAATCTTACCAGCGGCAATGCCCGCTTGCAGGTGAAACCGGGCAACTACAGTTGGCAGCTCCGCCTGGAAAATGGCGGCCCGATTATGCAAAGCACGGCGCGCCCCATCACCTTCACAATTGATCCCAACGCGCCGACACCAACGCCGACGGTAACCACAACGGCCGTTTCCCCCACACCATCCCCAACGCCCACGGCTACGCCAACGGCCGTGCCACCGCAAGGCACCCCGCTGCCACCCACACCGACCTCGCCTCCGCCGTTAATCACGGCCACGCCGAATAGGTAAGAGTGAAAAGTGAAAAGTAAAAAGCAGCCCACTTTTCACTTTTTACTAAAAACTCAAGGATAGCTTCATGTACAAAACCCTGATCGATGTAGAAACCCTGGCCAAAAACCTGGATAAGCCCGACTGGGTGATTGTCGATTGTCGCTTTAGTCTGGCGGATACGGCCGTTGGTTACCAAAACTATCAGCAGGCCCATATCCCCGGCGCGGTGTATGCTCACCTGGATGACGATCTCAGCGGGCCGCCCGTCACCGACCATGGACGGCACCCGCTGCCCACGCCGCAGCGCCTGGCTCAACTGTTCAGCCGCCTGGGCATCGACGAGATGAGCCAGGTGGTAGCCTACGACGATGCTGGCGGCATGATCGCTGCCCGACTGTGGTGGATGCTGCGCTACATGGGGCACGATGCTGTTGCCGTACTGGATGGTGGCTGGCAGACGTGGCAGGCAGCCGATTTGCCTACCCGGTCGGGCATCGAGAAGAATGAAGCGGCCCAATTTAGCGGCCGTCCTAAACCTAAATGGGTGGTGACGTTAAATGAGGTTGCCGGCCAGCCGCTGCTCATCGACTCGCGGGGTCCGGAACGGTATCGCGGCGAAATTGAACCGCTGGACCCGCAGCCGGGTCATATTCCCGGCGCTCAAAACTTGCCGTACGAAAAGCAGCTGGATGAACACGGCCGTTTCCGCCCCGCCGAAGAAATGAAAGCGGAATTAACGGCCGTTCTTGGTGATAAATCAGGGGAATCTGCTACGTTTTACTGTGGTTCGGGAGTCAGCGCCTGCGTCAATTTACTGGCAATGGCGCATGTGGGGTTGGGGAACGGCCGTCTTTACGTCGGTTCCTGGAGCGAATGGAGCAGCGACTCCGAGCGGCCAATTGCTACTGGGAATGAGTGAAGAGTAATAAGTGAAACGTAAAAAGAAAAGACTTTTCACTTTTCACTTTCCATTTTTTACTGACTCTTCTTCTTCATCCCCGTCCTGGCTGGCCAACTCCATCGTGCCGATGGTGCGGGCCACGTTTTCGATAGCCACCCGCTGCTTGCGGTACAGGTCAGACTCGCTCATGGCCAGCCGCCGAGCCACGTCCCGTACCCGCTGACCTTGGACAAACTTCAGCTCCAAAATGTTGTACAAAATCCATTCGCCCGTGGTCATGCTGCGCTCGCCTTCCGGCTTTTGCAGCTCGATGGCGTTGTTGAGGATGGCGCGCAGCGCTTTGGTGGGATTGTTTTCATGTTCGGCCATCGCTTCTTGCACAATTTGCAGCCGCATCAGCGGGCTGGTGGTCAGCTTGGGACCACCCCAATAATGGGTGAGGGCGTCACGCACCATTGTGTTGAACTCCGGATCGTAAACAACGGCCGCTGCCTGGGTATCTTGAGCCAGCACTGGCAGCCCGCCAAACGCAGCTTCACTGCGCCGCTGCTGGATGGCTGTGATTTGCGGCAGCAGCCCTTCAACCGTGGCAAACACTTCTTGCTGCAAGATGCGGTCTTCCAGTGCCTGAGCGGCTTGGTGCAGCAGCCGGCTAAAAATTTCCTCTTCATCTTTGTTCAGGTCTGGTTCTTCACTGCGAGCCTGGATGCCCAAGATGCCCAGGACGATGTTTTCCTGGCGGCTGTGCAACGGCCGTATCCAATAATTGTGCCAGACAAAAAAGTCCCCCACCGTCTCCAGCGAATCTCTGGCGCTGTTGTTGTTTTCGCTATCTCCATTGGTCCGTGCCAGCTCACGCCAGTTGGCATCCTGTAAAATCTCGTCGGATTCAGCCAACGGACCCACCACCGCTTCCAGATGTGGTCCATCTGGTGTGATGGCTGCCACAAAAGAGGTGGGCGTGCGCAGCGCCTCGCAGGTGGCGGCCAGAATGCTCTCCAAAAATTGCTGCAAGTCGCGCGTGGTCAGCAGGCGCTCACTCAGCCGCTGGATGGTGCGTACGTCTGGGTCGTTGTTGAGTTGGAAGAGGCGTTCAAGCGGCCGTTTATAAGCATGGATCGCCCACTCTACCAGCATAATGGTTGCTACCAGGCTAAACCCCAAGGCTGTTTCCGCCGGCAAACCCAGCACCGGACTGTTACGACTGACCAGCACGTACACCAGCAGCACAATGCTGCCTGCCAGCGGCACCCGCGCCATGAACTTAAACAAGCGCACCCGCACTACGCGGTCCGGCGAAGCGGTGCCAAAATAAGCCAGATGAGCCGTGAGGATGCCAAACATCACCCCCACGACCAGGTTGCCCAAAATGATAACCGGCCACAGCCACAGTGGAATAACCTCTTGTCCTTCGCTGCTAATGATGAGCAAATAAGGAAAAACACCCAACGGCGCAGCCAGATAAGTCAGCAATGTAGACGTCATGCGCTGGCGCGTGGTGCTGGTGATGCAGCGCTGGCGCGCCCGCCACACGTTGTAGATGCTCAAGGCGGTTACCAGCCAGAAATAGGCAGCAAAAATTGGAAAAACCGGCCCGGCATCCAAATGGGGAATGCGGGAAAGGGGATTGGGAATGGCATTTGTCACCAGCAAATCGCTGAACAAAGCCAGACCCAGAAAGACAATGCCGGTCAGGTAGCCAATTGGCACCAAAAAGCGGCGGCGGTTGGGCAGTGCCCCAGTGGTAGAAAGCAGCGCGTCTGACAGGTGAAATTGGGCAGCGGGAACCAGAGCGATGCCCAGCCATTGGAAGCGCAAAAAGCCTTCTACAGAAGCAGAGACAATGGTACGGCTTACCATCAGCTCGGCTAAGTAGGCCACCACCACAAAAATGATGAGCGCGCAAAAAGCGCGCATCACCGGATCGCGCAGGCTGCGCCCCAGGTTGTAAAGCACCACGGCCGATCCAAAAATAACGATGACCGCTTCCAAAATATCATTGAGCAGAGCTAGAAAGTCAGGAAGTTGTTCAAACATACAGTTGATAGAGCTGCCGGGAAAAAACGTCGTGGCCGGAGCCACAAAAACCAATCATCAAGCAGGCGTTGGTGATGGGGGTAAATCTAGCGATGGTGGTTTTTTCCAATCGGTTTCGGATTTTTGTTCACTTTCTATAGTTGATTTAGGGGCTGTTGGGGGCGATTCATCAGAGGATTTTGACGGCAACCCCTCCCCCTCAATTAGCGCCACAAATTCCTCGGCATCCAAGGTTTCCCGGTCGAGCAGTTCATGGGCAATACGATCCAACTGTTCCCGGTGAGTGGATAAGATTTCGGTCGCTTGCGTATATTGCTCATCGATAATTTGCCGCACTTCCTCATCAATCTTTTGGGCAATGGCGTCAGAATAGTCGCGTTGTTCGGAGATTTCTCGTCCGAGAAAAACCATTTCTTGTTTTTGACCATAGACGCGCGGACCAAGATCGTCGCTCATGCCTAGCTGGGTCACCATGGAGCGGGCCAACTGCGTCACGCGCTGCAAATCGTTGCTGGCCCCGGAGGTAATTTCGCCAAACACAATCTCTTCGGCGACGCGGCCGCCCAGCAGGCTGGCAATTTGGGCCAGCAGATGGGTCTTGTTGGGCAGCAAGGCATCATCTTCCAAGTACCAGGTGAGGCCCAGCCCCATGCCGCGCGGCACGATGGTGACTTTGCGCAGCGGCAGGGCGGCAGGCAAGAAATGGCTCACCAGAGCGTGTCCTGCCTCATGGTAAGCGATGATTTCGCGTTCTTCCGGGGTGATGATGCGGCTCTTGCGCTCTGGTCCCAGCTGCACGCGCTCAACCGCTTCGTGAAATTCAGCCATGCCGATGCTTTTTTTGTCACGCCGGGCCGCCAGCAAGGCAGCCTCATTGACAGTGTTCTCGATGTCGGCACCGACAAAGCCGGGTGTGGACCGGGCCAAAATGGAGACGTTGACGTCGGAGGCGATGGGCTTGCCGCGAATATGGACTTTGAAGATGGCTTCGCGTCCTTTGTAATCGGGTCGGTCAATGACCACGCGGCGGTCAAAACGGCCGGGCCGCATCAGGGCCGGGTCTAAAATGTCTGGCCGGTTGGTGGCCGCCAGGATAATGACGTGGGTGTCAGTGCCAAAGCCATCCATCTCAACCAAAATTTGGTTGAGGGTTTGCTCCCGCTCGTCGTGGGAGCCGCCCAAGCCGGCGCCACGCTGCCGCCCCACGGCGTCGATTTCGTCAATGAAGATGATGCAAGGGCTGTGCCGTTTGGCCTGCTCGAATAGGTCGCGCACTCGGCTGGCACCGACGCCAACAAACATTTCTACAAATTCGGAACCGGCAATGGAAAAGAAGGGGACACCTGCTTCACCAGAAACCGCTTTGGCCAGCAAGGTTTTGCCGGTGCCAGGGCTGCCGATCATCAAAACGCCTTTAGGAATGCGGGCGCCAAAGCTGACAAATTTTTCCGGCTCTTTGAGGAATTCAACCACTTCTTCCAGCTCTTCTTTGGCTTCTTCAGCGCCGGCCACGTCGGCAAAAGTGACGGTGGGATGGTCACCGGTAAACATGCGAGCGCGGCTTTTGCCGAAGGAGAGGGCCTGGTTGTTGTTGCCCTGCGCCTGGCGGAAGACGAGAAAGATGAAGGCGATGATGAGCACGGCGGGCAGGAAGATGCCGATTACGTTGAGCCAACTGCCCCAGCTGCTGGGGGCTTCGTAGGTGATGTTGGGACGGCCGTCTTGATAATCTTCCTGATCGATGCCGTAAGAAGCTAACACTTCTTCCAGCGAACTGACGCCGCTAATTTGGGAGGTGGCCGGTTCGTTTTCTGTGCCAAAGTAGGTGATAGTGACGGTACGGCCGTCGCCATCTACCATAATTTCGTTGACTTCGTCGTTTGCAATTTGCTGGGCCAGTTGGCTGATGGAAATCTGGCTGGTGGGCGTGGTGCTGGAACTGTAGCTCCACACAATGGCCAGGATGGCAACACCTATCAGTAATGAAACAAACCAGCGGGTCATTTTGGTTGAATTCATACGGCAGCCTCCAAAGGGAGCGAGCGGCTAAAGCCAGCAATGACCCTAAAAACAGAATTCGCCAGATTCGTGTAATCGGCAAAAAGATTTTGCAGAAAAACCAAGGCAGTCAGGCCGATCACCTGGCTGGGGTCACGATTATTTGAAATATCAGTATAACAGAAAGAAAAAGGCATGGCGAGAGGGGGAACGGCCGTTTTACAGCTAGCCAACCCAGGCGCGAAAGACCAGATACCAGAGGGGAATGAGACCAAGCAGTGCCACCAGCGCAAAGATTCCGAGAGAAACGGCCGTCCAGTCCATTTCTGCTTCTGCCTGGCTGTTTACTTGCACGGTGACAGGTTCGGCCGGTCTGGGGATGGGGCGCATGGGGGCACGGGTGATCGCTTCGCCTTCGTCTGGCTCGGGCCGGTGGAAGATTTCCGTCTTTTGCTCGGCGACGGGAACGGCCGGAGCCTGCTGCGTGGTGCCGGAAAGCGGCGCATAAATGGGACCGGTTTCTTCCTGGCTGCGCTGGCGGTAGGTGGTGAGAATGCGGCCCAGTTGCCCGGCGGTTCGGTAGCGTCCGGCCGGCTCTTTGGCCAACAGCTTGTTAATGATTTGCGCCAGTTGAGATGGAATCGCCGGATTAAATTCGGTGACCAGTGGCGGCGGCGTGTGCAAATGCTTGAGGGCCATCGCCGTGTGCGATTCGGCGGCAAAAGGCAGCTGCCCGGTAAGCATCTCGAACAGGATGATGCCGATGGCGTAGACGTCGGAGGCCGGGCTGGGCGCATCGCCGGCGGCCTGCTCTGGCGAGAAATATTGCGGCGTGCCCCACACCTGGCTCACTTGCTGCACCTGGGTGGCCGTGCTGATGGCCCGGGCGATGCCAAAATCGGCCACCTTTACCCGCTCATCGACCGTGACGATGACGTTTTGCGGCTTGACGTCGCAGTGGACCAGATTGGCCCGATGGGCATAGCCAATGCCGTTGCACACCTGGATCATGAGGTCCAGGGCGCGGCTGATGGGCATCGGTTCGTCGTTGTAGCTGCGGATGATCTGCTTGAGCGTCTGGCCTTCCACATATTCCATGACGATGTAATGTTTGTATTCGTCCTGGCCAATATCGTGCACGGTGACGATGTTGGGGTGGGCCAGATTGGCGGCCGAATGGGCCTCCTGCTGGAACCGCTTGAGGAACCCCTTATCGTTGGTGAAGCTCTCGTGCATCACCTTGATGGCCACAATGCGGCCCAGCGAGCGGTCCTTGGCTTTGTAGACGACAGACATGCCGCCACTGCCAATGCGTTCGATGAGTTCGTAACGGCCGTTTAATACCACAGTTTCTTCGCTCATTCTTGTAGTTTAAGTGTGTTATGAGTTGCGTGCAACAGTTGTCACAATCTGTTTAATATGATAGCATTTGCACCGCTCTTGGCGGGTGTAGCGTAGTGGTTAACGCGTCTGGTTGTGGCCCAGAAGACCGTGGGTTCAAATCCCACCACTCGCCCCTCAAGTAAGTGAAAAGTAAGGAGTGATAAGTGAAAAGTGACTTTAACTTTTCACTTATCACTTTTTACTTAATAACTAAGTTTTTTACCCGCGCCCGTAGCTCAATGGATAGAGCACTTGGCTTCGAACCAAGGGGTTGGGAGTTCGAATCTCTCCGGGCGTACTAAATTTTTGCGCAAGGTTAGGTGAGGCTCTCGCCTTTGCCTGTTTCCCCCATAACTTCTAAAAAACGGCGAATAATTTCATTTGATAGGTGCTCAACGTTCTGGGCTGCTAAAGGAATCTGGCCGCCTGCCATCATCCCATGGCCGCCTGCTTTACCCGGCGGTACGATGATACGTTGCACAAGTAAACCGGCGTCCTGCCCCATTGGCTCTGTTCGTATCGACAGATAGAGCGTTTCGTGATGAATGCCGAGACACAGCACAGCCCGGGCTCCGTTTAGCCGAATGAGCAAATCGGCCATCTCTGCTGCCAGGTCGGGGATGTGCATCTGGCCGAGGTTGGCGATAACGGATTGGGAGAATACGCGCGCTGCCTTTAAGCCTTTGGCAAAGGCTTGAAAGTAAATTTTCGGCAGACCAGCTTGCTCAATTTGGATCAGCTTGCTGTGATCAATTTGGGTTAATAGTTTGAGATATACAACTTCATCCAGTGTTGAGGCGCCACGAGACAGGCCACGCGTATCTGTTTTAAGAGCATAAAACATGGCGGTTGCCAGATCGGTGTCTGGCACAACCCCAGCCGCCGTCAGATATTGATCCATCAAGGTGGCGGCAGCGCCTATGTCTGGCTGGATGTCGGTGTAGGGCACCAGGCCAATCGTTTCTCGCTTGGGGTGATGATGGTCGATCACAATATGAGGCACAATAGATTCCGGCAGGCGATTGTTGCCAGCGCCGGGTTGGGTGTCTATTAGAACAACGGCCGTATACTCACTCAAATCAGGCAGGTTATCGCGGTGCTCCCATTCTGGCGTCAGAATATTGAGCATGGCTTTGTTTTCGGGCCGCAGGACCAAACCACTGTATAACAATCGGCTGGGAATATCCCAGGCTGATTTGAGCAGTGTGGCAAACGCCTTGCCCGACGCCAGCGCATCCGGGTCTGGATTATCGTGCGTCAGAATAAGCACCGGGCCAGTTCCGGCAAGCTTCCGTAACCGGGTCAGGCGGTTTGCATCTGGTGAATTGTTGTTCGAGGGGTTCATTTGATTAAGCTCATGACGCTTAAGGCTTTCAGAGTATTGTTGCACTTTGCCCGGAAAAGATCAATGAAATTAGGCAGATACAATCCTAATGTACGTTGGTTACGTAGGCACAGACCATTCATTGGACGCGATGCCTGTTTTGATGTAAAGTGGCATTGTCTTTGACAACGTTATACTGAACAGGGAGCTGGGAAGGCCCGGCTGAGAGGGTGACCATATTGTCACCGACCTGCGAACCTGATCCGGATAATGCCGGCGGAGGAATTGCAATTTTGCGTTTAGGAAGCCACCCGAATCAGGGTGGCTTTTTTTATTTTACCGCTGAGGGCGCGGAGAGCGCAGAGTTTTTCTTCCTCCGTGTTCTTAGCGTTCTCTGCGGTGAGGAAGGTTCTTATGGCGCTGTTGATTTTTGCCAATGGGGTGCTGGATGAAGTGGAATGGATACGGCCGTATCTCACGCAAGCAACGGCCGTTTGGGCCGCTGATGGCGGCAGCCGGCATCTGTTCCGGCTGGATCATTTGCCGGATAAGGTGATTGGCGACATGGATTCCCTGGCGCCGGAGCTGCAAGATTGGCTCACAACGAATCAGATTCCCTTTGACCAGCATCCGCCAGAAAAAGATGAAACCGACCTGGAGCTGGCGCTGCTGCTAGCCGCCGAACGGCCGGAGCAAGATATCTGGCTGTTTGGGTTGCTGGGCGGCCGTTTGGACCAGACGTTAGCCAACATTTTCCTGCTGAATCATCCGGCGCTGGTGGGCAAAACGGTGCAGCTCATTACCCCAACGGAGCATGCCTGGCTGGTGCGCCGGCAGACGGAAGTTGGGGGGCAGGTGGGTGATCTGGTGTCGCTTATCCCGCTGGCCGGAGATGCAGAAGGCGTCAGCACCACAGGCATGCAGTGGACTTTGCAAGAAGAGACGCTCCATTTTGGCCAGGCGCGGGGCATTAGCAACCGGCTCACGGCCGAAAAAGCCACGGTCACGCTGGAAAAGGGCCTTTTGCTTTGCGTTCACACACATACGTGAAAATCGTTGGTCAAGATTGCAATCTTGACCAACAAGAAGGAGTTTAAACACCTAAAGGAGTTTCTAGATGAAACGTTTATTGATCATTTTGATTTTGTTGATAACGGCCGTATCTGCTTGCGGCCCGGAAGAACCAGAAGTCATCACCCTGATGTCGCACGACAGCTTCGCCGTCAGCGAGGAAACAATTGCTGCCTTTGAAGAAGAAAACGGCGTCACGGTGGAACTGCTGCCCTCTGGTGACACGGGCGCAGCGTTGAACCAGGCGATTCTGGCCGGCGACGCACCGTTGGCTGACGTCTTTTTTGGCATAGACAATACCTTCATGGGGCGGGCACTGGACGCCGGCATTTTTGAAGCGTACGAGTCGCCGCTGTTAGCCGAAATTCCAGATGAGCTGGAACTGGACTCGGCGCACCGACTTCTGCCAGTGGATTATGGCGATGTCTGCCTGAACTATGACAAGGCGTGGTTTGCCGAAAATGATGTGCCTTTGCCCCAATCGCTGGCCGACCTGACCGATCCTGTTTACGAAGGGCTGCTGGTGGTGGAAAATCCGGCTACCTCCAGCCCGGGTCTGGCCTTTTTGCTGGCCACCATTGTGGAATTTGGCGAAGATGGCTATCTGGATTTTTGGGCCGATTTGCGGGCCAATGATGTGCTAGTGACCAATGGTTGGGAAGAGGCATATTATGGCAGCTTTAGTGTGGCCAGTGATGGGGAACGGCCGTTGGTCGTTTCTTACGCCAGCAGCCCGCCAGCCGAAGTTATCTTTGCCGATCCGCCGGTGGATGAAGCGCCCAGCGCCAGCCTGGTAGGGCCGGGGATGTGCTTTCGTCAGATTGAATTTGTAGGGATTTTGGCCGGAACCGAGAAGCGGGAATTGGCTGAGAACTTGATCGACTTCATGCTCAGCCAGACCTTCCAGGAAGATATGCCGCTCAACATGTTTGTGTATCCGGCCAATGAAAATGCAGAACTGCCGGCTGAGTTTGTAGAATGGACACAGGTGCCGCAAGAAACGGCCGTGCTCCCCCCAGAAACCATCGACGCCAACCGCGAGCAATGGATTGAAGCCTGGACCGAAGTGGTTTTACGGTAAAAGCAATTTAGCCACAGAGGACACAGAGAAAAAAGAGATTGGTTTTTTTAGTTCTCTTATCCCTCGGTGCTCTCTGTGGCTAGTTTTTACGGCTCGGTGCAGCCGCCGGGGAAGTAGTTGTTGGGATCGACGTAAATCGGGGCTGTTAGCTCCGTAGCTGTGACATCATCCACAATGCGGAGTGATTGATTGTAGGCGGCACAGCGGCGGGCGATTACAAAATGGAAAAACGGCCCTTGTCCGCGATAAGTTGTTGCCTGGCCACCGGGCAAATCAAAAACAAACACGGTGTACTCACCCACCTGATCACTGCCTTGAATGTAGGGCTGAATGGTTAGCTGGCAGCGCCAATCGTCGCCGATGTATTCGCAGTTGCTAATCAGGCCCGGGGTCCAGGCAACTTGCCCGCCTTCAGCGGCCTGCACGGTTGGTGGCGGTGTGCTGGTGGGGGTGGGCGGTGGCGGTGTGTTGGTCGCCGGCGGGAAGGCCCGGAATTCAAACGTCACCGGTTCGCCAAAAACGTTGCCCGCTTCATTCACCAGCTGCCAGGTGCTTTCGTAGCTGCCGGGCGTATTGGGCGCGCGGAAGGGGGCTGTTAGCGTAATTTCCTCACCGGGCGGCACCGTTTCACCCAGAGGGATGGGGTCGCCTTCATAATCAAACGTTTCACCTTCTACATATTCCCAGCGCAGAGTAGCAGGCCAGGGACAGGTGCCGCTGTTTTGCAGCACCCAGGCGGCCGTAAAGCTGAACTGGGTCGTCACGGCATTGGTCACAAAACCGCTGCGCGAGGCGGAAACGAGCTCTACGCCCTCTTCACAGTTAACCAGGAATTGGGCAGTGGCGTTAACGGTTGGGGTGGTTGTGTCCGTGGCGGTCGGGGTACGTGACGGGGTGGGCGTTTCGCTAGATTCGGCCTCGGCGGTCAGGTCCAAAACGAGCTGGGCGAAATTGGTGGCGGCGACGTCCGGCGCTTCGGTATCGGTTGGCGGCGGTGTGTTGGTGCGGGTGGGCGCTTCGGTTTCTTCGATTTCGGCGACGGCCGGGATAGTGGGCGTCGCGTCTTCGCCGCCAAAAACGCCGTTGGCCGCCAGGACACCGCCCACGATGGCCAGCAAAACGACAACGCCAACGACGGGCAGAAGCCAGGCGGGCCGTTTTTTTGGTTTTTCTGTTGGGGGGGAAACGGCCGTTTTTGGTTCCGGCACCATTACTTCTGTTTGGGCTGGCGTGGGATGATCAAGAATTTCGGTGGGAGCCACGATTGGCTTAGGTGGTCTGCTGGCTGTGCCCGACAAATCCACGGCGCGCAGGGCCGCAGCCAATTCTCCAGCCGATTGATAACGCTCGTCAGGCGATTTAGCCATCGCCTTTAGAATCACTTCCTGCAAGCCCCAGGGAATATCAGGGATGATGCTGTCAGGCTGCGGCGTGGGGGTGTTGACATGCTGCATCACCACTGCCAGCGGCGTGTCGGCATCAAAAGGCAGTGCGCCCGTCACCATCTGGAACAACATCACGCCCAGCGAATAAATATCAACCCGATGATCGCCCGATTGCCCCAACGCCTGCTCGGGTGACATGTAAGCTGGTGTGCCAATAAGCGCGCCCGTGGCTGTATAAGCCATCGACTGATTACCCAGCAGCTTGACTATCCCAAAATCGGTCAGCACGGCGCGTCCCGAATCGTCATTCAGCATGATGTTGGCCGGCTTGATGTCACGGTGTACCATGTCGCGCCGGTGAGCGTAGGCCAGCGCGTCGGCAACTTCGGCAATCATTTTAACCACGTCTTTTAGAGGAAGCCGCTCCCCCTTGCGGGCCAATGATTCCAGGCGGTCTTTCAACGTGCCGCCCTTGATGTACTCCATCACCAGGTAGTAGCTGTTGTCGCCGTACACGTCAAAATCATAGACGCCCACAATATTGGGATGGTTTAGCGCAGCCATCGCCCGCGCTTCTCGCTGGAACCGATTCAGAAAATCCTGATCAGACACCAGAAATGCATGCATGATTTTGATGGCCACAAACCGGTCCAGGTTTTCTTGATACCCTTTATAGACCTCGGCCATGCCACCGCTGCCAAGCTTTTCTTTAACTACATATTTGCCAACTTTTTTGCCGCTTAAGGTGTCGCTCATAATGTTTGTTTGTTGCCGAGAACTGTTTGCGCAGGAACCAGACTCCCGGAGAAAAGGTGTCGCTTATGGCAAGTATACCCAGTTTTGAGATTACTGAAAATGGTATTGTAGTTGTTCTTACCTGCCGGAAAAAGATACTTTCTCACGTTCACCCTCATGAATTGACCCAACGCTATCGCTGCATGAGCCACTGATTGAAACAATTGAATAGGAGGGTGATCACTATGGTGGAACGATGATCTAACTGGTGACCTTACGATCGGACGAATTAAATTGTATTGGTATGAAAAATGAAAGTTTGTATAGGAGAAAGTTATGTCTGAACAAAAGAAAGCTTTAGCTGCCCACAGCGAACAGGCAGCAGCGATGTGTCCGCCTCGTGAATGGGAACGAGACAATATTTGTGACGTTTCCATTTTGACTTACCGTTTTACTTTGCGTATTGGGGATGTGCCGGTTGAGTGTGTTTCTCGCTACCGTGTAGAACGGTGCACCGAAGATTATGTGCTAAGCGATTTGCTGCACTCCACGACGCTGTTCCCCGGCGAAGAAGTATACATGTCGGTACGCAGCCGGCATTCTGTTTCTCGCTTTACCGAAGATAAATCGTATTCCGCCTCGCAAGTTTCCCGCTCTTCTGACCGCATCTGGATGGAGACGTACAAAAATCTGGCCACAGATTTTGACCAAAACACCAGCTCGGAATTAACGACCAGCGCCCATTCTGACTTTTTTAGAGGTAGCGTGAGCGGTGGCGGTGGTTTTAACATCGGCATTGCCAGTGCCAGCGCATCGACCTCCTTTGCCTTTGGCAGTTTTGATGAAAATTCCAGCCGGGAATTTGTGAGTGAGCTGCACCAGCATTTGCGTTCCAGCTTCCACCAGACCAATCAGGTGGCACGTGATTCTTCCTCGGTTAGTCTGACGGAAGTGAACAGCCACCGTGAGATCACTGCTGAGCAAAATGATGAGCTGAAGGTGAGTACGC
This sequence comes from Anaerolineaceae bacterium, assembly GCA_002699125.1. GTDB lineage: Bacteria > Chloroflexota > Anaerolineae > Promineifilales > Promineifilaceae > Leptofilum. The sequence continues at coordinate 103,011 of PABI01000005.1, forward strand.
GCCGTTTTAAGAATATCAACAGCTGCCATACGATGACGCACTATTTTTACCAGATTGCCAAGCGGCAGCGGGTAAAGATTGAGCTGATCGATCGGACATGCCGGGCGGTGAATGAACAGGCGGATACGGCCGTTATCATGAAACCCCTCAATCTCTCTTTGGCCACTAACCAGATTGTTACACCCGAAGTCGATCCCGTGACTGGTGATGTTCCCGGTACCCCGGGTGTTGCCGCTGGCTTCGTGGCCAACACGCTTAGGCGCGACCAGCAAACGTTGAAAAACATCAATACCATCTCAGCCGCAGCCTTTGAACAGGCGGCCCAGACACGAGCCGAAGCGGTTGCCAAGGCCGATGCCCTGGTGGCTGAACTGCCAGAGTTTGAACCCTTTGAGCAGATCTCTATTATCCCAACGGAAGCGCTGTATGTGGAAAGCGAGCTAGGCGACTGTGCGCTGTGTGAACCATACGTGGTCGCTCAACACGAGCTGGAGCTAGAGCGGCTGGCACTGGAAAACCGCAAGCTGCGCCGTGAAATCGAGCTGTTGGAACAGTATAAGGATTATCGCTGCTGTGACCACGAACATGAGCATGGGCACGAACCTGTTGGTGGTCGGTAACCCGTAGTCAGTGAGAAGTAAAAGCAAGTTGCAAGTGGCATGTAAGAAGATCACCTGCAACTTGCCACTTTTCACTTTTTACTTCTCACTTTTCACTGGGTTGCCTTGAGCTGCCCACACCCCGCCGCAATGTCGATGCCGCGGCGCTGGCGCACGGTGCTGGGGATGCCGTACTCGGCGAGGATGGCCTGGAATTGTTTCACCTGGGGGCGTTGGGTGGGACGGCCGTTATACCCCAAAGTCGGATTCAGCGGAATCAAATTAACGTGGCTGTCCACCGTTTGCAACAGTTGGCCCAGGGCATGGGCCTGCTCCGGCGTGTCGTTTTCATCCTCAATGAGCGTCCATTCAAAAAAGATGTGCCGGTTGCGCGCTTTGGTGTAGGTGCGGCAGGCGTCCATCAGTTCCGCCAAAGGCCAGCGACGGGCGGGCGGGACCAACTTTTGCCGGTCCTCGTCAGTGGCGCCATGTAAACTGACGGCTAAGCGAAACGGCCGTTCCTCCTCCGCCAGCCGCAAAATACCCGGAACCACGCCCACTGTGCTGAGGGTGATGTGTTTTGGAGCAATGGCCAACCCTTTATGGTCGGTGAGGATGTCGATCGCCGTCATGGTGTGGTCGTAGTTGTGCAGCGGCTCGCCCATCCCCATGAAGACAATGTTGCGCAATGATTCCCCATTTTCAGCCAGGGCACGATTGACAAACAAGATTTGCCCTACAATTTCGCCGGGGGCGAGGTGGCGCGTGAAGCCCATCTGCCCCGTGGCGCAAAAAACGCAGCCCATGGCGCAGCCGACCTGGGTGCTCACACACGCCGTCCAACGGCCTTTGAACTGCATCAACACTGTTTCAATTGTCTGCCCGTCAGCCAGGGCCAGCAGGAATTTGCGTGTCAGACCGTCGCTGCTGTCGATGGCGACTTGCTGCTGGAGGGAGGTAAGTGTGGTGTGCTCGGCCAGCTTTTCCTGAAGGTCTTCACGGAGATTGGTGAATTGGGAAACGGCCGTTACCCCCTCACCATACAATCCAGCCCAGATTTGCTCGGCGTGATAGGCGGAATAACCCCAGGTTTGGCATACGGCCGTTAGGGCGTCCAGCGTCAAGTCGTGCAAATCAATCATTTTAGTTTCAGCCAGCATGAAACAATTGTAACGAAGTCGTAGGGCAAAGGCATGCCTTTGCCCTACGTTGGGGCAATATTGTTCAAATAATCATCCAATCCCGCGTCATAATCCTGGTCTTCTCGCCAATTGGCGGGATTGGCCCGAATGTACCGCCGAATCGCTTCCAACTCACGCTCGTTGCGGATGATCCGGTCATGGAATCGCCCCTGCCAGATGGGCGGATATTTTTCACCGCGCAGGTCGTTAATTTCCCTGGTCACGGCCGATTTGAATCCACCAATAATCGATCCCAATGATTTTGATTTGACCCCTCGTTCCGGTTCGGTTTGTCGTTGATGTAGGGCAAAGGCGCGCCTTTGCCCTACATCAACGACATCGACATTTTCAGGCAACACATTCGGCGCGTCATCGCTAATGATCCACAAAATCAGGTGGACATGATTGGGCATGCATTGGAACACGTCTAAAATCACATACGGCCGAAATTCTGGGATCGTGCGCCAAATTTTCGCCACAATCTGCCCCCAATCATTCAGCCGCATCACACCGTTGCGCACGGTGCCGAAGGTACAGCGCCGCTGGTGGGTGCAAATCGTTACAAAATACGCTCCGACATTGCGGTAATCATAGCCACGCAAGCGAATCTGTTTTCGTTGTCGATGGATCACAGGATTTCCTCCCGGTGGTTTGGTTTTTCTGGCACGGCCGTATCGTATCCCGATGTGGCCCAATTGTCAGGGGCAATTTTGCGCGGCCGTCCATCCGTAGGGAAAAGGCGCGCCTTTTCCCTACCATTAGCCAATGAGGAGCGTGGCTTCCGGATATTCCACCAGGTTCTTTTCCGGGCGAAGCTGCACCAGGGCAATAGCGATGGTGAGCGCCCCCAGGCGGCCCCAAAACATCATCAGAATAATGACCAAACGGCCGAACAAATTCAGCTCCCCGGTGATGCCCAGGGACAGGCCGCAGGTAGCCAGCGCCGACACCACCTCAAACAGCACGTCGCTAAAGGCCATTTCGTGGGTTACCAGGATGAGCCAGCTGGCCACAAACACCAACAGAAGGCTTATGCTTAAAACGGCCGCTGCCCGTCGAATCGTCTCGTGCGGCACCGTGCGCTTTCTAAACCGCACCACGGAATGTCCCCGTACCGAACTGCGCAACGCCAGCCCCAAAACGCCAAACGTACCTGTCGTAATGCCGCCGCCCAGCGAGGCCGGGGCACAGCCAATGAACATTAGCCCCATTACCAGCAGGCGGCTGGGGGGCAGCAGCTGGTCAAAATCCCGCAGGCCGGGAAAACCGGCCGTACGGGTGGAGACTGATTGGAACCAGGTATGCACCAGTCGCTCGCTGATGGGCGATCTTTCCAGCACCCCGCCCGCCTGCGTTTCGGCCACAAACAGCCCGATCCAGCCCGCCAGCGTCAGCACAATAATAATAATCAGTGTGAGGTGCGTGTGTGAGGTTAGCTGCCTGCGCCGCCGCAGCTGGGAAAAGTCGACAAAGACTGGAATGCCCAAGCCGCCCAGTACGATCAACCCCCCCATAATCAACAGTGTCAGGTTGTCGCCGGGAATGCCGCGCGGATATTGTGGCAGCCCCACAAACAGGTCAAAGCCGGCGTTACAAAACGCAGACACTGCATGGAAGATGGCATAAAACGCCGCCTGGTCCGGGGCCACAATGCCGCTGAGCCGCCAATGTAAAAACAACAGCAGCGCCCCTACCCCCTCGATTAGCAAAATGCCGATGACCACCTGCCGCAGCAGGCGCAAAATCGCTGCCGGTTTGTCTAGCCCTAGCGAGGTAGAGACGGCCAATCGATCCAACAATGAAACCCGTCGCCCTACAAGCTGCAAAGCCAGGGCAACCAGAACCATGTAGCCCACACCGCCCAGCTGGATCAGGCAAAGCAGCACGATCTGGCCTGCCAGGGTGAAATCGGTGCTGGTGGTGAGCACGGTGAGGCCGGTGACGCTGGCGGCCGAGGTGGCCGTAAACAGCGCATCAGAAACGGTGATGGCACGGGTAGTGAGGCCCGGCAGCAGCAGAACGGCCGTTCCCACGGTGATGAGCAGCGCCAGACCAATCACCAGGCGTAATGTTACGGGTAACGGCCGTCTTCGTTTTGGTCTTTTTTCGGGCTCGCCCAGCTTAATAATCGTGTTGTTAGGGGGTGGCTGCTGCCTCATGACAGGTTGCTAAATTGGTTGACGTATTGATTTTTGCCAAACAAGACCAGGATATCCTCTTTTTGCAGAATGGTGTCCGCTCTGGGGGAGATGTGGACTTCGTCTCCTCGTTTAATTAACAAGACGGTGACCCGATGCGCATTGCGCAGGTCAATTTGGGCCAGGCTTTGCCATGCCAGAGACTCTGGCAGCATAATCTCGGCGATGCTGTAATCTTGACCGAGGTTGAAATGATCAATCATGGCCGGGGTGCTGAGTTCCTCAGCCAGACGCCGGGCGCTGTTTTGTTCTGGCTGAATCACTTTGTCTGCACCCAGGCGCAGCAGAATGTCGCACTGGCGGCCCGTTTGCGCTTTGCAAATGATGCGGCGCACGCCTAGATTTTTCAGGTTAACAGTGGTGAGCAAGTTGGCTTCAAAATCGTTACCGATGGCTACAATGACGGTATCGAAGGTGCCAATGTCGATGTCACGCAGGGCTTCTTCGTTGCTGCAATCCAGCGTGGCGGCATGGGTCACCTGGTCGACGATGGATTGGACCAGCTGTGGGTCTACGTCGATGGCCATGACGGTGTGGCCATGCTCTTCCAGGGCCACGGCCAGATTAAAGCCAAAGCGCCCCAGGCCAATGACGGCAAATTCCTGATGTTTCTGCTTGCTCATCTCTTCTCTCTTAAAAATAGTTTAACGCAGAGACGCGAAGGCGCAGAGGGAGAAATCTGTGTCATCCGCGAAATCTGCATGCTGTTTTTATTCACGGTGGTGCATTAGGGTTGATAGTATAAGGTGATTGGAGAAGAAATGAAAAATGTTGTAGGGCAAAGGCATGCCTTTGCCCTACAACGACATTGTACGTTATGCCTGGTCATAGGCCTGGCGCAGCCAGCTGACGAGTTCGTCATCCACCTCGTCGGCGCTGCTGAGGCGGACGCGGTGGCTGACCATGCTGTTGAAGCTGCCCGATTTTTCCAGACGGCCGTCTGCCACCACATCGCTCAAATTCAACCCCACATCCACCCGCGTTTTGGTGGAGGGCTGTACCAGGCCAAACTGCTTGTTGCGCCGCAGACTAACGTACGCTTTCTTGGGCGAGATGACCACATCGTCGCCAAACTGGTTCACGGCGTCGATGAGTGCATCATAAATGGGACGCAGATCTTCTTTGCCGCTGTATTGATTTTCTACCAGGTCATCGTCGGTTTTGGGGGATGCGGCCGTTTCCCGGGCTTTGATCGATACCAGATTGGCATAACCGTGGGTAAAGCCGTGTTCGCTCTTGAGAAACTTCACAATCTGGCCGTGCTTCTCCAAACCACTGGCGCGGGCAATGGCAACCCATTCATCCAGTGATTTGCCAGTGTTTTTCTCCAAATTTTCAATCATTGTCTGGGCTGCTGCTTCAACTTTGTCGGTCATTTTATTCTCCTTTAAACGGGTTGTATGTTGTTGTAGGGAAAAGGCATGCCTTTTCCCTACAGTTCGGCCAATCGCCGCCGCAAAAACCGCTTCTCCACGGTATTTTGGCATAAATCCAGGGCGATGGTGTAGGCATCGTGAGCTTCATCGCGGAAACCAGCGCGGCGCAGCAGGTCGGCGCGGGCGGCGTGGAACAGGTGGTAATGGTCCAGCGTGCCTGCCTCGGCCAGCTCGTCTAGCAGACCCAGGCCACGCATCGGACCCTCGGCCATAGCTACGGCCACGGCCCAATTTAGTACCACAACCGGCGACTCTGTGTACCGCTGCAATGCTTTGTACAGCGCCGCGATTTGCAGCCAGTCGGTTTCTGGCGGCGTGGCGGCTTGGTCGTGCAGCGCAGCGATGGCTGCTTGAATCTGGTAGGGGCCGGGTTGTCCCATGTTTAAAGCGCGGTCGAGAACGGCCGTTCCCACCTCAATTTGCGCCTGATCCCACAGACTGCGATCCTGATCTTCCAGCAAGATGAGCTCACCGCTGCGGCTTATGCGGGCGGCGCGCCGGGCATCGTGCAGCAGCATTAGTGCCAGCAGGCCCAGCGCTTCTGCGTCCTCTGCCAGATTGGGATCATCGGCCAGCAGTTCATTCAAGATGCGCGCCAGCCGGATTGCCTCGCCGCACAGCTCTTGCCGGATAAGCGCGTCGCCGCTGCTGGCATTGTACCCCTCGTTAAAGATGAGGTAGAGCGTGGTGAGCACAGCATTCAGCCGCTCGGGCAGCAGGTCAGTGGGCGGCACGCGGTAGGGAATGCCCGCCTGGGCGATTTTGCGCTTGGCCCGCACCAGGCGCTGGGCCATGGTGGGCACGGGTACCAGGAAGGCAGCGGCGATTTCGGCCGTTTCCAAACCGCCCAATGTGCGCAAGGTCAGCGCTACCTGGGCCTCCAGCGACAGCGCTGGATGGCAGCAGGTGAAAATCAGCTTGAGGCGTTCGTCGGGAATGCTGTCCATCTCGTACTCATCGGGATCAGTTGGTTTTTGCGTTAGTTCCACCAGGCGTGGCTGTTTTTGGTCAAAGTTTTTACGACGGCGAATGCGGTCGATGGCTTTGTTACGAGCCGTGGTGGTAATCCATGCGCCTGGATTACCCGGTATGCCGTCGCGCGGCCATTTTTCCAGAGCGACAATCATCGCTTCCTGGAAAACGTCTTCGGCCAGGTCAAAATCGTTCAGGTAGCTAATGAGCGCCGCCAGTACCCGGCCAGATTCTTCACGAAAAGTGCGCTCGACGATTTGATGAATATCTTCCATACAGGAAATAATCCGCAGATTTCACAGATTACGCAGATTAATTTGATCCCAAATCTGTGAAATCTGCGTAATCTGTGGATTAATCTTCCAATCTAAAACTCGATGACGGGGCGGACTTCTACCGAGCCGGTCAGCATGGGTAGTTTGGCCGCCATTTCCAGGGCTTCTGCTTCGCTTTCGCAGTCGATGATGTAGAAGCCGCCGAGCTGCTCTTTGGTTTCAGCAAAGGGGCCGTCGGTAGTGAGGGTGGGCTGGGTGTTCTCAAAGCGGACGGTTTTAGCGGTAGCTACCGGCTGCAAGGCATCGCCGCTGGGCTTCATGCCCCGGTCGATCGCCTCTTGGGTCCAGGCGTTGTGCCCTTCAATCGTTGCCTGCCAATCTTCCGGGGTGGCCCCTTCGCTTAATTTTTCATCACCGTAAAGTAACAACATGTATCGCATGAGCTTCTCCTTGTTTATTTGTGTGGTTGTCATGCCTGCGCAGGCAGGCATCCATCTAAATTGAATTGGAAATGTGGCTTCCCGCCTGCGCGGAAATGCCAGGACAGTACGAATGATTACTCCTCGAATTCCCAAATTGGCCGGATTTCAATGCTGCCTTCGCGGGCACCGGGAATTTTAGCGGCCCATTTAATCGCTTCATCCAAATTTTGGCAATCGAGCAGGTAGTAACCGCCGAGCTGTTCTTTGGTTTCGGCAAAGGGACCGTCGGTGCTGGTAGTTTGGCCATTGCGCACGCGCACAGTGGTGGCGGCTGTGGTGGGGTGCAGCGCCTCGCCGGCGACCATGACGCCTGCTTCACGCACTTCGTTGGTGAAGGCGTAATATTCGCCCATGTTGGCCTCATTTTCTTCGGGCGTGCGTTGGGCATCTTGCTGCTCGTTGGTGTAAATCATCAGTAGGTATTTCATGGTTTGTCTCCTTGTTTGAGTAAATTACGGCCGTTTTTGGCCCTTTCTACCCATACGACGAACAACAATCGCCCAGATCGACACAAATCGAAACGAATTTCAAAAATCAGGTTATTTGTGACTTTAAGTGACTATTTACAAAATGACAAGCCGGCAAATCTAAGCAGTTTGTATAAAAACGGTGTTTGCAATCGCCATTGGGCGGTTTGCGTTTTACAATAGCTGGCTATGGTTGGTAATGTTAACGTTGGTCGTACGTCTGTGTGGCGTTATTTTGATATCTGGCTTGTGGCGGCTGTGCTGCTGCTCACCGCTTACGGCATCTTGATGATCCGCAGTGCGGTGACGGGCGCGCCTGCCTTTGAAGATCTGCCGGGCGATCAGGTGCAGTGGGCTGTTATTGGGGTGATCATCATGTTGGTGGTTGCCTCAGTTGATTACCGCGTTCTGACCTCCTCTCATTGGTATATTTATGCCGGTCTAATTCTGGCGCTGATTTTGGTGTTGGTAGCTGGGGCGTTGGGTAATGAAACGCGCCGCTGGATAGAACTGCCCGTTATTGGGATTCGGATTCAGCCTTCGGAATTCGGCCGTATTTTTCTGCCGATTACTTTTGGCCAATTTTTGGCCAATCGCAGCCACCGAATCAACCGGTTTTCTAACACCATTGCCTCGCTGATTTACGTGGGTGTGCCCATTGCCCTCATCTTTGTAGAGCCAGATTTAGGGATGTCGGTGTTGTACATTTCCGTCTGGTTTGTGATGATCTGGCTGGCAGGGCTGCCGCTGTCTCACTTTGCCATTTTGGCCGTGCTGGGTATTGGTACGATTGCGGCCGTTTTTCCCTTTTTGGCCGATTATCAGCAGGAACGCATCACCACCTTTGTGAATCCGGAAGATGCGGATGAAGATGATTTATTCAATATTGAACAGGCGCAAATCAGCATTGGTTCCGGGGGATGGTGGGGCAAAGGGTACCTGAACGGCACGCAGAGCCAGCTGGGCTTTTTGCGCGTGCAGCATACGGACTTTATCTTTTCGGTCGTGACGGAGGAGATGGGACTGCTGTTTGGCTCGCTGGTGGTGATGGGGTTAATGGGCTTTATCCTATGGCGCATTATGCGCGTAGCCTGGCTGACGCCTGATCCGGCGGGCAAGTTTATGTGTGTAGGCATTGCCACGGTGATCTTTTTTCAAACGGCCGTTAACATCGGCATGAATGTGCGGCTGGTGCCTGTCACCGGGCTGACGCTCCCCTTCGTGAGCTACGGCGGCAGCTCGCTCACCACCCTCTTTATTGGCATTGGCATTGTGCAATCGGTGCTGATGCGCCACCGTAAGCAGGAATTTGGATAGAAGTTGGGGTTATTCAAAAATTTCTTGGAGAGAAACAGAAAATCCAGGCAGAAGCTTGCCCCCGTCCAAGGTGCCTTCAATGGTAAGAATTTCGATGTCGGTCAAAGACCGGTAAATGGTTACCGTTTGAGTACGCGGGTAAATGAGCCAAACAAGCGCTGTGCCTGCTTCTAGATAATCAATTACTTTGCTCTCCACTTCGTCCACCGTTTCACTCGGAGAGATGACTTCTACGGCTAAATCTGGTGCCCCCTCAAAGAAACCGGTGGCGGGTTGGTTGGCCAATCGCTCGGTCCGCACAAAAGCAGCATCGGGTGCCCGTACCGTGTCAGGATCTCTGGCCAAAATGAACCCGGTTTCTGCAGCATATGTTTTACCTAATTTATGATCCCGCACAAATGTAGCGACAAATAGCAAAATGTTACTGGCAATGCTGCCATGACTGTGTCCTGCTGGTGACATGCTAGAAAATTCTCCTCGGATCAATTCGCCACGGCTCTGGTCAGGGGGGAGTTTGGCCAACTCTTCAACGGTCATTAATTTTTCTTGGGCTAACATCAAATGCCTCCATTCAGGCTGTGAACGATATGGAAAAGATTGTAATCTCTGCTTATGAACCGTGTCAAATGAGGAACTATTTAAGATTCGGCTTGAAACGCCCTGCGAATCTCTTCCATGCGCTGGCGATTGACGCCGGCATCGCCATAACCTAAACGGGCCGCGGAGCGAAAGTGGATGAGGCTGTCCGCTTCATCAAAGAAGAACTCCACATCGTCGATGAACTTCCACAAGCTAGAGCGTGCTTCGGCGTGGATGTAGGTGGGGGTGTTGGTTATGATGGTGAATTGAGGGTCTGCTTGCAGAATGGCTAGAATGGTGGCGTGAGCAGCAGAAGTTTCCCCAGCGTAAGCAATCGGCGCAATGCCGTGTTCTTCGTCAGTCGCTTGCGTAGATACACAGTTGGGGCTGGAGGGGCAGGGGGCCAAACGGCCGTTTTCCACCCCCAAATTATCAGGCATCGGACTGGCTCGCTGTACCAGCCAGCGCAGCACAAAAAAAGTAACCAATCCACCAATCGTGAGCAGGATAAAAATTCTGAGTAATTTTGACATTTGAAGCTATGATACCCTAGAGATCGCATACTTGCATTTCGACGCGAAATAGCCATACTTCCATGTCGTCATGTCAAAATCATCACTGCGTTTGGCCAACCTGTTTTCCATCACGTTGATTGTGGTTCTGGCCGGAGTGCTGCGTTTCTCGCACCTGGACCTAAGCCCGATTGGCACCTCCCAATCGTTCTTGCTGCGCGTGGCGGCGGAGCTGGTGAACAAGGGCAAATGGCCGCTGGCAGCTGGCCAAAATGCGGCCGGTGTGACGATACCCCCCTTGATTGAATATTTACTGGAAGTGTCGCTGCTCGTGCGGCGGGAAATACTTACGGCCGTTCATTTTCAGGCCCTGCTCAGTCTGCTGGCGGTGCTGCTGCTGTATCTGTATGGGCGGGCGCTGTTTGGCCGGCAGGTGGCCCTCGTGGCCGCCTTTTTACTGGCGGTGCACCCCTGGGCTGTCTACAGTGGGCGGGTCATTGCCCCGGAGCACGCCGGGCTGTTCTGGGGCGTGATTGCCGTGGGCAGCCTGTTGATGCTGGTACGCTACGGCCGTTTTCGCTGGCATTTGCTCTTAGCCGTTGTCGCCCTCACCGCCCTCACCCAGCTTTATTTTCGCCTGCCGGTCATCCTGCTGGCCGTCGTCACGTTGCTGTTTCTCGTGGTGCTGGCTGGTCGTGGGAAGGAGACCGCTTCCGCCCGCTGGTGGCTGGTGGCCATTGGAGCCGCACTGTTTCTGTATCTGCCTTACTGGCGCTTCGAGCGCACCACTGGCTACGCCAATCTGCGGGCGCTGTGGGCCGGTTGGACGGGCGAAACGGCCGTCACCGATGGCGCTGTGTTCACTCACTTATGGCAGCTTGCCGATGGCAGTTCCCTTTTTCGCCAATTTCCGGCGTGGGAAACGGCCGTTTGGCCCTGGTTCTGGTTGGGGAGTTTGCTGGCTGCGCTTTTTGCAGTTGGCTGGCTGGTGGCTCTGCTGCCGGCAGTGTGGCAGTGGCGGCAAAAGTACGGAGTTGCGCGCCGGGCAAAGGTAACGGCCGTATTGGCGCTGTGGGTGCTGCTAGGGGTGCTGGCCTTCCTGCACCACGCGCCGCCGCTGACCATAGCCGATCTTCTCTTTTTACTGCCCGCCATTTGCCTGCTTGTCGCGCTGGCCATTCCACCGCTAACCACATCTCCGGTACATCAACGTAAAACGGCCGTCGCCGTCGTCGGGCTGGCCATCGTATTGGTGAGCAGCGGCTGGCTGGCACACGGCAACTGGGCCGGCTTGCAGGCGCAGGACGCCGGTGATCTGTCCTGGGGGCCAACGGTGCGGGAAGTGACGACGGCCGTTGCTGCCAGCCGCGCCCACCTCGCCAGCTACCCGGATTGCGAACTGATCATTCTCGGTCCGGGCAACCAGCAAAGCACCTCGCCCTGGGGCGTCATGGCTGAATTTGTGTATCCTACGACGGTGCGATTTGTGGAACAGGGACGCGGATTTATTGCGTCGTCCCGGTGCAGCCTTTACTTTGTGGCCGGAGAAGATGCTTTTGCTGCTCAATGGCTCACGCAGCATGGGCAGGCGCTCTCCGATGAGCGCAATTTTGAACCGGCGCCGGGGCGTTTTTACTACGTGCCGGGGCAGGAAGCGGCGGTGGCCGCCGGCCAGACTGCGTGGCGCAATGGACTGTATTTGCAAAGTGTGGCCGTCCCGGCAACGGTCGCTGCCGGCGAGCGCCTACAGGTTACTTACAGTTGGCAGGTGCTGCTGGACCCGCTGTCCGGCTCTCAATTCCAATTCTTCAACCATCTCCTTGATGAAAACGGCGAGATTGTGGCGCAGGAAGATGGTCCCGGCATCCCTACAACCTTTTGGCAGCCTGGCGATACGCTGTTCACCCACTTTTACTTGCAGCTGCCGGCCGATTTACCATCTGGTAATTACACGCTGGTTGTTGGCCTGTACACCTGGCCCGATTTGCAGCGCATTCGCCTGCGCCACAGTTTAGAAACGGCCGCACCATTAGCCACGGTTACCATCCCATGATTTCACGACTACGGCCGTACGCCGTTAAACTTCTCCTTGCCCTTAGCAGCATCGTGCTCACGGTTGGTTTGCTGGAAGGCGGCACGCGGTTGGTGGGCATCTCGCCCCAGCCGGAGCGATTTCAGCTCACGCCGCTGCTGGGCTGGCAGTGGACGCCGGGCTACGATCAGAGCGAAGCGTATAAGGGCACGCAATTTCGCATGACCGTGAATCAACAGGGGCTGCGCGCACCAGCCACCGATCATAATTACGCTATTCCTAAACCGCCGGGCACCTTGCGCGTACTGGCCCTGGGCGATTCCGTCGTCGCCTCTCCTGGCGTGCCCTGGGATGAAACGTTTGTGGCGCAACTGGAAGCGGAGTTACAGCGGGATTTCTCGGCCCGCACGGTGGAGGTCATCAACGCCGGTACGGACGATTACAGCACAGAACAAGAACGCATCTGGTTGCAGGAAAAGGGGCTGGCCTTTGCGCCGGACTTGGTCATTCTGCACGTCTATCTTAATGATTCCCGTTCTTTTGGCGCACCCACGCCCCGGGTGGCGCAGATTACCAATTTCCTTGCCCAGCACAGCGCCGTTTATGCGCTGGTGCGCCAGGTGCAAATTGCCAATCAAGTCGCCCAGGAAGATTTTCGCTTTCGCTACATGCCGGCGCTGGAGGCAGGGGAGTGGCGGACGGATACGGCCGTTCTCACCGAGCTTATCCAAACGGCCGACCGAGATTGGGGATTGGCCTGGTACGATCAGGCGCAGCGCACCGTTGAAGAAAACGTGCTGCAAATCCAGCAGCTCACCGCCGCGCAAGGGATTCCCCTGCTAATGGTCCTTTTTCCGGTGAATGTGCAGCTTTATGCCGAGGTGGACACGCCGTTGGGCCTGACTACGCCGCAGCAAGAGTTTGCCCTCTTTGCCGGCCAGCACGATTTGCCTGTGCTCGATCTGCTGCCCGTGCTGGAAGCCGTACCGGACGATGATCTCTTCTTTGACCAGGTACACATCAAGCCGGTTGGCCACGCGCCCATTGCCCGCGCCATCGCCCACGCTTTACGCGAAAATCAACTGCTTCCCGGAGACGAAAGATGACACGTACACGCCAGTTCTATGACAACGCGGCCCGCTGGCTAAGCCGCCATGCCGCGGTTTGGAGCATCCTTATCTTCCTGGCCGCCGTGCTGCCGCGGCTTTTTTCACCCATTTCGCGCCCGCACCAGTGGGATGAACGCTCTTTTCTTTTCCGGGAGGCGCTGCTCAACCAGGATTGGGCCGCCACCTACCAGCAGTATCATCCTGGCGTCACCCTGATGTGGCTGTCGGCTTTGGGCATCCAGCTTTTTACCATGCGCTATGGGCCAATTACACAGGAGATGTGGTTTCTGGAAGTGCCTACGCCGCCTGGCTTGATGGAAACGGGCCTTGCTTATGCGGTGGCGCCGCTGGCGGTGGCCATCAGCCTGTGTATTGTGATTGTGTATTGGCTGCTCACCAAGTTAGCGGACCGGCGGCTGGCCATTGTGGCCGCGCTTTTGCTGGCCTGGGACCCATTTTATTTAACCTACAGTCGGGTGGAGCATGTTGACGGGCTGTTGGCCTCCTTGATGTTTGTTAGCGGCCTCTTTGTGATGCTTTACGGCCGTACCGCGCAGCGGCGCTATCTGTTGGGCAGTGGTCTCTTTGCCGGGTTGGCGTTTTTAACCAAGACGCCAGCTATTTTCCTGGTTCCATTTACAGGCCTGATCTTATTGGCCACGCAGATTGATCGCCTGCGGCAGCAAGATCAATTACGCAGCGGCCGTGCCTGGGGCCGGTTGGTAGGTACGGTAAGTCGAGACGTGTTGCTGTGGGGCGCAACGGCCGTTTTACTGTTTGTCCTTCTTTTTCCGGCGCTGTGGTTCAAAGGCGACCAGATTTTGACCGAGATGTGGTCTAACCTCATTCGCCGCGCCTCCACGCCCCATAAAAACCCCATCTACTTCGCCGGCACCGCCACGATTCAAGACCCGGGACCTTTGTATTATCTGGCGATGCTGGCGTGGGGCACAACGGCCGTTACGCTGCCGGCAAGCCTGGTCGGGGCGGGAATCGCGCTCGTGCGGGGCTGGCGGCCGCAGGCGTCAAGCCGGGTCCGGCTGGCGCTGGCCGTGTTTGTCTACGCTTTTTTCTTCACGATCCAAATGAGTTTGGGTGACTCCAAGCTGTTTGCCTATATTTTGCCAGCGTTTCCGGCGCTGGATGTGCTGGCGGCGGTCGGGTTGGTGGCCCTGGCGGACGGCGTGCAGCGATGGCGGAAACGCGCCCGGCTCTCTTGGGGTACACTCATCTTAACGGTGCTGTTGGGGCTGCAAGCGGCGCTGGTGCTGCCTCTCCATCCCCACTTCGGTACCCACTACAATGCGCTGCTTGGCGGCACGCGTGTAGCCTTGCGCATTTTTCCCATTCAGGATCAGGGGGAAGGGCTGGAGCTGGCTGCGACTTTCTTAAATCAACTGCCGCACAGCCAGACGGCCACGGCCTCTGTTTTTGAGCGCAACATCCGGGTTTTCCGGCGCGTTTACGCGGCACAGACGTCAAAATTTATGAATCCAGACCACGAGTTTCGTGTATATGACGTTCACAGCTTGCAGCGCAACATGACGGAGGTAAGCGACGATTGGCAGATGGCCTGGGCCGCCGACCAGGAGCGGGAGCCGCTTTTTACTGTGGTGTTTGACGGCGTGACCTACGTCTGGGTCTATGGCGAGATTCCCACGGCACCGGTCGCCGATGGTATTACTTTTGCGCCCAAAGCGCGCTTTGGCGACCATTTGCAGCTAGAATCCACCATTGTCAGCCGCGAGGTGGTTGCGCCCGGTGACACGTTGACCATCGTCCATTACTGGCAAAGTGACGGCCGTGCCGCCGGCGAGGTGAAGGTATTCAACCATTTGTTAGATGAGAGCGGGCAGCCGGTGGCGCAGCGGGATGACGTGCCTATGGACGGGATACGGCCGTTGAACACCTGGACCCTCGGCGAGCAAATGGAAGACGTCTACCAGATGGAAATTCCGGCCGATGCTGCCCCCGGCGACTACTACCTGGTCGTCGGCTTTTATGATCCGGCCACATTTGCTCGCATGCCCGCCTTTGCCGCCGACGGCAGCCGCTTTGCCAACGATACGGCCGTTGTCGGCACCATCACCATTACCGCACCCTAAACGACACGCCCATCATTCAGGTGTTTGAATCCCTTTTTAGCCAGAAGGCGATCAGCAGTGCCAGCAGCGCCACGCCGGCCGAGATGAGAAACGTCTCGGTGAGAACAGCGACGGTGACTTCGGTCAGGCCGTCGGCCAGGGCTTGCTGGTAGGCGGGATCGCTCAGCGGCAGCTCGGGCAGATCGATGAGCTTGCGCAAAATTTCAAAGCGATACAATCCCCAGGCGGTGAGGCCAGACAGCCCCACACTCATTCCCATGAGCCGCAGCACAATCACTAAGCTGCTGGCGACGCCGCGCTGATCTTCCGGGGCGGCGTTGATAACGGCCGTACCAATCGGGGCAATTACCAGACCAAAGCCAATCCCCAGCACAACCAAATGACCCGCCATGTTCAGATAGGGTGTGTCTACCAGCCAGAGCCAGCCCATCAGCCCCATGCCGGTGGCGCAAAAAAGCAGGCCAACGGCCGTTACCGGCCGGTAGCTCAATTTTTCCGTCATCTGCCCGCCGACCCAGGCCATGATGGCCATTGCCCCTGTCATGCCGCTGAGCAAGTAGCCGCTGGTGAGTGCGGCCGTTTCCACATCAAACTCCAGCACGTTGATCAGCAGCGGCACGTTTACCATAGCGATGATCAAAATGCCGCCGACCAGGAAGTTGATGAGGATGGCGGGGGAGAAGTTGCGCCGCCGAAAGAGGCTCAGATCGATGAGCGGTGGCGGAGGTGACAGCGCGGAGCCTTGAACTGGCTGTTGGTTTCGTTGGCCTAGGTAATATTCGATGGCCAGGAAGATGAGGAAAGTGATGGCGGCAATGGCGTAGAGCAGGCCGGTGTTGGCCGGTTGATCATTGGCTTGCAGCTGGGCGAAGCCGCCGGCGGCCTGTACGTCACCGCTGTTGAGCAGGGCGATGTTGAGGGCGATGAGGGAGATGGTGAGTACGGCCGTACCCAGCCAATCGATCCGTTCCCGCGTTTTGGGCTCCGGCAGGTCGCGCAGCGCCCACCAGGCTGCGACAATGCCCAGCAGGCTGAGCGGAATGTTGAGATAAAATTGCCACTGCCAGCTTAAAAAGCGAATGAGCAGTGCGCCGTAAAGCGGCCCCCACACCCAGCCGGCCGTGTCTATTGCCCCCAGTGCGCCCAGCGCCGAAGCGCGCTTTTCGCGCGGATAGACGTCGCCAATGACGGCCATGGCCACTGGCACCATCGCTCCGCCGCCCAATGCCGTGAGCACGCGCCCCACGATGAAGCTGTTCAGGTCCGGGGCAAAGGGTACCCAGATGGACCCGGCCAAAAACAGAACGAGCGATCCAACGTACACCGCTCGCCGCCCCAAAATATCGCTCAGACGACCGATAAACGGCATCACCACCACGTAGGCAATCAGGTAAGCGTTGACAATCCAGGCGGCCTGGTCCAGCCCTTCAGGTAGGGGGATTTCCAGATCGAAGATGATCTGGCGCAGCATGGTGGAAACAACGGTGAGGTCGTCGGCGGCAACAAAGACGCCAAAAGCAACAACAGCCAGGATTGTTCGCGGGGATGGTCTTTTACGGGTGGGCGTGATTGACATGGCGCTGGGTTATCGTTTGGTTACGAGGTTTGGATGAATAGCTGCTTTGTCGAATCTGGCATCTAGAGGAAAAAATCCTTTAGCACGGCGGAAATATCGCTGGTGATGAGGTGCCAGGGAGTCTCCGGATCGCGTCGCACGATCATATCGCTGCCTTCAATTTGAAGGTAGCGAATGCCTTCAATAACGGCAATTGCCTGAGCCAGCGGTGTGCCTTCTTCGAGTTCTTCTCGGGAATGATACTGTTCTGCCTCACCATCATTTAAGCGCAAATTCGTATAAACAGCGAGGGTGCTGTCATCGTCGCTTAATTCAGTTTCAATTTCTATATATTCAGACATGCTCAGGATTATAACAATGATGGGCGTGATGGGCAGATGTTTTGTTGGTACAGTATAATCAGTGAGTCAGTAGCCAGTGTTCAGCTGCTAAGAAGACTCTGATTACTGACCTACTGATGACTGTTTACTGAAATGAAGGAGCTTAAGCGATGAACAAATTATTCAGCTTTATGGCCGGGGCAATGTGTGGGGCGTTAGTTGGTGGCGTGACGGCCTTGCTGCTCACGCCCGCTTCGGGCAATGAATTGCGCGAGCAGGCCATTGAACGCTGGGAAACAGCCAAGCAAGAAGCACAGCAAGCACGTGCCCAGACCCGGCAGCAGCTGGAATCTGAGTTTGAACAAATGAAAGGTGGTATGCGGTAGCCAGTATTCGGTATTCAGGGCATCAGTAATCAGTGAAAAATACTGATCTACTGATTACTGTTCCACAGTGAGCCAGTAGGTGGCCGTCTCGCTGGTGAAGGCAGTTTGGGGCATGATGACCAAAACGCCGCCGCCTTTGCCAATGGGAATGGTCCATTGCCCTTGATTGCTATCGTTAAGTGCCAGGGTGGTTACGGTGGGGTTGGGGCCTTCTTCAATAAGTAAGACGCTCCATTTTTGCGGAATCTGCCAGCCGATTTGCACAAAGCCATCGGCCTGCCAGCCGTCGGGGCCGCCTTCCACATCTGATTCGTACACCAGTTCGGGAATGGCAATATCGTCCAGGGCAAAGCCACGCTCGGAGATGCCGCTGTCGGTGAGGACTTCAAACCGTATTTGCACAATTTGCCCGGCATAACTGTTGAGGTTGATGGATTGCTTTAGCCAGCCATCTACAGCATCATTGCGGTCGGCGGAACGGCCGTTATAAGCCGGACCAAATTCGCCAGAGGTGTAGTGAGACGGCAGCAAAACCTCCCAGGTTTGTCCCCCATCCGCTGAGATAGAAACGTAGGCGTAATCATAATCCTCTTCCAGCTCGTACCAGACGGCATATTTTAGCGTGGCCTGGTCTACGGTAGTGAGATCAAAGGCGGCGGTAAGCTGGGCGTTTGTGTCGTCGATGCCGGGTGCGTACCAGACTTGTTCGCCGCTGCGCGGTGGGCCATCGAGCAGATCAACGGCCGTATCCCCGGCAAAGGTAATCGTTGTCTCGCCGCGCAAATCACTTAGATCGATGTAATGCACGCCAAACTGCTCCATTTCCTCCAGCCGATCTAGCATGGGTTCTTCTTGTTCCAGCTTGGCAGCAATGTGGGGGCGGCGGATATTGAGAGATTGGTAGTAATACGGCCGTTCCGCGTTCTCATCATCTAAATAGTTGGCCGCTGCCCAGGCAACGGTAAATTGTTCCAGCGTGGTGTCTGGCTGGTAGCCTTGCAGGATGGCCCATACGCTGGCCATGCCGTTGGCTGGATGGCGAATCAGCTCCTGCGTGGCGGCTTCACCCAACTGTTCCCACACATAAACCGCAAAAAGATACGCGCCCGCATAGTGAGCATACACCTGCTCATCCTCATAATCCCAACTGTTTAGCTGAATGTCTGGCTGTTCCAGATAGTCGATGCTGGGGGCGGTGTCGTCGAAGCCGACGTAAAGTTCGGCCAGTTGCGCCAGCCCTTCGTTGAGCCACACCGTCTCGCTGGGGTCAAGGTACCATTGGATGAGATGCTGCACTTCATGCACCAGCGTGCCGTAATACAAATTGCTGCCCAGGGTTAGCTCACCCATGTTCATGTAAATGAGCTCCTGCTCGTTAGAAAAGCGGTAAAGCGACGCAGGATATTCATCTTCCATGTTGAAACGGCCCAGTTCGTCGCTGGCGCCGTTTTGGGCATGCAGCACAGAAAAGCGCGGGTCGCCGTCGATGCCAGGGGTCCACACTTCACCAAAAAGATGTACCAGCTGGGGATAAAATTCATTTTCAAAGCGGTCGGCTGCTTCAGCTAGCTCCGCCGGATCGAGGTCCAGGCCTGCTTCTACCCAAAAATAAACGTGGTCGGTCACAGCCACCAGCGTAGCGTCGATGCGGCTGGTATCGTTGTAAAATCCTATGGTATCGCCGATGTTATACGCCTCTTTCGTGAAGATGCGTGGTCCGAGATTGTTGTTGCCCAGGCGAACGGCCGTCTCAAAATAATCATGTGCCGGATAATTGCTGCTGTACAGGAGTGTCAAATCGTTTGCGGCCCGATCCAGCAGCGGCCGTTGGTCGATTTCCTCCGGGATAGTGGCATGGAATGTTTCACTGGCAACATTGGTTCCAATTGTAGCGACTGGTTCAGGTGTTGCCGTGGCTGACTCGTCGGGCGCAGCAGTTGGCAGTTCAGCAACGGCCGCTGTAGGCGTTAGGTGCCCTTCGCGTCCACCGCTGGGTTCGCTGGTAGGCTCCTCTTCCTCCTCGTCCGGCTGATTATCGCGCCGTTCAGGCGTGGAGGTGGCGAATTCCGTTAAAAATTCATCGCCGTATTCCACAAAAAGATAATAACCAACGCCCACGGTCAGGCAGCCCAGACAAATAAAAACTGCCAGGCAGCCGCCAAGGATGAGCCAAATGCGCCGGTTGTTGTTTTGGGCTGGGGCTTCGGGGGTATAGGGTTCGTACTCGTTATAACTCATAGCTTAATGACAAATCGAAAAAGATACTGGTGAAACGTGATTAGCAACCACAGGCTGCTTCACGCATCATGAGCCATTCATTTATTTTAGAAAAACATATCAATTAGCTGCTAGGATAGCGGTCTAGACGAAGTTGTCCATAGGAAATTGCCACTTTTTTGATTGATTCTCATCTTAATTCGGGGCTGGTGCTGTCGTCAAGAGGAATTGTGGATGAGGGTGGCCGGATTTTTTATTGATAACCTATAATGCCAAACGAGGCCTGAGCCTGTCGCAGGCCGGCCTGCGACAGGCTCAGGCCTCATCTTGTATCAACAATTCTTCTAGGCATACTGTGGATGAGAAACGGCCGTTTCCTTTTTAACCATCGGTTGGCATTTGACGGCAGCTGGGGATAATCAGTTTGTGGGCGCAACTCATACCGCCCGCCTGGGTTTTGTACTGTTGGGAGAAGGCAGCAAACGTAAACCGCGAATAGCCCTTGGGTTTTCACAAAACTTACTGCGGTTTATGCAGCAGCTTGAGGAATCATTATGAAATATGCACATATTGTGGGATGGGGCAGCTTCCGTCCTGATAAAATTTTAACCAATCACGATTTGGCCCGGATCGTCGATACGTCCGACGAATGGATTTATTCGCGCACTGGCATCCGCGAACGGCGCATTGCCAGCGAAAAAGAGACAACGGCCACGCTGGCGTTTGAAGCCGCCGCCCGAGCCCTGCAGCGGGCCGATCTGCACCCATCGCAGGTAGAGCTCATCATCGTAGCCACCTCCACACCGGAATACATTTTCCCCTCCACGGCGTGCCGCGTGCAGGATTATTTAGGCGCGACCAAGGCCGGGGCGTTTGATCTGAGCGCAGCTTGTTCTGGTTTTGTGTATGCCCTAAGCATGGCTGCCCAATCGATCCAAACTGGATCGGTGCGCAATGCGATTGTTATTGGCGCAGAAACGATGTCTCGGGTGATGGATTGGGAAGATCGCGGCACCTGCATTTTGTTTGGTGATGGGGCAGGGGCGATTGTGCTGAAGGGCTCCTCAGTGCCGGGCGGCGTGATGGCTTCCACGCTGCGCTCTGACGGTTCAGGCGGTGATCTGCTCAGCCTGCCCGCCGTCTACCACAATCCGATGCCGGTGCTGGGGCCAGAATATTTGCACCAAAACGGGCACAGAAAAAACACGGTGGATATGAACGGCCGTCAGGTATTCCGCTTTGCCACGCAGGTGATTGCCTCTTCTGTGGAGGAAACTGTGGCCAAGGCGGGCTTGACAATGGATGAGGTGGCTTTGATTGTGCCCCATCAGGCCAATGTGCGCATTATTGAGTCTGCGGCCAAACGGTTAAAAATTCCCGTCGAACGCTTTTACATGAACGTTGATACGATGGGCAACACATCGGCCGCTTCGATTCCGATAGCGTTGTGTGATGCGGTGCACGATGGCCGTTTGCGCCCCGATGACAATGTGGTGTTTGTTGGCTTTGGCGGCGGGCTGACCTGGGCGGCTTCGGTTGTAAAGTGGAACGTAACCCCGCCAGAAATCTCGCTGCCGCGCCGGGAATGGCGACGGGCGCGCTACATTTTGGCTCGTGCGCGTTCGCAAATTAAGAAGTGGCGGCGCAAAATTATTGATCGCGTGCTGTTTTCCCCCGCTCCCCATGAAAGGATGCGTGATGCAGATAGAAAAGAGTGAGAAACGGATGGGGCAGGGCAAATCTGCGCTGCCCGCCTGGTTTTGGGCCATTCCCCTGGCGCTGCTGTTGGGGGTTGCCCTGATGATTGTGTTTGCCCCGGAAGAGCGCACGCTGGGCAGCGGTATCCGCTCCGTCTATCTGCACGTGGGGCTCATTTGGACCGGTCTGTTTGGCTTTGCGATGACGGCCGTTTTAGGCATCGGTGTTTTGCTTACGGAAAAACGGCCGTGGCAGCACTGGTTCGCGCTGGTAAGTTGGGTGGCGCTGGGATTTTACGCGGCGGGTATTTTCATGAGCATGGTCGCCTCTGCCGATAACTGGGGTGCGGTGTTTTTGCAAGAGCCACGCATGGCGGCCTCCCTCAACGGATTGGCCGTGGCTACGATTGTGCTGGTTCTAGGCAGTTGGCAGCCGTGGCCGCGTCTGCGCGGTGCAATGGCAGCCAGCATCATTTTTGTGCTGCTGTGGCTGAATCTTCGAGCGGAATTGGTGCTTCATCCACCAAACCCCATCGCCAACTCCAACGCGACTCCCATTCAACTTACTTTCTTGCTGGTGACGCTCCTGTTTATTTTGCTGGCTACGTGGCTGGTCTGGCTTCTGCACGACCGAACGGCATAGAACTGACTTTCCAAAAAATGGGACGCTGATGAACGCAGATGACGCTGATTTTTTTATCTGCGTATATTGGCGTTCATCTGCGTCCAAAAAGATTTTAGTTCCATCGTTAGTTGGTTTTAACGGCCGTTCCAATTTGCTTCAAAATTTCCCCTTCGTCCACGACACCTTCCATATGCACACGGCCGTTTAAAACCATGTGCGGCAAATAGTTGAGCGAGTAGCGGTTGACGGCCGTGGGAAACTGGTCGGCCATGATGAAAAAGGTGCGGATGTGCTCGTTGACCACGGCCATATTAAACAGCGGCTGGGCCATGAGCGCGCCGGCTTCGTTGTCTGCCGCGCTGAACAGCTCGATGTTGACCGGCTGGCTGAGCTGCTTCAGCCTGATGCGGGTCATCGCTTCCAGCGTCATTCCCCGAAACGAGACGGCCTGAACGGCCGTAACAAACGAAGTCATCGCATAGCCGTTGGGCTGCCCAATGAGCCGCACGCCAAAGTCGGTCCATTCCTCGGCCGGGCCGCCCATCACGCCAATCACGGGGTAAAAGTCGTAGTTGATGCGCCGGGGCAGCACCTGGGTAGTGAGGGCGCTAAATCGATCGGCGAGGCTTTGTAGGAGAACGGCCGTTTCCTTCTCAGCCTTACTTTCCGCCGGATCGCCCCACATGATGAGGTGGACCGGTTCCGGCAAATTTTCAAACAGGGCAGGCAGCTGTGCCCAGGTTTCTGCATCAAAGGGGTGAGGAGTGTCGTTCATGGTGCATATTCTACTGGGAAACGGCCGTTTTACACAGAGGGTGTGCTAGAATACGGCCGTATCTGGCAAGCACAATACGGTAGCCGAGGCGGTTTTGCGTTGCCGAAGGCCTCACTAGAGCAGCGGAATGATTAGAAAAAAAACCTCTTGGAAAACTGCATTCTTATTTGTAATCCTATGGCTTTTATTAGCCTCAATTGCGTTGGGTTATTGGCCTCTTATTCGCGATGAGGGTGAAATCGCAACGCTCACTCATGATCTGTACGGATTTTCTATTGACTATCCTACAAAATGGAAAATCAGCCAATATGATGAAAATGGATATAGAGGGTTTGACGAGTTAAAAATACGAATTTATGAGAATAACTTAAATGATTTTGGAATAACCGTACTTCAGACCAATGCATCAGAAGCGACATTACATGATGTTCATTCATGGCGAATGCAAAAGATAACTCGACTCGATCGGGAAGAATTTAAGTATAATCGAATATCTTATGATGAAGATGAA
>PABI01000006.1 GCA_002699125.1 Anaerolineaceae bacterium
CGCTGATTATCCTGATTTACCTGATCAGGGTGATCAGGCAGATCAGCGTTCTATTTCATTCATGGTGGCTTCGACGTGAGCTCAGCCGAACGTTGAGCTGGCGCTCATGTCGACTTCTCTGATAACCAGCCACCATTAACTATTATTTTACTGCTAAGAGATATGCTTTCTGTTATGCTATAATTTACACCTTACATAAAAGAAAGCATTAGGGTGAGCTGCTTCGCTCCCAACAGATTTTTCCATATTCATGACGTTGTTACCACAGATTATTGAGCTGTTAACTGAATCACCCGGCAACATTGTGTACCATCTGGTCACCCTGTTTGCTTTGCAAGCCGTGCTGGGTGTTTCCTTGAGCCAATGGCGGCGCAACCGGGAAGATAAAACGGCCGTACGTACTGCTTTAGCCGCCGCCTTTCTGGTAGCCGGGCGGCTCATCATCATGATTGCCAGCCTGATCATCGTCAACAACGCCGTTTCGTCCCTGGCCGTTTTACCCCCGCTGGAGCAAGCCGTGAACACGGTAACGGCCGTTTTCCTACTGTGGGCCTTCATTCCTTCGCCACCAAACATGCCGCGCCTGGGCCATATTTTACTCCTGTTTGCCCTGCTCACCATCACCATCATGACCCTCTCCTTTGCCCAGATATGGGCAGCCCAGGTTGCTGAGGCCGCGGTGCCCTCGCAGCTGCCCTATAACGGCACCACGCAAGCCACCGTTTGGGGCCTGGTGCAGGTTGTGCTGTTGGGTACTGGATTGGTCATCACGTTGGTGAACGGCCGATTACGCCCCACCCTGCGCCCCATCATTTTGGGCCTGCTGCTGCTGGCCCATCTGGCTCACTTCTGGAACTATCCCGAACTCATTCCTTCGGGCACAGATATTCCTTACTGGATTCGCCTGGGTTATCTGGCAGCGCTGCCTTTGTGGGCCGTGATGGCTTACCGAGAATCACTGGCCCCGCTAGTAGCGTTGCAGCTTTCTGCCCTGCCTGCCCACCAACAGCTCAACCGCTCACTGGCGCTGGCGGCCACCGTCATCGATCCAGACAGCACGCGGGGTCGCCTGCAAGCCGCCGCCGAGATGACCGCCCGGCTCACGAATGCTGCCTTTGTCGGCATTGGCCTGCTGCCGGAAGAAGCACCAGACACCATCCGGCTGATTAGCAATTTGCCCCAGCCACAGACCAATTCACCGCGCACCTGGCAGCTCCACCTGGCCGATTGGGCACCGTTCCAAAAACTCATCCAAACCGGCGAAAGTGCCCATCTGCCCCTGACCGGCTCCGGGGCGCGGCAAGTGTACGCCCTGTACGAAGCGCTGGGCATCGGGCCGTTGGGCGGTCTGCTGCTGGAACCGCTGCAAACCGAAGATTCTGTGATTGGCTTGTTGGTGCTGGCTTTGCCAGACGGCCGTATCCAATGGCCTCCGGCGCAAAGAGCTATTCTGCCGGGATTGGCCCAGTTTGTTACCCAGGCCGTGAGCAACAGCCAAACGCCGCCACCGCTGCCCCAGGAAGAAACAATCTTGCCTGCCCCACCGCCACCCGAACCAGACGCGGCGGTAAGCGGCCGTCTCATTGCCCTGGAAGAAGAGCGGGAGCGGCTGGTGCAGAATTTGGAAACGGCCAACAACCGCCTGCTGCAAGCCGAGACCCGCGCGGCGACCGCCACCAAACGGGCCCAGGATTTAGCCGCTGCCCTGGAAGAAATGGAAAATTTGAGTCGGGACGAAAAAGTCAGTGCCCTGGAAGAAGAAATTGCCACGCTGCGCGAATCGCTCATTGAAGCCGAAGAAGCGATGGCCCTGGCCTCCGCCGGCGAAGGCGGCCTGAGCACCGAATGGGTGATGATGACCATCACCCGCTATTCGGGTCAATTGGAAGAAGCCCAATCCCGCATTGCCCGGCTGGAAGCGGAGCTGGCCAAGCGGGATCGCGGCACGTCAGACGAGGTGCTTGTTTCGCTCATTCAGGAGCTGCGCACGCCAATGACCTCTATCGGTGGCTTTACCGATTTGCTGCTGGGCGAGACGCTGGGCATTTTAGGCGTGAAACAGCGCGACTTTTTGCAGCGGGTGCAGGCCAACACAGAACGCATGGGCAGCCTGCTGGAGCAAATTTTGCAGCTGACGGTAGTCCAGGAGCCTCAGGTTGCCCCAGAAGATGAAATGGTGAACGTACGGGAAGTGCTGGAAACGGCCGTAAACGGTGTCGTCACGCATTTGCGCGATAAAAACCTCCAGCTCGATCTGGACATCGATCAGGATTTGCCGGCCCTGCCCGTCAGCCGCAGTGCCCTGCACCAGATTTTTAGCAATTTGCTTAGCAACGCCTGTCTGGCCTCGGGTAAGAACGGCCGTGTCGTGGCCACCGCCCATGCCCAAAGCATCCTCGATGGCAGCAGTGAGGCCAATGAGCCGATTCGTTTCCTGCAAATCAACATCAGCGACAGCGGCAGCGGCATCCGGCAAGAAGATTTACCGCGCGTGTTTACGGCCCATTATGAAGCCGACCGTCCTTTAATTGCCGGTTTAGGCGATACAGGGGCCGGTCTTTCCATGGCCCACGACCTGACAAACGCCAACGGCGGACGCCTGTGGGTGGAAAGTGAGCCGGGCAGCGGCAGCACTTTCTCGCTGCTGTTCCCCATTGCGATGGATCAGCCAACACTTGCCGACTTGTCCGATAACGGCAGCAGCTCATGACTCAGGAAACCATTGCACCCGGCAGCTGGCGCATCCATTTGTTGGTTACAGGTGGCGTATTGTTTACCGTGGTGCTGGCGCTGCTTTTAGCCCAGTTAGACAGTTTGCAGCGCCAAATTTTGCCTTCGCCGGTCGCCCAGGCCATCTCCAATTTGAACGCCACGCCCACCAACACGCCGCTGCCCGCGATCCCCATGGCCACCGGCACGCCCATGCCACCGGCCAGCAGCACCCCGGTCAATAGCACATTGGATACGGCCGTGGCCATGCTGCCCACGTGCAATGCCGCGCCACCTGACTGGACGCTTACCACCATTTCGTCAAACGAAACCTTGTTTGCCCTTGCCCTGCGCTACAATATCTCTGAAGAAAAAATTCGGCTGGCCAACTGCCTGACCCCGGACAGCGTCCTTAATGTCACGGCACTGTATCTGCCCGGCGCTGCTGCCACACCCGTACCGGTCGTCGATTGCGGCCCACCATCCGATTGGGAGTTGTACACGGTGCGTCCCGGGGAAAACATGTTCAGGCTTTCCTTGCGCTTTGGCACCACCGTCAGCGCTATTTTAAACGCCAACTGCATGAGTTCAACCAGCATCCAGGCCGGCCAGCGACTGTATCTACCACCGCGTACTGTCATCCCACCAACACCCAACCCTACAGCCACCGCCCCACCAACCACCACGGGCACAGCAACAGCCACAACCACTGCAACCGTAACCAATACCCCAACCAGCACCATTCCGCCGCTGCCCACCAGTTCGGCAACGGCCACCAGCACGGCGACAGGCACCGCTACCGGCACGCCTACCAGCACCGCAACCGCCAGCACAACGCCCACGGCGAGTGCCACACCCGCAGCCAGCGTTACCGCCACCAGCACCAACACGCCTAGCGCCACTAGCGCCAGCCCAACTGTGTCACCCACGGCCAGCAGCACGCCGTCGAACACGCCAACGCCATCACCAACCAGTTCAGCCACGCCAACAGCTTCGGCTACCCCGTCGCCAACCCTTTCACCCACGCCCAGCAGCACGCCCACCGCTACCACCATGCCCACCGCAACGGCAACGGAAACGGCCGTACCCTAAACGGAGTTCTACTTGATGCCCCAACACCAGCAGCCGACCAATCTGCCGGAGCAAATTAGCCAGCATTTTGATCTGGAAGAGCTGCGTGTCCTTTGTTACGCGCTCTCAATCGACTACGATAACGTGCGCGGTGAGACGAAGGAAGCCAAAGCGCTGGCATTGGTAACGTATTGTGCGCGGCACGGGCGGCTGGACCCATTGCTGAATTATTGTCGGGAAAAACGGCCGTTCCTCACCTGGACCCGCGACCAATTCACCAACCCAACCGATCAAGTCAGCCAACAATATTGTCAACATCTCATCGCGCGCTATCAATATCTCGATTTTCGCGGATTGGGGCCGGCAAGTCAGCAGCCCATTCGCCTACTGCTGGAAACGGTGTATGTACCGTTGAACGGCCGTATCAACCGCACCCCCCACCCCGCCGACGGAGAAGATCTAACCCAGCCACCCCCCATCCAGCCATTGCTCACCCTGCTGCAAAACCACGACGGCCTGATTGTGCTGGGCGTGCCCGGTGTAGGCAAAACCACCTGGCTTAAATACCTGGCCTTAAAATTGGCACAGGGCCAGGGCGCAGCGCTCGGGTTAGGGGACCGGCTGCCGCTGGTGCTCTCTCTTTCTGCCTACGCCACCGCCCTGGCAGAAAAAGACATCTCGCTCACCCATTTTCTGGCCGACTTTTACCAAAATCTTGGCTTTGCTCAGCCGCTGGATGGCCTGGTACAGGCAACATTGGCGCAAGGCCAGGCGCTGCTGCTGCTGGACGGTCTGGACGAGGTGGCCGATCCAGACTTGCGTCATCTGCTCAGCAGCCGCCTGATCGATTTCTTCACCATCCAGCAGCAGTTGGGTAACAAATTTGTGATCACCAGCCGCCCGGCCGGGTATGAGGCGGTGCGCCTGCTGGCCGATGGCCTGCTGGAATGCACCGTCACGCCGCTGGACGTCGGGCAAATCGAGCAGTTTGTGCAGCAGTGGACGGCCGCTTTGGCGCAACAATCCACAGAAAAAGATGCGGCGGAAACGGCCGTTGCTCAAAAAGATCGCCTCCTCACCCTGCTGGCAGAAAATAAGGCGGTGCGGGAACTGGCATCTATTCCGCTGCTGCTCACCATCTTGCTGCTGATTCAGCGCCAGGGGATGCTGCTGCCCCAGCGCCGCGTGGCCCTGTACGATTTATACCTGCGCACCTTGCTGCACCATTGGCAGGTGGCCCGCAGCCTGGACCGGCCCGCTGGCAGCCAGTTTAACGTCGAAGCCACGCTGCAAATTTTGGCCCCGCTGGCCTTATGGATGCACAAAACCAGCCCGCAGCGCAGTCTGGTCAAGACGGGCGCACTGCGGCGGCAGCTCATTACCCAATTGGCGGCTGCTCGACAGGCATCTCCAGAGCAAACCGCCGAAACATTCTTGCAGGAGCTGCAAACGGTCACTGGCCTGCTGGTGGCCACCGGGCCAGATTCCGTGGGTTTTTTACATTTAACATTTCAGGAATACAATGCCGCACTGGCGCTGGTGCGGCTGGCAGATGAACAACTGGCACCGCTGCAAACAGCGCTGCAAGCGCGACTGCACCAACCCGGTTGGCATGAAGTAGTCCTGTTGACGTTGGGCATCCTGGCCCTGGTCGAGTATCGGCCAGAAGCGGCCCACGCGCTGATGCAGCAGTTGCTAGATAATGCCCAACCGGACAAAGATGCTGAAACGATTTTGCTTCTCGGCGAAGCGGCCGTCATGCTTGGGCAGGAAACATTAAGCCTGGGATTAAAAACGGCCGTACCCCGCGCCCTCACCCAAACCGCCACAACACCGACCTTGCCCGCCAGCCAACGCGTTCAGGCCGGTGCGCTCTTGGGCCAGCTGGGCGATCCCCGCCTGGCGGTCACAACTTTAGAAGAGATGCAGTTTTGCTATGTTCCCGCCGGGCCATTTTGGCTGGGACGTAAGGAACAAGCTACATTGTACGAAGGTTTGACGGAGCCGTTCTGGTTGAGCATCTACCCCGTGACGCAGGCGCAATTTGCCCAATTTGTCAATGCCGGTGGCTATGTATTGGCCGACTATTGGCCAGAAGCGGCCGCCGTGGAAAGATGGCGGCCAGGCGAGGTGCAGGATTGGGCGCAGCGCGGCTGGCGGTCGGGGCCGTTTGGTTACGGCCGTCCCTTCGATCTGCCCAATCACCCCGCTGTTGGCATTACGTGGTACGAAGCGCTGGCCTTCACCCGCTGGCTGACGCAGCGCTGGCGGCAGCAGCAGCTTTTACCCGAGGGCTGGCAGGTGATGCTGCCCACAGAGGTGGCCTGGGAAAAAGCGGCGCGGGGCGGCCTGCAAATTCCGCAGCAACCGCTCATCTTGCCTATTGCTGAGGCCATGCGCGATCCAATGCCAACAGTTGCCCTCACGGACAATCCTGCGCCGCAACGGCCGTATCCCGGCCAGACCAGCCTGACGCCGCAAAACGCCAACGTGAATGATACGGCCGTGGCTACCAGCAATGCCGTTGGCTGCTTCCCGCAGGCGTCGCCGGTGGGCTGCCAGGAGATGTGTGGCAATGTGTGGGAATGGACGGCGAGTCGTTTTCGGCCGTATCCATATTTGGCAGAAGACGGCCGTGAAGCACTGGACGTGAAGCTGTACGACCAGATGGTCCTGCGTGGCGGGGCCTACTGGAGCGACACGCGAGCCGCCAACAGCACCTTCCGCGCCCGCCGCAGCCCTAATGACCAAAATAGCAGTTACGGTTTCCGCCTTATGCTGAGGAAAATTTAACGCAAAGGCGCAGAGCCGCAGAGAGGGTCACAAATCAGCATATGTCATTCTGAGCGCAGCGAAGAATCTCTCTAAGTTCTACTGGACAGTATCAATGGCCACGGCAAAGGAAACGCAATTTTAAGGTCCCAGGGATGCTTCGGAGGACCTCAGCATGACAATTTCAAGGGTGCCTCGTTTTCTACAAATATTCAGTTGTTGATGGAAAAATGACTTCGGCTCTCGCTAGAAGTGTGATGTGTGATAACTTCTAGCCGTTCCCCCGCATCCTGGCGATGACGGAGACTACTAGAAATTGATCACACGGGCACCACGGCGAAAGCCGCAGCTTGCTTGTTGATCAATCTGTGTACCCAATGGGTGCCAGATACTACTTTGAAGCATCGATTCGTTCACGACGAACCTCCTTTTGGAAAAAATTTTTTGAGACATTTGTTGTTTCCTTTCGGGCACAAATTGGAATGCACCCTTCGAGTTGCTTTGGAAATACATCAATACCAACTATCTTGTCGGCACGTATTTATCTTAACGAATTGCGTGACATTTTTGTGTCATTCAGGTTTCAATTTTAAGTGAAGATTTTGTGAAGAAAGTGACAGGGGCACAATGAGTTCACGACGGGCACGTTGTAAGAACGGTTAATTGTTGGTGTCAGCATACGGCCGTTTTTTTACGCCTCCCCCAATTTCAGATACACTTTCAGGCGATAAAAATTAAAGGTAAAGAAAATTGTTTATGACGAAGAGACAGTTAGGCATGACATTTATTGCGCTGGGTGGCCTGGGAATTGTCGGGCTGTTTGGCATTGATCTGATCGGGGCGGGCCAGTTTAGCGGCATCGGACCAACGCAGCGGCTGGGGCTGCTGGCCGCCGGCGCGGTTATTTTGGTGGGGCTGACGCTGCTGCCGCTGGGGGACAAACCCGCATGAGCAGTCCGGCCATTGAACAAACGCAAAGCAACACGACGGGCTGGGAAACGGCCGTAACTTATCTCCCCAAAATTCTCATCGGACTGGCACTGCTGGCCTTTGTTGGTTACTTTGTGGTCTACAATCTGTACGCCGTTGCTCTTTTCCGTTTTCCCTTCGATTATGATCAGGGGGAAGGGTTTGAACTGATGGACACGGTGCTGTTCAGCCAGGGAGAATGGCCTTACCGGGACAACGACAGCTACCCGTTTTACTCTTCTAACTATCCGCCGCTGTTCCACGTGGTAACGGTGCCGCTGGTGTGGGCTTTTGGTCCCCAATATTGGACGGGACGACTGGTTTCATATTTGGGCACGCTGATTACGGCCGTTGCCATCGGCTACTCAGTGCAAAAAGCGGGCAAACGGTGGTGGCTTTCGGCACTGGCCGGGTTAGCTTTTTTGGCCTCCAACTATGTGTATCATGTCGGGCCGCTGTTCCGCCAGCATATGTTTATGGTGATGTTTGAGACGGTGGCAGTCGTGTACCTGGCGCGCACGGTGGAGAAGGAGGAGGCAGACGGCCGTCTCAAAAACAAGCGTCTTTTGGTTGTCATGCTGCTGCTGCTTTCTGCTGGTTACACGAAGCAGTTAGCCTATGCCACAGTTGCGGCCGTTTTCATATTCCTCTTTTTGCGCCAGCCAAAGCGGGCCATCACCTGGGCCGTGCCCTTTGCTGCGGTGACCGGGTTGATTTTCCTCTGGATCAACATCGCTACGGATGGCTATTGGTTTCTCAATACGGTCACGGCCAACATCAACCCGTTTGTGCCCGGCCAGGCGGAAGGATTGTTTCGCCAATGGTTCCGGCTGCACGTGGTTTTGACCATTGTGGCCGGCCTATTCGCCGTTTATCAGCTTTACTTTGAGCGACTTTCGCTGTACTCGATTTGGTTTGTGGTGGCCGTGGTCAACAGCGTCACGGCCGGCAAATGGGGCGCGGGTGAAAGCTACTTCGCCACGGCCATCGCCGCCAGCTGCATCCTCACCGGCCTGGCTTTTAACCGCCTACTCACCTGGTCCAAAACCAAACCATTTACCATTAACAATTACCCATTAAACATTAACCATTTAGCGATCAGCCTGGCAATCCCGATATTGTTTCTCTTCCAGGCGCGGCAGATGTTCCACATGCCCACCCACACCCCCACCCTGGCAGCCATCGCTGATGCGCTGGGCCATCCCACCGAGGTGTTGATTGCGCCGCAAACGTCTTGCTCTGCCCCGCGTGACCCGGAGCCGATTCCGTACATCGATTCGGCCGGCGTGTCGCTGTTGGGTCGCTTGCCGACAGCGGCTGACACGGCCGCCGGTATTGAGATTACGGAACATATTTTGCTGGGAGAAACGGCCGCATTCAGTGAAGACGCCGGGTTTAATTTCCGTGCCGGACGGGATATTGTCACTAATCCCACCCAATTGCTCAACCTGTACAACAACAACCAGGTTGATCTCACCGAAATGCTGGAAATGCTCAACAATCAGGCATTCGACACCATTGTCCTGCGCGCCCAGTTCTATCCACCACCCGTGCTCGATGCCATCGGTCAACAGTACGAAACCACCGACCTGGTGCAGATGAACGGGTTTGTGTATTGCATTATGCGCCCGAGGTGAAGTTTGCGAGTGGGTGAGTAGCGAGTTTACGAGTTAACTTGACTTGTAAACTCGCCACCCGCCCACTTGTTGCGTAAGCCAGTCTGATACTTTCTTCCTGTATATTTTCCATCGGTTAAGGTCTATACTTTTGCTATTGACTATTATCTGTGGAAGTAACATCATGAACGATGAAATCCTGATTGAACTGGTGTGTCCCAGCTGCACCCATCCCATTGACTTAAAAGAACAAGGGCAACAAATTATGTGCCCGGCTTGCAGCAGTCAGCTGCTGTTAGATGGACACGTATGCCCAACTTGCGGCCAATATCACAAGGAAGCCGCGGGCTTTTGTCGCACCTGTGGCACCGCCATGACGCGCACTTGCCAACGTTGCAGCACGTCCAACTGGTCCGGCGCGGAATATTGCCAGGATTGTGGTGCTGCACTGGACATTTTCCAGCTGCTCCATCTGCACAACAAGCAATCGACCATGGATCGGCTGGATGGACAAATGCGCGAAGCACAAACCTTTAAAGAAAAAGAGCGAGCTGATTCTGACCGGCGCATGGCGACGCTGCTGGAACAAGAACGGGAACGGCTGCGAAGCATACACGAACGGCGTGAAGCGCAGAAAAAGCAAGACCGGCAGTTGATGATGACGGCCGTATTCGTTCTTTCTATCTTTGTCATTATCGTAGCTGCTTTCGCCGTTTTGTAACCGTCAAGCTACAATAGAGGCATGGCTCGCCCGTACACCATTGACCTCCCCAGCTTTGCTGGCCCTCTGGATTTACTACTCCACCTCATCGAGCGGCAAGAGCTGGACATCACCGCCATCTCCCTGGTAAAAGTCACCGAACAATACCTTGAGCAAATTGAACAGATGAAGCAAAACCGGATGGAAGAGCTGATTGACTTCCTGGTCGTGGCCGCACGCCTGGTACAGATTAAAAGTCGCGCCCTGCTGCCCCAAACGCCGGTTATCATTGAAGGTGAGGAAGAAGAAGACCCCGCCGAGGCATTGCTGCGTCAGCTGCGCGAATACAAGCGCTTTAAGCAGGCGGCCGCCTGGCTGCAAGACCGTGAAGAGCAGGGGCTGCGCACCTATTTGCGCGTGGCTCCGCCGCCTAAGCTGGAAGGTCGCCTGGACATGAGCGGCATAACGGTAGACGCTTTGCTGGCGGCTGTACATGAGGCATTGTCCCGCGTTGATGACCGGGAAGAGAGTGTGGCCATTGTGCAGCCGCGCCGCCTCACCATCGAAGGACAGATCAACCGGCTGCGCCAGCGGGCCCAAATGGGTGCTGCCTTTGGCTTCACCGATCTGCTCTCGGCCCAAACGAGCCGGGTTGAGATTTCGATCACGCTGCTGGCTGTGCTGGAACTAATCAAGCGGCAGGAACTTTTGGCCAGCCAAACAGAGCTGTTTGGCCCCATCGAGCTGCGCGCGAATCCGGAAAGTGCTGAGGCAGAAACGGCCGTGACCTAACTCACTTCCAAAACTTTATTCCATCCCCACCGAAGATTGCGGTTTGGAACTTTGCTTTTGTCGCTGCCAGTGGAGCAGCCAAAGGCAAGTCAATGACCCGCTCATGTCGATGGCCACATCTACCGGTGTGCCATTACGACCGGGGATGAAGGTTTGGTGGAACTCATCGCTTACAGAGAACAAAAACACGATAATAAAGGCGGTGAGATACGGTCGTGGCCAATCCAGCACCGCCCGCAAAGCCAGAAGTGCCAGACCGGCATAACCTAAAAAGTGGCCGGTCTTTTTAAACGCCATATCCCACAAACCAAAATCTGGCAAATCCGTCGCTGGCTGATGTGACGCAAAAAAAATGACCCCCATTGTCAACAGCAACGGCAGCCAGCGCCAAAGCCAGGAGGAACGTTTCGCAAAAACCCACCCCATTAACACGACCTTCCTTTTACCACCACATACGCTCTTTACCTACCTGGTAAACAGCTCGCACAACAAAAATCGCGATAACCACTGGAATCAAAAAGCGAATCGCAACCAGGCCACCAAAATAGACAATGCCTATTAAAATCAAAACGCCGACGACAACCGCCAGCCGCAGCTGATTGGGATTTATTTGCTCTTTGGCCTGACTGTTAACCCGAACCCGTTGGGCACGACGGCAGCTGTTCATGTTGCCGACGCGTATCACTTCCCCATCAAGCTGCCATTGGCAGCCACACGCCTGGCATTGGTAACAGACCCGCGCTGGTTGGCCTGTTTCAATATCGGTACGCTCTAAAATTTGCCCCCCGCAATGATCACAGTCGTAACCGCTGTCATTCCAGGTGGTTTCCGTTTCAATCATATCTTTTACTCGCCCTGCCAATTGCCTGATTATGATTATGTTAGTTCATCCCGGCAAATACGCAAAGTGAGGTTAAGCATGATTCAAGAAACGTTCATTCTTGTTTGACCCGTTCGCATGTTTCCAGAAGCAGATTGTAGCTGCTGTTGTAGCTAACGTAAACAAACCCACCGCACTGTTCGCAGGAAGTCTGGTATTCCATCACAGAGCCGGGGACTTGATCCCACGGCTCCAGCTGGTGACCATGAATGGAGGCCCACGCCTCTGCCTCACACATTTGGCGTTCTAAAGAGTCGTTGCGCTCTTGCTGGGCAAATTCATCATGTTCAGAAGCGGCTTCTACCAGGGCCCGCACGGCCGTTCCCTGGACCAAATTTTCCGGCACGCCTTCGGGCAGCCCTTCTACTTTGTGCATCAGATGCTGCAAAACCAGGCCAACTTCTTTGCGCGTGGATTCGTCGTAACGCGGCACCAGGGAGCCTTCTTCCAGAAGACCAATCAGGTAGCGCACGGCCGTTTTTAAATGCTTTAGTTCAGTTTCTGCGGAGTTTGTCATACTTCTGCCTCGTAAATTTTAGTTTGGACAATATCATTTTGGCATTAAACCGGTATCTTCACCAGAGGAAGTTTGTACCGTTTGTTAAAGATTCTCAAACTGAGAGCGCAGCATGTCGCGTTCGGCCGTTTTGCGGGCAATTTTGCGCGCCAATTCTTCGGCCATCTCCGCCAATAAATCACGCCCCTCACGTTGGGCCAGCTTCACCTTTAGGGCTAAATCCACCATAGAGCGATTGGGCAAGTTGCGCAGCTCGTTGTCGATGGCCCGCAAGCGGCGACGACAGCGCTCGATCTCCTCCTGGAGCGCCTGGGCCATTTCCTGGTCAGGTGGCTGCGACGACTGCTGGCGGCTCTGGTGTTCGGCCAGTTCCTCAGCCAGGGCCATGAGCTCTACCATGCTTTGTGCTTTGTACGCGTCGTTGATAGCGGCCATTTTGTTGGTGCGGTATTGGCGATCCGCTTCGTCGATAGCTAGATCGGGGTGGAACTGGCGAGCCAACTGGCGGTAGATTTTTTTGAGCTGGGCCTGGGTAGCGGCTGGGGGCGGCGTGGGCTTGGGTTTGGATTCGGCCGTTTCCGGATTTTGCTGCCATGTCTTACGAAACTGCTCATCGACCGGGTCAAAGGCCGTGCCTTGTTCGGCAAATGATTGCTCGTGACGCATCAGTTTAATGCGCGTCAGGTAACTGTTGACTTCTGATTCCAGCGTGGCCAACTGGTCTAAAAGCTGCCCCACGTGTGCCTCAAAGCGAAACTCAAACGCTTCCACGTCTTCCATCTGGCTGTTTAGCTCGGTTTCCGCTTCGGAAAGCTCAGCCCGCAGCGCGTCTAATTCCAGACGCAGCCGCTTCACTTTTTCCGCCGTGGATTCAGAATGGGATGCCATGTTTCAAGTTTACCGCAAAATGCGCCAGCGTGAATGAAAACGCATCACGAATAACACGAATAGACGAATGTAACGAATAAAAATTGGCAAATTCGTGTTATTCGTTCATTCGTGATTGAAATCCTATACAGCTTTTCATCTAAAGCGAAAAATTCTCCAGTACAATGGGGACATGACTCGCAGGCGAATTGTTTTGCTTAGCTTATTGGGCGTCTTGTTGATTGGCGCGGTTGGCCTCTACCTGGTTTATCCGCGCCTGATCCTGGCAGTGCACAACCGATACCCCAAATCTGTGCCGAATGCGCTCCTGGAGCTCGTAGCCACGCCCTTGCCGACAGCTCTGCCGGCACCAACAAGGTTAGCTGACAGTAATCAGCTATCAATAATCGGTAATCAGTTGGCGGAATTGCAGGCAACTGCTACGCCATCACCCATACCTACCTTACAGCCAACTTTTACCCCGCAATCTCCACTACCCGGTCTCCAATCTCCCACCCCGGAACCAACGCAAACGGCTACAGCGCGGCCACCCACGGCTACGCCATTGCCTACGGCCGTTCGCCTGGAAAATATTGAAATCATTCCGCAAAAATTCAATAACTGCGGTCCGGCTAACCTCACCATCACGCTGGGCTATCATGGCATTGAGGTAGATCAGCTGGACGTGGGCGACGCGATCAAGCCCAACTACGATGATCGCAATGTGAGTCCGTGGGAACTTGTGGATTATGTCAATAATGAGACCTCCATGCAGGCGCGTTATTTTGTGGGAGGCGATGTGATGCTGCTCAAGCAGTTCATTGCCGCCGGCTACCCGGTCATCATCGAAAAAGGACTGTATCCCAACGCCTGGGAAGGCTGGATGGGGCATTACCTTACCGTGGTCGGCTATGACGATACCAGTCAGGAGTTCATCAGCCTGGATACATTTTTGGGACCGTGGGACAGCAGCGGACGGCGCGACAGCTACGACACGGTGAATGAATTCTGGCAAATGTTTAACCACACCTTCGTTTTGGTTTATCCACCGGAAGATGAGGCAGAGGTTGTGTCGCTTTTGCCGTCTGAACTCACTGATCCGGTGACGATGTGGCGACAAACGGCCGTTGCCAACCAGCAACTCACCGCCACCCAGCCAGACAATCCATATATCTGGTTCAACCTAGGCAGCAGCCTTACCCATCTGGCCGATCTCACCAAGAATCCCACCCTGTACGCCAGCGCCACCGCCGCTTTTGACCAGGCGCGCACCATCGGCCTGCCCTGGCGCATGTTGTGGTATCAATTTGAACCGTATGAGGCATACTTAGGTGCCGATCGACTGGAAGACGTCTTCACCCTTTCTGACGCCATCCTCTCCAGTGCTGGCGGACAAACGGTGGAAGAAACGTACGTTTACCGCAGCCAGGCTTTTGCAACCCTCGGTGATGAAACGGCCGCAGCCGCCGCCCTGGCCACCGCCATTGAGCTGAATCCCAATCTTGAAGAAACCTTGAATGAAGAATGAAATAGGACGCAAATTTGCCTGATAACTCTGATCAGGAAGATCAGGCAAATCTGCGTCCTAAAGAAAACGCTTGTTCATTTGGCTCATGCCCGCTCAGTTTAGTGATTGTTGAAGAAGCGGGTGACGCGTTCGATGAACAGTTCGTCGGCCTGGCCACGAAAAGTGTGCGGCGTGTAGTAGTAGGTGAAACATTCTACTGGTTTGTTCAACGCCCGCAGCCGCTCACACAAATCGTTGCTCCAGGCGATAGGCACCGTGCCATCTGCCTCGCTGTGGTGGATGCTGATTGGCGTGTTGATACGGTCTAGAAAGTTGATGGGGGAAATGGCGTCAAGCTTTTGGTTGCTGGCGGCCAGCTCAAATGGTCCATTTTCGCCACCGGACCAAATCCGAATTTGCTCAAAGTTTTTGCGCTCATCACCACTCATCGACCCGTAGAGAACGGCCGCACGCAAATAAGGCTCGTTGTTGACGGTGAGCACCCGCAGCGTAACGCCGCCCCCCATGCTGTGCCCCCATAAATGGATCCGATCTTCATCCGCCCGACGCAGATAGCCAAACGGGTCCTGGCTCTGCTCGCGGATGATGGCAATCAAATTGAGCACGTCAATGGCGTAACCGATGCGGTATGGATTTGGCCCTTCGTCCGACGGCGGATAGTTGCGGAAGTTGGGATGAATGACAAAATAGCCTGCCTCGGCCAAAGCATCAGCATAGCGCTGCGTGTAAGCCAGCGTGTCGTATTCGTCTGGATTGATGTAGCCATGCAGCACCAGCGCCACGGGAAAATCATCTCCCTCGTTGGGTACGTTCATGAAACCATACACCGTTAGTCCATCACTGGGATAGGTGATAAGGTAGCGGGTAAACGTCTCGCCTTCCTCCAGCGTGTCGATAATGTCCAGCTCGCCGCCACCATAGCTGCGCGCCGTCAGGGCATCAATTGTGAGATCGGCATATGGGTCCGGCGTGGGCGTTGGTGGGGCCAGGGTTGCCGTTGGCGGTATGCTGGCTGGCTGCGGCGTGTGTGTTGGCACTGGCAAAGGAGTAGGGCGCTGCGTTTCTGTAGGCAGCGGGCTGGGCACCGGTTCAGATTGGGGCTGCGGCACAAAAGTAGGTGGCTGCAAATCAGCCGGGTTGACGGGCTGCGAGGCACAGGCCACCAGCCACAAGCAGCTAAACAGCAGCGTAAAAGACGGCCGTTTTCCCCAAAGCTTCATGCCCAAAGTGTAACAAAAAAATGGGACAATGCTCAAAAAAGATGCGGGCGAAATGGAATGAGGTGGAGAAATACAAACGGCCGTCACGCGGTGACGGCCGTATCAAGACTCCCAATCAGAGGTGGTGAAGTTCGTTAGTTCATAGAAAACGGAGCAGCTGGTTCGGCTACAGGAGACGCCGGCTCAACGTTGGCGGCGTAGAATTCTTCCACGCCCTCGCGCTGGCTCAAGCGGGATGACATAGCACAAGCGGCAACAACCAGAGTAGAGGCTACAAATGATGCGGCTGTAAAAGCGATAATGATGGTCATAAGTGTCACTCCGTTCTCTTTTCTCTATCTAAACCTTGACTCAATATCTCACAAGATGACTTCGTAACTTTTTTTGTAAGATAGTGCTAAGTTTAAGGTTTTCCGGGAGTGAAGTCACTAGTACATAGAGTATAGTACTGTGGTTTACTGCTCTTTAGAGGTAACCGTAAAGGTTTCAGGCAAAATATAGTTGTTGTTTGTAACGGCCGTTCCATCCTCCAAAACCAGTGGTAAGCGCTGCCCCGTATTCGCGTCGTACAAGCCCAATCCAATCTGGTAACTGCCCGGCGGCACTCCCCATAAATCAAGTGCCGCCTCATCTGTAATTGTTTGGCCGGCCGGCCACTGGCTGGTGGGGCACTGCCAATTGCAGGGAACTGTGTCTAGCTGGCGCACCAGCATGCCCTGCTCATTCAACACATGCACAAACAGCTTCAGCTCCTGTTGTGGTACTGCTTCTGCCAGCCAATGCAGCGAGAGGTGCAGCTGACTGCCTTTGAACCAGTAGCGCACATCTTGCAGCCGAATGGCTGAACCCAATTGCGCGTTGAGCAGCGGCCCCGCCAATTGTCGCTCCCCTTCACTTTTCACCAGCAAAGAGTCAGTCAACTCAATAGTCGTCTCATCGGCGCAGCGCAGCTGAAGCGGATAGGCACCTTCCGGTAAATCTGGCGGCAATGGCAGTTCAATTTGCAGCTGAGCCAGATCGCCCGGCTGCCAGCCGGCACCAGGATTGGCAAGAACGGCTGGCGGGGAAACGGCCGCTTCTGCCCCCAACACCAGCTCACACTGTTCGCCTACCCCTGTTTGGTTTCGCAGTTGGATGAGGAGATCGAGGGTAACGGCCGTTTCGGCCAAAACAGCCGATGCTTCCAACACATCTATGCCGTCAGACAACGGTATCGGCTCCGCAAACTGCCAGGGGCGCGGCTGCGTCACATCATACAGCGCCATCACCTCATCCTTGTAAACGGGTACCAGCGGAAGCTGCGCCTCAAACGCTGCAAAATGCTCTGGCAGCATATAGGGCAAATGCATCATAAAGTAGCGCACGCCCGTCCCATTCAGCTGCCGCAGCGCCGGGCCTAAGGCAGAGATGGGTTCAGAAAAGGTTGTGAACAACTCCGGCGACATGGCATTGGGAATATCATCCGCCGGGTAGAGGCGGTGCAAGACTGGTTCCTGGCTGATGAAAGCGTACGTTTCTTCGGTGTAGCGCGAGAAATGTCCCTCCACGGTGGGGTGCCCGTGCAGCGTCTGGTAATAAAGCAGCAGCTTGGCCAAATCGTACCCCATTGGCACATTGACGACACCCGCCTCAGGCTCGGTCTGGGCAAACGTGGCCAAATACGGCGAGCTGGGTGGCAGTTCCCACATAGGCAGCGGCGTGGGCAGATAATCCAGCAGCAGCACAATGCCCAGCAGCGGCAGTAGCCATCGTCCCTGCCGCTGTTGCCACAGCCAGCTCA
Source organism: Anaerolineaceae bacterium (assembly GCA_002699125.1). GTDB lineage: Bacteria > Chloroflexota > Anaerolineae > Promineifilales > Promineifilaceae > Leptofilum. The sequence continues at coordinate 17,422 of PABI01000006.1, forward strand.
CGGCCAATCCTGCCAAAACCGCCAGCGACAGCACCAGAAGCAAATTAAACCGCTCCGGCGTGCGAATGGCCGAAATGGGAAATATCGACTTGATCAGATTGTAGGGCAGTTGAATAGATTCATACACGATGCCATTGAAGCGCAACTGGCTGCCGGCGGCCAATACCAACCAGATCAGACCACTCCACAGCCAAAAGCGTGCGTCACGCCACTGCTTCCAAACCGCCAGCAAGCACAGCAGCAGCACACCTAGTCCCAGATACGGCATAAACGCCTGGTTCACCCGAAATGTCTGATAGATGGGCACCATCTGCTCACCCCACAGCGGTTGATACGTTGGCGGCACAACGTAGGCCAGCAAATCAGTTTGTTTGATGATGCTCTCATCTACTTCTGCGGCCGTTCCCACAAGCTCGCTAAAATTGTTGAGAATAGGCCACACAATAGGCAGGCTCAGCAGAAAGGCAGCGCCACCCAACAGCAGAAGCTGGCGGCCCGTTTGCAGCCACGAAATGGGGCGATTTTGCCAACCCCACCAGAGCAGGTAAACGGCCGTCCACAATCCCAAAAACACCGCCAGCTGAAGCCCCGACCAAAACGTCAGCGCTAGAAAAACACCGGCCAGCACCGCATTACCCCAATCCGGCTGGCGCAAACTGCGCCACAAAAAGAGAATGTAAAACGGCCACCAATGGATCGTGCCCAGGTGCATGTGGGCCAGATATTGGGTGAGGTGATACGGAGCAAAAGCAAACACAAACCCGGCCACAAACGCCGCCACCGGCTGTTTGGTCAATTCCCACACCAGCAAAAACATGCCCCAGGCGCCCAGCCACAGGCCCCACAGCCAAACCAGGTTAAAGGCCCCCACCGGCCCCGTCAGCGGCTCCAGCAGCCAAGCCAATAATGAACTGATCAAGGAATGGGAATGTGCCAGCAGCGAGGTGCCTTGCGGGAAAAAGATCATCTCTGTAGAAAACCAACTGTGGCCGTCGACAATGGCCCGGCCAATCCACCAGTTGTTCCAGTAGTAAATCCAGTTGTCGATATTGTTGCCAATGAGCCGATCTTGCAAATGGAGGACGGCGGGGTAGGTTAACAGCAGGACCAGCAGCAGATAGCCGATGGCGGCGTAAAATTGCGTAGAAAAACGGGAGAAAAATCTGCGGAAATCTGCGGCTTTTTCTTTTGAATCACTATCGAACATGGTTTGGATCAATGATGTATTGCCACCAGTTATTGGCAATGCCCCGCGTCTTGCCCACCACGTGGGGCAAATGGCCCAGCCACCACAAATGATGCTGGCGAATATCGCCGTTACCCCACTCGCGACAGTTCACCGGCTGCGGCTCGCCGCTGAGGTCAGGGAAGTTGAGCCAGGTGTGGCAGCGGCTGGGCACCGTGCGCACGTTGCCCCAATCGTAGTCGCGCTCGCTGTTGGGGGCAAAATGCACGTTGCCGCACTCCGCCTGCCCCGGATGGGTCTTCTCGTGGCGGATAAACTTTTCCCATAGGTTGGCATCGCCGCGCTGGCGACGATACACGTGACTCATGATCGATTCCGCCCGATGGCCCAAATTTTCCAGCATTTCACCCGGCCCGCGCTCAAAGCTAAAGCCCATCACCACAAAACGGCGCTGCGCCTGCGGCTCAATGAGCGGCGGCGCATTGCACCAAAAAGCATCCCTGCCCACCATGCGCGACTCAAAGTAGCCGGCATACGGAAAAGCCATGAGCCAAACTTCATCAATGGTGCCGGCGTTGATTTTGGGGATGACGTTGAACTCGTGGAGGATACGGCCGTAATCGGCCGCATCGGGTCGGTGAAAACCGGTGCGCGTCACAAAGCGCTGTACGTACGTTTCCGGGTCATAGATAAAGCCATCCTCCTTCACCGGAAAACCATCCACCTCAATGCGCTCAGCAATTTCGTAGTTAACGTAGCCAAAGCTGGCGGCGTTCACGTCGTAGATGTATTGGGCCACCAGCTCATCCGGATTCTGCCAGCGCATCACCTCATGCAGCCGCTGCCCACCATACGACAACACGCTCGGATTGTGAATCACCAGCAGCACCTTCGGCCATACCGGCGGCACAGCTGGTTGTGGATTGGTGGTGGAGGACGGCCGTATCAGCCCCCAAATTCGTTGCAGCACAAAACCCTCATTAACAATTCACAATTAATTATTCACCATTCACAATTTCTCAGTCTTCCGGCCTTTCCCCCGCCGGAGCCATCTTTACCAACCGGGGATCAAACCAGGCCATTTTCTCCACCAGATCCGCCTGGGCGGCCATCACCTCGTGAATGTCCTTGTAGGCCATCGGCACCTCATCCAGCCCGGCGGAAAGCAACGTCACGTCCCGCTCCCGCAGATATTTCTTCACGTCAGACCAGGTAAATGATTTGATCGCCTGCTTGCGGCTCATGCGCCGCCCCGCACCGTGGGCAGCAGAGTTCAGCGCCGCCTCATTACCCTTGCCGCGCACCACAAAACCGGGCGCGCCCATCGAGCCAGGAATAACGCCCAACACGCCCTCACCCGCGGGCGTGGCTCCTTTACGATGCACAATGACCGTTTCGCCGTCGTGCTGCTCTTTCCAGGCAAAGTTGTGGTGATTTTCCATATCCAAAAGCACTTTGGCACCTAAGGCTTTAACCACATGGTGATGGATACAGGCGTGATTGGCGGCAGCATACTTGCCCATCAGCTGCATGGCGGCCCAATATTCACGCCCGGCGTCGCTGTCCAGATCGAGCCAGGCCAGGTGGCGCAGCTCTTTGGGCAGTTCGGGATGCAGATCCATGGCCAGCTTGCTGTAATGATCGGCCACGGTGGCCCCGGCACCGCGGCTGCCGCTGTGGCTGAGCAGCGCCAAGTACTCGCCGGTGGGCAGGCCCAATTCGTCATTGAGCACGGTGAGGACACCAAATTCTACAAAATGGTTGCCGCTGCCGCTGGTGCCCAACTGCTGCCACGCTTTATCGTAAAGACGGGCGGTAACGGCCGTTACCCGCCAATCTTCCTCTAGCACCGGATGATCGCGCCGTTCCCCCTTGCGAAAGTTGGCGCCAATGCCAAAGCGGGTTTCATATTCGATGGCGTTGGCCAGCCGTTTTTGCTCGCCGCGCAGCGTGTACAGTGGCATGTCCAGCACGCTCAGCTTCATGCGGCAGGCGATGTCTACACCCACGGCGTAGGGGATGACGGCATTGCGCACCGCCAGCACGCCGCCGATGGGCAGGCCGTAGCCCAGATGGGCATCGGGCATCAGCGCGCCGCGCACGGAGACGGGCAGTTGGGCCGCATTTTTCATCTGGTTCACGGAATTTTCGTCGAGGTCTTCGCCCCAAATCTGGAATGGGGCCGGTTCTTTGCGCGGCTTGAACGTAGGCTGCGCCTCTTCGTGGGCCACAATGGCGGCGGCCAGATCGCCAAACAGCTCGCCTTGCAGGTAGTCGGTGGGGTTTTCGACAACGGCCGTAATCAACTGGGGAATATCACGTTTAGGAATGCCAAAAGCGCGGGCATCGCGTACGGCCGTTCCCGCCAGCCGCATCGCTTCCCCCTGTGGTACACCCAATCGAGCAAATTTTCGCGCATTCATGACACTACAATCCTTTGCGTTTAGCTTCCTGCAAATATTGTAGCAGGTCGCAGCCAAAACGTCCCCGTAAACAAAAACGGCCGTATCGAAATGAATCAATACGGCCGTTCTCGCCAGTTACAGAGTTTTCCTCCGCGTTCCTTCGATGGTACTCAGGACAAGCCTCTGCGTCTCCGCGGTTTATCTTTCGGTTACACACGCACGATGTGCGGCAAAATTACCGGTCGGGATTGGGTTTGGCGGTAGAAGAAGTTTTGCAGCGTTTCACGAATGGTGTCGTCGTGGGAACGGCCGTTTTTCTTTAAGGCCCGCTTCAAATTCCGCTTCGCCTCATCCATCAAATCCTGTGAGGCATCCATGCGCAAAAAGCCCCGGCTAATGAGCTGCATTTCGCCCGCCAGCTTGCGCTTCTTATTCACGGGCACATAAACCAGCACAAAGCCATCTTGCGACAGTCGCTCGCGGTCACGCACCACCAAATCACTGATCTCGCCAATCAACGAGCCATCGACGTAGACATCGTTGGCCGGAACAGACTCTTCCAGCCACGCTTTTTCACCGTCACTGACCCAGGCAGCCCCATTTTCCAGAATGAAAATGTTTTGGGCTGCTACACCGCTTTTTTGCGCCAGCTGGGAATGCAGGTGCTGGTGGCGGGTTTCGCCATGCACCGGAATCAGAAAACGGGGATTAACCGTTTCCAGCATGATGCGCATATCTTCGCGGCTGCCGTGTCCAGAAACGTGTACCGTGGCCAGCGGTCCGTAAACCACATTGGCCCCTCGGCTAAACAGATTGTTCAGCATCCGGCCCACGTCTTCCTCATTGCCGGGGATGGTGCCGCCGGAAATGATGATCGTGTCGCCGTCGTGGACCTGCACCTCGCGGTGCTCGCCCCTGGCCATCCGGTTCAGCGCCGAACGAGGTTCACCCTGCGACCCGGTGGATAAAATCACCAGCTCGCTTTCGGGCACGTTGGCCTTTTTTATATCTACCAAAAGCCCCTTGGGAACTTTCAGGTAGCCTAACGCCATAGCCAGCTCCGCATTTTGCTGTAAGCTGCGCCCGGTCAGCGCTACCTTGCGGTTATGCTTTTGCGCCAGGTAAATAATTTCCTGCAAACGGGCCAGTACAGAGGAGAAGGTGGCGATGATGATGCGACGGCCGTTTGCCTCAGCAAACAGTTCATCCAGCGCATCCGTCACCAGCTGCTCGGTTGGCGTGCGTCCGGGACGGTCGGCATTGGTGCTGTCGGCCAGCAAGGCCAGCACACCGTTGGGCGTCAGCTCTTTCAGCCGCTTCAGGTCGGTGGTGCGACCACCGGCAGGCGTTTCGTCTAACTTGTAATCGCCAGTATGTACGATGGCCCCGGCCGGTGAATCAATCACCAGCCCGACGGAAGCGGGAATGGAGTGAGCCACGGCAAATGGACTCACCCGAAACGGGCCCAGGTGCAGCGTTTGCGTGTCGTCAATCTTTTCCAGGGTGACATGTTCGCGAATACCAGCTTCTTCCAGCTTGCTTTCGACCATGCCCAGTGTCAGGTCAGTGCCATAAACGGGGGCATTCACCTGCTTGAGCAAGTAAGGCAGGCCACCAATATGGTCCATGTGACCATGCGTCAGCACGATGCCGCGCAAAATATCTTTGTTTTCGATAACGTATTGATAATCTGGCAGTACCAGGTCAATCCCGTGCAAATCGTTTTCGGGGAACATTACCCCGCAGTCTACGATGATCATGTTACGGCCGTATTCCAAAATGGTCATGTTCTTACCAATCTCCCCCAGGCCGCCCAGAGGAATAATTTTCAAATTTTTACTCATAAATCTACTTTCGTCTATTTCCTTTGCTGCCCGAATAGTGTGGGCAACTTTAAAACTTTAATATGTTTGTCTCTATCCGTCTTTTGCCACAGCGTTCACAGAAATTTGAGGGGAAAATGTTTACCTCTTCGATGTCCCTGTACACCCTGTCACTTTCTGGGATAGATTTTTAATCGAAATAAGCGCAACCTTCATACAATTAGGTCTGCGCCTGAATTTTATTTTTCCCCACTCAAGGCAACTTGACGCAATACGCCACAGAATCTCAAGTTTCCTTGAAAAGGGGTGGGTCCTAAACTGTTTCTAACTATGGCTTTGGCTCTGAAAGAGCAGGTTGGCTCAGAAGTTGTAATCAGGTAGGGTTGGCAAAAGGTGTTTCTTATTTAATCACGGGTGCTAGAATACCACAACCGAGTTAGATTGTCATTAAATTTGCCATACTGGGTCTAATTTCTCATAAATCGTGGGCAGGAGATGCCTTTTCCCCCAACAAAAAGCGACCCGCCAGCTGGTCAGGTCGCCTGAAATATAGCTTCTATTGCTGAAAAGGGCGAATTAATGATTGTATAAACGGCCGTCTCCCTCATTATCTACCCACTGACAAGGCTCTTCCATGTGGGTGCATTGGTAACCGGCAGAGCATTTACGAGCCAGCACACGGTACTCTTCACCACCCTTATTCATCAGACCCACTGGATAAACGCGCTTCTCAAACAGTTCGACTTCACCGTTCACAAAATTACATTTCTTGGTGCCCAACTTTATCCATTCCACTTGTGCCATCGTTCACTTCCTTTCTGAATTCAGGAAAAACACTCATACCTACTGGGCAGTGTAAAAAAAACGGCCGTTCCTCAACAGTGAAGAACGGCACGCACAGGTTTGATAAATGTCACGCAGGCTGAGATCTACATTTGCCTCTGCTGCAAAGAATCAAAGATTTTACAGAATACCGCAGATTTTTCTCAAATTTCTCTGCGCCTCCGCGCCTTTGCGTTAGCTTATTTCAGGACGTCACATTTGTAAATAGATTTTCCACGCTTCAGGGATGCTGCCCGAGGCCACCAGATAATCGACGCGGGGCGTTTTTGGTTCCCACAACATGTGCATACCCGCCTCGTGGGGCAGCCGGTTGCCTTTGCGATTATTACAGGAAGAGCAGGCACAGGCGGTATTGGTCCAGGTATTACGGCCGTTGCGGCTTTTAGGCACAATGTGGTCTACAGAAAAATCGACATGGCGCAAAATATGGCCGCCCTGCCGGCTGCCCGGCTGTACACCGCAATAGATGCAAGTGTAGCTGTCCCGACGCATCACCGCCCGGCGGCTCCAGGAAGCGCCCCGTTTGGGTACGTTCACATACCGCCGCAGCCGTAAAACTGTGGGAATCTCCAGCGTTGATGCGGCACCAGATAATGCCACCACCTCCTCTGTTGCTGCATCAACCACTTCGCGCAGCAGCAGAGATAACGCCCGCCGTTTTGGAATCACTGCCAGGGGTTCGTAGCTTGCATTCAAGAGCAGGACTGCAACCATGTTCTTCTCCTGTAACAATCATCCTCCCGCAGGTTCCATCTAATAACACCGCTCGGGATCAAACCTGCGGGAGGGTAACGTAAACCTGTTAATAAAACGCTTTTTAAACTACTGATTGGCTAAATTTTTCACAATGTAACAGCCAAATTCCGGCGCATTTTACCATAAAGTGTCAAAAATGCGGTTAACCAATTGTTAAGAATTCGCGAAAAATGGGGGTTGTGGAGTTCGCATTCGGTAAGCTTTTAACGCACCTTCACCAGCCATCCCGCCACAAAACCAAGCACGGCAAAGGGGATTAACCAATAACCAGCCACAATCCAACCGCTGGTTTCAACAAGTGCACCAAAAACGACCGGAGCCACAAACATGCCCAGATTTTGCCCCACCATCACAACGGCCAACCCCAAACCGGCCAATTGCGGCAGTTCCATGACCTCCGGTGCAGCGGCAAACGTGGCCGTAGGTACCGCCCCGGCAATAAGGCCTAGCAAAGCCAAAAAGGCATAGATTTGCCAACCGGACACCCGGAAAGGGAAAATCATCATGATGGCCACCAGCAAAAAAGGAACGGTCATCACCAGCTTGCGGGAGCCAATGCGATCAGAAAGCCAACCGGCCAGCGGTGCCGACACAAGCACGGTAACGGTGGAGACGCTAGCAATGGTCGAGGCATCAGCCAGCGAGTAGCCTAAAACCTGTGATAAAAAAGTGGGATAGTAGGTAACCAGCGGCATAAACACAAAGTTGAAGCAGCCAAAAGCCAGGGCAATGAGCCAGATGTCGCGATTGGCCAACGCCCGACCAAAGCTAGGCACTGGGGGTGCAATATTCGGCACTTCTTCTTCCACGACTGGCGGCAGCCGCAGCAGCACACCGTAAAGCAGCAGGGCCACCAGGGCAAACGCGGCGCCAAACCACCAGACCGACTGCCAGCCCAGCGCATCACTCATTCGTGGAGCCAGGAGCAGCATTAACACGCTGCCCACCGGCACCCACGTAGCCCAAATGCCCATGGGAATGCCTTGCTTTTGCCGGGGAAACCAGATGGCGATGATGGCCGGAGCCACCACAGCAATGAGCCCCATACCCACGCCTTCGATGACGCGGCTGGTGAGCAGCAGTGCCATGCTGCTGGCCACACCTCCCAAAGCGGAGCCACCGATCAGGCTGCCCACAGCAATCAATCCTGTCGCTTTCGGCCCAAAGCGCTGCAAGATGAACCCGGCAGGTAAGGCCAAAACCAAACCGGTGATGCTGAAAACAGACATGAGCAGCCCCGCCTGACTCAGCGTGATCTCAAACGCATCCATGAGGACGGGCATTAAAGGCGGGACCTTGTTTTGGTTCAGCGGGGCGGCCACACTGGCGATGAATACAGCAAACAGAATGATCCAGGCGTAGGGGGGAATTACGGCCGTTTCCCGCCCCGTTTCTGCTTGCGCAGGAGTCGTTTGATTCATAAATTTGCAGACTTAAGAGGTGCGACGCACTTCAAAAGTGCGTCGCACCTGTAAGCAGTTACTTCTTAACCGCCTCAATAAAGGCGCGCAGCTTTTCGTCAGTAGTATTTTCAAAGTAGCAGCCATGAGCCAGAATATAGCCCGGTGTATCTCCGAATAACTCCATCAGATTGGCACAGTAAGCGCGCACTTCATCAGTTGTGCCGGCTGCCATCAAAGAAGCCGGCACGTTCCCGGCGATGATGAATTTGTCACTCAAGATTTCCTTGACCGGTTCCATCTTGGTCTGGTCGAAGTGACACACCAGGGATTTCTCCGGCATTTCAGCCAGATTTTCCAACCGGTTGTTGTAGGAACCTTCGATGAACAGGTAGCTGGTGATGCCTTCTTCATACAAAGCCAACATGACTTGCTTCCAGGTTGGCCAGTAGAATTTCTCAAATTGTTTCTGGGACATGAACGCGTCAGCCCCTTTGTGCAGCACGTACAGCGCGGTGGGCGCACCGTTTCGATCACTCGCATTGACAACGGCGTTAATTAGAACAGGCACGTAGGCTTCACAAGCAGCCAGCAGGTCATCGGGGCGGCGGTACATATCCATCAAGATGCCCTTCGTCCCGCGCAGAGTGTCGCCCAGGTAATCAAAGGGGGTCTTAACAATATTCAAACCCATGCTGGGGAACCCGGAGGCCGCAATCATGCCCCCTGTCTGCCCCACAACCGCCAACATCTTCATCAACTCATTGCCGGCTTCCATCAAGGTTTTCAACATTTCCTGAAATGGCGGCAGGCCAAAAGGCACCATCATATCGATGATGTCTACATTTTCTGAGACGCGGGGGAATTCCGTCAGCATGGCCAGCGGTGCCAGTGTTGGCATTACACGAGGCAGGTATTTTTTTAACCAGAAATCGGTGGGGTCGGCGGCGAAATCTCTATATTCGTCGCCCGTCATGTGTTCGCCTTCAACGGCCTGGATCGTCAGATTATCGGGCAGCTTTTGTCCACCCCAAATATAGGTTTTGTAATCCAGCATATCCATGACTTTGCCAGGATACGGGAGCGGTGTAGCGGCCGTATCCGGCTGGAATTCGTTGTGGAACTCCAAAAGCGGCTCGCGCAACTTCTCATGGTTGTAAACCATGTCTTTGCCGGTAATGCCTTTGCGCCGCACGATATATTCATTCGCGCCCATAAATGGGTCGGCTATTGGCCGATCGTGCGGCTCCATATCATAAATTTTGCGCAGGCGCTCAATGCGTTCTTTGTACTTGGCTTCCGCTTCCGGGCTGACGAACTCCACCGGCTGATTCTGCCAATGATCCAGGCGCACTTTGCGCCGTTCAAGGGGGGATAATTCGTTCCAATTATCAGGTCTTACAAACATGTCACTCACTCCTTCGTCCACTCTTTGGCCAAAGCAACGGCCGCCATGGCGTCACGGCCGTAGGCATCCGCCTTGGTGTATTCTCGAATCTGCTCATCAATCTGGCCGCCGCCAATCATGACTTTGACATCCAAATCAGCGTCCCGCAAGGCAGCCACGGTATCTTTCATCGGGTCGAAGGCCAGGGTCAGGAAACCACTCAGACCAACGATGGTGGCCCCCGTTTCCTTAACCGCATCTACAAATTTGGCAACGGGCACATCCACACCAAGGTCGGTCACTTCAAAGCCGTTCAGGTCAAGCATGAAGGCAACAATATCTTTGGCAATGTCGTGAATGTCGCCTTCCACAGTGCCCAGAACAATTTTGCCCAGCTTTTCGCCACTTGCTTCTTCTGCCAGGCGAGGCTTGATGATGTCGGAAGCGGCCGTCATCATTTCGCCGGCCAAAATGAGCTCGGGAATGAACGCCTCGCCTTCCTCAAACCGCTTACCGATCACGTCCATCGCCGCGCGGTAAGCGTCCAGAACTTCGAGTGGTGGCGTCCCCGCATCCAGCAGTTCATTCGTTAGTTTTAGCGCGTCATCTTCGCGCATTTCTGTAATCGCATTAATTAACTCTTGTGACATAATTGACTCCTTTCTTCATGCTAACACAACTTTTTATTCAAATAAGCCTTTGCGAGAGGCGCGGATATAGTTCAAACAATGTTTATCCCGTCCCAACAATAGATCGGTCGTCACAATGGCGGCCATCAGCTCTTTGTCCAGCGGGTCCAAAATAGCACTGTCTAATCCATTTTGCATCGCCAGGATAAGAAAGGCGCGATTGATTTGTTTGCGTGCTGGCAGGCCAAAAGAAATGTTGCTCAAGCCCATCGTAAAATGGACCTCTGGATATTGCTCATGCACGGCACGAATGGTTTCATAGGCGATAACAGCGCTCTGGTTGGCGGTGGCTATCGTCATGACCAGCGGATCAACGTACACCTTATCATCTGGCACATTAGCAGCGCGGGTGGCGGCAATCACTTTGTCGATGATTTCTAACCGTTTTTCAGTGGTATCGGGGATTTTTTTATCATCCATCGCCAGGGCAATGACTTCGCAGCCGTGCTCGGCCACAATGGGCAAAATTTTCTCCAGCCGGTCCGGTTCGCCGCTGATGGAGTTGATCATGGGGGTTTTGTTCACCGCCTGGATGGCCACGTTTAATGCCGCTGGATTGGCACTATCCAAACAGATGGGCGTCTCAACCACTGACTGGACATTTTCGATAAGCCAGATCAAATCATCAGGCTCTTTGTCGGGATGAGTTCCGGCATTGACGTCCAGCCAGTCAGACCCAGCCTCGGCCTGTTTGACCGCCAAATCCTTGATGTATTCTGCATCGCGCTCGGCAATAGCCCTGGCAACACGTTTGCGGGTTCCATTTATCTTTTCGCCAATTATTTTCATAGACTGCTCCCTTTTTTCGGTAAGCGGTGGTCGGTGGTAGGTAATCGGTGAGTAGCCACATGATTACTGAATACGGATTACCGATTACCGTTTACTGTTAACCGGTTCTGGAAATAACATGCCCAAGGCAAACTTACGGCCGAATTTCGGATAGGTCGTCAATTCGTTGTAACTGGTGTTCTGGGCGATTGCCTCGGCGCGTTGGCGGGCTTCGCGCGAGATCAACATCCACTTGGCCCCAATCACAGCCGCATTGCCCACCTGCCGGTATTGGGCGTTAGGCAGTTCCGGGAACAAACCCATGGCAATAGCACTTTTCACATTAAGGAAAGAACCAAACGCCCCAGCAATGATCACTTCTTCCACTTCTTCCGCCGGGGTGTCGGTGGCTTCCAACAAAATTTGCAGGCCAGCGTGGATTGCGCCTTTAGCCAGCTGGATTTCGTTGACATCTTTTTGGGTGATGAGGATATCTCGATTGCTGCCGCTTTTATTGGCAGGCACCAGGCAAAATTCAGCACCAAAACGGCCGTTCCCCACCCGTCCATTTGCCTTATCAAACCGTCCCCGATAATTGATGAGACCGGCACGGTACAATTCGGCGGCAACGTCTACAATGCCCGAGCCACACAACCCTACCGCCAGGGCATCATCAATGGTTGTCAGTTCCACGTCTGCGGCTGTAATCCGAACCTTCTCGATAGCGCCGGAAGCTGCCCGCATGCCGTCGCTGATGTGCGCGCCCTCAAACGCCGGGCCAGAAGCGCAGGAAGCCGAGGTCAAAAACGACATGCCCGGCTTACGAATGGCGATTTCGGTATTGGTGCCAATGTCTACCCCCAGAGATGTTTTGTTCCCCTGGTCCAGATCACAGGCCAGAATCATGGCGACGTGGTCGGCACCGACAAAGCCGCCGATGCATGGTGGAATGTACACGGCCGCACCGGGAGCCATCGTTAGGCCCAACTCGCTGGCGGGGACGGCGAGCGAGGTACCGACGGCCGCCACGTATGGCGCGGTGGCCAGCTGGCGCACCGGCAGCTGCAGCAGCAAATGGGTCATGGCCGTATTGCCCACAATGCAGGCTTCGACGACTTGCTCCGGCATGACCCCGGTTTCGTAAATCAAATCGATAAGCAAATCGTTGAGCGTTTCGCGCACTTTGCTGGCCAGCACGCGGCCGCCTTCCGGGTTGCGCGAGACGTGGTTGAGGCGGCTGATCACATCTTCACCATACCCAATTTGTGGATTGGGTACACCGGCTGAAGCCAAATCATTGCCCGTTTCCAGGTCCACCAGGTAGGCGGCAATTTTGGTCGTGCCCAGATCGACGGCGAAGCCAAGCGGCCGTTTCTCACCAGCCACCACGCCCACAATTTCCCGCTCGCGCACGAACGCGGTCACCTGCCAGTTATTTTGGCGAAGGGTAGTGGAGAGGGTGCGCAGAACGGCCGTTCCGGCAAACAACTCCGTCAAGCCATGCACCTCAGCCAAACCGTCCATGAGGCGCGTCAAATCGGGGCGAATGTCTTCTAGCGTGGGTGGGATCAACGTCACCGGATAAGCACGAACCAGTGGGTCGGGCTCGATTTCGCGCAAATCGCTGGCAATTTGCAGCCGCTGCCCGGTGATAAGCGATTCACGCGGTACGTGAATGGTCAAATCGGAGCGGGCAAAGGTGCAGCAGGCCAATCGTTCGCCTTGCTGCAATTCCAGCTCCGTTAAAATGAATTCTTCATCTAAATTGGGCGGTGATGTGTTCCCTGAAAGCAGTACGATGCGACATTGGCCACAGTTCCCCTCTCCCCCACAGGCTGACGCCAGATCAATCCCCGATTCGCGCGCGGCTTCAAACAATGATTCGTCAGGCGAAGCCGTTACCCGTTTGCCAATCGGCTGGAACTGAACCTGGAAGGAACGGCCGTCAGACATCGCTCTCCTGCCTTTGGGGCGGTTTCATGGCGTACATGCTGAGATTGTTGGTGGTGGTGGCCTTTGTTTTGAAATCGGTGTATTTGATCGTTTCACCCGGCTGGGCCACAACAAAATCATCGTCCCACGGCCCGTAAAGCGTGCGGTAAATCAGCTCATCGGACCCTTTGACTTCTTCAAAACGGAGATTAAATTTTTTGGCCACGTTGCGGGCGTATTTGCGGTAATATTCCTGGTTGTCGGTGCCGGTGTCGATATAGACCAGTCGTTTGTAATTTTGCAGCATGATGCGCATGATGCGCTCCGCTCGTTCCTCGCCATATTTCACCACAGCGCGATTGTATTCATCCAACAAGGTGTCGCTGACTTCAATCCACCCTTTGGTGAGGTAATAGGTGCCCGGCTCTTTTTTGTTTTGGGCGGTGTATGCGTCGCGGGAGCCTAAAAAGCAGGCAATGCAGTCATCAACCCGGGGAACAACTATCGTGCAGCTGCGCGCTTCTAACCCCACGACAGCCAGAGAGCACAGGCCATAGCCTAAAATGATTGTGTCATATTCTTCTGCACAAGCTGTGTCGATGGCTTCTTGAAGGCGTGTCTTTAAGCTGCCGGGGATGAGGTGAAGGCCAAAATCGAGTACCTCATAAGCCAAATCAGGCGGCATGATGGGCAGCATTTCTTCAATTACCGTGGCGCAAGCAATAACTTTGGTACGGCCGTTTCCCATAAATCCCCTCAACTCATCTAAATCGCTTTACCCATTGTACAAAGTTCGCAAAACTTATATACTTATATAGGGAACTTCACCGAATATAATGTATACTTATATAGGGAAGTTGTCAAGAAGGAAGTTTTTATGCTCCAATCAGAACAAATTGACCGGGAAGCATATGAACCGGCCTATGCCCAGTTAGCCAACATTTTGCGCCGCCAGATTGCCGAAGGTGCTTTCCGCCCTGGCGATCAACTGCCTTCCGAGGCCCAACTGTGCCGTACTTACGGCCTCAGCCCCATGACGGTACGCCGCTCGATCAACCTGCTGGCGGATCAGGGCGTGGTGAGCACGGCTCAAGGCAAAGGCACGTTTGTCAAGCCGCTGGAATTGGGCACGGCCGTTTTCGATTTGCACGAGCTTCAGGCGTTGTTTCAGGATGGGGCGGATACGGCCGTCAAACTGCTCGAAGTCCGCGTCGTGTCCGCCGATGAACGCACTGCCCGCAAGCTGTGCCTCGCCGAAGGGGACAACGCCATCTACATTCGCCGCCTGCTCACCCGGGCGGGCCAGCCCATCTTCTATCATCGGGCCTACCTCGTTTACGATCCCACCCGCCCCATTGTGGAGGCGGAAATGGATGTCACTTCCCTGCACGGCCTCTTCTCCAACGCCGTCACCCATTCGCTCAAGCGGGGCCAACTCACCATCGAAGCGACGCTCATGAACGAAGAAGAAGCCAACATTTTGCAGGCCAAACTGCCAACGGCCGCTTTTTACCTGGAACATCTTTTTTACGATTTTGATGAACGGCCGCTTAGCTGGGGCTGGTTTATCTTCCGCAGCGATCACCTGCGCTTCGCCACCGAAATTGGCATCCAGGAGGGCCGCAGAGATGAGTGATTCCGCCACCCACGATCCGCAAAGACTCACCTTCATTGCCCACGTCGCCGATCTGGACGAATTAGAAGTTTTGGCGCTCGTCGAGAAACGCATTGCCCAGGGAGACAATCCCCTGGCCATCATCGAAGATTGCCAGGAAGGGCTGCGCCAGGTGGGCGAGCGGTACGAGCGGCAGGAATATTATTTGTCCGGCCTGATCATGGCTGGCGAAATTTTCCGCGAGGTGATGGAAATTGTGCAGCCCATCATCCAGGAAACGTACACCGGTAAAGAAACCGGCACGATTCTGCTGGGCACCGTCCGGGGCGACATTCACGACATCGGCAAGAACAACCTGAGCATGCTACTTACCTGTTACGGTTTTTCCGTCCACGATCTGGGCGTCGATGTGCCGCCCTCCGAATTTTTACTACAAGCGGTGCAGGTCCGGCCGGACGTCATCGGCCTTTCCGGCCTGCTCACCACCTCCTACGACGCCATGAAAGAAACCATCGACCTCATCCACATGACCGGCGACGCCGAGCTCCACGCCATCCCTATCATCATCGGCGGCAACCAGCTCACCGAGCAGGTCTGCCGCTACGTTGGGGCCGATTACTGGCTCAACGACGCCATGTCCGGCGTGCGCCTCTGCCAGAAATTATTGCACTCACCAAGTGCGACGCACCTTTGAGGTGCGTCGCACTTTAAAGCACCTTCGAGGACTGCCAGTCCTTGTCCGGAACAACCCTTGCGATTCCCCCTACCCCCCGTTTATAATTTTCGCCAGCAAATATCCAGTCCAACCGCATAAACGGAGGCGTGTCATGCCCGATGAATCCGCACGACTGAGAGAATATTTGGAACGGCCGTTACCAGACCTGATGGCCGAATTAGCCCTGTACGACGACACCACTAAAGGTGCCAGCGACGTCTGGGAAAAGATTGCTGGCCCGGTACGCCAGCGCATCTGCGCCGAATGGAAATGGTGCGAAGCGCGCCAGGACGCCCGCTTCGAGAATGATTACGACATCCTCGTCGCGGTTGTTACCGTGCTAACCGGCCGCGTCTTGCACTTACCCGTTGATGTTGATTTGGTCCTTCCTCGTCAAGCGCAGCTTAGATAGCTTTTGCAGTTGTGGGTAACGCGCCATCAAGTGCGACGCACCTCGGAGGTGCGTCGCACTTAAACAAACGGAGATCATCTCATGTCCCACCCCCAACTCATCATCACCATCAAACGCATTGGCGACGCCGCGCGCCACGAATACGAAGCCACCCTCACCCGCGCCGACAACAATGCCGAAATCTGCGTCAACACCTTCTCCTATCGCCCGGACCTGCTGATCGACATGGAGCCGCAGTGGATGCTGGACAAAGCCGTCCCACGCCGCATCGACGACGTGTTGCGCAGCGGCCAAACCGCCGCCGAATTTGCCGCCGAGCAGGCGCAGAAGTTGGCGGGGTACGGCCGTCGCCTTTACAGCTTCCTCTTTGGCGATGGCCAGGACTTACAAAACTTCCTCAAATTTAACGATGCTTATGCTAAAAGTGCCCACCTCACTTTGGCGCTGCATGGGAATGCGGCCGTTCTTTGGCGCTTACCCTGGGAATACATTCACGATGGGCAGGATTTCCTGGCGCTGCACGGCAAGTTCCAGCTCAGCCGCCGCCCGCACGAGCTGGGCCGCCTGGCCCCCGACCCCGTTCAGCTGCCGCTGCGCCTGCTGGTCATCGTCTCCTCGCCGGAAGACCAGGCGGAGCTAAACACGGAAAAAGAGCTGAGCGCCATCCAGGAAGCGCTGGACGACGCCGAACGGCACGGCCTGATTCAAACCGAATACCTGGAAGACGCCACGCTGGAGGAAATCGGCGCGACGCTGAAAAACTTTAACCCGCATGTGCTGCACTACACCGGGCACGGCGTTTTCCGGGCCGACCGGGATAAGCCGGAAAACAGCCGCAGCTACCTGGCGCTGGAAAAAGACGACGGCCAGACGCTGCTGGCGGGCATCAAGGAGCTGCGCCCCCATTTGCAAAACGCGCCCGATTTGCGCCTGGCCCTGCTCTCAGGCTGCCAGACGGCGCAAACCAGCGACAGCGACGCCTTCAGCGGTGTGGCCACGGGGATGCTGCACGCCGGGATTCCGGCCGTCGTCGCCATGCAGTTTTCCATTTTGGACAGCTCCGGCATCCACCTGGCCCGCGCCTTCTACACGGCGCTGGCCCAGGGTGATAGCCTGGCCGCGGCGATGCAGGCTACGCGCATCGCCCTGTGGCAGTTTGACGAAGGCCCCGGCTACGATTGGGGCGTCCCAGCCCTCTACCTGCGGGCGCAAGAGATGGTGTTGGTAGACCAGACCTCGGTAGGGGCGTTGCGTGCAACGCCCCACCCCACGCTATCAACCCTGATTAACGTGGACGGCCTGCTGCTCCCACCCCACTTTGTCGGGCGCAAGCAAGAGCGACGCCAGCTGCGCCAAGCCCTGCGCGATAATCAGACCAAAAGCGCCTTCATTCGCGGCATTGGCGGCATGGGCAAGAGCAGCCTGGCGGCCAAACTGGCCCAGCGCCCCGGCACCGACCTGGACGGCATCCTGGTCATCGGCTGTCATGAGGTAGACTCGCTGGACATTCCCGGCAAACTGGCCAGCTTCCTGCAAAGCCAGGGCATCCCCGGCCATGCCGAAGCGGGCAACTTGATCCTCGATTCCCGGCTGGACCCCACCGAACGCGCCCAACAAGCCGCCCAACTGGTGGCCAACCGGCGCTACCTCATCGTCTTGGACAACTTTGAAAGCGTGATGGCCGTTGACGACCCAAGTGCGACGCACCTCGGAGGTGCGTCGCACTTTACCACCTACGAAGTCGCCGACGAAAACCTGCGCGGCTTGCTGCGTGGCCTGCTGACGGCCAACTGGCGCAGCGTGTGCCTCTTTACCGGGCGCTACCGCTGGCGCGGCTACGATACCCACACGGCGCAGGACACCGCTCTGGAAATCCATTTGCCACAGCTAACCGCGCCGCAGACAATGATGCTGATGAACAACCTCTCTCGCTTGCGCCAGGAAACGCGCCAGGTGAAGATTGCCATGTATAAAAAAGTGGGCGGCCACCCCAAGACAATTGAGCTGCTGAACGGCTGGCTGAAGGATGGCAGCGTGAGCGATTTGCTGAACGACAAGCGGCTGGACGGCCTGCTGACTGCCGAATGGGAGGAATATTTCCTCAAGCGTCTGCTTGGTAAATTGAGCAAAGCCGAACAGACCGCCCTGACCCGCCTTGCCATTTTCCAGACGAAGCTGGGCGAAGAGGAATTGAATTATGCCGATGTGGATGAAACGATGGTGCGCCGCTGGCTGGATTTGTCCCTCTTGCAGCGGGAGCGCGGGACGGTGCAGCCTCTGCCTCCGCAGTTGGCAGAATTGCTGGAAACGCTGCCCCCAGCAGAACAAGAAAAAGTACAGCAGCAGCGGCAAACGCCGGACAGCTACACGGCCCATCCGGTGATAGCCGACTATTTGCTGGCGCAAACAACCACCGAGGAACAACGCGCCCTGCACCGCTGGGCAGCAGCTTATTACGGCCAGCCCTTTATGGAAACCGCCCGCAACTATGCTACCAAAACCGGCCAAAACTGGACCGAGGAGCAAATTGAGGCGATTGCACGCGGCGCAAACGGCGGGGTGAGGCAGATGGTAGCGCGGACAGATGATATGGCTGCGGCACGGGGCGCGATGGCGCGAGCGCTGGCTTGGCAAGGCCATTTATTTGCCGCGGGAGAGGCGGAGGGGGCAGGGGAAATTGTTGGTGCTGTATACATCATCTTGGCCCGCTGGGGGGAACGTGACCGGGCCAAGGGGCTGTTGCGCCGCAGCATCGCCTCTCTGGAGGGAGGTCATCAGGTTGTAGCTCAGGGTCATCTGGCAAATCTGTTACAAGAAGAAGGGGCTCTAACAGAGGCCCTAGAACTTTGTGAGGCAGGACTTGATTTTTATCGAGAGAAAAAGGCGTATGGGTATTTGGCTGCCCGATTAGGTGCAATATCCCAAATCTATTCTCGACTTGGCAATATAGAAAAAGCAATCTCCTACGTTTCTTCAGCATATGAAATCTCAAAAGAAATGAATGACGATAAAGGAATAGTCTCTTGTCTCCATCAATTGGCAATCTTGTACAGAATGAAAGAAGATTTTGATACAGCACTAATTCACAGCCAAAATGCTGAATCGTCGGCCCGGAAGCAAAAATTGGACAATCTGGTTGCTTATTGTTTACATGAGCAAGGACTTATCTACAAGGGCTTAGCATATTCAGATATTTCCGATGAAAAAAGACGAGAATATTGGAAAATGGCTGCCACTCACTTCCAGGACAGCTTCGCCATTACCTACCAAATCGGCGATAAAGGTGGTGCTGCCAATACCCAAGCAGAACTGGGCCAAATACTACTATATTCCGGAAAAGTGAAAGAAGCTATTGCTGTTTTCAAGGAATGTCTGGAAATTTACCAAAGCTTAAATCGTCCTGCCGAGGTTGCTATAATCCTTGTCTTCTTAGGTAAGGTTCACGAGCAGGAGGGGCAATTAACAGCAGCACTAATGAAGTATCAAGAAGCCTTGACTTTGTTGCAACAATATGGTTCACCGCAACAAAATACCGTCATCCAAGACGACATCGCTCGCGTCCAGGCCAAAATGCGCGGCGGCTAGCAAGTGGCAAGTGCAAAGCGCTCTAGCCCCAAGTGCGACGCACCTTGAAGGTGCGTCGCACTTAGCAGCAACAACACTTAAAAGCAACAAAAGGAGACAGCCATGCGGCTAAAACAAGCAGATTATCAACCCGGCCATCATTATCACATCTACAATCGCGGGGCGCACCGTTTGTCTATCTTCCGCGAACCGGACAATTACCTCTTTGTTCTGGGCAAGATGAAGCATTTTGCGCAAAAGCTGGCCATCACCATCATCGCTTACTGCCTGCTGCCAAACCATTACCACTTCCTGCTGCGCCAGGATGGGGACCATCCCGCCAGCTTGCTGCCACAGCGCGTGTATAACAGCTACGTCAAGGCATACAACAAGCGGTACCAACATTCGGGCACCCTGTTTGAAGGCAACTTCAAGCCCAAGCCTGTCCTTAACGACAATTACCTGCTGCATTTGTGCCGTTACATTCATGCCAATCCAGTGAAGCACGGTTTTGTGCGGCACCTGGAGGATTGGCCGTATTCCAACTACCAGGAATGGATCGGCGTACGATCCGGCACATTGGTTGATCGCAACTTTGTGCAGGAATTTTTCCCAGAGAGCGGGCAGTACGTAGAGTTTGTTGAGGATTATTTGCGGGATCGGAGCATATTGCCGGAGGCGTTGAAAGGGTATTTGTATGATGATTGATGGTGTTGCGGACAAGTGCGACGCACCTCGCGAACCAAGTGCGACGCACCTTAAAGGTGCGTCGCATTTAAGCCACAGGGAATGTTAAGGTAAAGGTGGTGGCCTGGTGGGGGGTGCTGGTGACGGCGATACGGCCGTTATGGGCCACCACAATCTGTTTCGCAATCGCCAAACCCAGGCCGCCTCCGGCCCCGCCGCTGTGGGTTCTGGCCCGGTCGCCGCGCCAGAAGCGCTCAAAGACAAAGGGCAGGTCCGCTTCGGGGATGCCTTCGCCCGTGTCGGTGACCTGAATTTCTACACCGTCATCTACCAATTTGGCGCTGAGAGTGATACGGCCGTTCTCCGGCGTATGTCTTAGCGCATTGACCACCAAATTGCTAAGCACCTGATCCAGCCGACCAGCGTCGCCTTGGATTTGCGTGTTGGGGGGGAGAATGGCCGTGTCCACCCCAAGTTCCACCCCCTGCGCCTCGGCCTGGCCGGAAAAGCTGGTGGCCACATCGGCCAGCAAGTCGGCCACGTTGACCGGCTCCATTTTGAGGGGAAGCTGCCCGGCATCGGCCAGGGAGAGGGTGTGCAAATCATCCACCAGCCGGGCCAGCAGCCGGGTTTCGTCTAGCGTCGCTTCGAGGTGTTCTGGCGTGGGTTCGTAGACGCCGTCCAGCACGCCTTCCAGGTTGCCCTGGATGATGTGCAGTGGCGTGCGCAGTTCGTGGGCCACGTCAGCGGTGAGGTTGCGCCGCTGCTGATCAGCCCGCTCCAGCTCTTCGGTCATGTTGTTGAAGGAGTGGGCCAGCCGGGTGAACTCGTTGCGCCCGCTGAACTCCGGCACGCGCACGCTAAGGTCGCCTTCGGCCACGGCGTCGGCGGCGTTCATAATGGCTGCCAGGGGATTGGCCACGCGGCGAAAGGTGCGAACGGCCAAAACGACGGCCAGGATGGGCAGCGCCAGGGCCAACCCACAGCCGCTGATCCAGACGAGAACGGCCGTATCCGGCGTGCCCCCCATGCGGCGCGTCAGCAGCAGGGCAAAAATCGTCATGCCCCCGGCCACCAGCAGAACCAGCAGGCCAAACAGGGCCAGGAAGCGGAAAAACATGCGGCGCTGACGCGGCGAAGGGCCGTGCCCGCGCCACGGGGCCGGCGGTCGCCAATGCTCACCTTGCCCCCAGTGGGGACGACCACGATGGTCGCGCCAATTCTTGTCGCGCCAATTCTTGTTTGGCTTCACGCAGCCACCTCGTCGTTAAACTTGTAGCCGATGCCGTACACCGTGAGGATGTAAATGGGGTTCGTGGGGTCCGGCTCCAGCTTGCGCCGCAGGTTTTTCACGTGGGCGTCGATGCTGCGCTCGTAGCTGTCTTGCGAGAAGCCGTGCAGCCGGTCCAGCAGCTGCTCACGGCTCATGGTTTGCCCGACATGCTGCGCCAAAATCGCCAGCAGATTGAACTCGATGCGGGTGAGCTGCACCGTCTCGCCGGCGCGGCTGACGCGATGGCCGTTGAGGTCAATTTCGATGTCGCCCGCCTGGATGAATTCGGTGGGGATCAGCCCGCCGCGCACGCGGCGCAGCACGGCGCGGACGCGGGCCACCAGCTCGCGCGGCGAAAATGGTTTGGTGATGTAATCGTCGGCCCCCAGCTCCAGGCCGATGAGCCGGTCGGTTTCGTCGATGCGGGCGGTGAGCATGATGATGGGCACGTCCGATTCGCGGCGCAGCGTGCGGCAAACGTCCAGCCCGTCCAGCTCTGGCAGGTTGAGATCAAGTACGACCATGTCTGGTTTTTCACTGCGGGCAATGGTTAGGGCGGTACGGCCGTCGCCCGCTGTAAGCACCATGTAGCCGCTGCGCTCCAGATAGTCGCGCGCCAGCTTTACGATTTTGGGTTCATCATCAACGACGAGGATGCGTTCGTTCATAGGTCAAGTGTGTCGGAAAAGTGTGGTTCTGCCAAGCATTTATCCGCAGATTACGCAGATTACGCAGATTATTTCTTTAAATGGGACGCTGATCGGCCTGTACGCGAAGCGGTCGCCTGGCGACATTTGCCTGATTGATCGAGATTTTTAATCATCCATTTTTTGCTTCCTGATTTTGCTTGCGCCTGATTTGGCGCTACGATCTGCCAATGTCATTAAATTTGCGTGTTTACCTCATTGCCGGATTGTTTTTTTGCCTCGTTTTATTGACCAGTTGTGAAACGGCCGTTGCCCCCAACCCTACCACGCCAGCCGTCAGCGCTCTTTCCACAAGCACAGCCACACCAAAATCTGGCATCGCGATCACGGTCGTGATGACGGTAACCAGTGCGCCAACAGCAGCAACAACCAGTGCAACGACACCTGCCGTGCCGGCGAACTTACCCACCGCAACACCCCATCCGATGGCACCATACACCATTGCCGGCCTGCGCCAGCGTGACTATCCCGGCGGCACCATTGAGATCAGCTCCTGGATGGCAGATGAAGCATATTTCGACAAATACGCCATCACCTATCCCAGCGATGGTTTAACCATCAGCGGCATTCTGCAAATCCCCAAAGGTGAAGGGCCATTTCCCGTCATCATCCTGAACCACGGTTATCATGAGCGCCCGACTTATTTTTCGGGCGCGGGCACCTGGCAGCAGGCCGAATACCTGAACTACCGCGGCTACCTCACGATTGCGCCCGATTGCCGCAGTTGGGGCAAATCAGACAGTGGCCCCAGCTTTTTTCATACCGGGTTGGTGGCCGATGTCTTAAATTTGATCGCTTCCCTGCCGTCGCTGCCCCAGGCGGACACCAGCCGAATCGGGATGTGGGGCCACAGCATGGGCGGCGGCATTACGACGAAGGTTTTAACAGTGAATGATGAGGTGAAAGCGGCCGTTTTGCACGCTCCCAATTCTGCCAATGATGCCGACCTCATTGCCCGCTGGGGACCCGGTTGCTTGCCTGACCAGGAAGAACTGCTCGAATGCAATCCTGGTGAAGTGATTCCAGCAGACTTGCCCGATGAAATTCAGGAAGCCTACTTTGCTGCGGCTAACAGCCTGGAGATGTTGCAACAAATCGCGCCAATCTATCATCTGGAATATATATCCGCGCCGGTGCAAATTCACATTGGCCTGGGCGATGGAGCCGAGGCGGAACAGACGCCGCCGGATTGGGCCCCCGCACTTCACGCAGCCCTGCAAGCAGCCGGTAAAGAAAGCACGCTGTTCATCTATCCTGAACAAGGGCACTTTTTTGATGGACCCGACTGGACCACAATGATGCGACGTACGGCCGATTTTTTCGACGAACATTTGGGCCTTCAACCGTAAGAGATACGACCCGGTTCCCTCCCCTTTTCAGGGGGAGGGTTAGGGTGGGGATCTTACACCGTCATAATCGGTTCATCATCATCGTCATTCATCCATTTGGGGCTTTTCTCCCGGCCGGGGCCATGATGACCATGCTTGTGGTGTCCCCACGGACCACCGCCCCAACGGCCGCGTGCCCAAGGTCCGCCCCGATGCCGCCAGCGACGGCCAAAAATCAGCCGCATAAAAAGCATCGCCAGCAGGAAGAAAAACCCAATCTTAAAGAAGAGGGCAAAGATGCCCAAAATGCCCAGTGCACCCCAGCCGAAGAAACGGCCGTGTCCATCATAATGAGGGGCGGCGGGTGGTGCGGCCGTCGTCCCTTCCTCACCTGATTCACTGGCCTGCGCCTGCAAACCGGCAGCATACCCTTCGTAATAGGCGGCGCGGGAACGGCTACCAAATCCACCAAACAGCCCCACCAGCAGCAGGACAAGCAATCCAAAACCTAAAAACCTTCGAAACATTTTTGTCTCCTTTTTTCTTATCCACAGATTTCGCAGATTGGCGCAGATTCTCTCTTTACCTCTGTGTCCTCTGTGGCTCACCAAATTTCAATGCTGGCAGTATGCGCCACAATCTTGAAGAAATTGTGAACAGGTGAAGGAAAGCTGATGAAGGCAGTGGTAGAATGGGGTGAGCGAGTGATAAATTTTGTAATCTCGCGTGATGGGTGAAACGTAACAAGAACTGAATCACGTTTCATGGATCACGCATCAGCTTTTTGGAGGTTTTCATGTCTAAAATTCGTTGGGGATTGCTCTCAACAGCTAATATTAACCGGCGGCTGATTCCGGCCATTCGCGAATCGGCCCGGGGCGAGTTGGTGGCGGTGGCCAGCCGCAGCCAGGCATCGGCCCAAGCGTATGCCCACGAGTGGGGCATTCCCCAAGCGTTTGGCAGCTACGAGGCGATGCTGGCTGCGGATGCAGTGGATGCGGTGTACATTGGCCTGCCGAACCATTTGCACGCGGAATGGTCGATCAAGGCGATGCAGCAGGGTAAGCACGTGCTGTGTGAAAAGCCATTTGCCCTGACTTTGGCTGAAGTGGATGAAATGACGGCCGTATCCCAACAAACCGGTTGTGTGCTCACCGAAGCGTTTATGTACCGGCACCACCCCCAAACCAAAATTGTGGGGGAGATGGTACAAAACGGCCGTCTCGGTCGCGTCACTGTGGTTAGAGGGGTTTTCAACTTTGCCTTTACCTCGCGAGAAAATATCCGACTGGCACCGGAGATGGGCGGCGGCTGCCTGTGGGACATCGGCGTTTATCCGCTTAGTCTGGCCCAATACATCATGGGTGGCCCGCCACATCAGGTGTTTGGCCAGCAATGGCTGGGCGAAAGCGGCGTGGATGAAGTTTTTTCGGGACAGATGTTGTATGAAGACGGGGCAATGGCCCAAATCAGCTCATCCTTTTGCACCCCGTTCCACACTGAGGCTGAGATCATTGGCACCGAAGGGCGCATTGTGATGAATCGGCCGTTTGTGGGCCATAACGACGGTGATCGCACGCTCATGTTCTATCCCAAAGATGGTGAGCCGGAAGAAATCGCCGTGCCGGAGAAGGAACTGTATTTAGGTGAAGTGGAAGATTTACACGCGGCGGTTTTAGACGGCCGTTCCCCTTACCTCACCCTGGAAGAAACGCGTAACCACGTCAAAACTGTCCTGGCCTTATACGAATCGGCCAAGGCTGGGCAGGTCGTGACGCTGGATTAATCTAACCGCGGAGGACGCAGAGTTTTTTATTTTTCTCTGAGCTCTCCGCGTTCTCCGCGGTGAAAATCACGGCACCTGGCAAAGTTGTTCGGCGACGGCCATACCGTCGTTGGTGAGGGTAAGGCGGATGTGATGGTGGACGGACCGGCCGTCCATTTCAAAAATCCTCGGCACGCGGGCGGCATTGATGTAATGGATGCCGTCTCGAACCAGGTGCCAGGGGCGCTGCCCGCCGCCTTTAACGTGATGATGCATGTGTCCGGCCACGACGGCCAGCACTGTTTTTCCCTGCTGTTGGGCAAAATCAACCGCCTGGCGCAAATCAGAATCGCCAAAGTCACCCGCTTCGGGCCAGAAATCATTGCCCCACATAGCTTCCCGACTGCTGCCCAATCCCGTTGGCCCGTTGTGCGCTAAAAAGATAAGCCTTTGGCTGGACGTCTGCTCAACAAGCTGGCAAAGTCGTGCCGCCGATTCGGCCATCGTGCTGATGCCAAACTGGCGCTGTTGCTGCGGTTGACAGTGTAAAACAGAACCACCCATAGCAAACGGCCGTGCCACCACCACCGCCACATCCTCCCGCCCCGGCACTGGATGCGCCGAGTAACCACCCACCTGCACCCGACCCAGCGCCCGCTGCCACTGTCGCAGGCGGCGCGGCTGTCCCCAGGCCAGCCAGCGGCGCAGGCGGGACCACTGCTTGATTTCAGCCAAAAGCTGCGGCGCGGTGAGCGTGTCGTGGTTGCCGGGAATGATGAGGGCGGGCTTGTCCAGCCGGGCCATCTGCCGCGCCACGGCCAGTCCTTCATGGTGCCAATAGTTGGCCAGATCACCAGTGAAGAGCAGCAAATCGTAATCAGATTGGTTGAACTGGGTAACATCGTGCCGGTTAAATTGGCGATGGACATCCCCAATGATGCCAATGTGGGTAGTTGCGTTCATGGCGTGCAATTATGGCACAGGTTCCGCTAAATGGCGGCATTTTTTGACGCAAAGGCTTGTCCTGAGCATCGTCGAAGGAATGCAAAGGGCCGAAAGGCGCAAAGTTGATTTCTTTGCTTCTTTGCGCCTTTGCGTCAATATTTTTTCTGGACGACTTGAAGCAGTTCGGCGATAGACGGCCGATCCACCGGATCGCGGCTGGGGTGGGCTAACTGGAGACGGCCGTTCCCGTCCACCACAAAATCGCCACCAAGCTGATGCGTATCGCCACGGTCACCCAGCGTCTCCCGCCCTTGCAGCCTGGCTTGGAGATAGTAGAGCAAATTCCGCGGGCTCCAGGCGCGCAACACAGAACTTTCCAGCCCGTAGGCACGATACGCTTTCCGTTCCTGATCAAGCAAAAAAGGAAAAGGGGATTCGGTTTCTTGCAGCCAGATTTTGGACCAATACTCGGTGCCAAAAGAAACGGTGACGATTTGCACATTGGCTGCGCGGAACTGTTCGTGGTGGGCCACAACCTGGGCCACATGATCGCGGCAGGGCAGTCAGGCCAGGTGGCGCAGGAAGATGAGCAGGGCGGAACGGCCGTCTCCCCAAAAAGATGAAAGGGGAACGGCCGTTCCTGCCAAGGTTTTCAAAGTCACGTCCGGCGCAAGTTGTCCTTGTTGCAATTTGGGCATGGTCTCTCCTAAAAATAAAAAGCGGAACACAGAGTTACACGGAGGAGACACAGAGCCTCGCAGAGAATTTAAAGAAATCTGCGGAATCTGCGAAATCTGCGGATAAATTAAGTAAGATGGCGAATGGCCCAGAGTAGCCGCTGCAAAATCGTGACGACTACCAGCAGCCCCATCAGGCCAAACAGCCAGGCCAACACGCTGGGGAAAAAGATGAAAGCGGTATAAAAAATGATCGTTTCCGTACCGCCAATGAGCCCCGCGGGCATGGTGACCGCGGTGAGGCGATCGGCGTGTTGGTGCGTGCGCTTTTCTAGAATGGCCGCCAGGTACATCCATGACGCGCCGTTGACATAGAAGGTGCAGAGCAGGAAGATAAGGCTGTAAGTAACGGCCGTATCCATCCGCCCCAACGCCAAGCCCACGGGAACGGCCGCATACACCACAAAATCAATGATGATGTCCAGGTAGCCACCAAAGTCGCTCTGGGCACTGTTTATACGCGCCACCGCGCCATCCAAAGCATCAAACACCCGGTTGAAAAACCAGAGCAGGAAACCCAGCCAATAGGCTTGCTGCCACAAGGCAATTGCCGCCCCCACGCCTACAATCAGTCCCAGCACAGAAAATAGCCAGGGTGGAATCGCCCGCAGCGGTTGGGCCATCGGGTGAAAAACATTGTCCTTCACCAGGCGCATCCGTTCATCAAACATCAATCGGTTCCCTTTTGGCGCTGACGCGCTGAAGAATTAAATACCCAATTAGCAGCAAATCCAGCAAATGCTCAATCAGGCGGAAAATGCGACCACCGTGCTGCGGATCCCAGTAGCTAAGGGGCGACAGAAAACGCTTGTGCCAATCGAGCGGAAACAGCAGCACCGGGCCATCATCGGCGTGAGTGAAGATGTCTACGGCCGTATGCAACCCACAGCCCAAAGCAAACCAGAGCAGCCAGCGGCGGCGCAGCAAAACGCCCAGCAGCGCCAATCCAAACAGCGGCAGCGGCGCGTGCAGGCTGTTATGGGCCGCAATCCACCACGGATTGTTAAAGTAAAGCTCGTTGTAAGTTGGGCTGCACCGCGTTTTGTCTGGAAGATGAGGGCGAACGTAGCGGCGGTCCACCACGTAACCCAAACTCAAAAGCGTCAGCGGCAAGTCCGGTGCCACCGAACCTGCCAGCAAGCCAGATACAGCGTCCCGGTTGTCAATCCTGGCGGCTTTTTGGAGAACGGCCGTTATCAAAAAGTGTGAATACGTCTGCATAATTTTTTACCGCGGAGAGCGCGGAGAACGCTGAGTTTTTTCTCAATTCCTCTCCGCGTTCTCCGCGGTTCGTTTCTCATTGCCGCCTTCGGAACTTTTGTTTGTGCTGCCAGTTAAGCGTCGGCCGTGCATAGCGCAGCTTTTCTTTGGCCCCATACATTAACAAATCCCACATCGTCAGATCACCAAAGAAGTGCTTTTTGTACGCGCCGGAGCGCATAAACCCTTCACCCGGCTTCAGCAGACTGAGGCGGATTTTGTTTTTAGGCAGGTACGTTTTGCCATCCAGCAGGGGCACAAACGGATCGGCAATCCAGGAAAGATTGCGGAAAATTTGGTTGATTTCAGTCACGGTGTGATTTACGGCCGTTTCGTCATGCGGATCAGCTTGTTCAATGAGCGTATCAACCTTGTCCGCCACCTCATCAAACTCCGAGTAGCCGCCTCCCACCAACTTTAGCGTCACCAACTGGTCATAATAATCCCGGCGGCTGTAATTTGCCTGCATCGCTTGGGCACGCATCATGTTGAGTTTCACTAGCTCCGTGTACGCGCCTAGCAGCCACATCACGCTGTACACCTGCCACAATTTGTAGTTGCCAAACGAACGGTAGCTGTTGGCGATCAGCCGGTCGGCCGCGCAGACAAAGTTGTGGGTGACGGTCTGCAAATCGGCAAAGGCGGCGGCGGAGTAGTCGCCGCTTTTTTCAGCTTGCAATAGTTGGTGAGCTAGGATGAAAACGGCCGTTAACGAACTATACAATCCCTTCGAGTACAGCGGATCGATAAACCCGGCGGCATGCCCCAACAGCGCCCAGCGATCGCCCACCACCTGGCGCGTGTTATATTGCAAGCGATCAGCCCGTACCCAGTTGCGCACCGCCTGCGCGCCGGCAAACTGGGCGGCAATGTTGGGAAACTGCTCAATAAAGCTAAAAAACTCTTCTTCCGGGGTAAGATCGGGGCATGGCGGATAGTGACGCGGGTCCAGCAGCAGCCCCACGCTGCACAGCGGGTTGGTCGACTCGGCGTAGTTATTGAAAGGAATCACCCAAAGCCAGCCGCCCGCAAACAGATGGTGCAGCGTACCTTCGGCCATGGGAAAGGGCAAATCGTAATCGGATTGAACCTGATTGGCGCGGGCGTGGCCGGGCATGTTGATCATGTGGGTGAACATGCCGCGCGAATGGGTTTGCAGATTAAAATCCCGCTCGCCAAACTTCTGCGCCAAAATGGAGCGAAAACCACCGGCATCCACCACGTATTTTGCCGTCACCGGCTCGCCTTTAGCCGGAACGATGGTGACGTGGTCGGGGTGGATGGTGACGTCTTGCACGGCCGTATTTTGCCGAACCTGTGCGCCGTAGGAAACGGCCGTGCTCATCATGAAGTAATCTGTGTCCTGCCGATACAGGTGCAACTCGTGGCCATGCGGCTCCTTGGGAATAATCGCCTGGAGCGTGTGCTGCGGATTGTGTCGCTGCCCTTTTTCATGGTGCAAAAAGCCAAAATGGCGCTTGATGCCGTGCGTGGTTCCGGCAAACGCCAGGAAATTCTCTGTGCTGAAGTAGGCCAGCTCCGGCACGTCGTAAAAATGGGCCAGCGCCCGCATCATCTCCGACGTCTCCAAAATGAGCGATTCGCCAATGGCAAAACGCGGGTGCGACCTGGCCTCGAAGATAACTACCCTCTGCCCGTGCCGCGCCAAAATCGTCCCCAGCGCACTTCCGCTAATGCCGGAGCCAATGATAGCAATGTCAAAATCAGTTTGTATCATGCCGGTTTCCTCTTCACCGTATTACCCTCACTTGTCATTCTGAATGAAGCGCAGCGCAATGAAGAATCCCTTCGGAGACAATCCTACATCAGCCATGTCCGCGAAAAATAAGGTCCGTAAGGATGCTTCGTTTCACTCAGCATGACAAAATAAGCTACCGCTGATCATACCAATAGCCCAGCAGGCGGGAACCGAGCCAGCGTACAATCGCTTTAGGCAGTAAATAGTGCAACCCAAACAAAATCACAGCTAAAAAATTAGAGACGAATAACCCCCCCAGAGAAAAGAAGCCAATGTCACCTTTTCGGCCAGACGTGATGACAGGATGACGGTGCAGGACAGTAAATTTTTTGTTTTGTTTACGGCCGTACCGTTTCAACCGAATCACAAAATCGATCTCCTCATAGGCATACAGATCGGTGCTAAAGCCGCCAACTGCCTCAAAAGCATCTCGCTGCACCAGCAAATACGCCCCGCCGCTCCAGTTAAACAGCCGGAAAAGCGGATTGAGCCGTTCCATGCGCAGCTTGTTGAACATCGTACCGCCCACCACCTCCACTGTCGTGCCACAGCCAATAAACTGCCCCTCACGAACCACGTTCAGCGTCTCGGCCATGAGGTCTGGCGTTGGGTATGAATCGGCATCAATGAACAGCAGCCACTCACCTTTGGCAATGCTTGCCCCACTGTTCCGTGCTCTGGCGATTTGGTTGACAGGTTCAAAGATGACCGTTGCTCCCATTTCTGTGGCGATTACGGCCGTTCTATCCGATGAGTTGTTGTCACAAACAATAAGTTCCCAGATGATTCCCTGGCATTCGTTTTCCTTGAAAGCCTGTTGAATTCGTTCCAGCGTCTGCCGCAAGAATTCCGCTTCGTTGTACGCCGGAACAACCACCGAGATTAACATTCGATCTTCAACTGTCATTCCTGCGCAGGCAGGAATCCAGCCTATAGTCCTACCGTCGCCAGCGCAGCCACGTTTTGAACACTTTGGCCACCAGCGGCGTCAGGCGGGTGCGGTTCCAGGCATCGGCCGTTTTCTTGATGACCTCGGCCTGGGTTGGGTACGGATGGATCGTTTGTGACAGCATGCCTAACCCTTTGCCGGCCATCATCGCCGTGGTGATTTCACTAATCGTCTCCCCGGCATGGCGGCCAATCATCGTCGCCCCCAGGATTTTATCTGTTCCTTCCTTCACGTAAATCTTCACAAAGCCGTCCTCCCCGTCGGTCCGGCCTCGGTCTGTCTCTTGAATTTTGGTGGTGAAGGTCGTTATCGAGATGCCCTGCTCCTCTGCCTCGTAATCAAATAAGCCTACGTGCGCAATTTCAGGGTCGGTAAAAACTGTCCAGGGAATAATCAGGCCACTATACTTTTTGCGGCCGAAAAAGAACGCATTTTGGATCACCATTCGCGCTGTGGCATCGGCCGTGTGAGTAAACATCGCCGGAATGGCCACGTCGCCCGCGCCAAAAATGTCTGGGTTGGTGGTTTGCAGCCGGTCGTTAACGGTAAGCCTCTTCTTACTATATTCTACGCCAGCCACTTCCAATTTTAGCCCCTCAACGTTAGGTTGACGGCCTGCCGCCAGCAAAATCTCATCAACCGCCAACGTTTGGGTTTGGCCCTGGTGCTCAAACGTAATGACTTTCTCCGCGCCAACCAGCTCGACTTTTTCTGTTTTGCTTTCCAGGTAAAACTGCACCCCATCTGCTTCCAGCGCACCACGCACCAGGGCAATCCCTTCCGGGTCGCGCAGCCCCCCGATGGTGGGCAGCAGCTCAATCACGGTCACCCGGCTGCCAAAGCGGGCAAACGCCTGGGCCATCTCCGACCCAATTGGCCCCGCTCCGATGATGGCTAAGCGATTCGGCCGTTTCGTGAGCTCAAAGACGCCTTCGTTGGTGATGTAACCCGCCTCAGCTAATCCGGGAATGGGAACATCCGCCGCCCGCGAACCGGTGGCAATGACGGCTTTGCTGAACTCGATGGGTCGGCCGTCCACCGCAAACGTGTTCTTGCCCGTAAACTGCCCATCTCCCAGATACAAGTCGATCCCCAGATCGCTAAACCGTTTAGCCGAATCATGAAAGCTGATGTCGGACCGAACCCGGCGCATCCGCGCCATCACGGCGGCAAAATCAACTTCTATCTCACCGCCTACATGCACGCCCACATCCGCCGCCCGGCGAATCTCGCCAACTGCTTTGGCCGAGCGCAAAATGGTTTTGGAGGGCACACAGCCGGCCACCAGACAATCGCCGCCCAGCAGATGCTTCTCTACCAGCGCCACTTTGGCCCCGATGCCCGCGGCCCCGGCCGCCGCTACCAATCCGGCCGATCCCCCGCCAATGACCAGGAGATTGTAACGGCCGTCCGGCGTCGGGTTCTGCCAATCAGCCGGATGGGCATTTTTGACCATAATTTCATTGTATTCATCAAAGGGGGGAACTTTTATTTCCGCAATCATGCATGCAACTCCTAAAACCATGTAGGGCAATTTTGCAAAATTGCCCTACGCAGCGGCTTCTCGTTTTTTAATCAAGCGGGACAAACCAATGCTGACCAGAATGAGGCCAATAGAGAGGATCAGCGTCATGGGATTCACCTGCACATCGCCCGCAACCAGCTCATCCAACGTGCCAAAGGACCCGCCCAGCAGCACAAATGAAATGGTGCCGGGGATGGAGCCAACGGCCGTTGCCAAAATAAACGGCTGCCACTTAATCTTCAAAAACCCGGCGGCGTAGTTCACCAAATCGTACGGCAAAAAAAGCAGCCGCATGATCAGCACCGTCTCAAAACTGTTTTGGCGCATCCGATCCGTATATTTTTGGATGCGACCGCTCTTTTCTTCACCTTCCAACACGTCCTGACCAAAATAACGGCCCACGCCGTAGGCAACCATTGCCGAACTATTGCTGCCCAACACGGTGTACAAAATGCCAATCGGGCCGAAGAGAAATCCTCCCAATAAGGTGAGAACGGTGGCCGGGAAAAAAATTAACGGCCGTAACGCATAAACCCCAATGTAAAACAGCGGCCCGTACAAACTGTTGGTCAAAAAATCAGCAATGACGTTAAGGCTGTCTGCCAGCGTGAGGTTGTTCAAATTGGCATAAAGATAGTAACCGCCAACCAGCACCCCCCAAAACAGCAGCGCCACCAGCTTGCTGCCATATTTCCGCCAGAATGAAGGGGCGTCCAGTTCGATTTTTTCTGTATCTCCCAGTAGATTATCACTCATAAATGCCAGGTTTCCTTTTTTGCTAACGCAATTGTCCATGACAGAGAGCCGTTGACCGTATAAAATCTTACAAACCAAAGCTTACAAAAGCATAACGAAGTGGAGACACCTGCAAATGACATTTGAGAATGACAACGGCCGTTCCCGTACCTATACCTGGCAAGATCCCACCACAACCGCTAAGGCTGCCCGCCAAAAAAGCGGGCTGGAATTTTTCGGCGAGATGATTGGCGGCAATCTGCCCCAACCGCCCATCGCCAAAACGCTAGATTTTCGGTTAACGGAAGCTGATGAGGGAACGGCCGTATTCGAAATCGACTGCTCAGAATTTCATTACAATCCACTGGGAGCGGTACACGGCGGCGTGATTGCCACCCTGCTGGATTCGGCCATGAGCTGCGCCATTCACACGCGGCTGCCCGCCGGAACCGGCTATACCACCGTGGAGATGAAGGTTAACTTCGTCCGCCCCATCCTGCAAGACACCGGCCCGCTGCGCTGCGTTGGCAGCGTCGTCCACGGCGGGCGGCGCATCGCCACCGCCGAAGGCAAGCTGGTTGATGCCGACGGCAAGCTCTACGCCCACGGCACCACTACCTGCTTCATTTTTTCGGCTTAGATCGATGAGGTCCAGGACTGGCAGTCCTGAATTTAAACGAGGTTAGATTCAAATCGGTCAGGACTACCAGTCCTCAACCTGAGTAAGCTCAGCCTGAATTTGCTCACAAATCGCAGGAAAAGCTTCCTGCACGGCCTCACTCAACCCAATCTCCCACTCCACCGACTCCGGCTGAATCCCGTACAGGATAATCTCAGGGGGCAAAATATCCAACGCTTCGGCTAGAGCCAATGCCTCAGCCAAACCGGCATCATGCAGCGTGCCGTTCATGTTTGCTTTTTGTATCAAAGACACATCAGACAAGCAGAAACGCCGCCAGGTGCCCGGTTCGGCTCCCAAATTGGCAGCGTCAATCACAATCACCTTATCATAGCCTTGCAGCGTCAAGGCCATTTCCAGGCCAGGCGTGCCGCCGTCGAGGAAGGTTATGTAGGGAGTGGATACGGCCGTTCCCCTCAACCGTTCTAATATCGCCCTTCCTGCCCCATCATCCCCCCGCAGCGGATTGCCCAAAGCCAAAACCAACGTTTTCATCACAAAAAAACTCATTGCAAATAGCGCAAAAAGGCACGAGTTGCAAAGGAGGATTTTTGCTTTTTCTTTGCCTCTTTGCGCCTTTGCGTCAAATTTTATTCAAACTTCACATCCAGCAAATGTGTTGAACACGAGATGCACGGATCATACGCCCGCACCAACATTTCCAGAGAATGCGTAATTTGCTCCTGCGTTCGGTCCAGAATCGTAGGTACCAATTCCTTCATATCCAGTTCAATGTTCGCCAAATTTTGCCCGGTGGGAATAATGCAATTCGATCCCACGATGACGCCATCTTCAATGATGTAATGGTGGAACAACGTGCCGCGCGGCACTTCACACGCGCCTACGCCTTCGCCACTTTGGCGTGCGGGCGGAGCCGGTTCTTCCCAGGCAATCTCTCGCTGCAGCAGCGCATCAATCAGCTGAATCGCTTCTTCCACGCAGTGAGCAATTTCCACCACCTGCGCCACCGTAATCAGATAAGGATTGGTTGCTTTTGGCTTTAAGCCCAGCCCATTGGCCACTTCTTTGGCCACCGGATGCAGCAGGTCATGGTTCACGTTGAAGCGCGCCAGCGCCCCCACCATGTAAGAGTCGCGCTGGTTTTGCGCGTGCTTGGCCGATGAGTGCGGCACCAAATATTCATTGGTCACCGATTTATAAGCCGAAACCGGCCAGCGACCACCGTCTGTGCTTACAATCTCACCATCAATAAAGCCATACACGCCATCGTCACGACGCAGGGCGATGTATTCCGTTTCCCGCTCAAATTGGGGCAGTTTAAGCGTTTGGAACAAATCGGCCGTGGCTATCACATCAGCCCGCATTTTTTCAAACCGCTCGCGCAGCGCATATAGTTCATCGGCCGTCGGAAAATGGGAAAACCCACCCACCACCATCGCAATGGGATGGGTATGCCGCCCGGCAATCACCCGGCACAGATCACCAGCCAGCTTCTTCATGCGCAGCGCCCTAAGCACAACGTCCGGGGCAGTGGTCGCCAAAGGAATGACGCTGGCCGCACCCAAAAAATCGGGGGCAACCAGCATGTAGGCGTGCAAGATATGACTGTCCAGCATCTCGCCCAAAAAGTTCAGTCGGCGCAGCAGTTTGGTCTGCTCACTTAGCTCCACGCCCAGCGCCACTTCAGAAGCGCGCAGCGAGGCTGTGGCATGGCCCACCGCACAAATCCCGCAAATCCGCGAGGTGATGTGCGACGCATTCTGATACGGTTTACCGCGCAGCATCGCCTCAAAAAAGCGGGGCGTTTCCACAATTTGCAGGTCGCACTGCTTTAGCTGGCCATTGACGACGTCCACCACGATGTTGCCATGCCCTTCCACCCGCGTCAGGTGATGGACATTCACTTTTACGTTAGACATTGATCGCCTCCGTTTCCAGCACCAGCACCTTTTGGTTGGTTAAAAAGAGGCTCATCTTCTCCTCAATCTCAGATGGGTTCAAGCCACGTTTGGCCAGCGTCTCCCTGAAGGAATCCATATTGGGTGCCGAAACGGTGCCACGGCAGCCTTCACAACCGAAGCCGTAAGCCGGACAAACGGCATTACAGCCCGCACGCGTAATCGGCCCCAGGCAAACCTGACCGCGCTCATACACACAAACGTTTTCGTGTAATTTACATTCAATACACATGGGGTAGTCTGGCAGCTTGGGCTGCCGCCCTTGCAGCAGCACCGTCACAACCCGAACAAACTCTTCCCGATCAATGGGGCAGCCGGGAATCACGACATCCACTGGGATTACCTGGTCGATGGCTCGTACCGGATAGGTGTCGTACCACTCGGCCTTATCGCCGTAGACGTATTCGCGCACGTCCGGCAGCGGCTGGCGGTTGCGAATGGCGTTAATGCCACCCAGGTGGGCACAGGCACCGAGGGCAATGACGTATGCGGCCGTTTCCCGTATCCGCTTCAACCTTGCCTCATCACCTGGGCGTGTACACGACCCTTCAATAAACGCAATCTGGTAATCCTCGCTGCGCGCACTCGTCGCCTCGCGGAATTCAACAATATTAATCACCTTCAGCAATTCCGGATGGGTTTGCAGCGCATCCAAAACGGTGAGCTGGCAGCCTTCACAGCTGGTAAAATCAAAAAAGGCCACGCGTGGCAGGCCATTCGACGATGCGTTCACAATGCTTCCTCCAGATTTTTGATTTCCGTGTAAGAAAGGGATGGTCCATCCAAACAAGCGTAAATGTGGTTGATCTGGCAGTGACCACACTTGCCCACACCACACTTCATATGCCGTTCAAAACTAAGCCAGATATCGTGTTCGGCAACGCCCAATTTAAGCAAATCATCAAGGATAAATTTGTACATCACCGGTGGTCCGCAGACGATAGCGGCCGTATTATGCGGGTTGAGGTTTACTTCATTGAGCAAGCTGTTTACAAACCCCACCGGTCCACGCCAATTGTCATCACGGCTATCAACGGTCGCATACATCTCAACGTCTTCCATCCAGTTGAAGGCGTTGATTTCATCGCGGAAAAGCATTTCCCTGGGTGATCTGGCCCCATATAGGATGACGAGGCGATTGTATTTTTCACGGTGGCTGATCGCCTCATAAATCACCGAACGAAGTGGCGCTAACCCCAAACCACCAGCAATAAAGAGCACATCCTTGCCCCGAAACCGCTCCATGGGGAAACCCCGCCCAAAAGGACCCCGAATGCCTAACGTGTCCCCTACATTGAGTTCGTGCATTTTGCCGGTCAGGTTGCCTACATTGCGCACGCACAGCTCAAAGCTGCTGCCGCTGCGGCTGGGAGCCGAGCAAATGCTGATGGGCGCTTCCCCCACGCCAAACAGGGAAACCTGCACAAACTGGCCCGGATCGTGATCCAGAATGAGACCGTAAGGAAGCTCGATGGTGTATAGTTTTTCCAGTTCAGTGAGGGTGCGTACGGCCGTTATTTTGGCTGGCACCGGCATGTAAATCGACGGCGACTCCCGCACCTCTTGCAGTAACGTTTTCATAACTCAGCTCCATTTCATGTTCGGGAACAAATGGCTCCCCGTTTTGCTCTTGATATAAGGCGTTTAATACTTCGATTGGCGTGATATCGACCAGGCATGTTTCGCCACACCGACCACACCCCACGCAGCCCAACATCCCATAGGCATCGTGCATATACTTGCCCTTGCGCATAAAACGATGCCGCTGCCGGGCCATACGCGCTTCGCGGAAATTGTGTCCACCAGCCACCAGGGCAAACGTCGTGGCCTGGCAAGAATCCCAGTGGCGCGTTCGCTGACCTTTAGTCTGTGTTAGATTGGCTTCATCAACCACATTGAAGCAGACACAGGTTGGACAAACCTGGGTACACATGCCGCACACCAGGCATTTGTCACCAATCGCTTGCCACAATGAACTGCTATACCGCTCCCGCAAAAGATCGTTCAGCGCCTCGACTGGAAAATTGAGCCGTTTATGAAAAGCCGCCTGCTTTTCACTGATTACCGTCTCGTAACTTTGCTGCCAGGCAGGAGAAAATTCTTCCACAAACGTATCGGCAATCAAGGATTCGCCCTTGGGCGTATTGATGTGGACAGCGTACACCTCCCCCAAATCCGTCAGATGGAGATCGGCCGCTTCCGGCAAATGAGACGTGCCCATATCATGGCAGTAAGCATGGGCCGAACAGGGCGACAAGCACTCAATACTAATGAGGTAAATATCTTCCCGCCGCGCCTGATAATGTTGATCGGTAAATCCCTGGCTAAAAATATGGTCAAACAGTCGGGTCGCCTGCACGTCACAGGTGTGAATGCCGAAGATAACCGTGGGCTCCGTTTCAATCACCGCCTGGATGTGGCTGCCATCCAGATGATATTGCAGCAATGTCTCTTGTTGGGGAAACAGATATTTCTTGGGCGGCACGCAGGTTGTTGGATAATCCAGCGCCATCTGTGCAGCCGTTTCAATTTCCGCAAAGACAAACTGCCCCAGTTTAGGCCGTGGACCCACAACACGAAAACGCCTGCGCAGCCGCTGAATCCATTCGTTCAAAGCGGTTTTAGGAATTGTTTTCAGATCAGACATCCAATCAACTCTCTTTTGTGTGTGTAATGTTCAATTCGACAGAATAGATCAAGGGGTTGTGTTGATTTGACACTTATTATTGTGAAATATTGCACAATCCCCGGCGTATTGTGCAATATTTCACAAGTGGCGTCTATTGATCATGATCCAAAAAGATAGTGACCATTGTCATGGCAAGAAATACACTTTTCTGGTATGGACTTTGGGACTAGAAAATGATGGGTCTACTCAGCCGATTGCAAAATGTGGATTGATTCGAGGGCCAATAGGCGGAGCTCTTCATCAGGATCAAGGGCAAGCAGGGATTGATAGTCGGCAATGGCCGCCGGGTAGTTGCCCAGCTGCGTGTATGCGGCGGCGCGGTAGATATAAATGGAGGGGAATGTTTTGGGATGCATCTCAATAATGGTGCTGAAATCAGTGACGGCCGTTTTATACTGCCCCAGCGACATCAACGCATCCCCCCGCCCCCAGTACGCCTGGGCAAACTGATTATCCAGGCTGATGGCCCGGTCAAAGTCAGGAATTGCTGCCTCGAACTCACCATCCTCCAAATGCGCCACCCCTTGCTGATACGCCTCGACGGCACGATTAGGGAAAAGATGCTGCCAGCCTAATCCCAGCAGCAAGCCGATCACAATCATGAGCGCCAATCGCACCACACCACGAGCCGACGCTGTGAAATACGGCCGTCTCCGTGCCAAGGTTGGCTGCATAGCTTCTGGCAGGGCTGGCGCTGGTGCCACCCCATCTAGTTCAGCCAAAATCTCGTTCAGCAGCCGAGTCTCCATCACGACGCTGCCCAAATCGACAGATCGTTCCAAAAGTTGCAGACTGTAAAGCGCGGCGGTTTTGGCCAGAGCCAAATCACCAGCCTGGAGCAAAAGCTGGGCACGAACCCGAAGCAAAACTTGCTCCACTTCCAACGCCAGCGCATTATACCGCTCTGGGTGAATGAGTTTCAGCCATGCTTCTGCCTGAGGCAAGTCGTGGGCATAGCGTGCCGCAAAATAAGCGGCGCTGACAAAAATAGCCGGAGAGCGCAGCGCTGGCGGCCGTTGTTGCAGCAAGGTCAATGTTTTGTCTAGCAAAACGGCCGCTTCCGCCACAGTCCCCCAATCCAAAGCTTGAATGTGGGCAATATAATGCCCCACCAACGCTTCATCGCTCTGTTCCGGGGCAGTGAGGGTGCGCATCACAAAATCGGCATCTAATTCGGCCGGAGGCACACCCCGCAGAGACGCCTCCACCAGATTCGTCAGTGCTAGCTGGCTGGTCAGACGCTCGCCGCCTCGCAACAGCTGCCAGATGCGGGCGGCATCGGTGTAAATAGGACCGATTTTTTGCGGTACGGCCGTCGCCGGCAGCATCATCACCGCCGCCAGCAGCAGCCACAGTAGAGCCAATCCCCACCCATAGGGAATCGTCTGTTCCCGTAAGAAATAGTTTACGCCCAGCAACAGTCCCATTTGGCTTAGCGTAGCCAAAGGGCCACCGGCCAGCATCACCATCCGGGCCAATCGGTGATCGCCAAACGTTTGCGGTACAGAAAGCGCCCGCCCCTGCCACTGCACCACATTGTTACTGATCAGGCTCAGGTGCAGCCCGTTTGCCTGACGCGCAATACGGAACGGGCCGAAGGTAACAAGCACAAAGCGAAATCCAACCAGTTTACCCGCCAGCAGATGGCCCAACTCATGCCAGGTGACGGAAAAAAACAGAGCTAGCGGGAATAAAAAGAGCGTACTGAGAATGAGAACGGCCGTTGACGGCACCACAAAATGGGGGCGAGGCGCACGCAGCACCAGCGGCAGCAACAAAATCATGGCACCGATCATGATCACCGTGCCCAGAAGTTGCTGCCCACGTTGCTGCTTTTTTTGCTGGAGCGTTGGCTTCGTTGTGAACTGTTCTGGCCGTACCGTTAGCTTCATAGCGCAGAAGTATAGCGAGGCCATTAGATGGGCACAACATGCTTTGACTTATTAGAACATAAGTGCTAAACTCTCGTCTCTATCGTGATATGATTGGGAGCCCTTTAATGCCCGATTGTTGGGGTAAAGGTGGAAATTTTGAGTGAAGCAAATGTCGGCATCTATTTAATTGTAGAATTTGAGTGGCCACGGCCGTTTTCCCAAGAACATGCCCAAAATGCCCGGACATTGCACGATGTGGTGCAAGACAAAGAGTGGATCAAAGAAGTAGTAGCCGCCAGCGGCGGTCTGGGCAACGGGCCCCCTTCTATCTGGATTTTCTGGCTGCCCGATTATGCTGCCCTGGACCGCCTGTTCCGCGATCAGGAAGATCCGGTAAGCCGGGCGTACATGACCTTTTTCAGCCAGATGGCCGTGGTGAAAGACAAAGTTCGCGAAGAAGTTGCATTTTTGTAGGTGATAAAAATGGACATTGATTTGCAACTAGACGCCTGCCTGAGCCGCACAACGGTTGATGCGGCGGCAGCCGGGCTACATTTGCTGGATTTTATTACCGGATTGAGCCAGGGTGTGACCTGGTCACTGCATCGCGGGCGTATCGATTTTCTGGCGGAACGGCCGTTTTGCACGCTGCGCCCGGCCAAAAACCATATCACCTGCCAGATCCCCGACACAAAGACGGCCGTTCGCCTCACCAGCCTCTATGACGTAGACACCACTCTGCAAGAGCGCATTCGCCAGGCATACCAACAGGCACAGCGACACTAAAAGTTTGCCCCAATATGTGCTACCCTGTGTGCAGTGCAAGCAGGTAATTGAAAATAGGAGGTGTCTATGCCCCAAAATCAACTATTCTCGGCAATTAATCGGTTGGCCGACACTAGCCACCCTTTTACCGATGTGGATATGGGTCAACCCTACCATTGGCGCAAGCATGGTGAAGGGGTGCGCCTGGCGCTCATCGGCACCTACCATGAGCTGCGCGATTTAGCCGCCACATTGGCCAGCCGGCGCAGCCAAAACGGTTCTGCCACCACGCTGGTTCAGCAAGTTTTGGGCCAATATCATTTGGGCTACCGGGAACTGCAAGCAGCTATGCTGGGCGTTACCGATGAGCAGTTTGAGCAGGAGCCAGCGCCAGGGGAATGGCCGCTGCGCGTTATTTTGGGCCACATCATGGATGCTGAGCGCACGTTTTTTACGCTGATCATTTATGGATTAGAACAGCAGCAAGGGGGGATTGAACGGCCGTATCCTTTCCCAGCTGGTGAAGTTGAGCGGGTCACCGGCAGCAACGACGCTTTTTATGACATCATCGACAACCAGCCGTTCGCCACCATCTGGCACAGCTACAATGCGTTTCACCAACGCGTTCTGGATGAATTGGTAGCTGTGCCCGACGAACAATTTTTAGGAGCATCACCCGTCTGGTGGGAGGAAGAAGAATATTCCTTGCAATATCGTCTACACCGCTTTGATGCCCATCTGCGGCAGCATCTAGTGCAAATCGAGAAAACATTGCTCTGGCTGAATCGCCCCGAAACGGAAGCGTCTCGGTTTTTGCGGCTGATTTTCCGTGCGCTGGCCGGCGTGGAGAACACAACGTTGGGCGCGCCGGAACTGGGCAAGGCTGAACGGCAGGCATTGGCCAAAAAAATTCAGGATCGCACG
>PABI01000007.1 GCA_002699125.1 Anaerolineaceae bacterium
CCCGGAATCACGTTGTCTTCATGGCTTCAAAATCGCCCAAAGCGGCTCAATTTTCGTTTTTGGTCTCATTTATTATCGAAAGACAAGTTACTGATTACCCGTCACCACAATCTGCTCACTTACAGTCGGGCGGGGCAGCCAGCCGAGCAGGGCAAATACGGCCGCTCCCAACACAGTAATGCCGACGATGGGGGCAAACAAAAACCAGCCAACGATGGGAAACAGACAGGCCAGTTCGTACATCACCGCACCGCGCAGCCAGTTCATTGCCTGGGAACTTGGGTTGGCCAGGACGGTGATTCGTTTGGCCAGCAGGCGGCTCATGCCCGCAGCCCCCAACGTACCTAACCCCATCCCCACAAAGGCCGCCACAAACGCCGTGCCGCGCACCACACCAATGGGCACGTTGGCCGTAATCGCAATCCATAAAAGGAAAGCGGCCGTTACCGGCACGCCTAAAAAGAAACTTTTACCGGGGGTTCGCTCCAGACGGGTTTCGATACGGCCAGTGATTTGGGGCATGAGCAAATTGAGGGCTAACAACAGGGCGGGCAAACAAATTAAGATGCCTAGCAGAGAGTAAACAACAATATAAACATCAACCATGAAAATGCCTCCTTACTCAAGGGTGCGGCGCGCGGCCGCTGTCCGTTACTGGTTATAGATACCGGAAGCATTGGCAAAAGTTGCAATCAGTTTGTAAATTGTTTGTAAAATGGGGCCGTGAGGCGTGAAACGTGGTTAACTTCTTCACATATCACGCTTAAAAAGATTCTGTGTTACTTTACGAGGAGGGCTTGCGTGGTGGCAGATACGTCCTGATGAAACATTTCCTGCATGATTTGGCGACACGTTTCTAACTGAGCTTCAGCCTTTTGGCGCTGGCCAGCTTGCAGATGCAGGTTGATGAGGCGACGATGCCAGCCTTCATGATGGGGCTCAATGGAAAGAAGCTGCTGGGCAAAGGGGATAGCCTCTTTGATCTGACCATTTGCTTCATATTGGTTGATGAGCTGCAAAAGCGTCTCCAGGGCCATCAGGCGGTGCTGTTCACGTTCCAGCGCCGCCCATTCTACAAATGCTTTGGCTTCTTGCACCTGAGTGGTTTCCAAGAAATCACCACGGTACAGCTTCAGCGCCTGTTCTGGCTGCTTGGGGATTGTTTGCTGGAAGACGGCCGTATCCAACCACACCTCGTACGCCGGATTTAAGCGCACGGTTTGCCGGTTGATGAGAATGGTATCTTCACATACGCGGCGCAGCCGGGAAAGCAAAACGCGTAAATTATTGTTGGCATGGTTACGGGATTGGGCATTAAACAGCAAAGAGGCCAGCGCCTCGCGCAAATGGGGAAACGGATGACAAACCAGATAGGCAAACAGCGCATCTACTTTGTGCGATGTCGATTCGGCCAGCGGTTGACCGTTAATAAAAAAGGATGGTGTACCAAAAAGACGAATTTCTAGATTGGCTGTTGTCTCCACCATCTCATCGCGCTCAATTAACTCTTCGTGTTCTAATGACTGCATGGTTTCTTTCATGTTAGAACAGCTGCAAATGCGTCCCCGTTACCTGATAATCTTAAATTTCCTTCTTACTACGTCTAATGTTTAGCAAT
Organism: Anaerolineaceae bacterium; assembly: GCA_002699125.1. GTDB lineage: Bacteria > Chloroflexota > Anaerolineae > Promineifilales > Promineifilaceae > Leptofilum. The sequence goes on from PABI01000007.1 coordinate 1,619, forward strand.
GGTTTGGGCAAAGCTCCCTTGCAGCAGGCCTTGTCTCAGTTGCAGGCTCATCGTAATGCGGCAAGGTTAACATTAGACTTACGTCTTATTAAGTGCGGCAGACCAGCCACCAATGTACGTCGCAAAAAGAGGTGATAATGAACGGCCGTCTCTGGCAAAAGCTCTCCATTTTACTCATAACAATCATGCTTGCCGTTGGCTGTGGCCGCGGGGCAGTCAATGATGCCCCCACCCCAACAGTCGACCCAGCTGAGGCCATGCAAGCAGCCATTCAAGCGACAATGGCCGCCGAGTCGGGCAATCGCGGCGAGCAAATTGCCACCTGGCTGGCCGAACTGGACGAGGCCGAAGCCCGCTGGGCCGCCAACCCCCTGGAAAACTATGAAATTGAAGTGCTATATGTGGAAAGTTCACGGCAAGTGATTCAAATTCATACCGTCACCGTGGAAGATGGCACCGTAATCGCCGAGGACACGCGCTGCAGCGACCAGGCCACCGGCTGCGTAATTAGCAAGATTCCCACCGACCGCCTGACGATCCCTGGCCTTTTCCAAACGGCGCGAAACGCCCTGGAAAATGATGAAATTAATGAGTTTGGCGGCGGCTTCAAGTTTCATGAAACATATGGCTTTCCCCAAAATATCAGCCTGCGTACCACTGGTACAAACGCACTGCCCTGGTATTGGCAGGTGGAATCGTTTACTGCCAATGAATAAATGTGGGCAAAAAAAAGAAACGGCCGTCTCCCACAGACGGCCGTTTCTTTTACCAAGGAGTGAATGGCTAAATGGGTAGTTAGGCGTGTGCCGGTTGAGGCACGCCCTCAAACTGAGCTTCTTCAGTAGATCCTTTAAGAGCGGCCGTCGACGCTTCGCCACCGGAAATCGTCAGCTGAATCTCATCAAAGTAGCCGGCCCCCACAAAGCTTTGGTGTTTAATGGCCCGGTAGCCATCGCTCGCTTCCAGATCAAACTCGCGTTCCTGTAGGCGAGAGTAGCCGGCCATCCCATCATTCTTGTAAGCCAGCGCCAGCTCAAACATGCTGGTGTTCAGGGCATGGAAGCCAGCCAACGTCACGAACTGGAATTTGTACCCCATTTTGCCCAACTCCACCTGGAATTTAGCAATGGTGGCCTCATCTAAATTGCGCCGCCAGTTAAAGGATGGCGAGCAGTTGTAGGCCAGCATTTTGCCGGGGAACTTCTCATGGATGGCATCGGCAAACGCTTTGGCTTCGTCCAAATCTGGCGTCGACGTCTCGCACCAGATGACATCGGCGTAGGGCGCATAAGCCAGGCCGCGGGCAATGGCGCTTTCCAGGCCGCCGGTGACGTTGTAGAACCCTTCGGCCGTGCGTTCGCCGGTGATAAATGGCTGGTCGCGCGGATCAATATCGCTGGTGATCAGCTGGGCCGAATCGGCATCGGTGCGGGCGATAATGACGGTGGGCACACCCATTACATCAGCCGCCAGGCGAGCCGAAACCAACTTTTGAATAAATTCGCGCGTCGGCACCAGCACCTTACCACCCATGTGGCCACATTTCTTGGCAGAGGAGAGCTGATCCTCAAAATGAACCCCGGCCACGCCCGCTTCAATCATCATTTTCATGAGTTCAAAGGCGTTGAGCGAACCGCCAAAACCGGATTCGGCATCGGCGACGATGGGGGCAAACCAGTAGACACCGTTCTGGTTGTTCATATGGTAAATTTGGTCAGCGCGCATCAGGGCATTGTTGATGCGCTGGGCCAGCTTCGGCGCACTGTCCGCCGGATAAAGGCTCTGGTCCGGGTAGGTGTGGCTCGCATTATTGGCATCGGCAGCCACCTGCCAGCCGCTGAGGTAGATGGCCTTCAAGCCAGCCTGCACCATTTGCACGGCCTGGTTGCCGGTTACAGCACCCAACGCATTGACATAATCTTCGCTGTGCATCAGACGCCACAGCCGTTCGGCCCCCATCCGGGCTAAGGTGTGTTCAATCTGGATGGTGCCCCGCAGACGACACACATCTTCGGCGGTATACGGCCGTTCAATGCCGTGCCACCGCTTATCAAATTTCCAACTGTTTTCCATCTGCGTCACATTGTATTGCTTCATCATGCTCACTCCTCCAGTAAAAGGTAATAAAATAATGTGCTTGTGGGTTTTAAGTGATGCGTGATGCGTGAAAAGGCTATTCACGTTTCACGCATCACGTATCATTCCCCCAAAAGGCAACGAAAAAACTAACTTAAATATTCATAAGCCGGCAGCGTCAAAAATTCGGTAAACGTTTTGCCAATAATGATTTCTTCAAACAGCTTGCCGGCCTCGCGGTAGTTGCCCTGCTCAAACTGCTCCGGGCCAACCTGACCCTTGATTTGCTGCAAAACGGCGGGCACCATTTGCTTGATGAGTTCGGGGGTGATGGAACGGCCGTCTGCCAGCCTGGTGCCGGGATTGTGCAGCCACTGCCACACCTGCGCCCGGGAAATTTCGGCCGTGGCCGCATCTTCCATCAAGTTGTAGATGGGCACGCAGCCGTTGCCACCCAGCCAGGCAGCCATGTATTGAATGCCCACGTCGATGTTGGTGCGCAGTCCGGCTTCAGTGATGCTGCCTTGGGGCACAACCAGCAAATCCTCGGCGGTAATCTTCACATCTTCGCGCAACCGGTTAATTTGGTTGGGGCCGGTCATTACCTTGTCAAATTCCTCTTTGGCAATGGCTACCAGCGCCGGATGGGCTACCCAGGTGCCATCGTGGCCGTCTTCGGCTTCGCGCTTTTTGTCGGCGCGCACTTTGGCCAGGGCGGCCTCGTTGGCTTCGGGATCGTTTTTGATGGGGATTTGGGCCGCCATGCCGCCCATGGCGTGGATGCCGCGCTTGTGGCACGTTTGGATGAGCAGCAGCGAGTAAGAGCGCATCATGTGGCTGGTCATCGTCACTTCGGCCCGGTCTGGCAATACAAAATTAGGATGCTTGCGGAATTTACGAATCGCGCTGAAGATGTAATCCCAACGGCCGCAGTTCAACCCGGCCGAATGGTCGCGCAGCTCGTACAGGATTTCGTGCATTTCAAAAGCAGCCAAAATATTTTCGATGAGCACCGTGGCGCGAATGGTGCCCTGGGGCACGCCCAACATTTCCTGGGCCAAAACAAACACATCGTTCCACAGGCGGGCCTCTAGATGGCTTTCTAATTTAGGCAGGTAAAAATAGGGCCCGCTGCCCTTGTCGATAAGCTTTTTGGCGTTGTGGAAAAAGAAGAGGCCAAAATCGAACAGGGAGGCGGAAAGGGGACGGCCGTTCAACAACACGTGCTTCTCATCTAAATGCCAGCCGCGCGGACGTACCAGCAAGGTGGCAATGGTGTCATTTAATTCATAAAACTTGCCGTTGGGATTGGTAAATGTGATGGTGCCGTCAATGGCATCACTGAGGTTAATCTGGCCGTGGATGGTGTCTCGCCAGGTGGGGGAATGCGAATCTTCAAAGTCCGCCATATACATGTTGGCGCCGGAGTTCAGAGCGTTGATCACCATTTTGCGGTCTACCGGACCGGTAATTTCTACCCGGCGGTCCATGAGGTCGTTGGGGATGGGGGCCACTTGCCACTCACTGCTGCGGATTTCGGCCGTTTCCGGCAAAAAGTCTGGCATCTCGCCGGCATCCAGTCGCGCCTGCCGGGCAATCCGTTTTTGCAGCAGTTCCTGCCGGCGCACCCCGAAGCGCGCTTCTAACCTGGCCACAAAGTCCAGGGCTTCGGGGGTCAAAATACGTTCAAATTCGGGCTGTAAATTGCCAGTGAGCTGAAGGTCGTGGGACATCTAGTGGGCTCCTTGGTAAATTTTCAAGTTCGCTGCGCGTAAAAATTTCTCGCTTAGCGAAAATTCGCTACTTGTGAAGAAAAGTATAATCGAATGAAACGGTCTGTCAAGGGCAAATCGCCAATTTCCTTGAGCTTGTAGCGAAAATTCGCTAAAAGATGTATCATTGCCAGCACACAGGTTCTTCTGTGTCTACAATAGATCTAAACCATAAAGCGAGTCTTTAATGAATAACCTCATCAACATCATTTTTGGGATGAAAGTGCGCCAGGCGCGTCTGGAAACCAACCTGACCCTGTCTGAATTTGCCAATCAGTGTGAGCTTTCTCCCTCCTACGTCACAGAGATTGAAAAAGGGCGCAAATATCCACGCGCCGACAAAATCATGCGCATGGCCGAAGTTTTAGACAAGCCATACGATGAGCTTGTCTCCATCACCCTGTCGCCTTCAATGACCTATCTCAGCACCACCTTAAAATCGACCACCTTTCAGCGATTTCCGTTTGAAGAGTTTGGCCTGGAGCTAGGGGATTTGGTGACGCTGCTGACGCGGGAGCCGGAAAAAGCAAGTGCCCTTTTACACGCCATGCTGGAAATCGGCCGTCGTTACGGCCTGCACGAAGAAGATTTTTTGCGGGCAGCGCTGCGCTCTTACCAGGAAATCCACGAAAATTATTTTCAGGATCTGGAAGATGCCGCCCAGGCTTTTATTGAAGAAAATGGCGAAAAATATGGGCTGTCAGCTGATCCACCAGCCAGCAAAAAGGCGCTGGAAACGATACTACACGATGAATACGGCTACGAGATTGACATGGAGACTATTCAAAAGCAACCGGCGCTTACCAAATACCGTTCGGTCTTTTTTGAAGGTAAGCCACCTCGCTTGCTCATCAACAATGCCCTAAGCGAACGGCAAATTAAATTTATTTTGGCGCGAGAAGTTGGCTACCAGCATCTCAAACTAAAGGAGCGCTCCTTTGCCTCTACGCCGGACCAAATCAACTCTTTCCAGCAAATTTTGAATGATTTCAAGGCGGCTTATTTTGGTGGCGCGCTGCTCATGCCACGCCCCAATATGCTGTCTGATTTGCAGCACTTTTTTGAACAAACAACGTGGTCTCCGCACCTGATGCTGGCGATGCTGGACAAATATCACGTGACGCCAGAGATGCTGTTTTATCGGTTTAGCGAGCTTATCCCCCAATTTTTTGGCGTGAAGCTGCACTTCTTACGCTTTCACCACCGAGAGAACAGTGACAGTTACCAGCTCATTAAACAGCTGAACATGAACCAGCTCATTGTGCCCAGCGGCATTGGCTTGCTGGAGCATTATTGCCGGCGCTGGCTGTCTGTGCGGCTGCTCCAAGATTTGGAGGAAGCAGCCAAGGTGCCTACCGCCTCAGACCAGCCGCACGTGGGCGTACAGCTATCTGAATTTATGGAGTCACAGGATCGGTTTCTATGTTTGGGCTTTTCGCGAGAGTTAAGTTTGTCGCCGGGGGTAACCAGCAGCGTGATTGTCGGTTTTCGGGTGGAGCCGGAGCTCAAAAATACCATCCGGTTTGCTCAGGACCCGGCTATTCCGCGCGTGATCATCAATGAGACTTGTGAGCGGTGTCCTTTAACGGCCGAACAATGCCGTGAGCGCGCTGTAGAGCCAACAATTTTGTGGGAGCAGCAAAAAGAGCGAGATCGTAAACTGGCTTTGATGGAGATCCAAAATCAAGGGTAACTGTTCAGGTGCAACGCACTTTTCCCAGACCGATTTATTCTACAGCTGTTTGGTGTAAGTGCGTCGCACCTTCTACACGGTCTAAAGTGTAAGTTTCAATTGCGGTGGCCAGGTCTTCCAGGCGAACGGGCTTGCTGAGATAATCGTCCATGCCTGCCGCCAGGAATCGTTCGCGGTCCCCTTTGAGGGCATTGGCGGTAAGCGCGATGATGTAAGGCTGCCGGGCAAGCGCTTCATCCTGGCGAATGCGTTCTGTGGCGGTTAATCCATCCATTTCCGGCATCTGCACATCCATAAGGATGAGATCGTAAGGGGATTGATTCAGGGCCGCTAAAACCTCGTGCCCATTTTTGGCTACCTGCGCCTGATGCCCCAGCCGTTCTAACATGCGCAGGGTCACTTTTTGATTAATGATGTTATCTTCGGCCAGCAGGATGCGTAAGCCAGATGTGTTTGTTTCTATGGTGCGGGAGACGGCCGTTTTCCGCTTAACTTCATTCTTCTTCCTGTCTAACAACAAATGCTCCATCGCCCGGCGTAGATTGTGCGGCTTCACCGGCTTGGTAATCTGCATAGCAAACAACGCTTTGGCTTCAGCCCCCAGCGATTGCCCAACTGAACTGAGCAAAATCAAGGGAAACGGCCGTTGCCCTGCAACCTCTTTCATGGCCTGGGCCAACATCACGCCATCCATCTGCGGCATTTGCATATCAATGATGCCCACATCAAACGGCTGGCCTTGGGCCAGCAAAGCCAGCGCCTTTTCGCCAGAGTCCACCAGATGCGAATTCGCCTGCCAACGATACAAATAATGTTTAAGAATCAGCCGATTGATATCATTATCGTCCACTACAAGGACGCGTTGGCCTTGTAACGATTGGGAGAATACGGCCGTTGTTGCTCGTTGCGCCGTTTTTGCTATCTCCACCCAAGCGGTAAAGCTGAAGGTTGAGCCAACATCTGGCGTGCTCTCGACCCACATATGCCCGCCCATCACTTCTACCAACCGTTTGCTAATGGCCAAACCCAAACCGGTCCCACCATATTGGCGCGTCGTCGAGGAATCCACCTGGCTAAACGATTGAAACAGCCGGTCCATCCGCTCTGGTGGTATGCCAATGCCGGTGTCCAGCACCGAAAAGCGCAGCTCGCGCATCTGTTTTTCCGCCTTGAGCTGCGTCACCGACAGAAAAACTTCCCCCTCACCGGTAAATTTCACTGCATTGCTTAGCAAATTAACCATCACCTGGCGCAGCCGCATCACATCGCCCAGGAGCATTTCGGGGATATGATCTTCAATCAAATAAGCCAGCTCCAGCCCTTTTTTGCTGGCACTGGTTACATTAAGGTCCAGCGCCTCTTCGACACACTCCCGCAAATTAAACGGCACTTTTTCCAGCTCAAGCTTGCCCGCTTCAATTTTGGAAAAATCAAGAATATTGTTGATGATCCCCAATAGCCCATCACTGCTTACGCGAATGGTTTCCAGAAAATCACGCTGTTCATGATTAAGCGGCGTGTCCAGCAGCAGCCCTGTCAGACCAATAATGGCATTCATGGGCGTGCGGATTTCATGGCTCATGTTGGCCAAAAATTCACTCTTGGCCTGATTGGCAACTTCGGCCGTCTTTTTGGCTTTCTCGGATTCATCAAACAAGCGTGCCTTTTCAATGGCACCGGCCAATTGCCCGGCAACTGTCTCCGCCAACCTCAAATCATCGGAAGAAAAATTAGATTCTTCTGCACTTCGCTCAATAGCAATACTGCCAATGACTTTCTTATCTGCCCAAAGTGGGACAATCATTAGACTATGGGTTTGCGGCGAGAGCACCATTCGTATTTTGTCAAAAGAGGAATCGTCTGCAACATTTTCTATAAGAAGGGATTTGCCATGCTCTACCAGTTCTTTAGCTCCTGGCGCATCTTCTAAAGGGAGCAGCAAGCCTACAGGTATGCGTATTTCCACATTTTGATTATGAGCAGCTATGATTTCCAGAGCGGTCCCCTCTTTATTTAGAAGCGTGATGGCTGTGTTGTCAGCATGTAGTAAAAGTGCCAATTCTTTGGCCACGATAGAAAGCGTAGTTTGTAAATCCAGGGTGTCATTCAGCTCACGTGAAATTAAATTTAACGTTGTCAAATGGAAAACGTGATTTTTTAATTTCTCGTTGGCGGCATTGCTCTGTGCAATCGATTCCTCTAGGGCCTGGGTGCGGGCGAGAACCTTCATCTCCAGTTCCTGGCTCAACTTTTGCAGCTCCCGATTGCTTTGCCGCGCATGGCGCAAGGCGTTCTGCAAGTTGTTCACAAACAGGTAGGTCATAACGCCGCTTAAAACCAGAATGAAGCTGTAATCCATCATAATTTCTGCAGACGGATCGGGCACAGATATCGCTCTTAGTCCAACTGACTCTGCGTAGACAATGACCCAGCCGGAAGCAATGGTTAAACCAATAAACAACATGGCCAGTCGCCAGCCAGAAAGCAGGCTGGCCACCAGGATGACAATCAGATAAGCCATGAAGGTAGAATCTACGATGCCATCTGCATTCCAGGTGAACATTGTCACTAACAGCCAGCCAACTGAAACCAGGGCATGAATACCGAACTTTATATAGCGGAACCTTGTCATGACATAGATTCCCAGAAAGATTATGATGGTTCCGGCTAAGATAAGTGAGTTGTCGGCGGTTAGCTGAGCAGCACCGGTGAGCAGGCGCACAAAATAGAGAAACGTGAGTAACCCAATGAAAGAAAGAAGAATGACGTTGAGAAGACGGGCACGGCCGTTTGTAACCTCATCTTCATAAACAGGTGGCCCCAAGAGTTGTTTAAGCCTATCCGGCATCAGATTTTCCTTATACGCATACAACCATTTGTGCGGGGCTTAAGCAGAATATAATTCTGTTCTTGTCCACAACGCGGCCCAGCAAAATCAGTTTATTTTGTTGCAGCTGGGAGGCCATCATTCAGGTATATGGATTCGCGGTTGGATGCAATAACCTTCCTTGTATTTTGAGGAGGAATAACCGCCCTGACAAGCTGACTTTAGTCCCTGAAACCAGGAGAGGAATGACTATTCGGCTAAACAAGGGGGGGGCGTCTAACTTCGTTTTGGCTTCTCTTGCCAACAGTCAAGATGATTCTGGATAAACTCAAGGACTTGATGATGGGCTTCTTTGCTGTTTTCTACGGGAAACGGCCGTCCAAAAGTCAGGTAAATTGGCTGGCTGCGATCGAGGGGACCAAAATCGCGCAGGTAACGGCCGTTGATCAAAAAGTCCGTCTTCACCGCAATGGGCACCACCGGCACACCGGCCCGTTTGGCCAGCTTGATGCCCAAAGAGTTAAATTCTGCGGGGATGAACGTGGCCGTGCGCGTGTGTTGGGGAAAAAGGAGGATGGAACGGCCGTCTTGTAACTTTTGCACGCCTTCCACCAACACTTTTTGCAAATCCTCACGCGGATTGGCCCGCCCCACCGTGATGGGATCGCGTGCGCCAACCACCGGGCCAAACACCGGATAGCGCGTCAGCGATTCCTTAACCACAAAGTTGATGTCCTGCGGCTGTGGCAATAGACAGCCAAAAATGTTGCCTTCCAGGCTGCTCATATGGTTGCTGATAAAAACAACCGGCTCAGTGAGATCACGGATATTGTCTAAACCATTGATGTGAAAACGGCCGCCGCTCCCTTCCGCCATCTTAAAAATGGCATACGAAGTCTCGGCCCAGGCTGCCCGATCATATTTGCCCTGAGCCACCAGCCAGCGCGCCTTGACAATTTCCCAAATAAAGTGACCATGCAGATAGAGGCGGCTGCCCAGCGCCAGGCGATCCAGCAGACGGCGCGGGGTGTCTGGTGGGGTGTCGTAACTGTCATGGGGAAAGTAAGGATTCATGGCGAGGATTATACCTGCAACAGAGATGGAATCAGCAAATCAGCCGCTTTTCTAACCAGGTGAGCATTGCTTCAGTAAGCATAGTTTGCTGAGCCAACTGCCACAACTCACCCGTGGTGAACAGCTGCTGCCCAAGTTCAATGATAGGGTTGGTTTGGGGAACGGCCGTCCCGACAAAATCTACCCAACTGCTCCGCCCCGTACGCAGCATCGCCTCCACCATAAGCACCAGCAACAAATCGGCCAGCGTTTCATTTTCAAACGGCGTAACAGGCAGTGGCCCAAAAGTTTGATAAGCTGGCGTTCCCACCAAATAGGCACCGCCACCAAAGGGATCATAACCAGCAAAGTGGACTGCGCCGATGCGCATCATGCGGATGGCACCCATACACATCACGCACGGCTCCATGGTGCTGTAGAGCGTGCACCGCTCGGCAGCAATTCCACTTCGGCTTAGCGCTACCAAAGCGTTCATTTCAGCATGAGCCAGGCGGCTGCCTTGCAGCGGAGAAGCGGATTCGGTTTCGTGAATACTGTTGCGGCCCTGGGCGACGATACGGGCGTCCTCAGCCACAATCACCGCCCCAATCGGCAGCGAACCGGCACAGTAAGATTCCCAGGCCAGGGAAACGGCCGTTTGCCACGGAAGCGAAAGTGTCTGCCAAAGCATGACGAAAGAATCAAAGATTTCGCAGATTGAACAAATTTCTATCTGAGAAATCCACGAAATCTGTGGATAAAAATCCTTTACCCATAGGAAAACCAATCATCAATCTCATCCCCCGACGGCTGCGGCGCGCTGCTTTTGCGGCCTTTCATCTCTTCGTAAAATGTTTCGTCGTAGCGGCGGGAGCGTACCGGGATCGGCATCTTGACGCCCCAGCCGAGCAGCAGCACCTCTTCCTTTTCTTGCAGACGGGCCAACATGCCGCGCAGCTGGTCGCGTCCGGCCAGGCCGGTGAGCACGGCACGGATGTCGTCTTCATCCCCTAGCCAGCCGGTGATGCGCGTGCCGAGCTGGCTCATCACTTCGTCGTCAATGCCGGACGGCCGTTGGTCCACCACCAGCAGCGTGACAAAATATTTGCGCAGCTCGCGGGCAATAATGCCAAAGGCCGTCTGGCTGGAAAGCTGTGGATTGAGCAGCTTGTGCGCTTCTTCGATGGCGATTAGCAGCGGGCGGGGTGCGGCGTCGCCGTGCGTCTTGTGCCGCTCCGTTTTGCGCACCCAATGCTGGCGAATGCGCCGCGTGAGAATGTTGGACACCAGCAGGTAATCCAAATCGTTGTCGTATTCGCCAAAACCGAGGATGACGTGACGGCCGTTTTCCAACTTATCCACAATCTCCGTCACAAAATCCTGGGCGGGCCGCTCCACCACGTACGGCTTGTCGTAAATCACCGCCAGCTTGCGGTGCAGCGCCTCGGCCGCCTTCTCGTGCACGTTGTTTTGCCGCGCCCAGGCCGCCACCGAGTTGTCGGCGGGGAATGTTTTGCCGCTTTCCGGGTCCGTTTCCACGGCGCCCGGCTCCAGCTTCATAAATTCGGCAAACCAGTTCTCGTTAAACGAGCGCACCAGCGCGTTCAACGTCACGCCCGCCGTGTCGGTCAGATTCAGCGCCTCAGACAGCAGCTCGATGTCGCTCGTCTGGAAATCTTTGAGGGCAATTTCCAGGGTGAAGTCGGGGGTTTTGCCGCGCACCATCGCGCCTTTACCCAACGCCGCCACCTGGACCTTGCTGCTGCCAAACAGGCTGCGCAGGCCGCGCACCGTCACCATGCGGTCGGTGTCCGTGTCGTCGAAGGCGTACTCGTTGTGCATATCGAACACCAGGGCGGCGGCCACATCTTCCAGCATCAGCCCGGCCAGCACCATGCGCGTCAGGAAGCTCTTGCCCGTGCCCGTTGCGCCAAAAATACCGCTGCTGCGCTTGACAAACTTCTTCAAATCCAGCCGCACCGGATAGCCCTGCTCGATGGTGTGCCCCACAATAAACATGCCGTCGCCGGCTTCACCAAAAATTTGAGCCACGTCGGCCTCATTGGCCTGACGCACTTCGGCGTGGTGGGCGGGCACTGTTTTGACCGGCTTGGGTCCAGGCATTTCCAGGTTGTTGGCTACGCGTTCTTCCCATTCGGCCCGTTCTGGCGAGCCAAATTCCGGCCCGGTGTCCATGAGCAGGGTGGGATACATCATCAGCGTGGTGTAGAGCGTTTTGCCCAGCAGCGCCTGCTGGATGGCAGGCTGGAGCCGATCGGTTTTTTCGTCGGCAAAGCGGGGATCGGTACTGCCCAGTTGCAGGTCGGTGATGAGGCCGTAGTAGTGGAAACGGCCGTTTTCACACACCACAAAACTACCTTCCTGCACCCGGTCCGCCGGCACCGTCAGCCGAATGCGAAACCCTTCCTTCAGCCCACCGCCGACGATGTAGCCGATTGGTTCGTTGTTGTCAATCATACGTTTCTCCAGTAAGGGCGGTTCGCGAACCGCCCCTACGACGGTAATCAATTACGGCACACTGATTGCCATTTCCGGCAGTGCGTCACTCAACGCTTCCAGCGTAGGAATCAGGACATCATAGTTGCTGCGCAGCAGTTCAATCAGTTCGTTGACGACTGCGACAGCCCAGGCCTGGTCATTGCCGCGCAGGGTGTACGCATTGATAATGTGGGCCACCAGCAGTTGATCCACCGGGACGTTGCTGCCCACGGCGCGCAAAATGAGGCGCAGGTAGCCCAGGTTGTCGGTGAAGTCGCGGATGTCGTCAGGGTTGGTCACCAGTTCGACGGGATCGAGGTTGAGCGGGGGGCGTGGGGGAAGGCCGTGTTTGATACGGCCGTTCAGCTGATACCCTACCGCCAACACGCTCATCTCAATCGGCAGCAGCCGGTTGTTGCGCTGATCCTCAATCACCGACGGCGCGGGATTTTCAGCCAGCACCAGCCGCCGCACCAGCGGATCATCGTCGATGCTCATGTTGTAGATGAGGCCGTAGATACATTCACGGTCATCCACTGGCTGGGCCTGCACCAGCCCGCCAAAAGCCGGCACGCTAAGCTGTCCCACACGGCAGCCCACGGCAAACCCCGTCGTACTGGCCCGCAAAATACGGCCGATTTCCTGATTTTTGCTCATAACTCCACCTTATTTTGTGGATTTTTTGGTTCTAGTTTGAAAACTTGTCTTCTAAAAAACATGAAGCTGCCTGCGGTAACCACTGTTCCGATCAAACTTACGAATGCCAAGGGTAATAGGAATGTTTCTTGGTGTAAGACCATCGGTTACAAGTTAAGGGTTTGAGACAATTGTCAAAGGCCATAATTCAAACACAGATGTCTCGTTTTTTCGTTTTCGTTTGACAA
>PABI01000008.1 GCA_002699125.1 Anaerolineaceae bacterium
GGTTGGTCAACTTTCGCAAAAGGAGTCGTTTTGTATTTTAAGGTGCATTTGGGGAAAGGGGCTTTACGCCTCCTACCCTTATTTTGAAATAAGTCTACTGCTTAATTCCAGGAGAGGTTGCTGCGGATTTGCCAATATTCGGCCGTTTCCTCGCGCATCCCCAACAACGAATTTGCCAAATCGGGCCGCCACTTAACATTAAGCGCAGCTAAGTTTGAAATGAGATGGTCGGGTTGGGCCGCGCCGCTGAGGACGACATCGACAAAGGGCTGGTTGAGAACGGCCGCAAGGGCCAGGGCATCAACGGTGGTTTGGTGTCGTTCAGCCAGTTGGGTGAGAGCGTGCAGTTTAGGCTCGAAGTCGGGGGATTGATTGCGCGGGGTGAGACGGCCGTTGGCCAGCGCCTCTTTAATAATGACGCCCACGCCAGCGTTGTGGACGGCGGTGAGAACGGCCGTAGCCGACTGCTCCAAAATATTCCAGGTGGCCTGCACCGAACCAAAGAGCAATTGGCCATCAAACTCAATTTCCAGGGCGCGCCACAGTGTTTCTGCCTGGTCGGTGCCGCTGAGGGAAAGGCCAATGATAGTGCCTGCATCGCGCAAGCGGGCCAGCTCAGCCAACACAGCTTCGTTTTCCAGAACGCCGCTGTCCAGCGTGGCGGAGTGAATCTGGTAAATGTTGAGCTGATTGCCCAACAAGGCCTGTGATTCCTGCCACTGGCGCTGCAAAACGGGCACGGTGTGTTCTTTCACCTCGTGTTTTTGCCCTTGCGGCAGGTTGACTTGCCAATCGGCGGTGTAGGTGTAGCCCCACTTGGAGCCGATGGTGATGCTGGCGGGATCAATCTGGCGGTTTTTCAGCCAGCTGGAGAGGAATGCTTCGGCACGGCCGTAGGATCGCGCTGCATCAAAGTAGCGAATCCCGGTTTCCCAGGCGGCATCCAGCACGGTGTGGCTGTGGGCTTCCATAGCGGCGACGTCGTATTCATGGTCCAGGTCTTTGCCGTGTCCCAGGTTGATGTAGCCGGGTCGCCCCAGCGCAGCCAACCCCAGGCCAATGGGGGTAACGGTTAAGTTGGTTTGGCCAAATGGTTTTTGTTCCATGCAGGTACCTCGAATTTTATTTTACCGCGGAGACGCGGAGACCGCTGAGATTATTTTTGGCTGGCGGGCCAGACCATGATGGCCAGGTAGCCGGGAATGCGGCTGAACCATTGGATCGGTTTGAAGAAGGTGCGGGCCAGGCGAAAGTAGAAGGGAATGGAACGGCCGTCTCCCGCCTTCACCTCCACAAAACCAAACTGCTCATAAAATGGAACCAGCCTGTCCATACAGGTCAGCCAGACAGGCGGCTGTTGCTCGGCCAGCAAATGCTCGATAATGGTGCCGGCTATGCCTTGCCGCCGCCACGCTTTTTGCACGGCGATGGATGCCAGTTCACGCGAGCCATCCCGATGTGGTTTGATTTGCCCACAGCCGATGAGACGGCCGTTTTCATCCACAGCTACCAGAAAACGGTGCCACTTCAGCCCCATAGGGTTGATGTTGACGGCGCGAATAAGCGCTTTGATGGCGGCTTCATCGCTGGCCTGGGCAGGGCGGTAGATAATGGCGGGCTGAGTGTTAGTCATTCAGGTTGAAGAACCGCAGATTACGCAGATTGGCGTAGATTTCTTTTCGTTTTCTCTGCCCCTTAGCTCCTTTGTGTTGGCTTTTTCGAGTGCCTCACGCTTTCATTTTGCGCAGAGCCATGGCCATTGCGCCCAAAGCGGTAAACATGGTGATGGCGATCTTGGTGACGTCGACGATTGGTTCCACGCGCACGCCGCTGGGGCTGACGATGATGGTCGCCACCGGACGAGCCGTTGTACCCCCGCCGCCACCACCACCGCCACCATAGCCAATGGGTTCATTGGTTTCTTCGTTGGCCGCAGGGCCTATGCCACCCCCGCCACCGTAGCCTACGCCCATGCCGGCGGAGTATTCGGAGGCAGTGATGATCGTGTGGTCGCCCACGGTGACCGGCTGGCTAAACACAGCATCGGGCCGGGTGACGTCAAACAGCTTGCCAATTAGCTCGTTGGCGGATTGTTGATCGGGAACTGATTCGATTAAGAGTTTGTTGTAATTTTCGCTCATGGATTTCTCCTTAATTTTTGTGAAAAACGTAGCCGAGGATTCCATCCTCGTTTTGGTGAGGGTTATTTTGCACCAGGAAAGCGCGGCTAAGAGACTTGTTCCTGGCTGCGGCTAAGCAGGCGCAGGAGTAGTGTGACCAGCAGGCTGGCGGCCAGTACGCTCCAGGTTGCCAGGCGGGTGACGTCGGTGATGGGGTAACGACGGGTTTGCTCGCCTTGCTGGACAAGAACGGCCGTTGGTCGCTGCCACACAAATCCGCCGTAGGGAAACTTGATGATGAGCGCCTGGGATTCGGGAATGAGGGTGTGATGTGGGGTTTGTACGGCCGTTCCCTGCACCGTCTTCAGCTGAACAAAATCGGTAAAATTAGCCATCGAACCTCCTTGTTCGTGACTTGGTGTGGGTTTTTAAGAAACTGTGGGAAAGGTGGGGCGATTAATCTTCCTGGAAGTGGCGGTCGAGCTGTTCCAGCAGTTGGGCCGCTTCTACCAGCTTGTCTAGCGGATTCTCTTCGCCAGTGAAGTAGCGGTAGTCGGCGGGCATCAAGTCCAGCGTTTCAACAATTTCCTGGTACTTTTCTTTGAGAGAACGTTCACTAATGCCAAAAACGGCCACAATTTGCGAACGACCGATTTCCAAAAAGTTTACCTTGACAATGGCATAAACCAGAGCCCCCGCCCAGAGAGACGGTTTGGGGGTGCGTAACGGCCGTCGGCCAATGGCAATACGGTATTCCAGCCACATCTGAATTGCTTTGCCAATCTGCGGCAGGTCCAAATCAAGCTGTTTCATTCCCTCAATCAGGTTCGATTCAACATCGTCCAGACCGGTCGAAAAAAGCTGTTCGTAGCGGGCGGCGACATCCCCTTCCGTTTCAGTTTGCAGGTAGCCACCCAGGGCAGCCATCGCCTGATCATAATCACCGCCGCGCGTATAGGCGCGGGTGAGATTGAGATGGTATTCTGGGTTTTCTGGATCGTCGGAAACGGCCGCAGCAAACGCGTCTACCGCCTTCTCAATTTGCCAGGAATCATAAAATGCCAGACCCGATTGATTATGTTCTACTGCCCGTTTTTGTTTACTTGTCATGAGGCCGCCAATTCCGCGTGATTTATGGTTGCATTGTACAAACTGCCCGAACGAGCGTCAAGCAGATAGGACTGTAGTCATAGGACCTTAGTGGCCGTCCGCAGAATAAGGGCGCATCCAGACGCTGCGGAATTGTGCGGACGGCTTGAAGTAAGCGGTCCTCTAATCAGGTAAGTAGTCGTTGACTGCTTACTTAAGAGCCAAGTGGTTGGAAGCTGCGCAAAATTGCCTCGAAATCTGATTGATGCCGGGGATATTGGGCGAAGCTGGTGCAGGTGACAACCAGGTAAACGCTATCGTCGCCGGGGCCAATCTGTTCCAGGCAGCGCCAGAGTGTTTCATCCTGTTCAATATTGAAGAGCAGGCTGCCGGTTTGTTCCGCCACCGAATCCTTAAGCTGGTTGACGGCGGAAAGCGTGACATTTTCTGGCAGCTGCGCCTGCGCATAGGCAATGATTTGTTCTGGGGACAGTTGTTGTAAGCGTCGGCTTTGGGCGACAAGTACAAAAACCGGGCTGCCGTCATCAAAGACGGCCGTATCCTCTGTGCCCAAAAAAAGGAGCTGCGTATCGGGAACCAAAGCATCAAACGTCTGATCAATGGCTTGCAGCGGTGGGCTGCTGCGCAACGTTAGCGTTTCCGGCGCGCGCGTCATATCAAAAAGCTGCCACGTTTCTGGCAGGTTGAGCGTAAAACGAAGCTGGTTGTCTGTGAAAGGCTGCCAGCCGGCCGGAGGGACATTGTCGCTGTTGGTTACAAATAAGGGGGCCTGCCCAATGGCGCGGGTGGTGGCCATGAGAATGAGGAGGGCCACGGCCGTTAATCCGGCATAGAGCAAGATGGTGGTGAAGGGGGGCATGGGGGTACTGTTTTCCTCGGAAACGGCCGTAGCCAACTGCGGTGGCTTGGCCAAAGTCGATTTGCCGGACGACAATTTTTTGCCACAGTGCCAACATTGTTTGTCTGTTGTCATCACCGTTTGTCCACAATGTTCACAGCGCTGGACCATGTTTTTTTCCTCGTGATGGAATTTTGGACCATTTTAGTCCAAAAACAGTACGCACGTCCTATTGCTCGCCTATAGTACCCTATCTTAAACTAATTGCATTGTACCTGAATTGATTCCCAAATTCCTCCTTTTTCTCCTCTTCCCGCAAAAGGCCTTGCAATCGCAAGGCTTTTTGTTTGCGTAAACGACGAACACTCTGTGGATTCTCTAAAAACTTTTACAGTTTACGCAAAGCGTACTTCAATGATAGGCCAAGAAGTGTGGGTTCGTGCAGTAGCTGGTACGCGCCAGGGTTACAATGCCTGGCATGATAGAGAGAAGAGAAAGGCTACTTTATATTTTGCTCCTGTTTTGTTTAGCAGCTTGTTTCCCCGCAGAAAACGAGCCGCAATTGCCAACGCCAACACGCCTGACGAGGACCGCACAGCCACCCGCCACTACGATTTCCCCCACGCCCCGTCTGACTAACACACCGGCTCCATCACCAGTTCCGACACAAACGGCCGTTCCCCTCCCCACCTTGCCACCGACAGCCACGCCCGAATCCAGCTTCAGCGAAACGGCCGTCTTTGGCGATCCGGTTGCGCAACAATTGCTGCCTTTGACCAATGGCCGTTTTGCCATCCAAACCGTGCACGGTTTTGCCATTTACGATGAAGCAGATTTAATGACTGTTGCCCAATCTATTCCTGTCGAGCCACCCGGCTGGCCTAACTCTACTCTGTCTGCCTCCGCGGAGCATCTGGTTTGGCGGGATAAGAACGGCCGTTTGTTTGTGCAGCGTCTGGCGGATGAGGCCACCTTGGATGAAGCCATCCTGTTAGAAGTGCCGGGCAATCCCAACGGTTGGGATCATCCCAGTTTTCACCTGTCACCTCAGGGGAATTTTGGCTGGTTGTTTGATGGAGAAGCATACAGCGACGAGCCGCCTGTGGTAACGCTCTATCGCTTACAAGATGGCGCCGAACTGGTCCAGTTCCGGGGTGGTTTGCCCCAATTCACCAGCGACGAAGCCTTTTTCGTCCGTGATACAGCTGAAGGGCTGCTGATTTACGATACGACTCGGCTCACTGAACCACTGTACACAGTACCGCGCGATGAAGAAATTAGCATTTGGGATATCGACCTCACGGCCGATTGGTTACAGATTACCAAGTATCTTCGGGCAGAGAAACGGCCGTTCGTTGAGTTGCGTGATGTGGCGACCGGTGAGCTTTTACACACGCATGTTATGGCTGATGATGAAACCCGCGTGACTCCTTCACCAGATGGACAATCGTTGGCCGTCACGTTTAAGCAAGACGATGGCGCTGATTCGCCAACGGTGGTTGCCGCCGGCGTGCGGCTCTACACTGTGTCTGGCGAGCTGCGGCACGAATTTTTGGCCCCACAAATATCTCCGGTGCCCATACCATCTGCCTGCGCTGGCGTGTGGACATCTCGCCGTTCCGACCCTGTTTATTCGCTCGTCAGTGTGGACTTTGCCCCGGACGGCCGTTCCCTAAACGTGACTTACAACGACTATGTCGCCACTCCTGTTACCCATCTTTATGCGACGGATTCAGGCGAAAAATTAGCCGAGTTTACGGGACATGAATCGTTGTTTGTGGCCAACGGGCGTTCCTTCATTTCTCTTTCAACTGATGGCCTGGTGCAGCAGTGGGACACCGCCACCCCAGACGCCACTCCGCAAACAATTGCCCGCTACGGCACGCCCATCACCGATTTGGCCTTGTCGAACAATGGCGAACTGGCAGCCTTGGTTAATGAGACCGGCGCTGAGCTGCGCCGCACGGCGGATGGTGAATTGATACAGCAGTATGCTGGGGCCACGGCCGTTACCTTTGACCCGGATGACCAGACGATTGTGTTGGGTTTTGTTGACGGCCGAATCCAATGGCGCAGCCTGGCGGACGATTCCCTGCTGAGCGAAATGAGCGATTACGCAGCCCCCATTCGGCGGCTGGCCTATTGGCCCAACCAGCCGGAGCCAACCGTCCTGGCCCTGGCCGAAAACGACTGCCGCGTCACTCGCTGGCAGCTTGCAACCGGCCGCCAGCTTGAGCCGCTCCATACTATTCTTACGTTTGATGAATATGGCGATGTCATTCAAATGTCGATTGATGATTTCACCCTGTCGCCAACGGGCAATTTGCTGGCCGGGCGCTCCTGGTTTATGTATGGCTTTGGCGTTTGGGACCTCAGCAACGACAGCAACATTTTGACGGAGTTGGAAGACCAGCCACTTGGCGTTCGGGATTTGGCTTTTTCGGCGGACGGCCGTTTGTTGGCGACCGGTGAAGCGTGGCCACTGGGCGGCTGGGTCGGTCCGGAACGGGGCGGCCTGCGTTTGTGGCAAATTGATGAGGATAATGTTTCGCTGCGCTGGTCAACTGAGCTGGATCAATTTGTGGGAGCTGTGGCTTTTTCTAACAATAGTTCGCTGCTGGCGGTGGGGTACAGCAGTGGTGATGTCACCCTGGTCAATACACATCTGGAGCAGTTTGTGGGGCGGCTGGAGACGGTGAGTGGGGTAACGGGATTGGCTTTTGCGGCGGACGGCCGTTTGCTGGCCGCCACCACCCGCGATGGCCTTACCCACATCTGGCAAACAGGCTCTCCCTAAACTGCAAAGGTGACAGGCACTTTTGGAAGTGCCTGTCACCTAAATGTTAATCTTCGTTGAACTTGACGACGGTAACGCCGGCACCACCTTCGCCATCTTTGCCTTCCTCGAAGGAGGCGACGTGTTTGTTCTTCTTGAGTGATTTGCGTACGGCCGTTCTCAGCTTCCCCGTTCCCTTGCCATGAATAATGCGCACCCACGGCATTTGCGACAAATACGCCTGATCGATAAACGTGGTAAGCTCGGACAGCCCCTCGTCCACGCGGCGGCCACGAATGTCCAGTTCTACGCCCGGTGAGCTGGTCTTGGTCACCGGTGTAGATTCCATCTGTGGCTCGTCGTCTTTGGGACGACTTTTGAACTCCAGATCGCTCAGCTTGGCCCGCATCTGCAAACGGCCGACGGCAATCATCGCTTCATACTTGCTCAGCGAAATGATCTCGCCCTCGGTGTTGAGTGCTTTCACCGTCACTTTGTCCCCGACCTCCAATTCCAGGCGGTTGCTGGTTGGCTTGCGCGTTTTGGTCGTTTTCGGCGCAATTTTCTCGACCTCATCTTCCTCCAGCGCGGCCACATCCTTGCTTACCTGCTTCAGTTTATTCAGTGATTGGGCATCGCGGATTTGCTTGCGTGCCTGGCGCAGCTCTTCTTCGATAGCGGCGATCTTTTGCCGGGCTTCCTCTTGTGCCTCGGCCAGCACCGCTTCGCGCTCCTCTTCCAGCTGCTCCAGCTGCCGCGCCAGGGCGTCCTTCTCATCCTCCAACTGCCGCCGGATAAGGCGCGCGGCGGCTTCTTCGGCGGAGATTTTGTCGCGCACATCGTAGATGGCGTCCAGCAGATTTTCGGCTTCGTTGCTGCCAGCCCCGGTCAGCGTCATGGCATCGTCGAGGATGGTGTCATCCAGCCCCAGCCGCCGGGCGATGGCAAAGGCGTTGGACTTGCCGGGGATGCCAATCGCCATTTCGTAGGTGGGGGAGAGCGTTTCCACGTCGAACAGCATGGAGGCGTTGGTGGCCCCGGTTTGCTGGTCGGCATACAGTTTTAGTTCGGGATAGTGGGTGGCGATGAAGGTTGTCGCCCCCTTGTCGCGCAAAAAGCTGGTGATGGCCTGGGCTAACGCCGCGCCTTCCGTCGGGTCGGTGCCGGAGCCAAGCTCGTCGAGCAGCACCAGTGAACGCTCATCCACCTGGCTGAGGATGCGAATGATGTTGGTCATGTGTGACGAGAAAGTGGAGAGGCTCTGTTCAATCGACTGTTCATCACCAATGTCGGCGAACACATCTTCAAAGACGGTGAGTTTGGCTTCGATGGCCGGCAGATGCATCCCGGATTGGGCCATGAGCACCATGAGGCCGGTGGTTTTGAGGCTGACCGTTTTACCACCGGTGTTGGGCCCGGTGATGAGCACGGTGAAAGTGTCGTCGTCCAGCGTCAGGTCGGTGGGGATAACTTCGCCGGGCGGCAGCAATGGGTGGCGCGCGCTGCGAATCCAGATGGTGCTGCCAGGGTGTAAATTGCGCGGTGGGGGCGTCCATTTGGCCCGCTCGTTGGCGTGTTTGGGCGGTTTGGGCTGCTCAAATTCGCGCCAATCGAGAAACTCCGGCGGCACGCCTTTGATGATAGCCGCATATTTGGCCCGGGCAAAAATCAAATCCAGCTCAGCCATGCGTTCTACAATACGGATGATAACGTCGGCCACATCGGCGACTTTGTCGGAGAGTTCGGCCAAGATGCGCTCGATTTCGGCCTGCTCGCTCATTTGCAGGCCGCGGTATTCGTTGTTGAGATCCACCGTGCCGATTGGCTCCATCCACAGGGTCGCGCCGCTGCCGCTCTGGTCATGGACAATGCCTTTGATGCGCCCTTTGGCATCGGTTTTGACGGGCACCACGTAACGGCCGCTGCGCATGGAAATAATTGGTTCCTGGAGCCACTGGTTTTGGCTGGAGTTGAGCAGGCTTTGCAGTTTGTCTTGAATACGGCCGTGTACCGTGCGCAGTTCAGACCGAATTTTGGCCAACTTGCTGCTGGCGCTGTCCAGCACCTCGCCCCGCTCGTCGATGGTGCTGCTGATGGCGTCTACCAGGCCGGAAACATCTTCTACCAGCTCGGCGATGGCTGCCAGGTAAGGGAATTCATCGGCCACTTTGAGGAGCTGTCGTTTGAGGGTGCGGGCGGCGGCGAGGGTGCTGCGGATATCCAGCAAATCTTCGGCGGGCAGGGTGAAACCGCGTGTGGCGTTGTCGGCCGGGCGGCGCACATCGCGCGCGCCACCGATGGTGATGTTGGTGTGGGTGTCTAGCAGCAGGAGGGCTTCGGCCGTTTCGGTTTGCCACTGCTCGGCCAGAATCTGGTCGGTGGTGGGTTGCAGATTACGGGCCATCTCTTCGCCAGCGCTGAAGCTGGTGTAGCCGGCCAGAATGTTGAGAACTTTATGGTATTCAAGGGTATGTAACGATTTTGTGTCCATTTTTCCTGTGTTAGCCACAGAGGATACAGAGAGCGAAGAGATTTTGAGAGGGTTATCACAAAATCTGCGCCATCTGAAGCGACCTGTGGTCGCCAATCTGCGGTTTTTTATCGACTTGGAAGCACATACCCTCGGGTGTGGTTTTTAGCGAGAGAGGTTCCGAGTCGGTTGATTTTTGTTTTTAAGAATCGCGTGGTGGGGAACGGCCGTATCGCGCAAACGCAATCGGGCAGTTTGGCCCACAAGCAATGCATTTTTAATGACAAGCATGAAAATTAACCTCCTCGTTTAGATTTTGGACAAGTATACCTGTGATTTAGAATCTGGCTAAACGATATGTGGCCAAAGTTTCAATTAATTCGACTCTGTCAGCAATGTACCTTGGAAATCTCTTAATTTGAGAATGCGCTAATAATTTTCGAGCCAAATATGGTCGGGACGCCTTTCTTTGAGTTTCTCGATGATTTTACTCAAAAGGTTTCTTCGATCACAAAACTCAATGAACCTAATAACATTTTTATTCAGGGTTTGCTCAGAGATATATTCAAAATCCAAGTTCAAGTCGAAAATTAGAGCTTGAAATTCATCGTCATTGAATGAACTAGTAATGGCCGTTCGTAAATGCGAACGGGGTTCAATTTTAAGCTCTTGTTCTTCTTGAATGTCCTTTCGTAAAGGAAATGGAATATCATTTCGTGGACGATGTATTCTACTTACATTGTAAGTAAGGCTTTCTAACAGGGTCAGCACAAGTTTAGCTAAGATGGTTTCATCGTAATCGTCTTCATGTGTAATGCCGACAAGGCCCAAGCCATACCATATGCGTTCTGGGAAAAAATATATTTCTCCCACTGATGATGCGCGTTGTTTGTCTGTTTTAGGACCAATAAAAATGATAATCCTTCCAGAAATTTCATGTGGAACTAGATCAGAGATCAGGCGCATTATCATCGGGATAGCCAAATGAACCAATTGGCACAATGGTTATTAGTCTGCCATCCCACTCAAAGGAAAGAACTTCAAATTGTGTCCCGACTTCACTCGCAATTTTTACTTCTACAGGTGGTGTGAAGTTACCGAGGACAGCTTTTGTCTGCTGGTAGAGAACTTTAATAAAAGCAGAAAATTGTTCTGCAATTAGTTTATTATTTTGTTCTCTTTCCTCCAGGTGGTTGATCAAGTTTTTAATCCGCTTGTCCATAATTATGCCCTCCTAACCTAAGTACATCACGAAAAGTTCTTTAAAAACATAAAACGAGAATCGGACTGAATATCATTCTGTTGAGCCAGATTAGCTTCCACAGAAGCA
>PABI01000009.1 GCA_002699125.1 Anaerolineaceae bacterium
AGACCACGATTTATCAACTGAAGCAGGGATTGTTGAGTAGTTACATGCGTGACCAGTTGCGCCAGCCTTCTATCTCCATGCTCCCTGCGTAAGTCCTATTGGTATCGGATTTGCTTAAATATTTCCTCAAAGAATTTACATGAATCCCTATGGTCCTTTCCATGTCAATCCCAAAGATAAGTATCTCTTTTGCTTTTAAAAAATGGGTAGAAAGGTCTGGATTGTTCTCGAATAAGAAATCTTGTGCCTGCGCAGAACTGTAAATAGTTCTGCCGGAAATGTCATCGGGCTGAAATAAATCTGGCGTCCATTCCACCGCATACGACCACATATCTTCAAATTGGTTCACGAAGTATTGATACCAAAGCGGATCATCTGACTCATTCAAACCAAAAATAGGAGGTGCTCCGTATCCTCCGTGGTGTGGATACACTTCGACATTGATCCGTCCCTTTGATCTGGCTTTATGAAAGATGTGCAGGCCAAATGAGGGCGAATAGGGCATCAATCGGACCTGAAATAATCCCGCGTTTCCTTCTTTGACAAACCCTTCCCACTTTTCCCAAAGATAACCAATATCACTCAGCGACGCATCCAGCCGCTTTTTATAGTAATCCATATCTTGTGATTCACTTCGTAAATTTGCCATCTCAACGGCCGTGCTCCGTGGGTCAATGATCAACAAGCGCACTGGCTTGCCTTCGGCCAGGCCGTCGCGCAGCAAGGTGAAATGCCTGTTAATGGTTGAGGTCAGGCTCACACCGCAGAGGTCGATGGCGTTGGCCTCCTGAATCATAGGTCCAATATCTGGTAATTTCTGAAAGAATTTTTCAGCCTTGGGGCGTTCGCGTTCCAATCTGTTTAGCAAATTCTGTACTCGCTCACTTAAATCCCAATCATCCAAGAAGAAAAAGAGGTTGAAGAAGAAGAAGACAATGAGGGCACCGATGAGTTCGGTAGAGACGTTGAGCAAAAATGCTTGCCAATCTTGCGCCTGGTTTTCAGATTTTAGGAAAACCCAGTAGGTATAAATAGCAATGAGCGCCGAAAAAACAATTAATCCGCCTATGAGTAACCGAGATTTTGTTTTTCGTTCCACGTGAACTCCAGTTGTGTTTAAGGGTTGCGCTGGATATTAATTTGATTGACCAAGTATGAACTGCCTGCAAACGTTACTTTATAGCAAATCGGCAGGTTTGTGACAATAATTGAATGCATGGCCTGGCAGGTCGGGTCTTGTTATTTGGATGTGACAATTAAGGACTTTTGATGAACGAAAATTATCTTCGAGCCGCAAAAATGATCCTTGTTGGTTCTGTCATTGGTGGAGTATTAGCATGGTTAATAAGGCCACCTCTTATTGGTCTGACGCTTAGAATTGCCATCGGCGTTAAAATAGGAGACATCATTAATTGGAGGGAGGGGGTGAAATATGGGGCAACGATCGGATTGATTGCTGGTGCCAGCATCGCGCTGTTTGCCAGCGTAACGGATACTTTGCTAGTTGACTTGATTGTCTTCGGAATTTTGGGGTAGTTTATGGCACAGCGGTTGGAGGAATTGTCGGCAAGTTTTTCAATTCGCAGAAATCCTGGCTTTGGTAGTCTCCATTATAGTGACAGACAACACCTGGATATGATACCATTTCAAAACTTAACAATGCAGGAACATAAGTTTCCCGATAGGGAGGTGGCTCAATGAGTACAAATAGGCCGGCTGGTGTACGTGGGTTAAATAGTGAAATGGCCCTGGTTCAAGAGGCCAGCGAAGCAGAGCGTATGGCGGCACTCATCGACACGATTAGCAGCTATATTGAACATTATCATGGCGGGGCTGTAGAGATGGTGTCTTACCAAAATGATGAATTGAAGGTGCGTTTATCTGGTGCCTGTCACGGTTGTGATCTGGCACCGGTGACGCTGCATGGCTGGGTTGAGGGAACAGTCAAACAGTTTTTCCCGAACGTAAAATCGGTTGAACCTGTCTAAGGTGACGTTAGTAGTTAATTCTGGTTAGAATTACAAGCGAACCGACGTGAGTTTCGATAAACGGCGGCCCTCAAAAGGGCGGTGAATAAAAGTGCCTGGCAATTTGCCAGGTGCCATTTTTTATGCGGCTATCCACGGTTTAATGTTACGCTAGATGATCTGATTGTTTAACTATTGAGCTGCTGCCATAAGACGTTGAGCTGAAAAACAGTCTGTGATTAAAACATTGATCCATTGACCCCTCAGTGCGGCGAGAATTGCTTCATGTTTGCGCTTACCTCCAGCCACCCCGACTGCTCGATCTGCTTGCCGAAGCTGCAACAGGCTCATGGACATAACCCGATGATCAAGCGACGTTTTTACTGGCTGACCATCGGCATCGAAAAAGTGGAGCAAGATGTCACCTGCCGCGCCTTCACTGCGCAAAATATCCCGTTCAGTATTAGAAAAAATGTTGCCGGAGTCCGCTAATAGCTCCGATGGTTCCACAGCACCGATCCCAACCAGTGCCAGACTTACCTGATCAAACAATGCCATTGCTTCTTGCACATATTGATCTTCTAGGAAGACATGTCGTGCCGCTTCTGAGCCGACAACACCCGGGGCCGGCAAATAAGTGGCGGAGCCATTGACTAATTTTGCAAAACGCCCGGTTAACCGGGCGGCATGAATTTCAGCGGCAGGATTACCGATGCCACCTAAAATTTGGACGACGCGTACATCGTTTTTGCGGGTGACGGGATGTAACGCGTCTACCAGTGCCAGCAAGGTTCCACTCCAGGAAGAAAGCCCGATAACCTCGTTCGGTTTGATTGTCGATTCGACGTAATAAGCGGCGGCTGCTCCAATATCACGTTGGATCATTTGCTCATCTTCGTGGATGCAATCGACGACGATGGCATCCCGCAAATTATAAGCAGCGATAATCTGCTCTTCTAATTCTGAAAATACACCGTGGGGCACATTGACTGTGATACGAACAATCCCCTCGTCTTTTGCTCGTTTGAACAGGCGAGAGACAGTTGCCTGAGAGAGTCCAAGAAGCTGTGCGATCTCAGATTGGCGCATGTCGTTTTCGTAATACATGCGGGCGACGCGGGCCATTAATCTTAATTCATCAATTCGTGCCATGTTCTTCCCTCAATTTTATCTTTTGCGAAGAGTGAATTTATATCGACTTTTGAATATTTATGCAATTTGCCTTGACGAGCCGCTTTTTCTCGTATAATCTGCATAATAGTGAAATATTATCAGTATTTGAATAATTATTCAAGCACAGGTTGAAGGCAATTTGAGAGCTTTTATTATGGAATTAACTGTTGAAGCCCTGGAACTGAAATCAATCCAATATCGCAAAAAAATATTGACCATCATCAAGAAAGCAAACGCTGGTCATACAGGTGGAAGTTTGTCGGCGATTGATATCCTGAACGTTTTGTACAATCGGGTATTAAATGTGTCGCCGCTGAATTTTAAGGACGCCAATCGCGACCGCTATATTCAAAGTAAAGGGCATTCAGTTGAGGCGCTGTATGTCGTATTAGCGGATCAGGGATTTTATCCTGAAGCAATGTTGGACAGTTTGAATCAATACCAATCCCATTTTATTGGTCATCCAACGCGGAAAGTGAATGGGGTGGAGCACAATACCGGGGCCTTGGGGCATGGTTTGCCTATTGCTGTGGGAACGGCTATAGCGGCAAAGAAAGACGGCCGTTCCTTCCGTGTCTTTACACTCTTGGGTGATGGTGAACTTGAAGAAGGATCCAACTGGGAAGCATCGATGAGCGCAGCCCATTATGGATTGGATAACCTGGTTGTCATTGTGGACTATAACGGGCTGCAAATTACCGGTCCTGTGGAAATGGTTACCGGCGTTAATAATCTCCTGCAGAAATTTACTGCCTTTGGCTATGCTGTAAGGGAAGTGAATGGCAACAGCGTTTCTGAATTGGCATCTATTTTTGACCAAGTTCCGTTTGAGCCAGGCAAGCCAAATTTGGTATTGGCGCACACCATCAAAGGCAAAGGCATAAGCTTTATTGAGAATCAGGTGGGCTGGCACCACCATGTGCCCAACGACAGTGAATTTGCGGCTGCGATGCTGGAACTGGATGCGGCTGTAGAAGTGTGGGGGAGAAAAAATGGTAACCGGTAAACCGAATTTAGAAGTATTTGCAGAAACCTTACTGCACCTTGCTCAAGCCCAAGATGATATTTTAGTGGTAACCGGTGACTCCCGAGGTTCCGGAAAGCTGGGTCCTTTTGGCAAAGCGCTTCCAGACCAAATTGTGGAAGTAGGCATTGCTGAGCAGGCGTTGGTTGGTATTTCTGCGGGGCTGGCTTCGGCCGGAAAAAAAGTTTTTGCCGTGTCACCAGCCTGCTTTTTAACGGCGCGGGCGTTGGAACAAATTAAGAATGACGTTGCTTATTCAGATAATCCGGTGAAGCTGATTGGCATCAGTGCCGGTGTGAGCTATGGTGCGCTTGGCTCTACTCATCATTCGCTGCACGATTTGGCGGTTCTGCAAGCGATTGACAATTTAGATATTGTGGTTCCAGCCGATAATTTTGAGGCGCGGGAATCGATTCAAGCGGCCGTTTCCCATCCAAAACCTATCTACATTCGCTTTGGCAAAAAGCCAATGCTCCATCTGCACAGCGCGGACACAAAATTTGAAATTGGCAAAAGCATCCCTCTGCGTGATGGGGATGATATGGTGTTCCTTTCTATTGGCGAGCCGACGTCACGCGCGGTGCAGGCCAGCCAGCTTTTGGCTGAGGCGGGCATATCGGCCGGAGTGATCAGCATGCACACGTTGAAACCGCTGGATAAAATGGCCGTTCTTGCCGCGGCTCGTCGGGCCAAAGCGATCATCACCGTAGAGGAGCACAGCGTTTATGGTGGATTGGGTAGCACGGTTGCTTCTCTGTTGATGGCCCAGGGCGTTTATGTGCCCTTTAAGGCGGTGGCGATTCCGGATGAGTACACGGTAACCGGCAGCCAGGATGAGATTTTTGCCCATTATGGCATTACGCCGGAAGGATTGGCTGCAACGGCCCAGCAGGTGCTGCAAGGGGTAACTGTGCCGTGAAGCTCATTTTAGGGATTGACCAATCTACGTCGGCAACGAAGGCGTTGTTGTTTACGGAAATGGGGGAATTACTGGACAAAACGGCCGTTTCCCACCAACAAATTTATCCGCGTCCCGGCTGGGTTGAGCATGATGCGGTTGAAATTTACCAGAGCACTTTACAGGCTGTCACCGCCTTGTTGGCACGGAATAAGGCGAAGCAAGACAGCCTGTTGTGTTTAAGCATTACCAACCAGCGCGAAACGATTGTTGTTTTTGACAAAGAGAGCGGCGAGCCATTGCACAACGCCATTGTCTGGCAGTGCCGCCGGGGTGAAAAGATTTGTGCTGAGCTGGAAGCGGCTGGTCATGGTGAGACGGTGAAGCGTAAAACCGGGTTGAAAATCGACACCTATTTTCCGGCTTCCAAGCTGACCTGGCTGCTGCAAAATCGGCCAGCCATTGCGCAGAAGCTGGCCGACGGCGAAGCGTTGATTGGCACGATCGATGCGTATTTGATATACCGACTGACCAACGGCCGTTCTTTTGCCACTGACCAGACCAATGCCTCCCGCACGCTTTTGTTTGATATTAACACGCTGACCTGGGATGCGGAGCTTTGCCAGCTGTTTGGCGTACCGCTGGCTGCGTTGCCAGAGGTGCACGACAGCAATACCAGTTTTGGTGAGACAGATTTGGACGGTTTGCTAGAACGGCCGATACCGATAGCCGGGGTGATGGGGGATTCTCAGGCGGCGTTGTTTGCCCAGCGCTGTTTTACTCCCGGCAGCGCCAAAGTCACCTTTGGCACTGGTTCCTCAGTTTTGCTAAACATTGGCAGCAAGGTGGCCTATTCAGACAGCGGCCTCGTAACAGCTCTGGCCTGGGTCATTGATGGCCAGCCAGTTTATGCTTTTGAGGGCATTACTAATTTTACCGGCGCGACCATCGCTTGGCTGCGGGATCAGCTGGGATTGATTAATTCTGTGGAAGAGACGGAAGAGTTGGCAGCGGACGTTCCGGATACCGGGGGAGTCTATCTGGTTCCGGCTTTTGTGGGGTTAAGTGCGCCTTACTGGCAGCCCCAGGCGCGGGCAGTGATTGTTGGCCTAAATCCGTCAAGTACAAAGAAGCACGTGGTTCGCGCTGCATTGGAGGGCATTGCGTTTCGTATTCACGATGTTTTATTGCTCATGGCCCAGGACGCCGCAGTAAATTTGCAAACCGTCCACGCCGATGGCGGTGCGGTTAATAACCGTTTTTTGATGCAATTTGTGGCTGACTTAACCCGGTTAACCGTGCGCGCTGCCCGCTTGCCGGAGTTGTCGGCTTTGGGGGCTGTTTTGGCCGGGTTGATCGGGATGGGAGTCTACGCCGATCTCAATGCGATCGCCCAGCTACCGCGAGAAACCATCGATTATCTACCGGTGATGTCTACTGAGGTAGTGACCAAACTTAAGCAAGGTTGGCAGCGGGCTGTGCGCCAGGTATTAACGGAGTGAGAGGATGAGAAAAACGATTTGCTGCCTTTTGGCAATTCTATTCATGGGATTATCAGCCTGTACGATTGTCCCGATTGAAGAAATTGAACAGATTCAGGCCAGTGAGGCATTTGACCCAACCACCTATGTCGAGGGTATCTGGGAAAGTCAGGTTGTTCCCGTCATCGTAGAAAATGCGAAGAATTTACCTGAGGTGTTAGAGGCGTTGGAGGCTGATTTGGACGAGGCAGGCGAGACCTATGCCACAGTTTCTGCCAGCGGTGCGTTTAACTTTGTGGTGCAGGGCCAGGGCACGATTACGTCGGTAGACACAGAGTCGCGCAATGGAACGGCCGTTGTCACCGTTGATGGTTACAGTGGCCCAGTCCAGGTCATTATTCAGGTTGGTCCGCTCATTCGCGGAGACAGCATTCGAGATGGCACTGGCTTTATTGAATTTGGCGACTTCAAGGACCAGACCGAATTTGGCCAGGTTTCCCGCGAATTGAACAATCGGGTGTCTGAAGACGTGGTCGGCAACCTTGATCTTACCATGTTAGCCGGAAACCCGGTGAGCTTTATTGGGGTCTTTACGGTGCGCACGACGAATCAAACCAACATTGATCTGAGCGAAATTACGATTGCGCCGGTTGTGTTTGATCTAGGGAGCTAGGGATTATGAGTCAACCCACTACTATTTTCCCAGAAGCGGCAGCGCCCGTTAACGACGACATCATCTTAAAGGCAGAAAACGTCACAAAATTGTTTCCTGGTACGGTGGCTTTGGACAAAGTTAATTTCAACGTGTACCGGGGTAAGGTGAACGTGCTGGTTGGTGAAAACGGAGCCGGCAAATCGACGTTGATGAAGATTTTGGCCGGTGTTTACAAAGCAACCGAAGGTAATTTGCTCCTTAACGGCAAAAAGTTGGTCCTTCATTCCCCACTAGACGCGGCCGAACATGGCATCGGCATCATCTATCAGGAGATGAATCTCTTCCCCAACCTGGCTGTTACGGAAAACATTTTTATGGCCCGCGAAATCACCAATCGTGGCCTGATTGACAAAAAGACGCAAAAGGAGCAAACCAAAGCGTTGTTGGCTCGTTTGGAACAGCCCATTGATCCGGATGCTTTGGTTTCTGACCTGCGCATTGGCCAGCAGCAGATTGTAGAAATTGCCAAAGCGCTGGCTCAGGATGCGAACATTCTCATTATGGATGAGCCGACATCTGCCTTGAGCACGGCTGAAGTGGACGTTTTGTTCCGCGTCATTCGGGATCTTAAAGCCAGTGGTGTTTCGATTATTTATATTTCGCACAAACTGGATGA
This sequence comes from Anaerolineaceae bacterium, assembly GCA_002699125.1. Lineage (GTDB taxonomy): Bacteria > Chloroflexota > Anaerolineae > Promineifilales > Promineifilaceae > Leptofilum. The sequence continues at coordinate 7,875 of PABI01000009.1, forward strand.
GCTGCTGCAAATTGGGGATTATGTGTCGGTGCTGCGAGACGGCCGTTTGATGGCTGAACAGCCGGCCCAAAACATTGATGTCCCCTGGATCATTGAACAAATGGTGGGGCGGAACCCGGCCAGCCTGTTCCAAAAACAGCCCCACGAAATCGGTGAAGAACTGCTGAGCGTTGAAGATATGACCCTGCCCCGGATAGGCGGTGGGTATGTGCTCGATCATCTTTCCTTCAGTTTGCGACAGGGAGAGATTTTGGGCATTTACGGACTGATGGGGGCCGGGCGGTCGGAACTGTTTGAGAGTTTGGTGGGGCTGCGTCGGGATGTAAACGGCCGTATCTGGCTTGAAGGGCAAGAAGTCAAAGCCAACACCATTCGCCAGCGCATCAAGCTGGGCATGACGCTGGTTCCCGAAGATCGTCAGCGTGAAGGTCTCGTGCAAACTATGTCTGTTGCCGACAACATGCTGCTTGCCAGCTTAAAGAACTATATCAAAGGTTTCTTCCTGTCCAGCAAAAGCGAAAAAGAACACGTAGACCGGATGGTAAAAGAACTTTCAGTAAAGGTGGCTAATCCGCGCCAGTCCATCACGGCTCTAAGTGGAGGCAACCAACAAAAAGTGGTTGTGTCCAAAAGCTTACTCACCAATCCTAAAATTTTGCTGCTAGATGAGCCTACACGTGGCATCGATGTCGCTGCCAAGTCGGAAATCTTTGAAATTATGAACCAGTTGGCCAGCCAGGGATTTGGCATTCTTTTCATTTCATCTGAGTTAAAAGAAGTGCTGGCCATGTCTGATCGAATTCTGGTTATGTCTAAGGGCATCATCACGGCCGAATTTAACAGCGGCAAAGCCACCGAAGAAGCACTTGTAGCGGCATCGGCCGTCGGTCATATACGTTCAGACCACACAAAAATAACGCCAGAAGAGCAAACAGCAGCTTCTGCTGTTGTGTAAGAGGAGAGTTGCATGAGTCAGGCAAACGTGACCATACCTACGAAACAACGACGTTTAACACGGTTGGATGTGATTCAACTTTTGCTTAAGGGACGGGCATTTATTGCCCTGATCGTCTTGATTATTGTTTTTGCACTGCTTAACCCCAACTTTTTGACCTCGGCGAATGTGGTCATCATGGCTAAACATGCTGCCATTAATGCGTTGTTAGGTATTGGCATGACCTTCGTCATTTTAACCGGTGGCATAGACCTCTCGGTTGGTTCTATTGTGGGTCTGACGGCTATGATTGCCGGTGGTTTGATTAATGAGGGGATTATTCTGCCAATGTTCGGCGTCATCGTTTATTTCCACGTCTGGGCCATCATTTTAATTACCCTACTGCTTGGCACGCTTATTGGCGCTGTGAGTGGATTAGTCATCACCCGGTTCAAAGTCGCACCGTTTATTGCCACATTAGGTATGTTATACGCTGCCAGAGGGCTGGCCCTTTTGCGCTCCAATGGAAACACATTTCCCAACCTGGTGGGCCGCCCCGAGCTGGGCAATACTGGTTTCCCCATTTTAGGAGCCGGTGAATTTTTATCGGTCAACTACTCCATCTGGATCATGATTCTCTTTGCGCTGGTTGCAGCCTTTGTTGCTGCCAAAACACCGTTCGGCCGTCAGGTTTTTGCCATTGGTGGCAATGAGCGTGCGGCCGAGCTTTCAGGCGTGCGGGTTAATCGCATAAAAACGATTGTTTATATGATTTCCGGCTTTTGTTCGGCGATGGTGGGGTTGATTATTGCTTCACAGTTGGTGGCAGCTCATCCAGCTACCGGCACGTTTTTTGAACTGAATGCAATTGCGGCCGTTGTTTTAGGCGGTACCTCTTTGTCGGGTGGACGGGGCAGCATTGGTGGGACGATCATCGGCGCTTTTGTCATTGGCGTTTTAGGGGATGGGCTAATAGGTCTGGGTGTTTCTTCGTTCTGGCAGCAGGTTATCAAAGGTGCAGTGATTATCCTAGCGGTGATTATTGACCAGGCTCAGGTACGTTTGCAGGAGCGCGTAGTGCTGCAACAGCAGTACGAACTGGTCTGATCGAAAATATTTTGATAACAAATTTTGTGGCTCAAAAACCAATTGGTTGAGGAGGTGGAATCCGAAGATATCGATAAACCTAGCATAACACAAGAGATATAAAAATTAACTGAAAAGCATTTTGATCATGTTATGAGGAGAATAAAATGAAGAGTCGCACATTAGTTAATAAACTGTTTTGGCTTGTTGTTTTAAGTCTGATGCTTGTAAGTTGTGGCGGAGGTGATACGCCAGCAGATGAAGAAGAAGCGGCAAATGAGGATACGGCCGTTACCACTGATACCACTACAGAAGAGACCGTTAGCGAAGAACCAGAAGCATCCTCTTCTAATTTAATTGTGGTCATCACCCCTTCACATGAAAATCCGTTCTTTGGTGCGATGGCCGACATTGCTGTAGCCAAAGCAGAAGAACTGGGCTATGAGACCCTGTCTTTGGTTCATGATGATGACGCCAACAAGCAGGATGAACTGTTCGACACCGCTATTGCCCAAGGCGCCTTGGCTATTGTTCTCGACAATGCCGGGGCCGATGCCAGTGTAGCGGCCGTACAAAAAGCGGCCGACGCTGGCATTCCCACCTTCCTTGTTGACCGCGAGATCACCCAGGAGGGGATTGCAGCTGCCCAAATTGTTTCCAACAATTACCAGGGGGCGACTATTTTGGCCGAGTATTTTGTCGAATTGATGGGTGAGGAAGGCCAATACGTAGAACTAACCGGTAAGGATTCCGACACCAACGCTCATGTTCGCTCCCAAGGCTACCATGACGTCATCGACCAATTCCCCGACATGGAAATGGTGGCCCAACAGACGGCCAACTGGAGCCAGACCGAAGGGTTTGACGTAATGGAAACGATTCTGCAATCTAATCCAGACATCCAGGGTGTAATTGCCGGTAACGATACGATGGCTTTGGGTGCGCAGGCGGCTTTGCTGGCTGCTGGCCGTGACGATGTGATCGTTGTTGGTTTTGATGGCAGCGACGACGCCATTGCTTCTATACTGGCCGGTGAATTAGAAGCGACTTCTTTGCAGCCGGTTGCCGAGATGGCAACACAGGCTGTTATTCAGGCGGACCAATACATCAAGACAGGTGAAACTGGCTTGCCCGAAAAGCAGTCCATCGACATGGTGCTGTTAACACCCGAAAATGCGGGTAATTACGAGCGCTTTGCGCCCAAAGCAGATGCAGGGGAAGCTCCCGCCGAAACATCTGAGGAAACAAATGCTGGCGACTCTAACCTGATCGTCGTCATCACTCCCTCACACGAAAATCCGTTTTTTGGCGCAATGGCCGACATTGCTGTGGCCAAAGCCGAAGAACTGGGTTACGAAACCCTGTCCTTGGTTCATGATGATGATGCCAACAAACAAGATGAACTGTTCGACACCGCCATTGCCCAGGGTGCGTTAGCAATCATTCTCGACAATGCCGGGGCCGATGCCAGTATTGCTGCTATCCAAAAAGCAGCCGATGCCGGCATCCCTTCTTTCCTTGTTGATCGTGAGATTACGCAAGAAGGTGTTGCTGTTTCCCAAATTGTTTCTAACAATTACCAGGGTGCTACGATTCTGGCGGAGTACTTCGTTGAGCTAATGGGTGAAGGAGGCCAATATGTTGAACTGACGGGCCGCGACACAGACACGAACGCTCATGTGCGCTCGCAGGGCTACCATGACGTTATTGATGAGTTTCCGGACATGGAAATGGTTGCCCAGCAAACGGCTAACTGGAGCCAGACCGAGGCGTTTGATGTGATGGAAACCATCTTACAGTCCAACCCGGGCATCCAGGGTGTGATTGCCGGTAACGATACCATGGCTTTAGGCGCGCAGGCAGCATTGCTGGCAGCTGGTCGTGATGATGTGATTGTTGTTGGTTTTGACGGCAGCGATGATGCCATTGCCTCGATTTTGGCAGATGAATTGGAAGCAACCTCCTTACAACCTGTAGCTGAAATGGCGATGCAGGCGGTTATTCAGGCAGACCAATATATCAAGACCGGCAGCACCGTCTTGCCGGAGAAACAATCAATCGATATGGTTTTGCTTACTCCTGAAAATGCAGGTAATTACGAGCGTTTTGCCCCTAAATAACCACATTATTGTTTTTGTCTGAGTTTATAGTAGCCCGGTATCCTGTCGAGTCGAAACTGGTTGCGATTGGGTACCGGGCTTCTTATTTAGAGTAAAGGAGTGTAAGAATGACTGCTGTACCATCGAATATGTTGCCATTGGGAACGGTTGCACCAGATTTCGAGCTGCCAGATGTTGTTTCAGGAAGGCAGTTGCGTTTAGCCTCGGTAAAATCTGATAAAGCAACAGTGATCATGTTTATTTGCAATCACTGTCCATATGTTAAACATGTTAACAAAGGGTTGGTTAAGCTGGCTCGTGATTATCAAGCACAAGGGGTTTCATTTGTGGCCATCAGTTCCAATGACGTAGAGGCTTACCCAGAAGATGCACCGGATAAGATGCAAGCGGTTGCGGCGCAGCAAGGTTATTCATTTCCATATTTGTATGATGCGGATCAATCTGTTGCGAAGGCGTATCAGGCGGCATGTACGCCTGATTTTTACGTTTTTGATGCCGACCTGAGGCTGATTTATCGTGGTCAAATGGACAGTTCGCGGCCGCGCAACGATATGCCGGTGACGGGTGAGGATTTGCGGACGGCATTGGATGCTGTGTTGGCTGGGGAACCTGTTTCTGCAGAGCAACGGCCGTCTCTCGGCTGCAATATCAAGTGGAAGGAATCATGAAAAAATAGGGATGATTAATCAACCGATTTTGGCAGATGTTCCGGTTGAGACTGTGCTTCATCTGGATTTTAAGCGGGAAACGGCCGTTGCCAAAGCCATTGTTCGTACCGGAGAATTTACCCCCTATGCCAACGTCATTCTGGTTGCCGGGGTATGGGGACTTGATTGATAAGGAGTGAGAGCATGACAACATTTGGTGTGATTGTGACAAACCGAAACTTTTTTGCCGATCATTTAGTGGCAAACGGCCGTCAGAAAATTCTGGATCGGCTGCATGCTTTGGGTTACCAAACCATTATCGTAGATGAAGAAACAACCTCGTTGGGCGCGGTGGAAACGTGGAGCGACGCTCAAAAATGCGGCGCGCTTTTCCGCCGTCACCAGGATGAAATTGACGGCATCATTGTGTCACTGCCTAACTTTGGCAACGAGCAAGGTGTAGCCGACGCCATCCGCGAGTCAAAGCTGAACGTGCCGGTGCTCATCCACGCTTTCCCCGACAAAACCGATACGCTGACCGCTGCTGGCCGCCGTGATGCTTTCTGCGGAAAGTTGTCAGTTACTAACAATTTATACCAGTACGAAATCCCCTTCAGCGTTACCCAATCCCACACGCTCGACCCGGACTCCGATGAATTTGCGAACGAAATCAGCAAATTTGCCGCCATTTGTCGCACGGTTAAAGGATTGACCAGCGCCCGTATCGGTGCCATTGGGGCGCGGCCAGGTGCGTTCAAAACGGTGCGCTATAGCGAAAAGCTGTTTGAATCGGTGGGCATGAGCGTGCAAACGTTGGATTTGTCGGACGTGTTTGGCTGGGTGGGACAGTTGGAGGATGGTGACGCCAAAGTAACAAGGGAAATTGAGCGCATCAAAAGTTATGCCGCCTACGAAAAAGTCCCCGCTGCGTCGCTTACAAAAATTGCCAAGCTGGCCGTGACCATTCGCGGCTGGATGGCTGACAATGGCATCACGTCTACCGCTATCCAGTGTTGGGATTCACTGCAATCCAATTATGGCGTGAATGTTTGTACATTGATGAGTATGATGAGCGACGATTTGATGCCCAGCGCCTGTGAAACGGATATCGCTGGGACGGTCTCTATGTACGCGCTGACGCACGCCAGCAACAAGCCGTCGGCGCTGGTGGATTGGAACAATAATTACGACGACGATCCAAATAAGTGCATCTATTTCCACTGTGGCAACTGGGCTAAAAGTTTGGTGAAGGATATTCGCATAAGCACGGCGGAGGTGCTGGGGACGACGCTGGGGCCGGAAAATACATGGGGGGCGACAGACGGCCGTACGCCCGCTGGGCCGCTCACCTATGCCCGCGTTGATACCGATGATCGTCTGGGCCTGATCAAGGCATATTTTGGCGAAGGGAAAACAACCAACGACCCACTGTCGCGCATCCCCGGCAACAGTGCAGTGGTAGAAGTAAATGATTTACAGAAGCTAATGCGCTTTGTAGCCAAAAATGGGTTTGCCCATCACTGCGCTATGACGGATGCATTTGTGGCCGATGTCTTGGAAGAGGCGCTCGACTATTATCTAGATTGGGACGTGTATTATCATTCCAGCTAATATGAATGAGAAATACGGTGGGATGGGTGAACGGCCGTATCTCCGGACCATCTCCACAGTTACAACGAAAAATTTCCCGGAAGTCGCTTCATCTGGCCCGTGGCCTTTGGGTAGCTTTCGGGATTTTATGTTTTGGAGGTTCAAAAAATGATCAACAGCATTAAAGATTGCGCTCTTTTAAACAACGGTCAAAAAATGCCCTGGCTAGGCTTTGGCGTTTTTCAGATTGACGATGGTCAGGAAGTCGAACGTGCAGTTCTCTCTGCCCTGGAAATTGGTTACCGCAGCATTGATACGGCAACAATCTATGGCAATGAAATTGGTGTAGGCAAAGCGATGCGTGAAAGTGGTGTTCCCCGCGAAGATATTTTTCTAACCACCAAGGTCTGGAATGATGACCAGCGGGCTGGACGAACCTTGGCTGCCTTTGACGAAAGCCTGGAGCGGTTGAACACAGATTATGTGGATTTATATCTGATTCACTGGCCTGTTCAGGATTGTTATCTGGAAACCTGGCAAGCGCTGGAAGAAATTTATCAAAACGGCCGTGCCAAAGCGATTGGTGTTAGCAATTTTCAGGTTCATCATCTTGAGGATCTTTTCCGTACTAGCCAAGTGGTTCCCGCTGTAAACCAGATAGAGTTTCATCCGTTTCTTGTTCAGCCTGAATTACTAAAATTTTGTCAGATTTACAATATTCAAGTGGAGGCCTGGAGTCCGTTAATGGCCGGACAAATTGTTTCGGACCCAACAACTCAAAGGTTGGCCGAAAAATATAGCAGAACCCCGGCCCAAATTGCCCTGCGTTGGGATTTGCAACATGGTGTTGTAACGATTCCCAAATCAACTCACGCTAATCGTATCGCTGAAAATGCACAGATATTTGATTTTGAGCTTTCACAAGCAGACATGAATTTGTTAGACGCGCTCGATTCAGGAAGGCGTGTTGGGCCAGATCCAGATAAGTTCAGCTTTTAACTGACCTTTCGATAATAAATTAAAGACTATGGCGGATTTGGCAGCACATTAGCGGCCAAGTCCGTGTAAATAGATGACGGTAAGTCCAACA
>PABI01000010.1 GCA_002699125.1 Anaerolineaceae bacterium
AAGTGCGTGACTGCCACATCTGGCTGTTGGACTGCTCCCAGAACAAGGTTTGCAACATCGCGTCCGTATCGGGATCGAGGATGAAGGCATATTGGCTGTCGCCACCGGTGGTTACAGTTGGTTCTGCGATAGAGGTGATAGAATTTTGGGGGAAGACGGCCGTTTTCCCCGCCATCGCCCCACCGCCACTCACGGCATAAGTATAAAATGACAATGTCGCCGTCTGCGTCCCGGCCGGAATCGTTACATCCTGCCGCGCCGAGGAATAAGCCACCACGTTATCATTGCCAAAGCTGCCAGTTTGCATCGCCTGCTGGCCATCATACAAAATTGTGTCACCGTACTGAGCCGGGAGAGAAGTCCCCGGCAGGTCCCACACTTCTTCAGTCTCAAAGCCACCGTTAATCATGATATCAAACTGGGACGTCTCATACCGCCACACGCCGACGTCCGAAGCGACAAATACAGTGCCGTTCTGATCAACCACCACGTCGGCAAAGCTGGGACGCTCGGGAGCGCTGCCTACCAACGTCCAGGTCAAGCCGGTATCGCGCGAGCGGTACAGGTCGCCCCCCCGCGTGGTGACGTACGCCAGACCATCGCCGCCCAGCGTAGGAGAAAGGGCCAATCCGGCCAGCGGTTCATCCGGCAGGCCGGTGCCCTCCTGGGTCCAGCTGGCTCCGCCGTCTTGGCTGCTAAACACGCCGTAATGGATCAGGTAATCTGGCGGATTGCTCCAGGAGGCCAACACCAGCAACGTCTGATCGCTGGCATAGTTAGAGGAAACGGCAATGGTCAGAATGCGGTGGCTGTCAGTTAAGCCGGAAACGGCCGTCTGCCACATCGTCTCACCCGGCAGCAGTCGCCAAAAGCCTTTGGCACCTCCGGCAAAGATTGGGCCATCGGCAGGATAGGTGGGCGGCAGTGCCACCTGCAACGCCGCGCCGCCCGGGCTGACCGGCCAGGTGCCCACATCGTTCCAGGTATCGCCGCCGTCGGTAGAAACCTGAAGCGCATCCTCATTGGTGGCGGCAAACATCGTCTGGTCAGCACCAAAGCTTGGCGAGATGGCAATGTCGGTAACCAAATCGGAGTTAAGCACGCCTGTCCAAGTTTGCCCTCCGTTCTGGCTGCGGTACAGCGTACTGCCAATGCCGTCCAGGCGCGAGCGGGCGGCAAACAGCGTCTGGTCGCTGGCGTAAGCTGGGGAAGCGGCAACTTCGGTAAAGCCGTAATAGCCACCGCCCAGCCCCAACGACTGCCAGGACGCGCCGCCATCCTCACTGGCAAAGACGCTGCGATGCGGTCCGGCGGTTAGCAGTAAGCCATCCGGGCTCAGGGCCAGGGGGTTGGTGGGCAGCGCGGCAAAATGATCGGACGGCTGGCGCAGCGTGCCTGTGGCTGGATTCGCGCTGAGCAGTCGGAAAACGCCGGAATCCAGCCCGACCAGCAGCACAGCATGGCTGGGCCAACCAGGCGAAAGCGCCAGAGAAAGGATGTTTTGGTTTTCGTATGCGTCAACCAGTGTCCAGCTGTCGCCGCCATCCTCAGACAAGAATAAACCGGCATCGGTCCCGGCAAACAGCGTCTGGTCACTGGCAAAAGCAGGCGAAACCGCCAGGGCATTGATAAAGTTGACGTCGGCAGCAATGGTACGCGTTATCCAACTGCTGCCGCCATTTTCAGAGCGATAGAAAACGGCCGTATCCGGCACGTTGGCTTCGCCGGCAAACAGCGTCTGGTCGCTGGCAAAATTGGGCGAGATGGCCAGGGAACGCACCACGGTTGTGAGCACCGGCGTGAAGGAAACGGCCGTATCTTCTGATTTAGACACACCCTCGGCCCCGGCGGCAAAAACTGTCTGGTCGGTGGCGAAGTTGGGTGAAAAGGCGATGCCGCCAGCGGCAGACACAGCCTGCGGATTTTCCCAGGTCACGCCGCTGTCCCGACTGACGTAAAGCTGTTCGCTGTAATAATTTGTGCCGGCCAACACCAGCCCGCTGCTGGCGAAATCAGGCGCGGCTGCCACCCGGTAAAAGAAGCCCGGCACCGATCCGTTCATCGCGCCGGTGGCTTGCCATGTTTCCCCTTCGTTGCTGGATTTGAGCACGTCGCCCCAGGTGGCAGCAAACATGGTGTCATCAGTGGCAAAATTGGGTGAAAAAGCATAATCGAGGACGGGATTGCTGTAAGGAGCGTTACTGGGACTGGCCTGCCACGTCTGGCCAAAATCACTGGATTTGTGTGGCCCCAGACCCACAGCGCTGCCCTGGAAATTGGCCATCCATTCACCGCCGAAGGCAATGCCGTCGTTGGCAAAATCGGGTGAGACGACCAGGGCTAAAGCCCGACCGCCACGAGGACCGCTGCTGCTCCAGCTGCCGGGTTCAGCAACCGTGCCTTGGGCAATGGCGATTTGCTGGAGACCGGTGTTGGTTACGGCCGTTAGCAAAAACGAGTTTGCTGGCCGGGTCAAAAAATCGTGGGCAAATTCTCCACCCAGATCAGTGCCGATTGTGTTCCAGGTCGCCCCGGCATCGCTGCTGCGCCGCACAAACGTGCTGCCAGCCAGGTTTTCATAGTAGCCGGCAACCAGCAGCGACCCATCCAGGGCAAAACTGACTTCGTTGAGGATCAGGGGTTCGCCTTCCTGGGTAGCCGGCAGACCAACATCCAATGTCTCCCAGCTTGTGCCACCGTCGGTGGAGCGGTGCAGGGCGTCAACGGTAGTTACCAGTATCGTTTGACTGGCACCGTAGAGAGGCGAAACGGCCACACCCGTTATCGATTCGGCCGGGCCAACGGGATTCCAGGAGCCGCCGCCGTCTGTGGACTTTTGCAGGCCATTTGATGTGGTAGCGAACACAGTTTGATCGCTGGCATAGTTGGGCGAAACAATAAGATCATAGGCGGCAACGCCGGGAGCAATGGGTGACCACGAAGCGCCACCATTGGTAGAACGATAAACGCCAACGCTGCCGGTGTAGGTCCACGCTGTGGCCCATACGGTCTGGTCTATGGCAAAGTTGGGCGAGACAGCCAGACCAAAGATGGCCTGGTTGCCAAAAACCTGTGTCCAGTTTTCGCCACCATCCGTCGAGCGATAGACACCACCGGAATAAAAGCCATGCTGGCCGATGGTCCCGGCAGCGGCAAAAGCGGTTGCATCGCTGGCAAAATTGGGTGAGAAGGTAACGGCCGTTACCGCGCGCAGCTTTTCCGAGACCACCTGCCAGGTCTGGCCACCGTTAGTAGACAGCTGCAAATTGCCATCGTACTCACCAGGATTACTGGTGGTGACAATTAAGTTTTCAAAATAGGTGGTTCCGGCCAAAAGCGTGTCTGGCGCGTTGGGAGCAGCGGCCAGGGTCCGTACCGTCAGGTTTGGCAATCCTTCATTGGCCTGTCGCCAGCTCGTCCCGCCGTAAGCAGAGCGGGCCACGCCCACGCTGGTAGCCGCCAACACCGTACCGGCCCAATCCTGGTTCGGTGCTAAGGCCAGATCATGAACTGTGCCGCCGATCAAGCCGTTCTCGAAAGTGTCAGCCGGATCGTACCAGCCTGAGGCACTCCAGGTAAGACCGCCATCATCCGAAAGATAGGGGCCGTCATCATAACTACCGGCCACCATGATTCTGCTGTCAGTTTGGTCATTTGCGTCAAACACAAACGTGGGGGAAAAGGCAATGGTGTGCTTGCTGCCGCTGATTGTCAGGGCGGGTGTGGTCCAGGTGGTGCCACCGTCGTCAGAGCGGTGCAATTGTCCAGCGCTATCCAGCGCCAGGACGAGGTTGTCTGTGGTATAATCGGGGGAGGTGGCAACGGCCGTAAACACGCCGCTGCGCATCAAAGTCCAGTTGGTACCACCATTCTCCGAGCGGAAGATGCCTTCTTCACTGCCATCGGCCGCAGCAGCAAACAGGATCTGGTCGGTGGCCATTGCCAATGCATCGACCGAATGTGTACTAAACCAGCCGGTAGCGGGGGCAAAGTTCACACCGCCATCGGTAGAAACGTGGGCAAAGGCGTTGGTTACCAGGTAAAGGGTCTGGTCGCTGGCAAAGTTGGGGGAGATGACCAGGGAACGGCCGTTTAACACCGACTCGGCAAACGTGGCGGGCTGCCAGGTGAGGCCACCATCGGTGCTGCGCTGCACGGTGGTGGTAACCGTTTGCAGCCCGGTGGTGGCAAACAGCGTCTGGTCGTTGGGAAAGTCGGGCGACAGAACCAGATCGTTAATGTACCAGCCGTCGGGTCCGGCAGGCTGCCAATGAAAACCGCCATCTTCAGACCGATAAACGCCGCGACCGCGTACGGCCGCATACGCCGTTTGATCCTGGGCAAAGTCGGGCGAAATGGCGACAGCGGCAACGCTGCCGCCCGTGGGGCTGGGGGTGGATTGCCAGACGGCCGTTTCCGCAGCGGCCACGACAACTGGATTATCAGATTGGTGCAAGAAAGTAGGGACAGAAACAAAAAGCAGCAGCAGAAAAAGCAGGTATTTGCGTAACATCGTTTGGCACTCACTTTTGCAGGTGGACGCCACGTTCATCTGCAAATTAGACACAAAAAAGGCAGGAACGAACGGTGGGCTACGGCCGTTCTCAATGTTCGTATCATAACATGAGCGCAGGGAGAATTTGGGGAAAATCTACGAACTTTTCACAAAAAAATCGGAGGGGATTAGCCACAGAGGGTACAGAGGAGAAAGAGAAATACCCTCTTAAATCTCTGTGCCCTCTGTGGCAAAATAGCTTATAGACCACGGGGGCGGAAGGCTTCATCCAGCTTTTGGCGTAGGCTGAAGATGAGCTGTTGGCTTTCATGGGTTTTGGGGATGAGCGATACGGCCGTGCCAGCCAAGCCGCCACTGGTCTGAAATTTACTCACTTTAACCTCTATTTCCTTATCGATAAGAAAGCGATCATTGCCGTACATCTTGTAAGGTAATCCCTTCTCATCTAACACGTTTTGTACTACTTGATGGGCTTCAACCAGGGAAACGTGAAATATTTTCACCATTGTTTTGTGGTGCAGGCGCGTTCTATCAAACACCAACAGCGCGACTATAAAGAAAATGAGAACCGCCAGAAGAAAATGCACACGAAATAAAAAAAGGGCGGCACCGCCGGCAAAAAGACCGGCAGTAACAGCGACCGAAAACATGTCATTTTCACGAGTTTGCCAATAGTTCATCATCCCATAACCTCCTGGCACACAGTACGGGAAACGGCCGTTTCCGTTGCGCCATTTCCCTATTGTTGTAAAGTGCCACAGTTTAGCTATACTGCAAGCAAACTTTCTACCCGTTCTCTTGCGAGAACAAGGAGCATTTACAGCAAAAATATGATTCATCCGGCAACCGAATTACGTTACATCAGCCCGTCGATTGGCTTTGGCGTTTTTGCCACCGCCCTGATCCCCCAAGGCACCATCGTTTATGTGCAGGACGCGCTGGAAATCGTTCTCCCCGCCGACCATCCCCTGCTCACCGCCGACATCTACCAACCCATTTTGGACAAATACAGCACTGTAGAAAAAGATGGCTCCCGCCTGCTTAGTTGGGACATTGCCCGCTACGTGAACCACAGCTGCCAGAGCAACGCCCTTAGCACCGGCTATGGCTTTGAGATTGCCGTGCGCGACATTCAGCCCGGCGAAGAAATCACCGATGATTATGGCTTGTTTAACCTGCCCTATGACATGCCGTGCGCCTGTGGCCATCCGGCGTGTCGCGGCAGCGTACGGCCGTCTGACTTCACCGCCCTCATTCAGCAATGGGACACCCACCTTAATGCCGCCCTGGCTAAACTCAACAGCCGGCAACAACCCCTTTGGCGCTATTTGGATGAGGAAACGCAAACGGCCGTAACCAACGATCTCAGTAGCGGAGATTACCGCTCTGTCCAGGCTCTGCGCCACTGAAAACAGAGCACGCGCAGTGCGGCAAAACCGGACTATAGACCGGCTATTGAAGGAGGCAAACGAGTCATAAATTGGATTGTGGAGTTTATCACTCAACATTGTGACGAATGTCACTAATGGGGCGGCTAGACCCTACTATACTTCCTTTCCATTACTTTTATCAGCGCCAATAACGGGAGCAAAAGTTCTTAAAATTTTTTCTCCTGAACGTGAACTGCAAACAGCCTTTGGTTTTCTTACAACTTTTTGCGGTTTACGGAAATCCGGAATGGAGGTATAGAAATATGGAAACCATCGAACTGGCTCGACTCCAGTTTGCCGTCACAACCCTCTATCATTTTATCTTTGTCCCGCTAACCATCGGCCTGTCACTGATTGTGGCCATCATGCAAACCCTGTACGTACGGACCGGTGATGAAAACTACAAGCGGATGACGAAGTTCTGGGGCAAATTATTTCTCATCAATTTTGCCATGGGGGTTGTCACCGGCATTGTTCAAGAGTTTCAATTTGGCATGGGGTGGTCAGAATATTCCCGCTTTGTCGGCGATATTTTTGGTGCCCCGCTGGCCATTGAAGCGCTGATGGCTTTCTTCGTCGAAAGTACCTTTATTGGCTTGTGGATTTTTGGTTGGGACAAACTGCCCAAGAAATTGCATCTAGTGACTATCTGGATGGTCGCCGCCGGCACCACCATCTCCAGCCTGTGGATTTTGATCGCCAACAGTTGGATGCAGAATCCGGTTGGTTACGAAATTGTAAACGGCCGTGCCCAGATGGTTGATTTTGGCGCCGTTATCACCAATCAAAACATCTTTTACCAGTTTCCCCATGTGGTCTTTGGCGCGTTTACCACCGCCGGGTTTTTTATCATCGCCATCAGCGGCTACCGGCTGCTGCGCCAAAAAACGGCCGATGAGCAGCTGATGTTTGAACGCTCCATGCGCATCGGTCTGATCTTTGGCCTTTCGGCCGTGCTGGTTACCATGGTCGTTGGTCACCTGGGCGGGCAGTTCATGGTCGAAAAGCAGCCCATGAAGCTGGCAGCCGCCGAAGGATTGTGGGAAAGCGAATCGCCAGCATCACTCTCCTTCTTCCAGATTGGGGATGAATCCAATCGCACTTCGGTCATCAACATCCGCATTCCCTCCTTGTTAAGCTTCATGACTTACGATCAATTCTCTGGCATGGTGCCGGGCATCAACGACTTGAATGCCTTTTACCAGCAGCAGTACGCTGACGTATACGGCCCTGACGCTGACTACGTACCGCCAATGATCTGGATGACCTACTGGAGCTTCCGGGCAATGGTTGGTTTTGGCGGGCTGATGAGTCTGATTGCCATCGTTGGCCTTTTCCTCTGGCGGCGCGGCAAGCTGGCTCAAGCAAAATGGTTCCTGGGACTGCTGCCGTTCACCATAATTTTGCCCTATGTTGCCAATTCAACCGGCTGGATGCTGACCGAATTGGGACGGCAGCCGTGGATTGTGCAGGGGCTCATGCGCGTTGAAGATGGCCTTTCGCCAAATCTAACCACGACCGATCTGTGGATTTCCTTAATCGGGTTCACGATTGTGTACGGGGCGCTGATGGTTGCTGATTTTTACCTTCTCTGGAAATACGCCACAACCAGCCGGGGAGGAGATGAACTGCTCCCCCTGCCCCAGGCTGATCAAGAAGAAGCCAAGTTAGAGGCAGCTTATTAGGCTCGATGGGACAGGAGATACAAACAATGTCATTTGACTTAAACACACTCTGGTTTGTACTGATTGCAGTTTTGTTTACCGGGTTTTTCTTTTTGGAAGGGTTTGATTACGGCGTCGGCATATTGCTGCCCTTTGTCGCCAAGAACGATAAGGAACGGCGCGTCGTGATCAACACGATTGGCCCTCATTGGGACGGCAACGAGGTTTGGCTGCTGACGGCCGGGGGCGCTATCTTTGCCGCCTTCCCCCACTGGTATGCCACGCTGTTTAGCGGCTTTTACCTGGCCCTATTCCTCATTTTGCTGGCCCTGATTCTACGCGGCGTAGCGTTTGAGTTCCGCAGCAAGGATCAAAACCCAACCTGGCGCAAAACGTGGGATACGGCCGTTTTCATCGGCAGCTTTTTACCGGCGTTGTTGTGGGGCGTGGCCTTCGCCAACATTGTCCGTGGCGTTCCCATCGATGCCTCCATGACTTACACCGGGACTTTTTTCACCTTGCTAAGTCCATTTGCGCTGCTGGGCGGGCTGGTAACCCTCTCTCTGTTCACCCTTCATGGCGCACTGTTCCTCAGCTTAAAAACGGACGGCATCATTCTGGAGCGCGTGCAAGCGCTGCTCAAGCGGCTGTGGGTGCCGACGGTTGTCCTGGTTGTCGCATTTGTCGGCTTTAGCCTGATTGAGACAGACCTGTTTGCCACGTTTAACCTGGCACAGGGCATTGGCCTGGCCGTAGCGGTGGTGGCTTTACTCACCGCAGGCTGGATGATCTGGCGGCAGCGGTTGGGCCGCGCCTTCATCGGCACCGGGCTAACCCTGGTCGGCACTGTGGCCTTTCTGTTTGGTGGATTGTTCCCCCGCGTCATGCCCTCCTCGCTGGGCAGCCAGTTCGACCTGACCATTTACAATGCGGCTTCCAGCCCGTACACCTTGAAGGTGATGTCCATCGTTGCCCTGATTTTTGTCCCGGTGGTTCTCCTTTACCAGGGATGGAGCTACTGGGTCTTCCGCAAGCGAGTAACGCTGGAAAGCCATTTAGAATATTAATCTTTGAACTTCAGGTGCGATGCACTTAGGAAAGTGCGTCGCACCTCTATGGCTGCTCACAATCTTTCCCACTAAAATTAAGACCAAATGGATAAGCGATTGTTAGGCGAGGCGCGGTTGGCGCGGTTCGCTTTTTTAGCCACCGTCGGGCTGAGCTTTTTGGGCGGACTGCTGGTTATCGGACAGGCATTTTTGCTCAGCCGCATCATCAACCGCGCCTTTTTGGCAGGCGCCACGCGAGCCAGTTTGGCTACGCTGTTCATGCTGCTGCTTGGGGCGATTGGCCTGCGCGCGCTTAATCAGGCCGGGATTCAGGTTGTTGCTGCCGAAGTGGCTGTCCGCGTCAAGCAAGATTTGCGGCGGCGACTGATGAGCCACCTGCTCCAGCTGGGACCAACCTATACCCAGCAAGAGCGCAGCGGCGAACTGGCCCTTACCATCACCGATGGCATCGAGGCCTTAGACAGCTTCTTTCGTGACTATCTGCCCGCTTTGTTCGTTGCACTGCTCATTCCCCTGACCATTTTGCTGGTGGTGGTGCCGATTGATCTGCTCACGTTTGTGGTTTTACTGGTGACCGCACCGCTCATCCCTGTTTTTATGGTGCTGATTGGCATGGCCGCCGGGTCGCTGGCCAACAGCCGCTATGCCCAGCTTAGCCAGATGAGCGCCCATTTTCTCGACGTGATGCAGGGGTTAACAACCCTGAAGCTGTTCAACCGCAGCCGGGCCCAAATAAAAATTATTGCCCAGATGACAGACCGCTACCGGCAGAGCACGCTGGCCGTGCTGCGGGTGGCATTTTTGTCCGCTTTTACGCTGGAGCTGCTGGCCACGATTAGCGTGGCAGTGGTGGCCGTGGAAATTGGGCTGCGCCTGCTTTACGGCCGTCTTCCCTTTGAGCAAGCCCTGTTTTTATTGGTCATCGCCCCGGAATTTTATCTGCCGCTGCGCCAGCTGGGGGCCAAATTTCACGCCGGGCGCGATGGGACCGCCGCCGCTGAACGCATCTACGCCATCCTCAACGCACCGCTGCCGGAGACCGATGGCCGTACGGCCGTTCCCGATTTCCACCAGATTCGCTTTGAGAACGTGTCGGTGACGTTTGGCGCCGATGAACGACCGGCTCTGGAGGGATTTTCGCTAACGATTAGCAAGGGGGAACGAGTTGCCCTGGTAGGCGCAACCGGCAGCGGTAAATCCACAGTGGCCAATTTATTGCTCCGTTTTGTAACGCCGACAAACGGCCGTATCCAGCTCACTAATGAGACAGAAAATATCCCCTTGCACCAAATCGACGCGCAAGCGTGGCGCGCCCAAATTGGCTGGGTGCCGCAGCGCGGCTATTTGTTCAACATGAGCGTGGCAGACAACATCCGCATGGGAAGGTTAGATGCCAGCGATGTCCAAATGACGGCCGCGGCCCAGGCAGCCAATGCCCATACCTTTATTGAAAACCTGCCGCAGGGCTACGAGACGATTCTTGGCGAAAACGCGACTCGCCTAAGCGGCGGGCAAGCCCAGCGCATCGCCCTGGCGCGCGCCCTGGTGCGGTCAGCACCCATCTACATTTTTGATGAAGCCACCGCCAATCTGGACACAGACAATGAGCAGGTGATTCAACAAAATCTAGAAACGCTCACGGCAGGGGCAACGGTGTTGATCATCGCCCACCGGCTGGAAACAATTCGTCAGGCGGACAAAATTGTGGTGCTGGATAACGGCCGTATCGCGGAGATTGGTACCCATTCGGAGCTGCTGAAACAGCAGGGGGCTTATTTTCAACTGCTGCACGCAGTTGGCGAGGGAGCCTATGACTGAATCTGGCCTGTTTCAGGTGCTGCGGTTGATGCGGCCGTTTTGGCGGCGGGCCGTGCTGGCGCTGCTGCTGAGCGTGCTGACCATCGGCAGCAGCATCGCCCTCATGATGACGTCTGCCTGGCTGATTAGCACGGCCGCGTTGCAGCTGGGCATTACGTCATTGGGATTGGCACCAACGGCCGTACGTTTTTTTGGCCTGTCACGCGCCGTCTTCCGCTACCTGGAACGGCTGGTAAGCCATGACGTCACCTTCCGCCTGCTGGCCCGGCTGCGGGTCTGGTTTTACAAGCGCATCGAGCCGCTGTCGTTGGTGCAGCTGCAAGCGTTCCGCAGCGGTGACCTCATGGCGCGAGTGGTAACTGACATTGAGGAACTGCAAAATTTCTATTTGCGCGTTGCCAGTCCGCCTATCGTCGCCGTGATCGTTACGGCGGTGATGGGCGCTGCCTTCAGCCTGTTCGACGGGCGTACGGCGCTGGTTTTGGTCGCTTTTATGCTGGTGACCGGCAGCCTGCTGCCCTGGCTGACGCGCTGGATAGGAGACAGTATCGGCCGGCAGCTGGTGGACCAGCGCACGCGGCTGAACAGCCACCTGATAGACACGGTACAGGGGTTGGCAGACAGTGTTGCCTTTGGCTACACAGCCAGGCTGCGGGAAACATTGGAGGAGATGAACGGCCGTCTCACCCAATCGGAACGACAGATGGGCCGGTTAGACGGGCTGCAAAACGGCCTCTCCACGCTGCTGGTTAATCTGGCTGCACTTTGTGTGCTGTGGGTAGCCATCGGCCGGGTGGAAGGGGTTTTGTTGGCCACCTTAACCCTGGGCACCATTGCCGCCTTTGAAGCAATCACCCCCCTGGCGTTAGCCGGGCAAAATTTGGGCAAAGAGCAAACGGCCGCTAACCGTGTATTTGAAATTATCAACAGCACACCGGCCGTTCCCGAAGCACCACCATTGTCCGCACCACTTCCGCCCAACCCTGCCCTCACATTGGCGAAAGTCACGTTCCGCTATGGGCCGGAAGAACAACCCGTATTTACAAATTTCTCGTTGGCCATCCCCTATGGCACGCGGGTGCTGCTGACCGGGGAAAGCGGCGCTGGCAAATCCTCCCTCATCAACGTCTTGCTGCGCTTTGCCGAACATGAAGCGGGACAGATCCTGGTTGGCAAAACCGATTTATGTGCGATTCCCCACGAAGCAGTGCGGCAGCTTTTTGGCGTGATGACCCAGCGCACCCATCTTTTTAATACCACCGTTGGCGAAAACATCCGCATTGGCCAAAAGACAGCCAGCGATGAAGCCATTGTGGCCGCAGCGCAGGCGGCCCAGATTCACACCTTCATCACCTCGCTGCCCGACGGGTACGATACGTACGTGGGCGAGGGCGGCGCACGGCTGAGCGGCGGCGAACGCCAGCGAATTGCCCTGGCGCGCATGTTGTTAAAAGATGCGCCAATCTGGCTGCTGGATGAGATTACCGCCAATCTGGACCCAATTACCGCCACCACTGTACTGCAAACGGTATTGGCCGCCGGGGCTGAGCGAACGATTATTTTAATGACCCACCGTACCAGGTTGGTAGCGAGCCACCCGTTTAACCAACACGTGCAATTGGGTAGATAAATGATTGTATAAGGAATTCTGTTTGTAATTGTCAAACGGCCGTTCGCAGCTAAAATGTGCAGCATGAGTTGGTCCCTGAAAACTGCCACGAGGCATGGTAATCTTTACCGGGCCATCGCTTTGCTAGGCTTGCTGCTTGGCCTCTTTTTTGCCAATGAGCAGGTTGGTTCGCTGTTTGGCAAACACGCTCCCGCCGCCGGCAACCGCGCCATGCGCTCCGGCTATTACTTGATTGATTGTGCCAACGACGGCAGCAGTGCCCTGCGCTTCGTCAACCCCATGCCAGATTCCCGCTATGTGTACAATGAAAAGTACGGCTGGTTCGATGAAACCCATTTCGATACCGGCAATCCAGCCCAAATCATCGCCGACGTGGAAACGGCCGCTGCCAACGGCGGCGGCATCATCACCATCTCCCAATCGGTGCGGGACGGCATCACCGGCTATACGGCCCATTACCTCGTTTCTGGTGATGTGGCGCATGAAGAAACAATTGAAGTTGCGCTGGGAATTTACATGGATTGGAGTATTCGCTTCGAACAGTGGCAGGGCAGCCTGCCGCGCAATCTTGTTGGCCCATTCACCCCCTTCTCGATTGAAGATTTGCCCACCCAATACATCGGCTTTATAGAAGACGCCACCGGCATCGAACGCTCGGCCATCTTTGCCTGCTTTTTGGGTCAGGTCAAAACGGCCGATGCCCCACCCCACCTCTGGCTTGTGGAAGAACCCAACACCCCGGCCGATGGTGTAGATCTGCCCCACATTGAACGCCTCACCAACAAAACCTTCCAGCCGCTTATCCTAACGGCTGACGGTTGGGAACACGTCAACTGGCCTGCCCCGCTGCGCCTGAATCCCCTGCCCAGCAGCCAAACCACCTGGATTTTTGATTCAGAAGAAACCTGGTATCTGCGATAGTACATCCCCGAATTTGCAAACTGTTTGCCATAGTTCTCCATAACTTCTCCAGATTTGCCCGTTAAGCTTGTCATCGTGTTGAAATTAAATCAATAACTTGTTGTAGGAGCATCACGATGAACAAAAAACGTTGGTTGACAGTGGGAATCGTTACGGCCGTATTCGCCGCCGTTCTTCTCATTGGTTCCAGCCTGAACCGAACAAATGCAGAATCTGCCGCAGCCCAAGATGTGGCAACGGCCGTCGCCTTTATCGGCGATCTCTCCGCCAGTGCCAGTGCCAGTGGCCAGCTCTTGCCCCAACGCGAAGCCGTCCTCACGGCCGATACGATGGCCCACGTGGTAAGCGTGCCCGTACGCCTGGGCGACAGCGTGCAGCCAGGCGATCTGCTGGTGCAGCTCGATGCCATCGACCTGGAATTTGATGTCGCCAATGCCCAGCAAACCGTAACGTTAGCCCAGGCGCGCCTGGATGATCTGCTGGCGCCCACCAGCGCGGCGGAGATCGCTTCAGCCGAAGCGGCTCTGGCCAGCGC
The DNA here is from genome assembly GCA_002699125.1 of Anaerolineaceae bacterium. Classification (GTDB taxonomy): domain Bacteria; phylum Chloroflexota; class Anaerolineae; order Promineifilales; family Promineifilaceae; genus Leptofilum. Next base: position 13,585 of record PABI01000010.1, read on the forward strand.
TCAGGCCCAGCTAGATGATTTGCTGGCCGGCCCCAGCGCGACAGAAATCGCCCTCAGCGAAGCTGCTATTGCTTCCGCGCAGGCGTCGCTCGCCTCTTCGGTGGCCGATTTGAACAGCACCCAAAGCAGCATCGAACAATCCCAAATTACCGCCGCCGAAGCCAGCCTATTGGCCGCCCAACAGCAGCTGGAAAGCGCCGTTGAGGCCAATGAAGATAATCCCACCGCCGCTACGCATGAAGCCCGACGGCAGGCCGAACAGGCCGTAGCCAATGCCCAGGCCCAGCTGGATGAGCTGCTGGCCGGCCCCAGCGCCGGCGCGGCCCAAAGCAGCGTCGCCGCCGCCAACGCCCGCCTGGCAGGCAGCCAAATTGATCTGGACAGCACGTTGGCCGGGGCCACTACGGCTGAGATTGCCAACGCAAAAGCATCTGTGGCCCAGGCCGAGGCATCATTGGCTGACCTGCTAGACGGACCAACACAGGAAGAAATTCGCGCCGCAGAAGCTGAGGTAGCCCAGGCTGAACTGACCTTGGCAGATGCCGAAGAAGCCCTAGCTGAAGCAACCATTCGCGCACCTTTTGCGGGGGTGGTAACGGCCGTTTACGTGTCAGAAGGTGAAATTGCCAGTGGCCCGGTCGTTGAGTTAGTAGATGGCAACAGTCTGGAAGTCGTGCTCAGTGTCGATGAAGTGGATATCGGCAGTTTTGCCGTGGGGCAGCCGGCCAGCATCACCCTGGAAGCATGGCCAGATCGGGCCATCACCAGCGAAATTGTGGCCATTGCCCCCAGCGCCAGCGACGCCAACAGCGCACTCGTCACTTACGACGTGCATCTGGCTTACCAGGCAGATGATTTACCCACCCTCATTGGGCTCACGGCCAACGCCAACCTGATCACGGCCCAGCGTCAGGATGTGCTGCTGGTGCCCAACGCCGCCATCACTCCAGACCGCGCTGTCGGCAAATATTTTGTCGATGTGCAGCAGGCAGACGGCAGCTTCCGCCAGGTAGAAGTGTCAATTGGCCTGCGCGACGACGAGAACACACAAATTACATCTGGCCTCACCGAAGGTGATATTTTACAACTGGTCACCAGCCAGCCTACCCAAAACTTTGGCGGTCCAGGTTCGTTTGGTGAATAGATAAACACCCTCACCCCAACCCTCTCCCTCAAGGGAGAGGGAGCCAGTTCCCTTCCCCTGGTAGGGGGAGGGCCAGGGAGGGGGTTAAAGGAATAATCTAATGAAAAAGTACTTAAACAACAAATGGAGTTGGATAGCAGTCGGCGGCCTGCTGCTGCTTGTCGCCCTTTTATTGATTCGTCAGGGGCAAAACAACGCCGCGGCGCAAGCGCCGCAAACCGGTGAAATTGTAACCACCTATGTCGGTGATTTATCGGCCAGCGCCACGGCCAGCGGCAACCTTGAAGCCGCTCAAGCGGCCGAGCTGGCTCTGCTGCGCGGTGGCACCGTCGCCGAAATTTATGTGGCTGTGGGCGACACGGTTGCTGCCAGTGAACCGCTTTTGCAGCTAGAAACGGCCGATCTGCAACGCGCCGTCTCCAATGCGGAACAAAACGTGGTCATCCAGGAAACCAATCTGGCCACTCTGTTAGCACCAGCCACCGATGCTGACATTGCCGCCGCCGAAGCGGCCGTTGCCAGTGCCGAAGCGCAGCTGGCCGACCTGCTGGACGGCCCCAACGCCAACGACATCGCCGCCGCCGAAGCCGACGTGAACGCCGCCCAGGCCGATCTCAACGCCGCCTACGCCAGATTATCTGACCAAACGGCCGCAGCCGACGCCGCCGAAATTGAAGCCGCCCAAATTGAGCTGGAACTGGCACAAACGGCCGCCACCCAGGCGGCAGAGCAGCACAGCACCATTTTGGTCACCGAAAGCGATTACCTCTCCGCAGAACAGCTGGCCGATATGGAACTTTCGGCGCGAACGGCCGCTGTGCAGGCCAACGCCCAACTGCAAGCGGCTCAAGAAACATTAGGCCAACTGCTAAACGGCGATCCGAACTCTATTGCCGCCACACAAGCATCAGTTTCGTTGGCGGCCGCTTCACTGCAAACGGCCGAATTACGCTTGCAGCAAGTGCAGGAAGGCGCCACAGCGGCGCAAATTGCCCAGGCAGAAGCCAATCTGGCCAATGCCGAATCGTCGCTAGACCGGCTGGTGAGCGGCGCGTCTGATGCGCAAGTCAACATGGCTGAGGCGCAGCTGGCCCAGGCGCAAACCAACCTGGCCCGCGCCGAGCGCAATCTGGCTAATGCTACCCTGACCGCACCTTATGACGGGGTGATTACGGCCGTCAACGTCAGCATGGGCGAACAGGCCAGCGGCGTGGTGGTAGAAATGGTTAATTCCGACAGCCTGGAACTGGTGCTGGATGTGGATGAAGTCGATATTAGCAACATTATTTTGGGGCAAACGGCCGTTATCAGCCTGGAAGCATTCCCCGATAGTGAAATTGAAGCGACAGTGGTGTCAATTGCGCCGCGCAACACTGCCAGCCAGGGCAGCGGGTTGGTCACCTACAATGTTTATCTGGCACTCGACGCTACCGATTTGCCGGTGCGCGTGGGGATGACGGCCAACGCCAATCTCATCACCGCCCAACGCAGCGACGTGCTGCTGGTGCCCAATCGAGCCATCACGCCGGACCGGGCCGCGGGTAAATACTACGTTACCCGCGCCGACGGTGAAGTAGTCGAGGTTATGATTGGCCTGCGCGATGAAGCAAACACCCAAATCACCAGCGGGCTAAACGAAGGGGACGAGTTGCTCATTGAAACAGCACAGCCCGTTCAAACCTTTGGCCCAGGATCAGGCAATGACGGTGGACCGTTTGGCGGTAACTAACCACTTATTAAACCTGACAGGTATACGAAACAGGCATGAATTTAAGAAATATTTGTCATGCGAAGGATCCTTTCAACAAGGTTCCATGAAAACCTGTCAGGTTTGGTTTACAAGCGAGAAAAGCACATGATCGAACTAACCAACATTACCAAATCATATGAAATGGGCGAGATGATGGTCCATGCCCTGCGCGGGGTGGATTTGAAAATTCAAGAAGGCGAATTTGTGGCCATTATGGGGCCGTCTGGCTCCGGCAAGAGTACGTTGATGAACGTGATTGGCTGCCTTGATGCGCCATCGGGCGGCCGTTACACGCTGGACGGCATTGACGTGAGCCAGATGAGCGACGACGAACAGGCGCGGATTCGTAACAAGCGGATTGGCTTTGTCTTCCAGCAGTTTAATTTGCTGCCGCGCACCACGGCCGAAAAACAGGTCGCCCTGCCGCTGATGTATGGGGGTTACGGCCGTTCCCAACGCAGTGACCGGGCCAAAGAAGCCCTCAACTCGGTGGGGCTGGGCGACCGTCTGGACCACAAGCCAGACGAGCTTTCTGGCGGGCAGCAGCAGCGCGTGGCCATTGCCCGCGCCCTGGCTCCCAACCCCAACATCATCCTGGCCGACGAACCAACTGGGGCGCTAGACACCCAATCTGGCAATGAAATCCTGAACATTTTCAAGGAGCTAAACAGCCAGGGGATGACCGTGGTGATGATCACTCACGATCCCGAAGTGGCCGAATATGCCCAGCGCACCATCTGGATTCGCGATGGCGTCATTGTGGAGCATTTATAATCCACAGATTTCGCAGATTACGCAGATTTGCCGATTAAAAACAAAAAATCTGCACGCACAGTCTGTGCCAATCTGTGTAATCTGCGGTTTAATCAATTTGAGGAAACCATGAACATTTCTGAAAGCTTTTTAACCGCCCTGGACAGCCTGTTGGCCAACAAGATGCGCTCGATTTTGACGATGCTGGGCGTTATCATCGGCGTGGCCGCCGTGATTGCCCTGCTCTCAATTGGCAACGGCGTCAGCGCCTCCATCACCAACGAAATCCAGTCGATTGGCACCAACTTGCTCACGATCAGCACTGATTTTGAAAACAGCAACGGCCGTCCCGCCCTGAGCATGGATGACGTTGTGGCCCTTTCTGACCCGCTGGCGGCCACCGCCCTGGGTGAAGTAGCCGCCAGCACCAGCGGTTCGCAAGAGATTGTCTATAACGGCGTGTCTGAAAACGAATCCGTGACGGGCGTTACGGCCAACTATTTCACGGTCAACAATCTGACCGATTTTGCTGCTGGCGACACGCTCACGGAAGCCGACATCGCTACCAGTGCGCGCGTCACCGTGCTGGGGGCAACCGTGGCCCAGGATTTATTTGGCGAAGCGTTCCCCATCGGCCGTTCTGTTAAAATAAACGGGGTCAGCTACGAAGTGGTGGGCGTGCTGCCAGAAAGTGGCCAGGGGCTGGGCGGCAACCCGGACACCACTGCCTTCATTCCCATCACCACAGCGCAGAGCCGCCTCTACCCGGAGCGCACCCGCACTGGAGCCAAAGCAGTGAGCACTATCTTTGCCCAGGCAGCCAGCGAAGATTTGGCCGATGAAGCCACTACGCAGGTCACCGAGATTTTGCGCGAACAGCATCGCATCACCTACGCGGGCGAAGATGATTTTTCCATCTTCAGCCAGACCGACTTGCTCTCCGCCTTTGATACGGTGACGGCCACGTTGACCGCCTTTTTAGGCTCGATTGCCGGCATCTCGCTGCTGGTCGGCGGCATTGGTATCATGAATATCATGCTGGTCAGCGTGACGGAACGCACCAGGGAAATTGGCATTCGCAAAGCGGTGGGTGCCTTAAAAAGGGACATTTTGGTCCAATTTTTGCTGGAATCTTTGCTGCTGAGCCTGCTTGGCGGCACGCTGGGCATTGTGCTGGGTCTCACCATTGCCAATCTAACGGGATCGGCGCTGGAAATTGAAACAGTGGTGGATGGGGGCACGATTGGCTTGGCGACAGGTTTTGCCGCCGGCGTGGGGCTGATTTTTGGCATCTATCCCGCCTGGCGCGCTTCCGGCCTACGGCCGATTGAAGCGCTGCGGTATGAGTGATATAGTCGTGACAAGGTGAAGGGGTGACAAGGTGACAAGCTCGCAAACCGCTCGCAAACTCGCCCACTTGCATACTTTGAAACTGATTGGCCATGTTAAAACAACAAGTCCTGGTAGTAGACGACGATAAGGAGATTGCCCGGCTGCTGCGCGGGTATCTGGAGAAGGCCGGGTTTGGCGTGCTGGTGGCGTATGATGGACAAACGGCCGTTCACACCTTGCGCCGCGAAAAGCCCGATCTGCTGCTGCTGGATTTGATGCTGCCAGACATGGACGGCTACGACATCACCCGGCTGGTGCGCAGCGACGACAGCCTGCGGCAAATCCCCGTCATCATGCTCACGGCGCGGGTGGAAGACAGTGACAAGATAGTGGGGCTGGAGCTAGGCGCAGATGATTACGTGACCAAGCCGTTTAATCCGGCTGAAGTTGTGGCCCGTGTGCGCGCCCAGCTGCGTGCCAAAGATCGGCTCACCGGCGGGGGGGACAGCCTGGAAAGCAATGTTTTTGCCGTAGCCGGGATTCAGTTGGACACTGGCAAGCGCGAAGTGAAAGTGAACGGCCGTTCCGTTGAACTAACCCCCTCCGAATTCAGCCTGCTGCAAACGATGATGGAAAATCCCGGCTTTGTTTTCACCCGCAGCGAACTCATCGAGCACGGATTGGGGCAGGAATACATCGGCATGGACCGCACCCTGGACAGCCACATCAAAAATCTGCGCCGCAAAGTTGAGCCAGACCCCAAAAATCCCACGTTTATCCAAACGGTTTACGGCATCGGCTACCGCTTGGCGGAGGACAAATGAATCGCTTACAGACTCGTTTCATTCTGGCCTTCATTGGCGTCATTTTCCTGGTGATGCTGATTCCCCTGACCTTTTCTGGTTTAATGCGCCAGTTTAACCTAGTACAGCCAACGCCAGAATTGATCGCCGCGCTGGAAACGCTGCCCGAAGAAACCATTGTCCAATTTCAACTGTTTTTCCGCGAATTTATTCCGCGCCAGATTGCCATCTTTATCATCGGCGGCGGCATTTTGGGGCTGGTGATGGGCATCTTTTTTGCGCGGTCTTTGGTACGGCCGTTAGACAAACTGGCCGCCGCTGCCCGCAGCCTGGGCAGCAAGAATTTAAGCCAGCGGGTACACATCAACGGCAGCGAAGAAATCATGGCCGTGGCCGATGCCTTTAACGAGATGGCCGAACGGCTGGAGGGCGCGGAAACCTTGCGGCGCAATCTGCTGGCCGACGTAGCCCACGAACTGCGCACGCCGGTCACGGTGATTCAGGGCAATTTACGCGCCATTTTGGACGATGTGTATCCGCTGGAAAAAGAAGAGGTCGCTCGGCTGTACGAACAAACCCGGCTGCTCACCCGCCTCATTGATGATTTGCGCGAGCTGGCCCAGGCAGAGGCGTCGCAGCTGTCGCTCAACGTGACGTCGGTGGACGTGGCGGCGCTGGTAAAAGAAACGGCCGCTGCCTTCCAACCGATTGCTCGTGGCCAAAAAATCGAGCTGCGCGTGGAGCTGCTGGGCAACCTGCCCACCATCCAGGCCGACGGGACGCGGCTGCGCCAAAGCCTGCACAATCTGGTGGATAATGCGCTAAGACACACGCCAGAAAACGGCCGTATCCTCCTGCAAGTCGAACAAATTGACGACACCGTCCAAGTTCGGGTGCAGGACAGCGGCCAGGGCATGACGCCGGAGCAGCTGGAGCATGTCTTCGACCGTTTCTACCGCGCCGACCCTTCACGCAGCCGGGAAAGCGGCGGCTCCGGCCTAGGGCTGGCCATCGTGCGGGCCATTGCCAAAACACACGGGGGGGAGGTAACGGCCGTTTCCCCTGGATCCAACCAGGGCAGCACCTTCATCCTCACCCTCCCTGCCTCTTAATGATAAAATATTTGAAATCCGCAGATTACGCAGATTAGCGCAGATTTTTTTACCTTTCAAAACCAATCTGCGAAATCTGTGTAATCTGTGGATAATATTCATAAGGAGAGGATTATGGTAACGGAGATGAACGGCGGCGTGTTGGTAGGTGAGGTGCTGCAAAAGCAGGGCGTGCAGTTTTTGTACACGCTGTGCGGCGGGCACATTTCGCCGATTTTGGTGGGAGCGGAGCAGCAAGGCATTCGGGTGATTGATGTGCGGCATGAGGCAACGGCCGTCTTCGCCGCCGACGCCACTGCCCGATTAACCGGGGTACCCGGTGTGGCCGCCGTCACCGCCGGACCGGGCGTTACCAACAGTATCACCGCGCTCAAAAATGCGCAGATGGCCCAATCCCCCCTGGTGCTCATTGGCGGTTCGGCCGCCACGCTGCTAAAAGGGCGCGGCGCGCTGCAAGATATTGACCAACTGTCCCTGGTAAAACCGATTGTGAAGTGGGCCCGAGCTGCCAAAAAAGTGCGCGACATCGTGCCCCTGCTGGAAGAGGCGTTTCAGGTGTGCCAGCAGGGCGTGCCCGGCCCCGTCTTCCTGGAAATTCCCATCGATTTGCTCTATCCGGAGGCGCTGGTGCGCAGTTGGACGATGGAATCAAGCGGCAAAGGGCTGCTAGGCAAAGCGATGAAGCTGTTTTTTGGCGGGCATCTGCGGCGCACCTTTGGCCGCGCCTGGGAACAGCGGGCCGGCGATCCCCAGCCAATCGTTCCGCCGCTGCCTACGGCCGATGAGGTGAAAAAGGTAGCTCAAGCGCTGCTGGAAGCAAAACGGCCGTTGCTCATCATTGGCAGCCAGGCACTGGTTGACGCCCAACAAAGTGCGGCGCTGCAACAGGCCGTGCTGAAGCTGGGCATCCCCACGTACCTTTCCGGCATGGCGCGCGGCCTGCTGGGGCGCGACCCGCTGCACCTGCGGCACAAGCGCAGCAAAGCACTGCGCGATGCAGATGTGATACTTCTGGCGGGGGTCCCGGCGGATTTTCGGTTGGGTTACGGCCGTACCATTCCGCGCAGCGCCACCTACATCTCGATCAATCGCAGCAAGGAAGATCTCACTAAAAATCGCCGCCCCACGATTGGCGTCCTGGCCGATCCCGGCGCTTTTTTGCGCATGTTGGCCGAAAACTGGAATCCGGAGATGACGCAGGCCACCTGGGAAGAGTGGCATACCAACTTAGCGGCACGTGACGCTGCCCGCGACGCGGGAATTGGCCAGACGGCGCAGGAGGAAACCGGGCTGGTGAACCCGGTTAAGTTGTGCCAGCAGTTGGAAACGGCCGTAGCCGAAAACAGCATCTTTATTGGTGACGGCGGTGATTTTGTGGCCACAGCCAGCTACATTGTGCGGCCGCGCGCGCCGCTTTGCTGGCTGGACCCCGGCGCGTTTGGCACGCTGGGGGCCGGCGGCGGCTTTGCCCTGGCCGCCAAGCTATGCCGCCCGGATGCCGAGGTATGGCTGCTGTACGGCGACGGCTCGGCCGGTTACTCCCTGGCCGAGTTTGACACCTTCGCCCGGCACAACGCAGCCGTTATTGCCGTGGTGGGCAATGATGCCTCATGGGCCCAAATTGCCCGGGACCAGGTAGAAATTTTGGGCACGCCGCTGGGCACAGAGCTGGCCCAAACCAACTATCACGTTGTGGCGCAGGGGTACGGCGGTGAAGGGTTTTGCGTGGACGATCCGGCGCAGGTGAATGAGACTTTGGAGAAGGGGAAAAAGGTGGTGGGGAACGGCCGTCCCGTGCTGATCAACGTGATGATTGGCAAAACCGATTTCCGCAAAGGGTCCATTTCAATGTAAAAATCAGCTTTTTGTGAGAACCTGTTGTCTGCCTGAATGCCCTGTAGGATACTGGTAACACTTCTACCCACGTCTTCAGGAGTGAACATGCTTATGAAAAGCCTGAACTTGTTTTCACTTACCCGAACGACAATTTCCAGCAACTATCTGTTCCTCTTCCTTTTTGCCCTGCTCTTTGCCGGCTGTGGCCCGTCGCCCACCAATCAAACCCTGCCGGAACCAACTGTCCCCATTCAAGATTTAGACATCACCGTTGGACAAACAATCTACGTTCCGGCGTACACAAAAATCTACTCGTCCCCTCGGGGGCAAACGCTGGACCTCACCGTTACGTTAAGCATTCACAACACAGATACCAACAACGCCATCGTTATCACGGCCGTCCGGTATTACGATGCGCAAGGCACGCTGGTAAAAGATTATTTGAGCGCTCCTGTTCAGTTACGGCCGTTAGGCACAACTGATTTCTACGTGGACACAGAGGCAATTGCCGCCGGTGCTGCCGGCCTCGGTGCCAATTTCATCGTGGAATGGGGCGCCGAGCAGCCTGTTTACGAACCGATTGTGGAAGCGATCATGATTCACGCCGATTCAACCCAGGGCATCTCATTTACCAGCCCGGGCCGGGTAATCAGCCAGCTTCAATCTGAGCAACCAGAAGGGGAATAAAATCTAGATGGGCATTGCCGCTGATATTGCCATTATTGTTGTTGCCGGGCTCATTGGGGGCTTAATCGCTCAACGGCTGAAACAACCTTTGCTCCTCGGCTACATTTTGGCCGGGGTGCTGGTGGGGCCGTTTACCGCCGGGCCTACGGTAACTGAAGTTCACGATATTGAACTGCTGGCGGAAATTGGTGTCGCCTTACTGCTTTTTGCGTTGGGGCTGGAATTTTCCTTAAAAGAGCTGGAACCTGTACGGCACGTCGCCTTAATCGGCACACCAATTCAAATTGTTTTGACCATGGCCTTTGGCTACGGCATTGGCCAGCTGTTTGGCTGGGATTGGTTAACTTCGCTTTGGTTTGGCGGTCTCATTACGCTTTCCAGCACGATGGTCATTCTGAAAACGTTAATGGGGCAGGGTCGTCTGGGTACGCTGTCCAGCCGGGTGATGATTGGCATCCTCATTGTGCAAGACCTAGCTGTTGTGCCCTTGATGATCATTTTGCCCCAGCTAAACAATCCCGATTTTAGCTTTTCCATTTTGGGGATTGCGGCGTTGAAAGCGGCCGTTTTCCTGTTTTTGATGTTTTTCGTCGGCACGCGGTTTATCCCCAGGCTGGTGGCCTATGTAGCAGATTGGAATTCCAGGGAACTTTTCCTTCTGTCTATCACAGCAATCGGTTTGGGGATTGGCTACGTTACGTATCTCTTTGGCCTTTCCTTTGCTTTTGGGGCTTTTGTGGCCGGCATGGTATTGAGCGAGTCTGACTACGGGCACCAGGCGTTGAGCGATATTATTCCTCTGCGTGACCTGTTTGGCCTGCTCTTTTTTGTTTCTGTGGGGATGCTGCTGGACCCTTCATATCTATTTGCCAATTGGCTGCAAATTCTAACGATAGTGTTGCTTGTTGCGCTGGGCAAGGGGCTCATTTTGGGCAGCATCAGCCGCATTTTTGGCTATGGTAATATCATTCCCATCGCTGTGGGATTGAGCATGTTCCAAATTGGCGAATTTTCTTTTGTGCTGGCGCGGGTCGGGGTGAGCACCAACTCCATTGACAACGATCTTTACGCCCTTATTTTAACGACAGCCATCATCACCATGGTGTTAACGCCGCTTATTTCCGGATTATCGGGGCGTGTCTATGCTCTCCGGAAACGGCTAAAACCAGGCGATCCCTTGCAATCCATCAACATCCCTTCAACCGGGCTGGCAAACCATGTGGTCATTGCCGGCGGCGGGCGAATTGGCAAATATGTGGCCCAGGTTCTGACGCAGTTAAATTTGGAATCTGTGATCATCGAAATTGATCATCGGGAAATTGAGCAGGCAAAACAAAGAAAGTTCCCCATTATTTTTGGAGATGCCACCCATGAATTGGTTCTAGAAGCCGCCTATGCAGCCAAAGCCCGGCTCGTTTTGATCACGACGCCAGATATTCTGGTTACAAAATCAATTGTGGAGCAGGTCAACCATTTAAACAAAGAGGTGGCAATTGTGGCCCGGGCTGAGGGCATCGAGCCTATGCGCGCCCTTTACGATCAGGGCGTTTATGAAGTCGTCCAACCAGAATTTGAAGCGGCGCTGGAAATGGCGCGGCAGGCATTGCTGCATCTGAACATTCCAGCTTTAGAAATACAAAAATATACCGATAACATTCGGCGGGATTTATATGCACCTATTTACCAACAGCAGGCCGGCTACCACAACATCGCCCAGCTGCAAAATGCGGCCCGGCTGTTAAGCTTTGACTGGTTCCAGCTTGAATCGGTTAGTTCATTGGCAGGGCAAACGCTGGGAGAGAGCAACGTCCGGCAAAAGACGGGAGCATCTATCGTTGGGGTCTTAAGAGAAAGTAAATTGCACGCAAACCCTGGGGGGGACTTTTTGTTTGAGTCTGGTGATCTGCTGGCTGTCATTGGCAATAGTGAGCAATTGGCTGCCTTTGAAGCATTCCTAAAGCGTGATGCGTGAAACGGGGCCAGAACATCACTCCCGCTCCCGTTTCACGCATCACACATCACTCATTCTTCGTCTAAATGCTCGCCGGTTTGGTCCAGCCAGCGGGGCAAATAATTGTGCCGGTAGTAGAGCATAGCGGCAAAACAAAGGCCAAAAGCAACGGTGGCGATGATGGTGACCTGCCACATTACGGCCGTAAACGGCACCAGCCACAACGTCGTCATCAGCTCTATGCCTATGAGCGATAGCAAGAAGATGATAATCGCCTCCCGGCTAACTTTAGAGCCAACAAATGCTCCCAACGGCGCGCCCACAATCACAATAGGTACGGCCACCAGCCAGTAGCGCCATACGTCCGGGGAAATATCCTGAGCCACCACGCTGTGAAAGATAAAGCCCACAATTGAGTTTAGCCCCATGATAATCACCGTGGTGGGCGTGCTAATCTTTTCATTCACGCCAAACATCAACGTCAGCACGATAAACGTCACCACGTCGATGCCAGAGCCGACATTGGCCGCAAACATGCCACCAAAAACACCCAGCACCACAAAAATCACACGATGTCGCCGGGTCCATTGCGGCAAATCCTGCTGCGGTGTCCAGTGCAGCCCCCAGCGCGAAATGAACAGGGCCACGCCAAAGGCTGTAGTGACAAAGGTAAAGAGAATTTTAGGATAAGGTGCAGGCAAGGGAAACCAAAATAAGCCCAACATGTGTCCAAAAATTCCGCCCAGGGAAACAAAGAAGATGACACGAGGCAGCACCTTGATGCCGCGAGAAACAATAAAAACGCTGGCCATACCCATGCCAAACGTTTGAATCATCAAGCTAAAGGTGCGGGCATCGGCGGAAGCAATGTGCAACACTTTGGTGAAAACGGGGAAGGCAACTGCCCCGCCGCCTTCGGCGGTGATGCCAGCTACAAAGGAGCCAAGCACCATCGTGAGAGAAGCAGGCCAATAAGAATAAAACAGTGTCCAATTTTGTGAGAGGGTCATGTAAATGACCCAGACGGTGTAAATCGTTGCCAAAATGGCAGGGTAAATCAGGTGGCGAACACGCTGGGATTGACGCAGGGTTAATAAAGCTTGCTGTTGCATACCATTGCTGGCCTCCTTGCCTGTTGTGGGCAATTCTGAAGTAGGGTGTTTACTGAACTCAGAGATCGTAAGGAGCCAAGCTTACGGAGATTCTTGCCGAAAAATGAGCAGTTGCCTCAATGTTGTGCGGCTTTCATGGCAGTCCGGTGTAAAACAGCGAGATCAATTGAATGTCAGGCTGCTTAACCAGCCCAAATCTGTAAAGAAAAAAGGATATTTACCCGTTACCTATGGCACTCGTTTCAACTTTGCTCGATTACCTTTTGCACATTGATACCCATTTACACACGCTTACGCTTACCTACGCCAACTGGACATATCTGATTTTGTTTATGAACTAAATGAAACTTATTAGAGTGGTGCCAGCACATGTCGCAGATTAATCATCGTGAAAGCAATGTGATGACCACCCAGAAAACAAGCA
>PABI01000011.1 GCA_002699125.1 Anaerolineaceae bacterium
TCAAACGAAAACGAAAAAACGAGACATCTGTGTTTGAATTATGGCCTTTGACAATTGTCTCAAACCCTTAACTTGTAACCGATGTCCTTACGCACAACATCGCTGAGCAGCACAAATATGAGAATGAGCGCTTCGACGATGAACACCATTTCCACGGGGATGGCCAGGGTTCGCTGCATAGCGCTGGCGCCTACTTCCAGAACAGCAATAAATAGGGCTACAAAGGGCAGGATTGCATGATTCCCTTTTGAGATAAGTCCGATGATGATGCCCAGGGCCAAAAAGTTGGACTGCAATCCTTCAATAAGCCGGTGATGGACGCCGGCTACTTCAACGGCGCCGCCCAGACCGGCCACGGCTCCGCCTAATACAAGGGCCAGCAAAAAAAGGATGCGCGTATTGATACCAAAAACGGCCGCAGCTCGGGGATTCGCCCCGGTTGCCACTAACTCATAACCGGCCGAGGTGCGCTCCGTATAAATATAAACGGCTGCGGCGACACACAAAGCAATAAGCAGGCCGCTGTGCAGGGGTGGACTGGCAATGAGCAAGGGCAGCTCGCCGCCGGCTCCAAGGGGGATGGTGGTAGGGTGTCCGGCCAAAGGATCCGGCCATATTTCGGTGGCCACATAATCAATGACGCTAAACGAAACAAAGTTGAGCAGCACCGTTGACAAAATTTCATTTATATTAAAACGATAGAGCAAAATGGCCGGAATGAAGGCCCAAAACGCCCCGCTAAGAAATCCGGCAAGCAGTACCAGCGGCAGCAAAATAAAGGCCGGTAAATCCGCCAATAGAATGCCGGTTACAGCTGCCCCAACCGCGCCCATGATCATCTGACCTTCACCGCCAATGTTAAACTTGCCTCCCTTGGCCGGAATGGTGAAAGCAAGCGCCAAAAACACCAGGGGGATGAACTTTAGCCACGTCTGGATAAAACCGTTGCGGGTACGAAAGGAGGTAAACAAAATGGTCTCGAAGGCGCGCAGCGGGTTGAATCCCATGAGCAGTAGTAAAATACCAACGAAGATAAATGCTGCCAAAACAGCCGCTAAATAAGGGCCTATCTGGTTCAAAAAGTTAGTCCGCTGCTGCACAGTTTGGGTTAGCGGTCGACTACGCACCTTGTTTCACCCCGCTCATCATCCGGCCCAGCTGATACCGGTCAAACTCGTGGCGCTGCAGCTCGCCCATCACTTCACCGTTGCATATGGCCACAATGCGGTTGCTGAGCAAAAAGAGCTCATCCATATTTTCCGAGATGAGCAATGTCGCCATGCCGGTTTCTTGCCGCTGCAGAATTTGGCGATAGATAAACTCCATTGAGGGGATATCCAGGCCACGTGTAGGGTTGTGGGCAATGAGAAAACGCACCGGCTGAGAAAAGGCCCGTGCCAACATCACGCGCTGGATGTTGCCTCCGGAGAGGTTGCCGGCTGTGTCTGTGGGGCCACTGGTCTTGATATTGAACTCCTGAATGAGTTTCTCACACTGCCGGAAAATTTCGGCCCAGTTTAAGAAACGGCCGTTGCTGTATGGCGTGCGCCGGTGCAATCCTAGAATCAAGTTTTGGGCGACGTTTGCCTTGGCCAAAAAGCCGTCCTGCCAGCGATCTTCGGGAATATAGGCCACGCCTTCTCGCAGCAGTTCTCGCGTGCTGAGGTTGTTTATATGGCGGCCGTTGAGCCGCACTTCGCCACTTACAATCGTGCGCAACCCCAGCAGGCTTTCGGCCAACTCCAGCTGCCCGTTGCCGGCGACCCCCGCCACGCCCACAATTTCGCCCTCGTAGACGGTAAGCGTACAGTCCTTTAGATCCGGCAGTGACGTTTCACCTACCGTCAGATTATTAACCTGTAAAACGGCCGTGTCACTCCTGGGTGCCACCTGCGTGGCGAGACTGCTGTCTGTAAATTGCAGGCTTTGCTCAACGTCCAGATCATCCCCCACCATTCCCTTAATAAAAGCTTCCTCAGACGCCTCTTCACGGTCGAGCGTCAGGACATTACGGCCGTGCCGCAGTACGGTGATGCGATCGCACACCTCCAGAACTTCACGCAGCTTGTGCGTAATAAAAACGACGGTTAATCCCGCCTGCACCATGGATCGCAGAGAGGCGAATAGCACATCGACTTCCTGTGGTGTCAAATTGGTTGTGGGTTCATCCAGAATGAGGATTTTGACACCACGATACAGCGCCTTCAAAATTTCCACCCGCTGGCGGATTCCCATGGGCAGCCTATGGATAGGCTTGTCCGGGTCCACAGGCAGGCCAAATCGGCTGCCTAACTCTAGAATCACCTCTTTTTCTGCCTTGAGATTCAGACCGTACTTGTTTTGCAATGGTGTGCCCAGCACAATATTTTCTGCTACCGTAAATCGATTGACCTGCAAAAATTGTTGATGCACCATGCCGATACCCCCATCGATTGCATCTTTGGGCGAGCGAATTTCCAGCGGCTTACCGGCAACGGAAATGGTGCCCTCATCAGCGCGATACAGGCCATAAAGAACGTTCATCAGCGTCGTTTTGCCGGCGCCGTTACCTCCCAGCAGGCCATGAATTTCACCGCGTGTCAGGCTCAAGCTTACGTCATCTAGGGCCACCACAGAACCAAACCGTTTGCGGATTCCCTCCATTATCAGGATGTTTTCTTTTTGCATGGGCAATCTGTGTTTGCGAAGAAAGGAAGCGGTATCCTGTCGACAGGATACCGCTTCTAAGGACAAATTTTATTCAATCGGCGTGGTATCTTTTACAACCTCAATTTCACCGGCTTTCATATCGGCCAGCAGCGCTTCAGCAAATGTATTGACTTCATCGTCGGCGTTGGTGAGAGGCAGCTGCATATTGATACCGGTATCAAAGCTCAAATGATAATTGCCCCCACGCTCGCCGTCCACGATGTTGCTAACGATGTCAGTTAGCGGGCCTTCAAAATCATACAGGGCGGAGGTGACGTAATTATCGGCGGCAAATTCCGATTTGTCTGTATATTTGGCAATGACTTTAACTGCCGGTCCCACTGCTTTGGCGGCCTCAAATACACCCAGGGTTCCCAGATTCAGTGACGAAACGATGACATCTACGTCTTCTGAAATCAAAGTGTCCGCCAGTTCGCGCGCCTTGCTGGGATCGTTAAAATCGCCCACCCAAACGGGAATGACTTCGACATCAAGCCCCAAATCGCCGATAGCTTGCTCAATAGCGTGATATTCAGCATAGGTAAATGGCAGCGTCAGGCCGGTTATGTATCCGATTTTGCCCGTCTCGGTCATTTCGGCCGCAACAGCGCCAACGCCGTAAGCGCCAATCTCCATATTGCGCACAATAACCCAAACGTTGGCAGGTAAATCCTCAATGGCGGCGTCGGCCTCAGCAATAAAATTAACATCAGGGAATTCATTTGCCAGATCCAACGTCTGGCTGAGGAACTGTCCGCCATGGGTAAATATGATATTAAAGCCATCGTCGATATATTCGCGCATGACGCGTTCGACATCGGGCACAGCGACAGATTCGGAATAGGCCGATTCAACGCCCAATTCATTGCTTACTGCTTCAATCCCCAGGTTACCCAGCGTATTGTAATCCGCGTCGGTAACGGTGCCTGGGAATATGGCAGCAAGCCTGTAACTACCTGCCTCTTCGGCCGTTTCTTCACCGCTGCAGCTGATTGAGAGCGCAAGCAGGAAGAATAAAAAAGCTGTTTGAACGGTTCGTTTGATCATGGGTTTCCTCTCCTTAATGTTTCAAGCAGTGGATGAGCGGCAGGCTCACTTTGCTTGATTCCGCTTTACTATTTTTTTTGCGTAAAGACAGTTTGGCTGCACACGATTGAGGGGATAAGGTGTAACCGTGCAAAGCCTCCAAAAGATGAACAAGTATACGGGCGATACTGCCTGTTGCCAAACAAGAATTTTCCTCTTGCCTGCATTCTTGGGCTTATTCCGGCGACGTTGCCAGATAGTTCCAGATGATCCCTATGGCGTTGGGGTGGCGATCGCCGCTGAGTATTTACACGTTGCTAGATGCACAAGCGCTGGCTTATGTAGGCTGCCTGCCGCCGGCCTATGTGGTGGATTGGGACGGCCGTTCCCTGTCCCATGCTGACTTGACGGTGTCCTGGCTCCTAACTTGGTATGAGAACAACTGTGCATTGGTAGCAAAACAAGCAATGATACTTGCCATATGATTTGTTGGTGACTACGAAATGGTTTGAATATGCTCGACCATTAGTTTTTCTGAAAACGAGGAACAATTTGTCGATTGTCTGACGTATGTCGATAGCTTCTTTTGACAGAAGCATGGGGGTTGTCGCTCATGATATGTGCACTTCCTTCGGCGTTGTCTAATGATCTGTAAACACAGGCTTAACTTTGGATTATGGTCGTCTTTGCAAAATGGCCATACATCAAGCTGAGACAGCAAGGATATGCAGAATACCCAGAAGAACATTTGGCAAACATTCGCCTGAATCCAAATTCAAGATGGATTTTGAATTATTACGGGGCTGACGTACCCTTGAGGCTGCCCATGTGTGAGGTTGCTAGAGTCCGCATTTGATTTTGGTTCTCTTTATAATTAAACATAGGAATCCTTTTGTTTTGAAAGACACAAACATGCCGCAAAGGTGGAAATCATAACAGACCGCTTTGACATCCCTGATAAACGCCGCAATGACCCGAAACATTATAAGAACAAGGACAAGCTCCGACAGCTAAAATGGTCCTGGAAAATTGATATTCGGCGGCAAAAAGATGGCCGAGCGACTCTTTCTTGTACGAAGGACTTATATGGGGCAATATTGGCCAGATAATGGGCTATTTACCGGGCGAAGCGGATGATGCTTTCAAAAATGAGCTGTATGAGAAAATGTTGGCTCAATATACACAAACTGACCGTAGGCAACATATTGTTCCAGCCAGCAATGCTTCCCATCATCTACAGGATACATTGCTTACCTGCTTCAAAAACAACCAGGCAGCTTATCAAGAAGCCGTTCACCAGCGGCTAAGTGAACCGTTGGCCATATCTTATGTCCATGGCTCCAGCTGGAATCCAATACCAGTTTGTAGCCGGTATAGCTGTCCAATTTCCTTGTGACCGATTTTGTAGAGTCTGGGAAATCACCGCAGAAAATGGGGCTGTATGTATTACGAAAATTGGGCAACATTATGAGTGACAATGATTTTGTCTACAAGTCCCAGGACGTTGATTATCTCGGCTTTCTGGAAGCGCAGCTGCGGGATATGGCAGGGGTAGACACGCTGGCCTATGAGCTGCTTCAAAATGCCGACGATGTCCAGAATGAGGACGGCCGTTTCCCAGTCACTACCCTCTCATTTGATGTCACCGATGAAGCCCTGATTGTGCACAACAACGGCCGTTTTCGACCGGTGGATTTTCAGCGGCTGCAAAACATCGCCGGCGGCGGCAAGCGGGAAGAAAGCGGCGTCATCGGTGCTTTTGGTCTGGGCTTTCTGGCCGTATACCAGATTACTGATGCTCCGGAAATATTTTCCAGCGGCCGTCACTGGATCATTCGTCCCGATGCGCCCACAGAGCAGCGCATTGCAGAGCGGACGGCCAAAACCAGCGGCACCACTTTTCGCCTGCCGTGGGCCTTCGACCCGGCCTCTGGCGTGCGCCGCACTTTGCGCCTCGAAGCAGTCCGTCCCGAACAGCTGGACGCCTTTGCCCAGCAGATGGGTGAAGCGATTGCTCAGGCAGCCATCTTTCTGCAGCGACTGGAGCAGCTGGAGGTCCGGCGGAACGGTGTTGTTGTCAGACGTATAGAACGCCAGCGTGACGGTGAACATCTGCTGCTGACCGATGAAAATGGGCAAATCACCACATGGCTGCTGCTCAACGGCGATTTTGCCGCGCCAGCTCAGCAGCTGCGTCAGCAGTACCCGTGGCAAATTGAAGAAAGGCGGCAGAGCCAGGTACAGATAGCCATCCCTACCAGCGGCACGCTTCAGGCGGGGCGTCTCTACGCTGTGCTGCCCACCGCCAATGCCATACCGCTGGCCTTTCATCTCAACGCCGACTTTTTCCCTACAACCGACCGTAAGCGCGTTCACTTTGACAGCGGTTACCAGGCGGCGTGGAACCAGGCGGCTATCACGGCGGCGGCAGCCTTGCTGGCAGACAGGCTGCCCGAACTGCCTCATCTCTTGCTCCCAACCGGGCTGTGGCACTTGCTGCAAAGCACCTCAGAGGTTGCACAGCAAGCCCAACGGAAGGAACTGCCTCAGGTCTTTACTGCTTTCTGGCAGGAACTGCTGCCACGCCTGCGAAAAACGTCTGTTTTTTATACCGTTGCCGGGGAGTGGTTACCATTAGCAGACGGCCGTTTGCTGCCAACGGGAACGGCCGTTTCGCCAGAAACGACTATTCCTTTGCTAAATGCCTTGCAGATACCCATACTGCATCCCGATCTGGCGGACTATTCCGCTTTGCTGCGCCAGATTGGCACGCCAACCATCACCGTCAGCGATGTTGCTGATGGACTGCGCCGTGTCGGGCTGACGCGGGCTACTCTGCTGCATGAAGCGCCGTTATTTTTACGCACGGTGGATGGTTGGCAACCCCTTTGGGCACTGCTGGATACACTACTGCGCGGGCTGCCACCAGCCGAGCGAGAGAACGCTCTGGCTGCATTAAATCCCTGTGCGGTCGTACTCACGGACCGGATAGTCTTACGGCCGTTAACTCAAGTCTATCGCGGCCAGCCGGAAGCCCAGGCGCTTTTCCCGGACGTTGCCTGGCTGCATTCGGCATTGCCGGCTGACAGTTTTCCCGGCCGGTATGTGCCTGCCTTTGGCGTGCGCCAGGCAGTGGAACGCCTGGCCGAGATGCCCATCGACCTGCTGGAGGAAGCATGGCGGTTGGGTCGTCTGGACGTGCCCCGGCTCTTCCGCTGGTTTGAAAGGCAGCAGATAGAGATTTTTGCCGACGACCCGGCACTGGCCGGAGCTATCCGCCGCCTGCCGCTCTGCCCGGTGGATGGGGAGTTACGGCCATTAGCCGATCTTTTCCTGCCTGGCGGGTTTGAGGATCCGCTTCAGCTTGCCGGGTTGGTGGATGGTCATGCCATTGGTGGACGGCGTCAGTTTTTGCATGACCTGGGGGTCCAGGAACTGGACTTTGACACCTACCTCCACACACATCTGCCACGCGTGTTGGCACAGCAGCCAGATCTGCCCGCTGACGGCCGTCACCGCCTGCTGCAACTGCTGGCCAAACGGTTGGGTGAATTTCGGGATGATGAGGCGCTGCAAGATCAGCTTGGCCAGCTGCCCCTGATTCCCTGTCTGGATGGCTCTTTTCGGCCGGCAGCGTCGGTATATTTTTCACGAGAAGTGATGGACCAGCTGGGGCTGCGCGTCCATATTGCCGAACCGGTAGAGAGCACAGCCCAGCAGGCGCTTTACGAGTGGCTGGGGGTGCGTACTGCGCCAGCCGCGGCCAACCTGGTGCAGGCGTTGTTGGCTGTGGGTCGAGAATGGGAAACAGAGCCATTGGATTCTTCAACCTATACAACCGTCATTAACTGCTGGCAGGCGTTGGCGGAGAGATTGCAATCTGGAGAAATAAAGGCAGAAGCATTGGCCGAGCTGCACAACCAGCCGGTGATTCCCAACGACCGTCAGGTGCTCAGCCCTCCCGAAGAGATATTAGTAGCCGACCGGCCAGACTTGGCGGAGCAGTTTGCCGAATGGAAGCCTTTCTTCCTGTCAGAAGATGTGACGTGGCTCCCGGCGGCGATGGCTGCCGGCGTACGGCCGTTGTCGCAGGCGGTGACGGTGGCCGTGGTGGATGAGGATGAAGTGGTGGCAGATACGGCCGTACAGAAACATATCGTGGCTCGCTACCCATTGCTGGAACGACTGCTGCGGGCCGAAACGGCCGCTGGCCACACCGTGCAGTCAGCTGTGCTGCATAAATTGAAGGTAATGACGCTGCCTAACTTGCGCATCCAGACACAGCTGCAACTTGACGCTCAGGTAAAAGTGACCGAAGCGGAGTCCGTATCGGCAAAATGGATACACGGCGTCCTTTATCTGGACAGTGAGAAGCAGCCTGTGCCCTGGGCGGTTGTGGCCCGGGAGCTGGCGCAGGCATTGGCCCCTGGACGGAATGTGGGTAGTTTGGCGTTGGGTCTAAAAGAGGTGCTGGCGGCCGAAAGTATTGAAGATGCAACGGCCGTACTGGATGAGCTGGGCTATCCATAATGCTAACTGATTATTGAAGATTAGGCGGCTTTATGCACCATTGCGTCAAAGGTGGTGAAGAGTCAGTTATTAGGGGTATTCCAGTATGCACAAAGAACATGAATTAACAATTCCTATCGATTTGTGCCTGCCAAACGGCCGTCTAAATCCTACGGCCGTTGGCTGGTCGCGACATCCATTGCACCGATGTAATCTGAACGGCCGCTGGCCACGTAAAAAGCGGTGGAATTATTGGGCTGTGACAACCGAAAGCCATCTCTTTTCGGCCACGATTAGTCATTTGTATTATGCTGGTTTGGTGTTTGTCTACTATGCCGACTTTGCCACCGGTCAGTTCAACGAGGTGACCCGGCTGCTGCCATTGGGCTTGGGTTGTCAGCTTACCGATGTGGTGGCAGCCGATGCCAATTACGGCGGCCGTGGGTTGTGTGTGGCCATGCGTCAAACGAAAGGAGGCGTTGATCTGGCGGTGGAATCGGAAATAAGCAGACTGTTTTTTCTGGGGAGCAGAGTTTTGCCTGCCTCGATTTTGGTCGGGGCATCTGGCCGCGCCACTGCCGCTGGAATTGGGGTAGCGCTTCAGGACGGCAAAACGGCCGTCTCATCGGCCTGAATCTGGGTGGCCAATGGACGGACAACACCGGCAGTACAGAAAATGGGGTTTACGTGGATGGCCGTTTGCATAAGTATTCCACAATTTGCCTATAAAAAATCATTCGTATCAAGCTTTTCCACTTTGGGTGATTCCATCTTGAATGATAGAATCCCTGCTGTTAGTCAATTTTTCAAAATTGGCCAAATCTCAGCCTATTGGAAACAATGTGACCGCAATCCAAGTATCAAGTTTAAGCAAGTCTTTTTTTGTGCCGGTAAGAGACGCAGGTTTGAAGGCTGCTTTAGAGAGCCTGGTTAACCGCAAAACGCGTGAAGTACAGGCGGTGAAAAACATCACCTTTGCCATTGAGCCAGGCGAGATTGTGGGTTTTCTTGGACCAAACGGCGCAGGCAAAACAACCACGCTCAAAATGCTGGCTGGCCTGCTGTATCCTACCAGCGGCACCGCTGCTGTTTTGGGCTATACGCCCTCACAGCGCGACAAAAGTTACTTACGTCAGATGACGCTCATCGCGGGTAACCGAAACCAGCTCATTTGGGACATCCCAGCGCTGGATTCGTTTGAGCTGAATCGGGCCATTTACCGCCTGCCGGAAGATGAGTTCCGCCACACCCGGGATGAATTCATTGAGCTGCTGGATATGCAAGAGATTGTTTCCAAGCCAGTGCGCAACCTCTCATTGGGCGAACGGATGAAGGTGGAGATTGCCGCCGCATTGCTGCACAAACCCAAGGCGCTTTTTTTGGATGAGCCAACGATTGGCCTGGATGTGACGATGCAGCGGCGCATCCGGGCCTTTGTGCGCGAATATAACCGTCGCTATGAAGCCACGGTGCTGCTCACCAGTCACTACATGGCCGACGTGGAGGCGCTGTGCAAGCGGGTGATTGTGATTCATCACGGCCGTATTCTCTTCGACGGTGCCTTGAGTGAGTTGGTGGATCGCTTTAAGGCGCAAAAGCGGCTGGTGGTCACGGTGGAGCGGGGTATGGTGGATTTGTCCCGGTTTGGTGAGGTGGTGTCGCAGGTAGACGGCCGTATCACTCTGCAAGTGTCCAAAAAAGATGCCCCGGCCATCACCGCCCGGCTGCTCAACGAGATTCCGGTAGCCGACCTGCTGGTAGAAGATCCTTCCATTGAAGATGTGATTGAAGACGTTTTTGCGCAAAAGATTGAGAACGAGCCGGATACGGCCGTTGCTGCCTGATATTGCCATGAACACAAAACTCCAAGCCCCAACCCGCTGGCAGGAAATCAAAGTCCTGCTCGATTTTTATCCAAACCGCATGAAATACGCCGCCATCATCAAGGCGCAGTATCGCCTCTCGGCATTTTTATGGCTGGTTGGTTTGGCCATAGAACCCATTATTTACCTGGTGGTGTGGACCACCGTGGCTCAAGAACGGGGTGGTGAGATTGGCGGTTATACGGCCGGCGGGTTTGCCGCTTACTACATTGTTTGGACCATCGTGCGGGTGATGGGCATCGGGCTTAATCCGTGGGTGTTTGAATGGCGTGTGCGCCAGGGACAATGGTCCCCGCTCATTTTACGGCCGATGCACCCCATTCATGATGATTTTGCCCTTTTGCTGGGTGATAAGGTGATGGATGTTTTGTGGTTGATTCCGGTCGTGAGCCTGCTCATCCTTGCCTTTAAGCCTGATCTGCATCCGACCTGGTGGCAGGGAGTGGCATTTGTGGTGGCTTGTTTACTCGGCTTTATTGCCCGCACGGTTTGGATGTGGGTTTTGGGCCTCATCACCTTCTGGACGGTGCGAGTGGCCGCTATTTTTGATCTGTATTTTGCCGTGGAGCTGCTGCTTTCCGGGCGTGTGGTGCCGCTGGATTTGCTGCCAGACTGGGCGCGGGGATTGGCTAACTGGTTGCCCTATCAATGGACCTTTGGTTTTCCCATTGAAGTGATGATCGGTCGGTTGACACCGACTGCAACCTTGCAAGGTGTGGGTATTCAACTTATCTGGATCATCCTGGGTTGGATTATTATGCAATGGCTCTGGCAGCGCGGCGTACGCCGCTATTCGGCCGTGGGGGCATAATGAAAAGCTATTTCCGGTTACTTTGGGTATTTTTGCGCGTCGGGATATTGAATGAGGTTCAGTACCGCGTAAACTTTTTCGTGCAGATTTTACAAACCTTAATTGCGCTAGCCACGGGGCTGGTCGTCTTGAGCCTGGTATTTGAATATGCCGACAGCCTCAATGGCTGGTCGCAGCCAGAATTGCTGGTGGTGATGGGGGTGCATTTCTTAATTGGCGGCGTGGTGAAGATGTTCATTCAGCCCAACATGATGCGCCTGATGGATGAAATTGGCCAGGGGACATTGGATTACACACTGACCAAACCGGAAAACGCCCAGCTTCTGGTGAGCGTGCGTGAACTGCAATTTTGGCAGATTGTGGATGTAATTACCGGGTTTATCGTGCTGGGGTGGGGCTTGTACACCGCGCAAGCCAGCCTGACGGCCTTGAGCACGGTTTCTTTTCTCCTGATGTTGTTCCTCGGTATAACTTTGATGTACAGCTTTTGGCTGATGATTGCCACCGTCACTTTTTGGGTGATTCGGGTGGGCAACATTGTGCTGATTTGGCAGTCGCTCTACCAGGCGGGGCGCTGGCCGGTGAGTATTTACCCCGGCTGGCTGCGGCTTGTGCTGACGTTTCTGGTGCCGGTGGCTTTTGCCGTAACGATTCCGGCAGAAACGTTTACAGGTCGTTCCAGTTGGTGGCAGATGGGATTTGCTGTGGGGTTAACGGCCGTTCTCTTCTTCATCGCCAGCCGCATTTGGCGCTGGGGATTGAGCAATTACTCGGGCGCTTCTGCCTGATCAGCAACCGGTTCAGGGAAGAAGCCGGGAATGAGAATGGTGAAGGTCGTGCCCTGGCCTAATTCGCTTTTCACGCTGACGGTGCCGCGATGGGCTTCCACAATTTCTTTTACCAGGGTTAGCCCCAAACCGGTGCCTTTGTGCCGCCGGGCAGAGCCGCTTTCCACCTGATAAAAGCGTTCAAAAATACGGCCGAGTTTGTCGTCTGGAATGCCTTCCCCACTGTCTGCTACCTCAATGTGCACGTCTTCCCCTTCCGCATTTAGCCGCAGAGTGATTGTGCCGCCAGCCGGTGTAAACTTAAACGCATTAGAGACCAGGTTGTCGAAAACGCGGCGCAGGTGCGTGCTGTCGCCGCGAATCCAGGGTATTGGTTCGGCAATTTCGGCTTCCAGGCTAATTTCTAAATCTTCAGCCCGCATTTGGTAATCTGCCAGCAGCGAATAAATCAGCATGGTTGTATCGATGTCTTCGCGGCGCAGTTCCTGGGTTTCAGCGGCCAGCAGGGCTGTCAGGTCTTCAACTAAATTGGTGAGCATGAGTACCCGCCGCATGATGATTTTGCTGGATTGTTTCTGGTCCTCGTTAAGCTCGCCTAAACTTTCGCTGGCCAGCAGTTCGGCATGACCGTAAATGATACCCAGCGGTGAGCGCAGCTCGTGCGAGACGCTCTGGGTAAAGTTGTTTTTCATCATGTCCAGCTCGGCCTGCCGGTTTAAGGCCGCAGCCATCGCCGCCGCCCGCTGTTGCGTTTCGGCCAGCATCCGTAAATTTTGGATGGCTGTACCCGCTTGCTGCCCGACAGACACAACTAGATCAAGGTCGCGCTGGTTAAAAAGGCGGGGTGAGTTATTCAAATTGAACAGCGCCAACATGCCCAGGCAATGGTCATGCGCTCGCAGCGGCGCACCGACAAAGGTGGTCACACCGGCTTTGATCCATTTTTGCATGGCTTCGGGATGGTCAGGATAGTCAGCAACTAAAATGGGTTCGCAATTTCTTACAATTTGCCAGGCCAGGCCACGTGGCCTGGGTGCGGGACGCAGGTTCATCCAGTTGGGCACGTTGTGCGGGTAGAAGGTCATGATGTCGCGGTCGATAACCAGGCCAATTAATCCGCTGTCTGCCTTAATCAGTTCAGCCACCATTTTGACGACGCTGCCCAACAGGGTGGGCAAATCTGGTGTGGTATTGAGCATGCGGCTGATCTCGCCAAGCTGTGTTTCTCGCTGTAGGGCTTCCCTGGTTTGGGTAAACAAGGTAATGGTATTAATCGCCAGGGCGATCATATGGGCCAGGGTGTGTCCGGTGTTGACATGGCTGCTGTTTAACGGCCGTATCTCGTCCCAATACAGCGCAATGCCCCCACCTGTTTTGCCCCGGTTGTCAATCAAGGGAAAACTGGCCAGCGCGTGAAATCCCTCGGCCTTGACAATTTCACGCAGGTCATTGAAAGATGGGTCTGCCTGGGCATCTTCAATCCAAATGGAGGCCAGGCGATTAAGCTGCTCGGTGCCGGGCGCCTCACGAAAAATTTTATTTATGTGATCGATATACGTTTGGGAGAGACCAAAATAGTATGGACAGCTCAGCGTGTCGTTTTCTGAGTCGTAAATAAAGATGGCCATGCGGTCTGGTTGCAGTGTGTTTTGCACGGCCGTTTTAATGCGAGGCCACAATGAAGGTAGATCATGAACCCCCAAGAATGATTCAGCGGCGTGGGTAAGGGCAGTGAGCTCCTCAATGTTTTGCGGAGAAGCAGCAGATGGCTGATCTTGGGCTGCTACTTGAGATCGTAATTGCTCTAACTCGCGGATCAACGCATCTTTTGTCTTGTTGTGATCATCCATTTGTCGATCTTGCACTTTTTGCCTGTCGGGGAAAATAGGATTATGGCGGTGTTCCCTTAAAGGCGATAGCGCGCAGGCTAAACAATGTTAGCTCTTGAATAACAGCTCCCGCTTCTTGATCTGGCTCTGGTGTTGCCAGCAGTTGTAACACCACTTCATCAAATGCCCCGGCAAATGCTTCGGCCACCCGACGGCTGTTTTGGTCAGGAATAACGCCAGCTTCTATGGCTTTGTCTAACGGCCGTTGCCACAGCCGCACCAACCGCTCCCGAAATGTGGCTCGTTTTGCTTCTAATGAAGGCACGGCACCCACGCCCCCAACCAACAAAAGCTGCACCACGGCCGGTTCATAAATGGCAATGTTCAGGTAGGCTTGAATGCCGCGCGACAGCTGCTGGGCTAATTCACTACGGCTGCGGACTGCCTGATCGATCGTTTGCAGCAGAAAATCGGCCGTTTCCTCATAAAGGTGAACAAATAAAGTCTCTTTATCTGGAAAATAAAAGTAGAATGTGCCAATGGCTACGTCGGCGGCTTTTACGATATCGCGTACGGTGGCGGCATGATACCCTTTTTCAGCAAATACCTGAACGGCCGCTTGCATCATTGCTGTCCGCTTGGCATCTTTCTTCTGGCGCGTTTTTTCACTGCTGCGATAAGCCATATTTAGTCAGGCCGGTTCCTTATGCTGGTAGGATAGTGTGTCTGGTTAAAGTGCGTCAATATCCCTTTTGAGCTATGGTACCTATTTTTGAATATTGGCCACAGAGTTCACAGAGATTTTTGAGATGGGTCTCAAGTTCTCTATCTTCTCTTTTTCCTCTGTGGTTTTCTAAGGTTAGGGTTGTTAACTATGAACTACTGGACATTAGATAAACAAAGTCAGACACCATTATACCTGCAATTATATCATCAGCTACGTGAGGCTATTTTGCACGGTGAATTCGCGTCCCAGCGCTTGCCGCCCAGCCGGGTGTTGGCCAGCGAACTGGGCGTCGCGCGTATCACTGTCTCCCAGGCCTATAACCAGTTGGAGACGGAAGGGTTTGTCCTGCGTCGGCGCGGGGCCGGGACGTTTATTGCGCCGTATTTGTCCGCAGCAGCGGAGAGAGAGCGGGATAGACGGCCGTTTCAACCGGAGTTCTCGTCGTGGGGGCAGCGTGTTTTGCAAACGGCCGTGGCCCCCACGCGCAAGCGCTCCCGCCCCGAGATTGATTTTGGCTTTGGCCGTTCCTTCCCCCACATTTTCCCCTACGACATCTGGCGCAAGCTGCTGGCCCGCTACTTGAGCACCGACGACGCCATGCTCTCGCGTTATGGATCGGTCGCTGGTTTCCTGCCGCTGCGCGAAGCGCTGGCCGATTATCTGACACGCTGGCGCGGCGTCACCTGCCGGGCGGAGCAGGTGGTGATTGTCAATGGGGCGCAGCAGGCACTGGATATTTTGGCCCGGCTGCTGCTGGAGCCGGGGGATGAGGTGCTGGTGGAGACGCCGGGGTATGCCGATGCTTTTTCCTTGTTTCAACTGAACGGGGCGCTGTTAACGGCCGTTCCCGTTGATGATTCCGGTTTTGTGGTTGATAAAATTCCTGAACACAGCCGGGCCAAGATGGCTTTTGTTACGCCTTCAAACCAGTTTCCCCAGGGCGGCACGCTGCCACTGGAGCGGCGAATGGCGCTGCTGCAATGGGCCAGGCAGCACAACGCCCTCATCATTGAGGATGATTACGACGGCGAACTGCGCTACGACGGCCGTCCGCTGGCAGCGCTGCAAGGACTGGCGGTGGATGACCGGGTGATTTACCTGGGCACCTTTTCCAAGGTGCTTTTCCCCGCGCTGCGCCTCTCTTACGTGGTGCTGCCGGAAGGCTTGGTACGGCCGTTTGTGCAGGCCAAACAGCTCATCGATCGTGGCGCGCCGACGTTGACCCAGGCGGCGGTGGCCGACTTCATGGTGGAGGGTCATTTTGAGCGCCATCTGCGCCATCTGCGCGAAGCATACAGCGAGCGGCGGCAGACGCTGGTGGCCGCGCTGCAAACCCATCTGCCCGATTTAGTGCGTTACACTGATGAGCCGGCCGGGCTGCACGTGATGCTTTATTTGCCGACTCGCTTGTCGGAAACGGCCGTGGTGCAGGCGGCGGCAGAGGCCGGTGTCGGCGTTTATCCGGCGGCGCCATACTTTATGACGCCATCGCCGCCACCGGCCATTTTGCTCGGCTTTAGCGGCCTGAGCGAAGCAGAAATTGAACAGGGCGTGGCCCGTTTGGGAGAAGTGATGACAACTTTGTTGCATGAGGAAAATAAGAGGTAAGAAACGGCCGTTACGCTGCCTCTAAACTGCAAGCTAACAAACTTTTTCCTCCTCCTTCTAAAAAATGCCGTCCTCACTCCGAGAGCGGCATTTTTTTATGGCCACTACACAGAGAGGTTTTGGGTAGGACAGTTCGCTGCCAAACAATCCTCCATACGCCTGGACTCCTGCCTTCGCAGGAGTGACAAGCGTTGGTTTATTTCCGCCGTTGCAGTTCGTATAACACAATGGCCGCCGCTGCATTGACGGAGAAAGAATCGATGCCGTCGATCATGGGAATGGTGACGCGCTGGTCGAGCCTGATCAGCAGCTCAGCCGGCAAGCCCCAATATTCGCTGCCCATAAAAACGGCCGTTCCCCCCGTACTCACCGCCAACTGTGGCAGCAAAACTCCCCCTTCGGCCACGGTGCCAATGGTTTGCACGGCCGTCGTTTGCAGCGCGGCAAATAACTCGGGCAGGGTAATGGACACCGTTGGCAGCTTGAAGATGCTGCCCATCGAAGTGCGTACCGCACGCGGATGAAATGGATCGCTGCCGCCCACGGTCACGAGCAAATCGGCTCCCAGCGCGTGGGCCGTACGCAGCATCCCGCCCACGTTTCCCGGATCAACCACCTCAACCGCTGCCAGCAGCGTGGGAGCCGAATGTGTAGCCAGCCATTGGGCCAGATCAATGGGCTGTGGCAGCGGCAGCAAACCCATCAGGCCGCCCAATTGGCGACCCTGAGTCAATGCGTCCATTTCAATGTTGGGAATGGGATGGCAGGGGATGTTGTGTGTGGCGAGCTGCTGCAAAACGGCCGCTTCTCGTTCCCCTGGATTTTGCCAGACGGATTGCCTGACGAGAACGGCCGTTGGCCACCAATCCGCCCGCAAGGCCCGCTCATGCAGCCGGGTGCCCTCAATGGAAAAATAGCCCGACGTCGCCCGCCCTTTAGCGGTGGCGGTGCGCTCAATCATCGTGCGGATGGTGTGCCATGGCTTACTCATCTGGCAGTCTTAACACAAGCCGGGGATTTTGTAAATGGTGGCGGCGTGGAGGGGAAACGGCCGTTACGTTGGCTCACCCATACCCGCCTATGCCAAATTCAGACCTTTAGCCGGCCACGAAATCCCCTGGCAGAATAGAAAGATTGGGCGCCATTATGATACAGGAAGACAGTATCATAGCGGCGATCACAAAAGACAGCCCCACCAAGTTTTCTAATATCAGCAGGTGTTTGTACCCAGCTGGAGGTTTTGGTGTCAAATTCTCCAATTTTCTGCAATGCTCGATATTGCGCTTCAGTTAAAAGCTCGATGCCCATAGCATCGGCGAGATCCACCGCGTTGCCGGCAGGATGAATCCCTTTCTTTTCTCTTTCTGCCTGCCCTTCTTCGTCGTAGCAGATACTTCTGCGGCCATCAGGGCTTTCTGCTGAACAATCGCAAAAAATGTATTCGGCCGTTTTCTCATCATAGCCAATAACATCCGGTTCACCGCCCGTGCTTTCCATGGCATGAAGTGAGGACAGCTTTTCCGGCTGCGCCTCCAATTTTGCCTGAATTTTGGGCCATTCAAGACCTTTGTGGCGGTTCATATTTTCCTCAAAACGAGCCTGCAATGTTTCGAGTAGTTCTTCACTCTCTCTTGGTGATAATTTCAAATGTACCTTAACTTTTGGAATAGGTTTACCACTACCTTTGGACGATTTTTTTGCCATGAATTAACTCCTTTTCATTGTCTTTCATGCTGTGGCTAATACTTTCTCTTGCTGATAAGCAGGGTGTTTTATCCTGCTTGTTCGGGTAGTAAAAAATGATGGCCTTAGTATAACGGGCGCGCCTTGGGTAAACAAAGAGGAGTGTCACTTAACGGCCGTTCCCCTGCCAAAAGTTAGCCCTTCTCATCTAACGCAATGCAGACGACCAACCACCGTTTGCCAGATGTGCCTTGCTTTCATTTTTGGCATCATGCAAACTAAAAATTGGCAGTGAGGTAATGTAATGAAACGAATAAATCGACGCGTATTGTTAATCCTGGTCATGCTCAAGTTGTTAATGCCGGTGGCGCTGGTAGCGGCAGCCAATAATTTTAATGTGGCGCAAACTACGCGCACTTTTAGCCAAACGGCCGTTCACACCCTCCTCACCCAATTTGCCGACCCGGACTGTCCGCCTGCTGGCGAATCGTTTCAGCAGGTTAATTTTGACATGACCCAACCGATGCCCGACTGCTGGTTGCTGGACGGGCCTAGAGAGATTCAAAGAGAATGAACAAGAAAAATCTTCACAAACTACAACAAGCTGTAACAAATGAAGCAGGAATCATCGGTGCATGGTTCCTTTTGTTGGTTTTGGTGGTGGCTGCCTGCTTATCTGCCTGTACGCCAACCGCTGCGCCTGATCCGCAGCCAGTATCGACGCTGCCCTACACACCACCGGCCACCCAGATTGCCGCGGAAGTCACCCCCACCGTGGCGGCGGGTACGGCCGTCTCCCCCACCAACACACCGCCGCCGACGGAAACTGGCGTGGGAACGGCCGTGCCCGCCACGGCAACATCGGCCCCCACTACGGCTGCCCCCGCCCAGCCCGTCGTCATTGAGTTTGATCCCGGGGAGATTTCCACGACGCTGCACCGTACCCTGACGGTAGGCCAGAGCAACTGTGTGATACGAAACCCGAATTTAGGCGGTTTTTACCTCAATTTGCCACGGTTGCATGTCGCGAATCATGGCATTTAGCATGACCAACAA
>PABI01000012.1 GCA_002699125.1 Anaerolineaceae bacterium
AGACCACGATTTATCAACTGAAGCAGGGATTGTTGAGTAGTTACATGCGTGACCAGTTGCGCCAGCCTTCTATCTCCATGCTCCCTGCGTAAGTCCTATGTATAATGCTTCGCCGCTGTAATGATCAAAAAGACCCGATGGTATTTCCGTCGGGTCTTTTTTTATGAGATGGTGGCTGGGAAACGGCCGTTACCCACCCAAATGTTTATGAAACAGCGCGTTAAACGCTTCCGGCTTTTCTAGATAGGGCGAATGGCCTGCATCTTCAATCACTTCTTCCCGGTAGCTGCCGCCGTTAGCCGCATAGCTGTCCAGCACGGCTCGGGTTTGGGCTAGCATCGGTTGTGGCGGGCACTCCTCATTGCCAGGCCAGCCAGGCACGGCTCCCATATGCCCCAGCGCCGCCAGATCAAACATGGCATAGTCAGACACAATCAAATCGTCCGCGCCGCGCACCCACAAAATAGGTGGTTTGGGATCGATATTAGCCAGCCCGCTGGCGTCAAAGTTTTTGCGATTGAAGGCGGGCAGCACGCCTTTGTCACCGGGAGCAGCGCCGGGCCAATTATTTGAAGGAACGGCGTTGCCCGGGTAATGATCATCCCCGATCTTTGTTGTTAACATGGAGCTGACAAGTTCTTCTTCGCGAGCAGGGATAAATGGTGGCTTCACGTAAAAACCGCGCAGCACGTTGCGCGGGGACATCGGGTTTTCCAGGCCGCGCTCGCCAGCGCCTAGCAGCTGCACAAATTCTGGGTTGATGCCGCTGGGCGCGCCATCATCGTATACCAACGTGCCATCAGTGCCTTTTGAGCCGCCATAGCCATAGGGCGAAATGGGGTCAGCCAGGGTGATGGATAGCAAATCGGCCGCGTGGTTGATGGCATAGCGCATCACCACGCCGCCGCCCATACTGTGCCCCACGATATGGTGCTTGCCCAGCCCCAGTGTCTCCACAACGGAGCGCACGTCGGCAGCAAAGTCGGCCATGCCGGTAGCTCCGCTGATGGGCAGCGGTTCGGTGTCGCCATAGCCGCGCAGGTCTACAGCAATGCCGCGAAAGCCGTCGGGCAAGGCCAGCATGGTTTCTTCCCAGTAGGTGGCGGAAGAAACGTTGCCGTGAACAAAAATAACCGGGGTGCCGTTTTGGGGGCCGCAAGAGAGAATGTGCACATTCAAGCGATTGGTTTGTACCATTTGGGACGTAATGCCAGGTAAAGTTGGAACGGTGGACATGGGAAGCAATTCTCCTTTTGTGGATCTTTATCGGGTAAGATGGCTCATTTTTACAACAAGACAGTTGCAATATGGTTGCAGAACGTAGTAAAGCGAATCATGAATTGGACGAATGAACGAATGAGACGACTTTTATCTGTTCATTCGTGTTTCATTCGTCGATTCGTTTCATTCGTGATTTATTTTTTATTGTCCAGCTCGCCCAAAACAGTTTGATAGAGCGTGTCGGCGCGCAGATCTTCCAGGGTGTGGCAGGGGGCTTCCAATTTTTCGGCCAGCAGCTTGGCCAGACCCTGGTCAAAAGCGGCGTGCTCCATGTTGATGACGACGGAGCGCACGCCCGCTTCCTTGATGAGTTCGGCAATGCGGTGGGCTTCTTCCTGCGGCGGCAGGTCGCTTAGGCTGACATTGCCCGCACCGTCGGTAAGCAGGATGAGCATGGGCATCACGTCCGGGTGGGTGAAAGATTCCTGGCGGAAGACGTCGTAAGCCATCATCAGGCCGGCGGAAAGGGGTGTTTTGCCACCCACGGCGATGTCGGCCAGCGCCTTTTTAGCGAGCTGCACCGAATTGGTGGGCGGCAGTACCAAATTGGAATCGTTTTTGTTGAAGACGATCAGTCCGACACGGTCGCGGCGCTGGTAGGC
This sequence comes from Anaerolineaceae bacterium, assembly GCA_002699125.1. Taxonomy (GTDB): domain Bacteria; phylum Chloroflexota; class Anaerolineae; order Promineifilales; family Promineifilaceae; genus Leptofilum. The sequence continues at coordinate 1,884 of PABI01000012.1, forward strand.
GTCGGTGAGCAGGGACATGATGGCCCCTTTGGTGGCTTCCATGCGTTCGGCGACGGCCATACTCCAGCTGGCATCCACGGCAAAAAGGATGAGGTTGGCAGCGCGGCGCACGCGTACCTTTTCACGGAGGTCGCTTTTTTCCAGGGCCAGGGCCAGTTTGGAGCGGTCGCGCTCTTTCTGGTGGGGGGCGGCAGCGCGAAAGGTGGCGTCGAAGGCGAGGTCAGTGACTTTGCCTTTGGGGACGCGGGATTGCACATAACGGCCGCGTTTGCGTTCGGTCTTAGTCTGGGAGCGGCGTCCGGCCGATTTGCGGGTAAGGCGGTCTAGCTGCGTGTCCAGGCGGCGAGCCATGAACTCTTGCTTGGACTGCACTTTTTGCCCACCTTCCCACCATTGGCCTTCCTGGGCGGATTGGGGCACCGTTTGGGGGCCGGCCTCTGCCTGCTGGCTGGTTTCGGCCCCGTCGCTGGTTTCATCCGAGTCTAAGGCTTTTTTTTTACATCCTGCTGGTCAACGGTGTTGTCCATGGGGTCGTCGGTGGGTTCGCCCATGCCCATTTCAGCCTGCACATCTTCCAGCTTTTCTTCCAGGTCGGCGGCGGAGATGGCGGTGTCCTGGAACGGCCGTCCCTTAATGCGGTGCGGCAAAGCCAGTTCAGCGGCTAACACAATGTCTTCATCGGTGATGTGGGCGCGCCCCTGGAAGGCGGCGTGGGCCTGCGCCCCGCGCAAAATGACCAGGTCGGCGCGGTGGCCATCGACGTTCATGGCGCTGGTCAGCCCGGCGATGGAGTGCAGATCGCGCCGCGAATATTTGACGCGATCGACCATTTCGCGGGCGGCACAAATCTGATCCGCCATCTGCTTTTCCGACGCTTCCCACTCTTCACGGAAGCCGTCAGGGTTGACTTCAAAATTGATGCGCCGCTCCATGATGGAGACGCGTTGATGGGCGTTGCTGAGACCGGAGATGTGGACAGAGAAGGCGAAACGGTCCAGCAGCTGCGGCCGTAAATCACCCTCTTCCGGGTTCATCGTGCCGACGAGGATAAATTTGGCGGGGTGAGTGAAACTGATGCCTTCACGCTCGACGACGTTGACGCCCATCGCTGCCGAATCCAGCAGCAGGTCAACGACGTGATCGTCCAGTAGGTTGACCTCATCGACGTAGAGTAGGCCCCGGTTGGCGGCGGCGAGTACGCCGGCTTCAAAATGTTTCTCGCCTTTCTGGATCGCTTTTTCGATGTCCAGCGTGCCTACCACGCGGTCTTCGGTGGCGCTGACGGGCAGATCGACGAAGGGGGTGCGGCGGGTGGCAATTTGCAGCGCGCCATCGGCGTGGCGCACGCGGCATTCGTCACACCATTGGCCGGGGCGGTTGGGGTCGCAGCCAAAGCGGCAGTCGGCGACGGTTTCGATGTCCGGCAGGAGGGCGGCCAGGGCGCGGGAGGCGGTGGATTTAGCGGTACCGCGTTCGCCCCGGATGAGGACGCCACCAATTTGGGGGCTGACGGCGTTGAGGATCAACGCCCGTTTCATACGTTCCTGTCCGACGATTGCTGTGAAGGGGAAGACTGCTCGACGTGCCATTTGTTTCTCCGGTAGTTGGTATTCGGTAATCCGTAATCGGTGAACGGTTTACGGAACACTGTCTACCGATTACTGGCACGGGGATTATACTGCATGGGATTTTGATCGCAACGGCCGTTTCACCCACGGCTCATGTTTTGTCGTTACAGTAGAGGAACAATTCTCGCAAAACAGCCTCTATTATTTAGTGATGCATTTATGCACCTGGCTAAGGAAGACCAGCTGCCTCCGCTTTTTGATTGGAGGATCGTTTGGCATGTTACGCAATCCGTTTTTGAGTATGCCCAAGGTCGCGTTAGGGAGTGGGCAGTTCAATTTGAATCCTTTTTGTCACTTTTTTGTTACACGTGTAGGCCGTGATGGAAATTCATTGCAAACTAAAAATATCTTTTGGCGATTTGAAGGCAATTCTAACGTTTTTTCAGAAGAGCGAATGAGGCAGTACGATGCAAGATTTGAGTGACGCGGAACTGGTGGAACGCGCCCAGGATGGTGAACATGAAGCTATCACCATTCTTTACAACCGGCATCGCACCCGAATTTTCCGTTATGTGCGGGCCCGCATTTTCGACACGCACCTGGCGCAAGATATGGTAGGTGAAGTTTTCTTGAAAATGGTGACTCATCTGCCCGATTACCAAGCCACAGGTGTCCCCTTTTCTGCCTGGCTGTATCGCATTGCCCACAATCATGTGGTTAATCATATCGGTCGGAAAGAAAACCAGTACCAGCATGTGCCGCTGGTGATGGCTGACGAGATGAACAGGCGGCACGACAATCCGGCCCGTCTGGTTGAGCGCCAGCTCGTGCTGGAAGAAATCCAACAGGCATTGGCGAAAATTGATGAAACTCAACGCGAGGTCATCATTTTACGCTTCCTGCTTGGGTATTCTCTCAAAGAGGTGGCGGCCATGATAGGTAAGAGCGTGGCCGCCGTTAAATCGCAGCAGCATCGTGGCTTGCTTGCGTTGGAAGTGGTAATGAAATGAACAGCTTAAACGGTATGGCAAACGACAAAATGACCCCCGAGGATTTGTTGGCACAAAAATTGGCTCAGCTGGAAATGGGCTATCCATTCGATGAGGTCGCCGCCGATATGCCCGATCAGGAGGAACGTCTGCTGCATTTAGCAGCTGCACTGCAAGAAACCCCGTTCCCTGAGGAGGATGAGTCGCTGGTGGCGGCGCAACACGCGGCATTGCTAGCGGCAGCAAGGGCACAAACGGCGAATCACTCCCCATCGCCAGCTGCCACAGAATCTTCGCCACTATTTTTGACGCCACTGGTGCGTTTTTTGACTTGGCTTGGCACCCAGGTGGACAGCTTGCTGCGGCGGCGCGACGTGGCCCTTGGGCTGGGTGCGGCTTTGGTGATCGTTTTGCTGCTGGGTGGCGTGTGGCTGTATCGGGCGCAGCAAAGCAGCCCGGCCCCGCGAGCCGAACGAGATGACCCGGCCTCCGTAGCGGAACCAGAAGGTGGAGATGACGCCGAGATGGAAAGCGCGGACATTGGTATGGAGGACGAAACGGTAGAAACGGCCGTTCCCCAGCCCACCACCGAAACGGCCGTTGCTGAGGGAGATAATCTGACCCACGAACTCTTTTTACCCTTGGCCGAAGCGCCGCTGCAAGTCAATGCGCAAACGGCCGTTCTGCAAATCGTGCATGGCTTGGTGGAACGGCAAACCGCCGACGGCAGCTGGCAAACCGTGCCGCGCCAGAGCACCCTCAGCGCCGGGCAGCGGATTCGCACCGGTGACCTCTCGCTGGCGACGCTCACCTTTTATGATGGCAGCCAGGCCACGCTGAGCGCCAACAGCGAGCTCTCCATCGACCAGCTCAACGCCCAACGACCGGAAGAAGGTTTTCGTACCGTGGTGCTGACCCAGCACGTTGGTGAAAGTGACCACGACGTCGAGTTCCGCAACGACAACGGCTCCCGCTACGAAGTTAACACGCCGGCCGGTTCCGGCCTGGCGCGCGGCACGCAGTTCCAGGTTGTGGTGACGCCGGGCTTGCTGGCCCAGTTTGCCGTCAGCGAAGGGCGGGTGGATGTGTCTGGGTTGAACCAGGTAGTGCCGGTGGTGGCGGGGCAGACAACGGCCGTTCTGGCCGGCAGCCCGCCGCAAACGCCCGCGTTTCGCATCTCTGGGGAGGGTCAGGTGAGCCAGATTGGTTCGGCCTGGATCATTGGCGGGCAAACGTTCCAAACCAACAATCAGACCATCATCGTGGGCAATCCACAGGTGGGCGATTTGGTGCGAGTAGAAGGCCGCCTGCTGGACGACGACAGCCGCCAGGCCGACCGCATCGTCTTGCTGCGGCGCGCGGTGACCAACCGCTTCACCCTGACCGGCCCGGTGGATGAGATCACGCCAGCCGCGTGGACAGTGGCCGGGCAAATGGTGCTGGTGGATGAGCAAACCCAGATTGAGCCGAGCATTGTTGTGGGTGATTCGGTGCAGGTCTCCGGCGTTATCGTAGCCGGCGGCGCGCTTCAGGCCCAGCGCATTGCGGCGCTAAACAGCCAGGCACAGCCGTTCCGCTTTACCGGCCTGGTAGAAGCCATAGGGGACGGTAGCTGGACTATCTCTGGGGTAGCCGTTACCGGGGATGACGACACCGCCAGCGATGATGATGTGGTGGTGGGTGATCTGGTGCTGGTGAACGGCCGTATCTTGCCAGATGGCACCTGGTTGGCGGAACGGATAAGCAAGGTGGATGACGACGATGACGATCTGCCAGGATTTGCCTTTACCGGGCAAGTGCAAAGCATCGATCCGTGGCAGGTGGCGGGCATTGCTTTTGAGACGCGGGCGTGGACGGCCGTCGCCCCAGAAATCGCCGTGGGGGACCGGGTGCGGGTGCGCGGCGTGATTCTGACCGACGGCACCTGGGTCGCCACCAGCATCGAACCTTTCAACCGCGTTGGTGACGGTGACGACGATGATGACGAAAACAACACGATTGTCCTGGTTGGCCTGGTCAGCAGCATCGATCCCTGGGTGGTTAACGGCTTGCCGCTGGTGTTGGCGGACGATGCTAGCATTCAGGGCAGCATCATCGTGGGAGACCTGGTGTGGGTACGCATTCGTCTGGCGGTGGATGGGACGTGGCAGGTGGGGGCGATACGGCCGTTAACCCCCCGTTTTGGTCTGGGCTGCTTTGTCATCAACAGTACCGTTGTAGGCTGGCAGGCAAACCAGCTACTGCTGCAACATTGGCCCGCGCTGACGCTGGACGACGATGACGACTTCGACGACGACCTGGAAATCGACAGCGTGGTGACCTTCCCGATTTGTATCGCTTTCGACGGTACGATTGTGCTCACCGGGCGCATCATCGTCATCTACCAGCCAATTGTCATCATTGTGCCACCGGCTCCACAGCCACCCAGTAGCAATGACAATAACAACGGTAATTTTGGTGGCAACAACAATGGCAACAATAACCGCAACAACAATGGCTAACTCCTGGTACCGGTCTGGCCCAATCCATGTGATTGGGCCAGACCATTCCTTCCTTAAATAATTATGACTGATCTGAATGCCTGGATAACAAACTCCATTAACCTGCAAAAATCGTGGACCTGGGCCAAATCCACCTGGTCTACCCGCCTCATTGCCGGCTTGCTGGTTGGTGATCTACTGTTGCTGCTGGCCCATTTTCTGCTGGCTTATGGTTTGCTGCTAAGCAATCATGACTTTTTTGTGGATGTCGATGGCGGGTATGGGGAATGGTTCCAATATCTGAAATATACAGTTCTGATTGTGCTCATGGCCGGTTTGTTTCGACGACAGCGCGGGCCGCTTTACCTGTTTTGGACCGCTTTGTTTGCCTACTTTTTGCTGGATGATGCCCTGCGCCTGCACGAACAGGTTGGTTTGTGGCTGGCGGAAACGGCCGATTTGCCAGCACTGCTCACCCTCCGTCCCCGAGACCTGGGGGAGATGAGCTTTTCCGGCGTCAGCGGTTTGTTCTTTCTGACGGCACTGGTTCTTGCCTACCAGCACAGCGACCTTGCCGCGCGCCGGTTTACGCAAAAGCTGCTGCTGGCCCTGGCGGCGCTGATCTTTTTTGGCATTGGCGTGGACATGGTGCAGGTGATGACCGAGGAGCTGGTCGAACCTTATCAATTCTTGCGAGAATTACTCATTGTGCTTGAAGAGGGTGGGGAAATGATGGCGGTGAGTGTGATGGTGTGGCTGGCTTACCGGCAGGCGGAATGGCGGCAGGCGTGGACTATTGATGAAGCCCCAACCTGGCTGCGAGAAACGGCCGTTGCCGCCCTGCTGTTTGGCGTGGTGACGGCCGTATTATTCGCCATTCAATCCGCAACGCCCGCCCTGGTGGGTAACGATGGCTACTACCATGCCAAAATGGCCCTGCTCATCCGCCAGGAAGGGTTGGCCGCGCACCCCCTGCTTCCGTTCACTATCCTCAACGAAGCCGATTTTTACAATCATCATATGCTCTATCATTTGTATCTGGCCTTGTTTGCCTGGACCGATCCGGTATTGGACGGTGGTGTGGCGCTAACGCAGGGGGTGAAAACGGCCGCAACCCTCATGGCCGCCTTGCCCTTTATGGCTATCTGGTGGCTGCTGCGCGGGCAAGGTGTGCGTTGGCCTGCCCTGTGGACAGTGGCTCTGCTGGCCTTATCGGAACCCTTTCTTTATCGATTGAGTATGCCCCGCGTCCAATCTGCTTCGCTGCTGGTGTTGGTCCTAGGCCTGCACTGGCTGCTCCAGGGCAAACACCGCCGGCTGCTGCCACTGGGGGCAGCTTATGTCTGGCTGTATGATGGCTTTCCGCTGCTGCTGCTGTTGGGTGGGGTTTATTTTGCAGCGGTGTGGCTCACCGAGCGTCGTTTACTCTGGCCGGCACTGCTCTATCCGGCTTTGGGTATTGTCATTGGCCTGGTGGTCAATCCGTTCTTCCCGCAAAACCTCACCTTCATTAGTCATCATCTATGGGCCAAACTGGCCGGCACCACGTCTATTCCGGTGGGCAGCGAATGGTATCCTTACGATACCTGGGCATTGGTGCAGCATTCCGGCCTGGCGCTGGCGCTTTTTGTGGGCACGCTGCTGCTGCTCAACTGGCGCGGGCAGCGGTGGGATGTCCGCTTATTGACCCTGTTTGGCGTAACGGTCGTCTTTGGCCTGATGCTGCTGCGGGCCCGCCGTTTCATCGAATATTATCCCGCGTTTGTTCTCATCTTTGCCGCGGTGTCCTTGAGCCCGCTGGTGGTGAAGTGGTGGGAGGCGGAACGGCCGTTGCGCTTCAAATGGCTGCTGGCAGGCTGTGCTGTTTTGCTGTTGCTGCCCGGCTGGCACACCGTTCAGGCCGCCCGCGCCTCCGTGGCTAATTCGGCACCAGCCGACCGGTACGCGGCAGCGGCTTTGTGGTTAAACGCTTACAGCGAACCGGGCAGCATGGTCTTCCAGGCCGATTGGGATGATTTCACCCGCCTCTTCTTCTACAACAGCGAAGCAAACTACACGGTGGGGCTGGACCCAACCTTCATGGCCCGCTACGATGAAACGCTTTACGATGAGTGGGTGGCGATCACGCGGGGCAAAATAGATGATCCTGTTCCCGTGATTCAGGAGAAATTTGGCGCTGATTACATCTTTTCAGACCTGGACCATACCGAACTGCTGGGCCAACTGGCTGAGGCCCCCAACGTGCAGGAAGTGTACCGCGATGATGATGCGGTCATTTTTCAGATTATTGCGGAAAAGGGACCAGAGTAAGGCACACGTCACCCTTTTGGGTGCGTCTATTAAGAGCGAATCCCCTGAAGTAGGATAATTTAACAACGGCCGTTTCACCCGCGGCTCATGTTTATGAACCGAGTGCAATGGTTAAGTAGTTTCTTCTAGATGCTGTTGTTTCCTCAAGTAGTTGCGGAGAAGATGAAGCAAACCAAAAACAACTGGAACAATTAAGAACTGGACATATGAAGCCACAAGAGTTGCCACAAATAAATGTTGGGGAAATATCAGCTCCTCTCGCGTACCGTTATCTATCCAATATGGATTTTGAAAAGTTACAGCAAGACTGAATAAAAAGGTTATGAACAAACCAACAAATAGAGCGCGGAAGAAGAAGCGGTTTTTTACAAAGAACGGTTTGCGACTATAGTTTGAAACTATCAGAAAGATAATTGCAATAAGAAAAAAGATAGGAAACAGACACAAAGCCATTTCGTTTACCCGGCACTCACAACGTCACGGTTTTTCAGTAGTCGGTGAAAAAACACAAAAATCACCTCATTCTGGTAAGATGGAGTTTCTCGTAAACCAACAACCAGAAGAGGTGAT
>PABI01000013.1 GCA_002699125.1 Anaerolineaceae bacterium
AACTGCCAAAGAAACGGGGGCGGCCTTCTAAAGAGCTTTTACAGTTGATTGAGCGTTGGTGTTAGGCCACTACGATTAAGTGTGGTTTCACCGCAGGACATTTTGTTGTGCCATTCTTTGTCTTTTACCTATTGAAATTCAGGGTAGGGAACGCCATGAGCCAAAAGATTACTAACCCCCGTATTGGTTTTATCAGCTTTTTCTTCATCATTACTTATATTTCTGTTTTAAGTTTTGGACAGAGTGCGACAGCTTTGAATTCGCCTTCGAACATGACTGAATCTCATAACCACCACGATGAAAATCGTTACATTGAACCACGAGAAGATGTTAATTTGCCATATGAGCCACACCAAATCTCTGGAACGATTAGCCTGGAACGTCTCACGACACTACCTGATGATTCCAATCCCGAACATTTAACAAACTTCCACAGTAAACTACTTTTCTTTCAAAATGATGAACCTATGATTTCTCCCAGCAATGGCTCGATATGGCTAAGCGATGGGACGATAGCAAATACGACTCTCATCACCGACACAGAGAATTTCGCGAATCATCTTGGGTTTCATATTGCGAACGAGCAATTTGTTTACGTGGACGGCTCTGGTCTATGGAGCAGTGATGGAGTTGGATATAATTTAAATACGACTTTTATCTCCTACTATGTTCCTGAACTTTTGCCTATTAATCAAAGCTTGTTCCTGATCTTTGATGATGGTTTTAGGCTATATGATTCTTCTCTATGGCAAACAGATACGCTATTAGAGGATGCCACTCTCTTACAAGATAACAGTTATGGTGGGCCACATCTTCGTGGTTTAACTGAGTTCAACGAAATTGCTTTTTATTTTGAATATACCTTAAGTGGAACGGATCAAGATGATAACTTGCGGAAAAGTGATGGTACCGTGGCTGGGACTTCTATTGTTGCCTCGTTTCCTACTCGCAATCTTCGTGAAGATCTCCCAATGATGCCGTACAAAAACGCTCTATATTTTTTACTGGAAAATAAAGAGAAATCAAGAATTGAACTATGGCGTAGTGATGGGACAGAAGGTGGCACCACTTTCGTGTTTACCTTACTTGAAAACTGCGACTTCGCTTCCTACCTGAATTTTAGGCAAGTCAATAACCACCTCTTCTTTCATCTACTAAGTTGTAATGGCACTCATCAATTGTGGACAAGCCAGGGTAGCAGCGACAATACAACGTTATTGGGCACATTCAATAACATTGCCGGATTACAAGGGGGCGGGACAGGCTTATTTTTTAATGCCGATGACGGAGTCAACGGCGAAGAGTTGTGGTTTACTGACGGTACTATTGCAGGCACGCGCCTTGTCAAAGATATTAACCCTGGACCATCTAGCTCCTCTCCCAGCTCCATGTATTTCTTCCCTGGCACAGGTTACCTTTATTTTGCAGCCGATGACGGTGTCAATGGCTCCGAACTTTGGCAAAGTGACGGAAGTAACGCCAATACGGCATTATTAGCAGACATCAATCCGGGAGTTGGTGATTCAACATCAGCGAGTTTCGTCTATATTCGACCCAATCTTTACTTCTCAGCCAATCACGCAGATTTTGGTCGTGAAGTTTGGAAAATGTTTCTTCCGGCAAATGAAGAGTTGTTCATGCCGCTCGTTTTTGAGAAGCAATAGTAAGCATGGGGATCACGATTTCAACTTACAATGGCCGTTGGCCCCAAGAATTCGCCAAAATAGAAAAGGCGCTTTCGGCCGCGCTTGGCCCGCTGGCACTGCGCATTGATCACATCGGCTCTACTTCCGTGCCGGGGTTGGGAGCCAAAGATGTGATCGACGTTCAGGTCACCGTGACAGCACTGACCAAAGAAGTGCGGCAGGTGTTGCTTAATGCGGGATTTCAGCAGTTTCGCGAAGTTGCCACAGATCATGTCCCTCCAGGTGCAGACCCCACGCCCGAAAATTGGCGAAAGTTCCTCTTTGTGCAGCCGGGAGGGCAGCGTCGAGCCCATATTCATGTACGTGTAGCAGGCAAACCAAACCAGCTGTACCCGCTACTGTTCCGTGATTACCTGCGCGCCCATCCTCGCTCGGCGCAAGCAGTGGAAATCATCAAACGACAGTTGGCCAAACATCACGGCGATGATGTAGAGACCTATTACGATATCAAAGACCCAGTTTACGATCTCATCTGGGATGCAGCACAGACATGGGCTGCGTTCACAAACTGGACGGGGTAACGGCCGTTCCTCACCAAACCGCACACCACCTTCCACCCCTAAAACAACAAATATCGTCTTGCCCTACGTCCCTCGTTCCTGTATACTATCCACAGGCGCACATGCGGGATAATACAACAATACTCCAGGGAGAGGTGGCAATGAAGGTTTCCTGTCTGCAAGAGAATTTGGCAAAAGGGTTAAATATCGTGAGTCGGGCCGTGAGCACCCGTTCTATGCTGCCTGTGCTGGCCAACGTGCTGCTGGAGACCGATAACGGCCGTCTCAAACTATCAGCTACCAATTTAGAGATTGTAGTTACGGCCTGGATTGGGGCTAAGGTAGAAGAAGAAGGTTCGATCACTGTCCCGTCTCGCACCTTTGGTGATCTGGTGGGCGCGCTGCCGCAGGATCGCGTCGATTTGGTCCTCAATGAGCAAACCCAAACGATTCATGTTACCTGCGGCCGTACCGAAGCCAATATCAAAGGCATCGACGCCCAGGAGTTTCCGCTGGTGCCGCAGCCGGATCAGGATAACAGGATTCGCGTGGAAACGGCCGTACTCAAACAAATGATCAGCCAGGTAGCGTTGGCCGCCGCTACCGATGACACACGCCCCACCCTCACCGGTGTATCAACCCATTTTGAAGAAAGCAAAATGCTCATGGCTGCCACCGATGGCTTCCGCCTCTCGCTGCGCTCAGCTCACATCCCGGGCTATGTAGAAAAACCGGTAGACATCATCATTCCGGCGCGAGCGCTAATCGAGCTGGCCCGCATTGCCAGCGACGACAACGATGCGGTCTACATCTCCATGCCCGAGGGCCGCAACCAGGTGGTGTTCGACATGGACAACGTGGTATTGGTCTCCCAGCTTATCAACGAAACGTTCCCCGACTACACGCCCATCATTCCCAAGAAGATGCATACACGCACGGTACTAAGCACGGCCGAATTCCGCAGCGCCTGCAAGCGGGCCGAGATTTTTGCCCGCGAATCGAGCCATACCGCCAGGGTGCGCATTGAGCCGGGGGATGAATTGAGTCCCGGTTCAGCCGTGATTGCCGCCACCAGCACCGAAACCGGCGACTCCGTCGCCCCCATCGATGCCGATGTGGATGGTGAATCCATCGAAATTGCCTTCAACGTAAAATACATGACCGACGTTTTGAGTGTCATCGACACGCCGCAGGTGGCGCTGGAAACCACCAATCCGATGGAACCTGGTGTGATAAAACCAGTCGGCGACAACGATTTTGTGCATATCATCATGCCCATGCACTTTGGTCGTTAGCCGCGGCGCACAATTTCAGGCATAAAAAAAGAGCACATCAGGCGATGTGCTCTTTTTGGTTGCAAGTTAGAGATGCTAATCAGCGATTCGGTTTACCTCTTGAGCCTGTAGCCCCCGAGGACCTTCTGCCACTGCAAATTCTACCCGCTGGCCATCTTCCAATGAACGATAGCCACTGCCCTGGATGGCACTGTAGTGGACGAAGATGTCGCCACCTGCGTCGCGTTCAATAAAGCCATAACCTTTGTCATTATTGAACCATTTCACAGTACCTACTTCGCGTTCTGCCACGGTTTCCAACCTCCTACGATTAAACAAAGCAGCTTTCTCATTGTTAAATATTGTTCGAGAAAACCGCCATACAAAAACTGGCTAAAAACTATCATAATTTTAAATGCTTGTCAAAGCAGTATCAGAAAAAACAATCTCTAACCCAGTCTACCCTCCAATAAAAGGCGTTATTCAGGATGACAGAGGCTGTATCTATGATTTGCAAAAGCAAAAATGGTGTTCGTAGTCAATCGATCAAAATTGGCTTTTTCTTGAGCAAATCACAAGAAGCCCTAATTCCTTTTTCGAAATTCCCTTGGTGATTTGCTACAATTGCGGCTTGTGCTGCGGCACCGTGTATTATCTATTGAGGTTATTTTCTTTGAAACGTATTTACTTTGTGGTCGGCGTTGCCATCAGCGCCGTTTTTCTTTGGCTGGCGCTGCGCGGGCTGGAGCTGAATGAGGTTTGGCTTGATTTGCAGGCGGCCAATTATTGGTGGCTGCTGCCGGGTGTGGCCGTTTATTTTGTGGCCGTATGGGCGCGAACGTGGCGTTGGGATTACATGTTACGGCCGTTAAAACAAATCCCCCTGCGCCAACTGTTCCCCGTGGTGGTCATTGGCTACATGGGCAACAACATCTACCCGTTCCGCGCCGGGGAAGTGCTGCGCTCTTACGTGCTGCGCCGCCGCGAAGCCGTGCCCATGAGCGCCAGCCTGGCCACCGTCATTGTGGAACGTGTTTTTGACGGGCTGGTGATGCTGGTTTTTGTTTTTGTCGCCTTGCCTTTCACGCCCATCCCCGGCGACGATGGCTCCATCCGCACCATTGTGGTAATGGCCAGTATCCTCTTTTTTGTGGCGATGGTCATCTTTTTTGCCCTGGCCGCCATGCCGGAACGGTTTTTTAAGCTGGCTGAGTGGTTGGGAGATAAATTTTTGCCGGAGCGGTTGCAACGGCCGTTGCTCGACTTCCTCGCTCGCTTTCTCACCGGATTAGAATCCCTGCGCAGCTTCCAAAACGTCCTGATGATCTTCTTCACCTCGGTCATCATCTGGCTGCTGGAAACGGTGAAATATTGGTTTGTGATGCACGCCTTTAGCTTTGAAGTGAGCTTTTTTGCCCTGATGCTGATGAACGGCATTGTTAACCTGGCCACAACGCTGCCGTCTGCGCCGGGCTACGTGGGCACGTTTGACGGTCCCGGCATCGCCGTGCTGACACTTTATGGCATTGAGCAAGGTCTGGCCACGGCCTACACGCTGGTGCTGCACGCCGCCCTCTGGCTGCCCATCACCCTGCTGGGCGGCTATTACATGCTCAAAGAAGGCCTGGGCTGGGCCGATTTTAACCGGGCGGTGCAGGTGGCTGAGCAGGAGGCCAGCGTATGAAGATTGCAATTGTGGGGGCGGGGCTGGCCGGCCTGTCCGCGGCGTATGATTTGCTGCAAGCTGGCCACGACGTGACGCTGTTTGAAGCCAGCGGACAAACCGGCGGATTGGCCACCGGCTTCAAAGATGAACAGTGGGATTGGCCGCTGGAAAAATTTTATCACCATCTGTTTGAAACGGATGAAGCCATCATTGGTCTGGTTGACGAGCTGGGTTTTAAAGAGAAGCTGTTTTTTCCCACACCGCGCACCTCTATTTTGTATGAGGGTAAGATTTATCCGTTTAGCAATCCGGTTGATTGGTTTAAATTCCCTGGTTACAACATTATCGACTTTTTTCGGTTTGGCGTAGTGGGGGCGTTTATTCGTTACACTAAGTTTTGGCGCTATCTGGAAAAGCATACGGCCGTTGCCTGGACCCGGCGCTTTTATGGCCAAAAAATTTACGAGGTTTCCTGGAAGCCGCTGTTGATTGGCAAATTTGGCGACTATTACGACAAGGTCAACATGGCCTGGCTGTGGGCCAGGCTGCACGTGCGCAGCTTTAGACTGGGTTACTTTGAAGGCGGCTTTCAGGCGTTTATTGACGTGTTGGAAACGGCCGTCGCCCAGCGTGGCGGCCACATAAAGCTAAACTGTCCGGTCCAGGCAATCACACCAACGGCTAACAATCAGTTTGACATAACTATAAATGGTGAGACTGAACGATTTGACGCCTGCCTGGTCACAACGTCTCCCAAGTTGTTCAGCAAAATGGCTCCCAGCTTGCCGGAAGATTATCTAGGCCAGCTGCTCAAGCTAAAGAGTATGGGGGCGGTGGTTTTGACGTTGGCTTTGAAACGGCCGCTCATGGCCGACAGCAACACGTACTGGCTCAACATTCCCGCCACCTCGCCAGACAAAACCAAAAACGAGCTGCCCTTCCTGGCGTTGGTGGAACACACCAACTATATCGACCGGCAGCATTATGGCAGCGATCATATCATCTACTGTGGCGATTATGTCAACCCAGACCATCCTTACATGACGATGACCCAGGACAAGCTAGAAAGTTTATTCATCGACACATTGTGCCAAATCAATCCAGACTTTCGGCCAGACTGGATTCGCAAAAGCTGGCTGTTTCGCGCCAGTTATGCCCAACCGGTGCCCTTTGTTAATCATTCACAGAATATTCCGGCGGTGCAAACGCCCATTCCCGGCCTCTATTTTGCCAGCATGAGCCAGGTGTATCCCTGGGATCGTGGCACAAATTTTGCGGTACAAATCGGCCGTCGCGCCGCCAGCCTAATCAACGGAGGGTAGATGCCAGCTGAAAGTACAAATGTAAGAGTGTCACGCTACCGTCAAATATGGTATTTTTGGAGCCGATTTGTGCCTGCTCACAAAATTAACAAAAGAAATAAATCCTCAAAGTTTTACTGAACCTTCCCGCCATTTCTTCAACCTAACCATTTCGTAAAACTTTGTAATCAATTCACGTAAAACTGACATTTGCCAGTTGAAGGAGTAAGTAAGATGAAAATTATTGTTGTTGGTACCGGTTTTGTAGGTTTGCCGCATGCGGCCGTTTTGTCAGAAGCAGGTCACGAGGTGTACGCTTACGACATCGACCCCAATAAAATTACCGCCTACAAAAGCGGTGACCCTGTTCAAATCGAACGTTATGTCAACGAGCCCGGCTTGCCGGCAGCCATTGCCGACACCGTAGGTCGCTATCTCTTTTTCACGTCAGATATCAGTGAAGTGTACGAGGAGACCGATGTCTTCTTTATGTGCATCAACACGCCCCCCAACCGGGATGGCTCCACCGACATGACCTATTACCTCAAAGCTGCCCACGACATCGCGGAACTTCTGGCCAAGCGCAAGCACAAAAACCGCGTGGTGCTGGTGAATAAAAGCACCGTACCCGTCGGCACAGCGCGCGTGCTGGAACGCATTATGCACGAGCACGGCGTGGAAAACTTTGGTGTTGCCTCTAACCCGGAATTCCTGGCTCAGGGCAATGCCATTGATGGCTCCCGCCGACCCGACCGCGTGGTAGTTGGCGCTGATACAGATGAAGATTTCAAAATCCTGCGCCGGGTCTATTCCCAGTTCGTTAACCATGTGCGCATTAAATATGTAGAAACCACACCAGAAACATCTGAAGCAATTAAATACATGGGCAACACGCTCCTACTCACCTACATCTCCTTCTGGAATGGCGTCGGTGCCCGCGTAGCCGAATCGCTGCCCAACGTGCGCATGGAAGATTTGAAGATTGGCGTGACGGCCGATACCCGGATCAGCACCTGGGGCTCTTACGTGAGCAACGGTGCCGGCGGCAGCTGCTTTGGCAAGGATATTCAATCGCTCATCTACCAGCTTAACCAGGCGGGCTGCTCCACCGACCTGTTGCAAGCAGTTTACAACATCAATGAGTACCAAAAAACATACCTCATTGACCGGGCCATCCACGAAGCAGATTTCAACTTTAATCAGAAGACGGTGGCTATTTTGGGGCTGGCCTTCAAAAAGCGCACCAACGACATGCGCGATTCGGCGGCCCTCAAAGCAGTCGAAGCGTTGTTAAGCAAGGGTGTCAAATCGATCCGCGCTTACGACCCGCTGGCAACGGACGCGGCCAAAGATTATTGGTTCAATCCTGAGAAAAACCATTTGTTTGAGCGCATCAGCTACCATGACACAGTGCAGGAAGCGCTGGACGGCACCGATGCCGTTTACATCTCCACCGACTGGGAAGAGTTCCGCGGCCTATCGCGCACCATCGAGAAGGCGGTGAAACCACCGTACCTGGTGATTGACGGCCGTCGCATGATTCCCGATTACACCAGCCTGGTGGAAAAAGGGTACCATTACCTGTCGGTTGGCGGTGCTTTGCTGCAACCTGATGTAGAAACGGGCGCGCTCTCTGCCAATGGCGCCGTCCCCGAAAAAGAGCTAGAAAAGCAACCGTAAATCATACCATTTTCCGAAACAAAGCCCCCGGTGAAGTTCACATCATCCGGGGGCTTTTTTGTTGTGTCAAGTTTCAAACTGCTTGTGTTATAATGCCTGTCGAGGTGAGTCATATGTTATCTTTCAAAACACCAACACTGCCCCTAAAAACGGACAGCAAAGGAACTATCCGCGTTGGCGGCACCCGAGTTCGGTTGGACACGGTAGTTTATGCTTTCAATCAAGGATACACTGCTGAAGAAATTCTCAGCCAATTTCCAGCCCTGGAGCTAGCCGATATTTATGGCGTCATCTCTTATTATTTGAATAATCGCGAGGCTGTTGACGGATATATCCGGCAGCAAGAAAAAGAAGCAGCACAAATCAAAGAACAACTCGAATCCCGCCCAGGGTATCAAGCATTTCGTCAAAGATTGCACAATATGAAGACAAAGAGAAATTAGAATTTTATTACAAACAAGCCGATAAGCCCTTGCAAAGTAATTTGCTAAGGGCTCTTTTTTTGTGAAGCTGGACAAATGATAACGTTCATAGCAGACGAAGATTTTGATAACCGAATATTGCGAGGACTCATCCGTTACCATTCAAGTCTTGATATTATTCGGGTACAAGATGTAGGGCTCTCTGGGGCAGATGACCCACACATTCTAAGCTGGGCAGCCCGGGAAGAACGAATCTTGTTAACACATGATTTCAAGACCATGCCTCAGCATGTTGCAGATGCGCTTGCATCTGGCCAAAACATTGCCGGTGTCATTGTTGTTCCACAATCAATGCCTATTGGGGAAGCCATTCAAGACATCTTACTATTAGCCGAGCATTGCTCACCTGAAGAGATGCAAGATTGGATGATTGTCTATTTGCCGCTGTGAACGGCCGTTTCCCCATTCCCTCATCCATTGTTATAATCCAAACCCTTGCATTCCACAGCAGCAAAGGATAATTCATGACAAACTCGGTTCATAAAACAACCCTCGATAACGGCCTGACTATCGTTTTAAAAGAAATGCACCATGCCCCTGTGGCCAGCTTCATGATCTGGTACCGGGTAGGCAGCCGCCACGAGATACCCGGCAGCACCGGTGTTTCTCACTGGGTAGAGCACATGATGTTCAAGGGCACCCCCACCTTCCCCAACGGCGCGCTGGACGGCATGGTCTCCCGCGAAGGCGGCTACTGGAACGCTTTCACCTGGGTCGATTTCACCGCTTACTACGAAACCATGCCCGTGCGCAAAATCGATCTGGCCCTTCAGCTAGAAGCCGACCGCATGGTCAACACCATCATGACGCCGGAAGAAGTCGAATCGGAACGCACCGTCATCATCTCTGAGCGGCAGATGTATGAAAACGACCCATCCTTCCAGCTAAACGAAGAGCTGACCTCCGCCGCCTTCCGCGTCCATCCCTACCATCATGAAATCATTGGTGATTTGGCCGATTTGACCACCATCACCCGCGATGATTTGTACGGCCATTACCGGCGGCATTACGTCCCCAACAACGCCATCATCGTGGCCGTGGGCGATTTTGCCGCCGATGAGATGCGGCAGCACATTGAAAGCCAGTTTGGCGATCTGACTCCGGGCAAGCCGGCCAATCCCGTTACCCGCCAGGAACCGCCCCAAAAAGGAGAACGGCGCGTAGTGGTGCAAGGTCCCGGCGACACCGCCTACCTCACGGCCGCCTACCGCGCTCCGGCCGCGTCCCACCCAGACTATTTGCCGCTGGTGCTGCTCAATGCCGCTTTTGCCGGGGGCAGCAGCCTGGGCATGTTTGGCGGTGGCGGCAGCAACAAAAGTTCACGCCTGTACAAAGCGCTGGTCAATACGGAACTGGCCGCCAGCGCCTACGGCAGCCTCACACCCACGATTGATCCGTATTTGTACAGCATCAACGCCGTGGTGCAGGCTGGCCGAACCCTGGCCGAAGTAGAAGCGGCACTGGACGAGGAACTGGCCCGATTGGAATCCGCGCCGATCACCGAGCAGGAGCTGGCCAAGGCGCTCAAGCGGGCCAAGGCCGAATTTGTGCTGGCCGGGGAAAGCATCACCGGGCAGGCGCAGCTACTGGGCATGACGGAAGCGGTTATTGGTGATTACCAGTGGTATGAAACGGTGCTGGAGCGATTGAGCCAGATCACATTGGATGATATTGAACGGGTGCGGGGCGCTTATTTACGGCCGTCGCAGCGCACGGTTGGTTGGTATGAGCCGGAAATTGTGACAGGGTGACAAGGTGACAAGGTTTTTAGGGATTGGGCCGCTGGCGTTTGTTTTGATTGTGCTGGGGGCCGGGTGTGGTTTTGATAACGAGCCTGAGCCGGTTGGCACGGGGCCGGTTGAGTTAGAAGAGGTAACGGCCGTTCCCCCCACCGCCACCACAGAACCCATCGAACCAACCAGCGGCGAAGGCAATGCCGACGTGCTGTTTGTTTCTGCTACGGAAACGGCCGTTGGCCTATGGACTTTCTCTGTAGAAGTTTTCCATCCCGACACCGGCTGGGAAGATTATGCCGACGGCTGGGACGTGGTGCTGCCGGACGGCACCGTGGCCAAAGCCAACCCGGATGACCCCTTTACCCGGCTGCTGCTGCACCCGCACGAAAACGAGCAGCCGTTCAGCCGCAGCCAGAGCAGCATTCCCATCCCGCCAGAAGTCACCACGGTGATGGTACGGGCACATGACCTGGTGGATGGTTTTGGTGGGCGAGAAGTGGTGGTGGATTTAACGGCCGTTTCCGGCGATGACTTTGAAGTAAACCGATGAACGATACAAATCTTGAGGAACTGTTCGGTAAGCCGCGTGATGAACTCATTCGCTTAGCCGACCAGCATACAAAAGCCGTGCAAGCCTGGCTTGCCTCGCGCAGCCCACAAGCAGCCAAATATGAAGGACAAGGGATCCGATTATCCTCAACAGGTCTCCAGGTACCCCTGCTTAATTTAGCACTGGGCTGCAATTTCCCTACCGATGCCCCTGACAGTGTCATCAACGACGAAATTGGGAATGTGAAGACATTCTTTGCCAAACGCGGTGTGCCCTGGCTGTGGTGGATTAGCCCGCACGCTTCACCGGCTCACCTGACACCATACCTCGAAGAGAATGGAATCAAAACGGAGCCGCGTAAGCTGCCGGCCATGATTGCGCCTGTAGGCGCTAAGTCCATTACCATGAGCGAAAACGGCAGCGGCATAAAAGTGTGGCGGGCCAAAACCGAAGCAGATTTGCAGGCCGCCAGCCAGATTCGTCACCAGGCCTTTCGCTTTCCCGCCGGGGAAGCGCTTCACTATTTTGAGGATATGAAGGAAGATTGGCTGCTGGATGCCAGTCCGGCGCGATTGTACCTGGCAGGCAGGCAAACTGACTCACCGGCGGCCATTGGCGCTGTCATTCAGGGCGCCGGGCTGCCGGGCATTTATATCATGGCCACGCACCCCAAATTGATGCGGCAAGGTTTTGGCAAAGCGATTCTGGTCCATCTGCTGCAACATGTAGAACGCGAATATGATGAAAATAAGATGATCGTATTGACCGCCAGCCGTTTTGGCTTTCCCTTGTATTCGCAGCTTGGCTTTAGCCATCTTTTTGATTATTCAATCTATGCCCCGGCAGCTTAGCCCAACGCAGTTCTTATGAAATCGATTGGCAACGCACTCCTGGACGCCGTGAAGCACCTCAACATCGTCCGCAACCTGCCCAAATATTTTGATGAAGAAGAACAGCGTCTCGCCCTCCAATCGATCATTATTGGTGTGGTGGTTTGGGCCATTGTGTTTAGTTTGAAAACGGCCGTTCACTGGCTGTTTGAAACCGTCCTCCACTTTTTAGAAGAGGGGCCTTCTCCCTGGCTGTTGTTCATTCCCCTGCTCATTGGTGCCCTGATTGTCGCCTGGCTGGCCCGGTTACGGCCGTCTACCCTTTACTACCGCGACAAAGAAGACCACATCCACGAACTTAACGACATCGAAGGCGACGGCCTGGAGCGAGCTATCTCCCTTTACTACACCTCCGAACCTTCCTTTGAGCAGGCTCTCACCGGGCAGGAAGGCGTGGAGGTGCGCTGGGAGCTGCCCACCTTCTCCCTGGCGATTCGTAAATTTTTGGCCACTCTGGTGACGTTGGGCAGCGGCGGCAGCGGCGGGCTGGAAGCCAGCGTGACCCTCATCGGCGAAAGCGTCTCCGCCGGACTCTTCAAACCGCGCGCGCTCACCGAAAGCAGTGGCCAACACCTCACCCTCATGGCCCGCTTTTGGCGCTGGTGGCAGCCGGAAAAAACTGACCATCTGCAAACGGCCCAATTGAGCGGCATTGCCGCGGCCGTGTCCGTCTTGCTGGGCACCCCCTTTGCCGCCGCCTTCTTCGCCTCAGAAGTCATGTACCGCTACCGGCCCGTCATCGAAAAGCTGGTCTACGCCCTCATCGCCGCCATGGTGGCCTTTTTCCTCACCGATCTGGTGACGGAGGGACATCCGGTGCCGTTTGAAACGGAACTGCTTTACGTACCGCCCACTACCTGGCGCTACTTTGGCGTTTTGCTGCTGCTGGGCATTTGTGTTTCGCTGGTGAGCCAATATTTTCGACGGCTGCGCGTCAGCTTTGATCACGGCTTTCACGAGCGCCAGCCGGACATCTGGCGGCGACATTTACTCGGCGCGTTTGTCACCGGCGCGGTGGCCCTCACCGTGCATTACGTTACACAATATTTTGACCTGACTGAGCATGGACTGGAGCTGGTGCTGGGGCCGGGCGAATCGGTGGTAGACATGGCCTTTGCCGGCGAATTGACCATCGCCGTGGCCCTCATCGCCCTGGTAGCCAAGATGATCGCCACCCTGGCCACAATCACTTCCGGTGGGTCGGCCGGGCTGCTGGTGCCCACCCTGTTTTTTGGCACGATGGTGGCCTCTGCCCTGGCCAACGTGTTTGATTATGAACCGATGGTGCTCATCGTTCCGGCGATGGTGGCCAGCCTGGTTTCTATTGCCAACGTGCCCCTGGCCGCCATTTTGTTTGCCGTGGAAGCGTTTGGCTCCGTTTACATGGTGCCCGCCCTGTTCATGATGGTCATTGGCACCATTTTGGCCCACGAGCAAACCATTTACCGCACGCAGCGCGAAACATATGAGAGCCGCCAGATTTTGCCCGGCGTCAGCGTGCGCCGCCTGTCGATTCCGGCCAGCTGGGCCAACCAGACGCTCATCGACATCGACTTCCGCCGCCATTTTGATTTGAACGTCATTGGCCTGGTGGAATATCGTAGCAACGACGGCCGTCCCCGCATGAGACTCGGCACGGCATCTTCCACTATTTTAGAGGAAGGCGACACGCTGGTGGTCCTGGGCCGCGATGAAAAGCTGACTGAACTGGAAACCTTTCTAGAAGCTGAATATGCGAAGAAGGAAGTGTGAAGTGGACTACAAAACCATCTACGCCACAAAGGCAGAAGCGTACGAAGCAATGATTGCCGCCGAGGATTATTTGGGGAATTTACTGCCAGCGCTGGAGGGGATACGGCCGTTCCCCCACCAAAAAGTCGTCGAGTTCGGTGCCGGCACCGGGCGGCTCACCTGCCTGCTGGCCCCGTTTGTGGACCACATCAACGCCTGCGACAGTTCGGCCCACATGCTCACCGTCGCCGAACGCAAACTGCGGGCCGGCGGTCGGCAAAACTGGCAGCTGCACGTCGCCGACAACACTCGTTTGCCCCTACCCGATCACAGCACCGACATCGCCATCGAAGGCTGGAGCTTTGCCCACGCCTGCGGCTGGTACCCGGACAGTTGGCGGCATGAGGTCGGCAAAATGATCGCTGAAATGAAGCGTCTATTGAAACCCGGCGGCACCTTCATTCTTTTAGAGACGCTGGGCACCGGCCACGAATCACCCACGCCGCCTGCGCCCCATCTGGCCGAGCTGTACGCCTGGTGGACCGAAACGTACCGGCTCCACCACACCTGGATTCGCACCGACTACCAGTTCACCTCCCCACAGCAAGGGGCTGAGCTAACCCGCTTCTTCTTCGGCGACGCGCTGGCCGACCGCATCCTGGCCAACCAGATGACCATCCTGCCGGAATGCACCGGCATTTGGTGGCAAACGGTGTGAATGTTATTATCATGCGAGCAAGTGAGAAGTGAAAAGTGGAAAGTAAAAAGTGAGAAGTGAGAAGTAAAAAAGACGGATCACTTGCATACTCGCCACTCGCAAACTTGCAACCAAATTCAAAAAAACTGGAAACTTTATGACCGATTCTCACAACTATCCCAGCAACGCCACCATCCATCGTGAAACGCTGCCCAACGGCATTACGGTGCTGGTTTACGAGCGCACCGGCTCGCAATCGGTGATGATTGAGGGGTATTTGCCAGCGGGGGCATTGGCCGAAACGGCCGCACAGAGCGGATTGGCCAACTATACGGCCGTTTCCCTCATGCGCGGCAGCCAAAACCACAGCTTCGACGACATTTACGAAAAGCTGGAAGCCGTTGGCGCTGAACTTAGCTTTAGCAGCGGCTACCACCTTACCTCGCTTTCGGCGCAGTGCCTGGCCGAAGACGCCGATTTGGTGCTAGGCCTGCTGGCCGACGTGGTGCGCCAGCCCGTCTTCCCTGAACCGCTGCTCAATCAGCTCAAGGGGCAAATCATCACCGGGCTACAAATGCGGGCCAACGACACCCAGCACATGGCCAGCCGCACGCTGCGCGAATTGATTTATCCGAATCATCCGTACGGCCGTTCCCAAAATGGCTCCCTGCAAACCGTGCCCACGCTCAGCGTGGCCGACGTGCAACAATTTCACGCCGCGCATTACGGTCCGCAGGGCATGGTCATCTGCTTTGTCGGCGCTTTGTCACCGGCGCAGGCCGTGGCCAAAGTGAACGCCATTTTGGGCGATTGGCACAATGACGCCCAGCAGCCCATGCTTACCCTGCCGAAGTTGGTGATGCCAGACGGCCGTATCCACCACCACCACATCATGCCCGATAAATACCAGAGCGACATCGCCCTGGGTCGTCCCGGCCCGCCGCGCAATGCGCCAGACTACCTGGCTGCCAGCCTGATGAATACCGTATTGGGCGTTTTTGGCATGATGGGGCGCATCGGCAAAAACGTGCGCGAGGCGCAGGGATTGGCTTATTACGCCTACAGCAGTCTGCAGGGCGGGCTGGGTCCCGGTGCCTGGCTGGCCGCTGCCGGCGTCTCGCCGGACAAAGTGGAGCAGGCCACCAGCAGCATTCTGGACGAGATTACCCGCATACAGAACGAACGCGTTCCGGTTGAAGAACTGGCCGACAGCCAGGCATACCGCATAGGGTCCCTGCCCGTCGGGCTGGAAACTAACAGCGGCATCGCCAACGTCATCACCGACATGGAGCTGTACGATTGGGGGCTGGATTACCTGCTGGAATATCCCGACCAGGTGCGGGTCATCACGCCGGACGACGTGCAGGCCGCTGCCCAAAAATATCTCAGCACCGAGCATGTGGGCATCGCCGTCGCCGGACCAGAGATTTAAACTTTGCCACAGAGATCACAGAGAATTTAGAGAATTTTCTCAGCGTCCTCTGCGTTCTCCGCGGTAAAAATCTTAAGGAAGGAATATGCTCGCCGTTGGCGTAGACATGATCGAAACAGCCCGCATCGAGCGGGGCATTGCCCGGCACGGCGACCGTTTTTTGCATCGTTTTTTTACGGAGCAGGAGATTGCTTATTGTAACGGCCGTATCCCTAGCCTGGCCGGTCGTTTTGCCATCAAAGAGGCCGTGGGCAAAGCATTAGGCACCGGCATTGGCGACATTAACTGGACCGATGTGGAAGTGGTGTGCGACGGCCGAGGCAAACCCCAACTGGTGCTGCACAATCGGGCCGTTGAACTGGCAAAATCATTGGGCTTAGCTAATTGGTCAATCAGCCTTTCCCACACCGATACCCACGCCATCGGTTTTGCCGTGGCGATGGGTCAGTAGTTTTTTTGAAATGAATTTTTTGCAGGAGGACTATGATGACAACCTGGACAGCCCCTGATGGCTCTGAGATAAATTTTGAACAGTATGGTGGCAGCGACGCCAGCAAACCCTG
The DNA here is from genome assembly GCA_002699125.1 of Anaerolineaceae bacterium. Taxonomy (GTDB): domain Bacteria; phylum Chloroflexota; class Anaerolineae; order Promineifilales; family Promineifilaceae; genus Leptofilum. Next base: position 16,209 of record PABI01000013.1, read on the forward strand.
GCTGCTATTGCTGCCTGGCCTGCTGGGCGCTATCAGCAGTCAGTGGCGGCCGTTTTTGAAACCGTTGTCAGAAAAGTACCGGCTGCTGTTGCTGGATTTAAGGGGACACGGCCGTTCGCAAAACAATGCCCCCACGCTCCACATTAACCAGATGCTTGACGATCTCAATGGCCTGCTTGATCAGCTTAATATTGAACGGCTGCACATCGCCGGCTACAGCCTGGGCGGCTACCTGGGCTTGATGCTGGCCCTCAATCAGCCGCGCCGCGTAGCAACCCTGCTGATGCACGCCACCAAATTCTACTGGACGACCGACTCGGCAGCGCAAATGCGGCAGCAGCTTGACCCGGACGTTATGGCCCAAAAAGTCCCCACTTATGCGGATCAATTGGTACAGGAACATGGCGGTCGTCAGTGGCGCGTCCTGGTGCGCCAGGCCGCCGAACTTACCACCAGCCTGGTTGATGGCGGCATATCTGAACGGCAGTTAAAAAGCGCGCAGCTGCCCGTTCTGGTAAGCGTTGGGGACAGAGACGAACTCGTTCCCCTGCCCGAGGCGTTCCGCTTAAGCCGGGCGCTGCCGCATGGCGAACTGCTGGTACTGCCCAACACTCGCCACCCACTGCAAACGGTGCGGCTGGTGCCCCTCCTGCCAATGATGCAGGCGTTTCATTCTGAATAATTTGCGTAAAAAGTGAAAGTAAAAAGTGATAAGAGACTTTTTACTTTTCACTTATCACTTTTCACTACCAACCCAAGAAACTATGACTAAACGAACCTTACTCGCCGTTCTGGCTCACCCTGATGATGAATCCTTTGGTCCCGGCGGCACCTTTGCCCGGTACGCGGCTGAAGGTGTTGATGTACACATTGCCATTGCCACCGACGGGGCTGCCGGCTCTGTTGCTGCCGGATATGAAGATGCCCGTGAAAAGTTGGCGGAGGTGCGCGCTCAAGAGTTGGAAGATGCGGTTAAAATTTTGGGCGGCACGCTGCACACGCTTGGCTATCGAGATTCTGGCTATATCGGCGATCCGGCGAATGAACATCCAGAAGCGTTCGTCCAGGCCGACGAGCAAGAAGCGATTGGGCGAGTGGTACAGTTGATTCGAGAAATACGGCCGCAGGTCATCATTACCCACGATGAAACCGGCGGCTACTTTCACCCTGACCACATCCAATGCTGGAAAATCACCGTGCCTGCCTTTCACGCCGCCGGGGATCCGGAGCAATTCCCCGAAATTGGTCCCGCACCTTACCAGCCGGAGCGACTTTACTTCTCCGCTTTCCCCAACACCTGGGTGAAGTTTTTCATCTTCCTGTTTCGCCTGCGTGGGCAAGACCCGACCAAGTTTGGCCGCAATCAAGACATAGACATGACAAAGGTCGGTGTGGACCGCAAAAACCTGACTGCGTTCATCAACTACCGCAATTATTGGGAGCTAAAACAGGCGGCCAGCGCCGCCCACGCCAGCCAGGGAGGCGGTGGTGCCTTTAGTTGGCTGCCCAAGAGCATACAAAAGCTGCTGCTGGCGCGAGATACGTTCATGCGGGCTTATCCACCTGTACCGAATGGTTATCGGGAAAAGGATTTGTTTGCGGGGATAGAGGAAGAAATTGGCTAGAATTGTTCCCCATTAATTCATTGTGTGGGATTGTCATGCCTGCGAAGGCAGGCATCCATATGGCTTAGGACTTACGCAGGGAGCATGGAGATAGAAGGCTGGCGCAACTGGTCACGCATGTAACTACTCAACAATCCCTGCTTCAGTTGATAAATCGTGGTCT
>PABI01000014.1 GCA_002699125.1 Anaerolineaceae bacterium
CGCTTTGCCCTGCCGCAGCACAAAGCCACAAGTGCGCTGGCCCATTACGGCTGGGATGAAGCAGAAGCGTCTGCCCTGATGCGCCAGCTTGGTCGCCTCACCGACGAAGAAAGCAGTTTTCTTATAGGGTTAACCCCTCCGGAAGCAGCCGCCAGTCCCGATCTGGCTGCTCTGGCAGTGTTTTAATTTTTCCCCACAGAATTCGGAGCATTGTTTGAAAGGGACACTGATGAACACTGGTTTACACTGATAAAAAACAAAAATCAGCGTAAATCTGTGTTCATCAGCGTCCCATTTTCCTTTGCCTGCTCAAACTGTTAGATCGCTAGTTGGAAAAACAGATCTCCTCCGTAACCCGCCTCTCCTGTTTGCTAAAATTCTAATATTACGTAAACTTCAAGCATGGACAGAATTGACTTTCGCTCCGATACTGTTAGCTGGCCGACCCCGGCGATGCGCCGGGCAATGGCCGATGCTCCCGTGGGCGACGATGTCTATGGCGAAGACCCCACTGTCAACAAATTAGAAGCGCTGGCCGCCGAAATGGTGGGCAAGGAAGCCGGCCTGTTTGTGGCCAGCGGCACGATGGGTAACCTGACGGCGATTCTGGCCCACGGCCGTCGCGGTGACGGCGCGATTGTGGGTGAAGATTCCCACACCTTCCGCGCTGAGGCAGGCGGCATGGCGGTGCTGGGTGGTATTGTGCCCAATCCACTGCCGACCGATGTGTATGGCCGTATGAACCTCGCAGCGGTGGAAGATGCCGTCTTCCCCGATGATCCCCACTTTCCCACCAACCGCCTCATCCTGGTGGAAAACAGCTACGGGGCCAAAGGTGGCTATCCCATCGAGCCCGCCTATTTCCAGCAAATTCGCCAGATTGCAAACAAAAACAATTTGATTGTGCATATGGACGGGGCGCGTTTGTTCAATGCGGCCGTTGCCCTGAACCTGGATACCAAAGAAATCACCCAATACGTTGATTCCGTGACGTTTTGTTTAAGCAAAGGGTTGTGTGCCCCGGTGGGTTCCGTTTTGTGCGGCCCGGCCGAATTTATTCAGCAGGCGCGCCGCGCCCGTAAGCTGGTTGGCGGGGCGATGCGCCAGGCGGGCGTCATGGCGGCGGCGGGCATCGTGGCCCTCACCGAAATGGTGGAGCGGCTGGCCGACGATCATGCCCATGCCAAACTGTTGGCCGAAGGGTTGGCCGAAATTCCCGGCATCGTGGTGCAGCCTGAACTGGTGAAAACCAATATGCTCTTTTTTGAGCTGGCGGATTCAGCGCCCGTCACGCCAGAACAGTTTGTGCAGTGCCTGCGCGATGAGGCCAACATCTGGCTGTCCGGCGGCTATTCGCGCCGCTTTCGGGCGGTGACCCATTACTGGATTCAAGAGTCAGATGTGGCGCTATTTTTGAAGACGGCGCGGGCAATTTTGCAGTAGGTAGGAGGGAAGATGGCAAATACGCTGATCGGTCATACGATAAACGGCCGTTACCGGCTGGAGTCATTGCTAGGGGACGGCGGCATGGGTACCGTTTACCGGGCCTACGACGTCAACCTGGACCGCCAGGTGGCACTTAAGCTCATGCACGCCCACTTTGCCCGCCAGGAAGAGTTCCGCGCCCGGCTCATTCAGGAAGCGCGCACCGCTGCCCAATTAGATCACCCCTCCGTTGTGCAAATTTACGATTTTGGCGACTCGCCCGAAGGGCTGTTCATCGCCATGGAGTTTGTCAATGGCGGTAGCCTGCGTGACCATCTGCGCCGCCTGCAAAAGATGCGCAAATTTTTGCCGCTGGCGCAAAGCTTGCAAATCGGTGCTCAAATTGCCGAAGCCCTCGACTACGCCTATCGGCGCGGCATCGTCCACCGCGACATCAAGCCGGGCAACATCATGCTCAAGCGGCTCAACCGCCCCGACGAGCCGGACGAGCAGCCCTTCCGCGCCCTGCTCACCGATTTTGGCCTGGTGAAGTTGCAAGAAGGCTCGCAACTGACCCAAAGTGGCACCACGCTGGGGACGCCCACCTACATGTCGCCTGAACAGTGCAAGGGCGATCCGCTAGACGGCCGTGCCGACTTATACGCGCTGGGTGTGGTCCTCTACGAACTGTTCACCAACCGACTGCCCTTTGAATTCAAAACGTTGTCCGACGCCATTGCCGTCCATTCGCGCGGCGAGATGCCCACCCCCGCCCGCGAAATTCGCAGCGACATTCCGGCGATCATCGACACGGTTTTAACGCGCTCTCTGGCGAAAAACCCCGACGACCGCTACGCTGACGGTGCCGAAATGGCTGACGCTTTGCGCAGCGCCATGGTCGCTCTGGAAGGTGCACCCACCCAAATCATGCTGCGCGAAGAGATGAATATTTTAGAGCGTGTCAGTGAACCGCCGCCCGGGCATGAACTGATCATCAACACGCCGGGGCATCCCCCCAGCACCGTGCCGCTCACCCAGGCTGTTGTCACCCTGGGCCGCCACGCCGACAACGAAATTGTCCTGCCCGCCGAAGGCGTTTCGCGCCACCATTCGCGCCTGCAAGCGACGGCATTGGGTTGGGAGCTGGTCGATTTGGGCGGCATCAATGGCACTTTTTTAAACGATCGTCGCCTGCGGGCCGACGATCCCACGCCGGTGGCTCCCGGATCGCGCATTCGCATCGGGCCATATGAGCTGACGCTGCAAGGTCCGGAAATTGCCGTCTACGAGCAAGAGGCGCCTACGTATCAACAGTCGCGGGAATCGTTAGGCGGCACCACGCCGCAAATGACGCCCACCCAGGTGGCTACGTCTGAACCGCTGGGATTGTTCTTGCCCAGCGATCAAATCAGCGTCGATCCGGGGCAGCAGGTGCAGTTTAAAGTGGAAGTGGTCAACCGCAGCTCGACGGATGATCGGGTGAGCTTGCGCGTGCACGGGCTGCCTGGCTCCTGGGCGATGCCGCCGGGTGAGTTCAAGAATTTGCACGCGGGCGAAACGATTCAACTGGGGATCACGATACGGCCGCCGAAGCATCGCAGTACACCTACCGGACGGCAGCGTTTTCGCATTGAATTGGTCTCCCAACGCCATCCGGATGCCAAATTAGGGGCGTCTGCGTCCCTAATCATTGGCACGTTTGTGGCTTTTGAAGCCAGCATGGACACAAACCAGCTGCGGCTGCCGGGCAGTGTAACGGTATCGGTGCACAATACCGGCAATGCGCCGGGCGACTTTAGCGTGGTCGCCCGCGACCGGCAGGGTGGGCTGCGATTTAAGGGAGAGCGGGGCCGCATTCGACTCCAGCCTGGGCAGGTGGCCAACGTGGAGCTGGCGCTGGAAGCAGAGCGTTCCAGCTGGTTGGGTACTGGCGAGCTGTTCCCCTTTGAGGTGGCGGTGGCTTCGGCCGCAGGCGGGCGGCAAACGATGTCTGGTGAAGCGCAGGCTGGCTCTACCATTCCACCCTGGCTGATGTACGGGGCCATTTTGGTGATTACATTTGCCTGTGCCATTAGTTTTATGGTGTTTGTGTTTGGTGATAATGGTCTTTTTGGCCGAGATGATGCAACAGCGACGGTGCCCTTTGATGTAGCCGCGACGGAAACGGCCGCTGCTGCCAGCAATTTCCAAACCGTTACGGCGATTGCCGCCACGGCGGCCGTAGAAGGCGATTCTGACGGCGATGGTTTGAGCAATACCCAGGAAACAAATATCCTGCGCACCGATCCCAATAATCCAGATACAGATGGTGATGGCCTGACAGACGGGGAAGAAGCATTAACGTTGGGCACCAATCCGCTCTCGGCAGACACTGATTCTGATCTTATTCCCGATGGAGAGGAAGTAAACCGGTACGGTACCAATCCATTGCTGGCTGATTCGGACGGGGATGGCGTGAACGACGTGGTTGAGCTTTCCCAAGGCACCGATCCACTGGCCACGCCAATTGTGTCCCCAACCCCGACGGCGACAGCAACGCTGGGTACGCCAACAGCCACAGCAACACCCTCGAATACGCCGCCACCGTCTACGACGCCAACGGCCACCAACACGCCAACCGTGACCTTTACACCATCGCCTACTGTCACGCCTTCCAACACGCCAACGGCTACCAGCTCACCGACGCCTTCGCTGACGCCAACAGCTACCATTACCCCCTCTGTAACGCCCACGGCTACCAATACGTCGCTGCCCAATCCGGTGCTTACTTGTATTAGCACGCCGCCGCTCATTGATGGTGTCTTTAACCCGGCAGAGTGGACCAACTCGCCGCTGATCCAGTTCTCGCCACCGGACAACAACAGCGATATCGTGCAGGTTTATTTTGTGCGTGATGCGACCAATTTGTATCTGGCCTTCCTGATCAACGATCCTACCACGGATGCAACGGACGCCATGCGGCTCTACTTTGACACTACAGGCAATCGCGGTGACCCGGATACGGCCGATCGGTTCTTCTTTGTGGTGCGCGACGGCACGGCCCAGGTGCAGGCGGGTATTGGCTCCAACAGTGATGGCAACAGCTGGGATACCAATTACAGCAGCAGCAACTGGACGGCCGAATTAGGCGGCCAGCCGGGGCAGTGGGTGGTTGAGCTGCAAATCAACGCCTCGGCAGAGATGGCGGCATTAGGCAATCCCTTTGGCATGATGATGCAGGTGCTCTACACGGGTGATCTGGCCGTCTGGCCTCCAGGGGGTGGCTCCAACAGCCCATCAACCTGGCAGTTTGTAAATAATGTGAGTTGCCCTTAGAGACGAGTGAAAAGTAAAAAGCAGGGGCGAGGCAGGTGGATAGATCCTTGGTACACAGAACGACGGATTCTCCACCTGCCTCGCCCTTTTCTTGTAACGTTACCTACGTTTTCTTTTCTGCAAGCTGGTAGAATGGGGCAAATCAAACGGAATGGAGATGAGCATGCTAAACTTTACCCCTGTAAGAAATAAAGAGATGAGCTATGCAGCGTTGGTCGCTGATTTAACGGTGGCTGATTTGCGCGATTTAACGAACGAGATGATTGACCATCAGCTGGCGCTGATTGCTGATTGTACCGATGCCGATGTGGTGTTTGAACCACACGATCCCAACGCCGATGATCCCTATGCTGAAGATGAGGCCGACCAGGATTTGGCCTGGAATTTGGGACATCTGATTGTCCACGTGACGGCATCCTCCGAAGAGAGTGCCGCCTTGGCGGCAGAAATGGCGCGGGGGGTGGTGCGCGACGGCCGTTCCCGCAGCGAAGTCCCCTGGGAAACAGTAAAAACCATCGAGCAGTGCCGCCATCGCCTGGAAGAAAGCCGTCGGATGCGGCTGGCCAGCCTGGGCATGTGGCCTGACGAGCCTTACCTGGACAACGTCAAAATGAGCGAACGCATCGGCGAAATTAATCCGTTGGTGCGTTTTGTCTTTGGCCTGAGCCATGACCAGGGGCATCTGGCCCAGATTGAAAACGTCATTGTCCAGGCCAAAGCCGCACGCAGTGCGTAGGAGAATGGGACGCTGATTAACGCAGATGATGCTGATTTTTTATCTGCGTTTATCAGCGTCTATCCGCGTGCTGAATCTTTGGAACTTGCGCTTTGAAAGCTCGTTGGCTGCGTTTGACGGATGAGTTGGCGATTGGCAGGGAGGCTGCGGAAGAAGTTTGGCATGGGTTAGTGACGGCGTATGAAGGAGACGGCCGTTTCTACCACAACCTCACCCACATCCAGCACACTTTAGACATTGCTGATCAATTGCAAGAGGTGGCTGCGGATTTTACGGCCGTTCAGTTAGCCCTCTGGTTTCATGACGTAGTGTATGATCCACGCCGCAGCGACAATGAAGGCCAAAGCGCCCTGTATGCTTTCAAGAAGTTGCAACCGCTCAGTGTGCCAGTTGAACTTCTAAAAGAAGTCTCGGCCCTGATTTACGCTACAAAACGTCATGAAACGGCTTCTGATAAGCCGAACGTTTTTGTCATCCTCGATGCCGATCTGGCCATTTTGAGCGCGCCGCCTGAGCAGTATGATGCCTATGCCCGTGCCATCCGGCAGGAGTACAGCTTTGTGCCGGATGAACAGTACGTGGCGGGGCGAACGGCCGTTTTGCAAAAATTTTTGGCGCGTTCACCGTTTTATTTTACGGAGAAGATGCAGGTGTGGGGGGATACGGCTGTTACCCAAAACCTCAACCGTGAGTTAGCGGAACTAAAAAAGCGGAACACAGAGGGGCACTGAGAACCACGGAGTTACGCAGAGGATTGGCTTTTTCTCTGCGTTACTCTGTGCCGCCTCTGTGAAACTCTGTGTCCCTAAAAAATCTCTACCGCATTGCCATGATGAGCAGGGCGATGAGTACGGCCGTGTTTATCACCAGTCGCACCAGACCAACCCATCGTACCCGCCTTTCGGCCAGGGCAAAATGAAAATCGTACTGCAGGAACCAGAACCACAAGGTGTAAATAATAGCTGGGGCGCGGATAGTCAATTCATCTGGTTTTCGATAGCCATAAAGCCAGCCAATGCCGAGAGTCATTTCCGGGATGCTTTTTACCAAACCTACCCCTAGCAGCGGTATAAACGCGACAAACAAGTAAAAGGTTTTGGGGGATGCATCTTGCAAGATGCGTGCTGCGGCTACTATCGAAAGCGGCAGCCAGAGAATTAAAAAGAGCTTGTAGCTGCTTATCAGCCATTCTCTTTCAGGATGGGCAGTCAAAAATTGTGCTTGATTTCGCCAGCGCACCCCGATTAAAAGGAGTCTCGGTAAAAAGAATATTCCTAGCCAAATGAACGACCAGATCAGAAATTGGGCCATTGGTTATAAAATTTGGTCTGTGCGGGTGTCGCGGGTGAGGCGCACCCAGCGGCGGCAGCCGTAGGTGTGGAACCATGCTTCCTCCTGCGGCCCTTCCGGGTTGTTGTGCATAAAGGCCCGATCCAGATCGCGCTCGTCCGGATCGGTGATGTGCTCCGGCACCGCTAGAATCTCGCCAAAGGCAAATTCCTCAATGGGCCGTGGCCCGCAGTGCGGGCAGGGAATTTGAATGCTCATGCTTCATTCTCCAGTTATTCGTTCCAATGATTACTCAGGGTAGTCTAAAAAACTTGACGCAAAGGCGCAAAGGGGCAAAGAAATGAAAGAAAAATCTGTTTTTTCCTTTGCGCCTTTCAATTCTTTGCGTCCTTTGCGTCGAAATTAGTTTACAAGTTTTGATCACTACGGCCGTTCCAAAACCTGCCACACGCGTACCAAACCATCACCACCCACACCGGCCAACATCAGGCCATCGGCTGACCAGGCGATGTTGCTGCTGCGCGGATGCAGCGTGATGGGCGTGCCGACCTCTGTGCCGCTGGTGGTTTCGTAGAAACGGCCGTTGCCACCCACCACCGCCGCCAAAATTGTATCATCCGGTGAGAAAGCCAGGCCACGCACGGCAATCTGTGTGTTCCAGTTTAGCGCCGGTTGGCCATTATCGCCTACCGGGAAGTTCCAGAGCAGAATTCGGCCGCTGTTGTCCCCGGTGGCAAAGCGGGCACTGTCGCTGCTCCAGGCGACGGCGTTGACCGGCGCATCGTGCGCGTTGAGCGTGACCGACAGGCGCGTATTGTCCGGCGGGCGCAGCTGTACCAGGCTGGTGTTGCCCGTAGCCACCATCTCCTCGCCGTTGGGCGAGCGGGCCACAAACAGCACTTGCCCCAGGGCATTCACCGAAAACGAGCGTACCTCGCTGCCGCTGTTCACGTTCCATAATTTGAGCGTGCTGTCGTGGCTGCTGGAGGCCACCACCGTGCTGTCTGCCGACCAGGTAACGGCCGTTACCAACCCATCGTGCCCGGCAAAACTTTGCACCATGCGTCCTGAGGACGCTTCCCAGACGCGTACCAGTTCATCGGACGTGCCGTTGCTGGCAATCAGTTCGCCGTCGGGCGACCAGACGACGGTTTTGACGCCGCCGTCATGCCCACCCAGCACCCGCACGATGCGCTGTTCGGCCACCGACCAGATGAGGATCGTGCTTTCCACAGTGCCTACGGCCAGCTGTGTATTGTCCGGTGACCAGGATACAGAGGTGGCCTCGCGATATTGCGTATAGCGATTAAGAAAGGCCGTTTGCTCCCCATCTGCTCGCGCCCACAAACCAATCGTGCCGTCGCGACCACCCAACGAAAGCAGTTGATTGCTGCCGGGCAGCCAAAACAGCCGCGGCACCCCTGCCTGGTTGCCAAATGTCAGCAGGGGCTGCCGCTCGTTGACGTTGCAGACGCGAATCTGCCCGTCTTCACTGCCGGTGGCCACCGTGTTTTCATCCAGCCAGACAATTGAGATTGGATCGCCCCCGCTGCAATTCAGAGTTTGCAGCTGGCCATTGCTGACTGTTTCCAGCCGCACCGTGCCGTCGGCACCGGCCGTGGCCAGGCGGCTGCCGTCGGGCGACCAGGCCAGGCCGTGTACCCCGTTCTGGCGGAAGGAATTGCCTTCATCCCCCGTGCCAGCCACGCTGCGGAACCAGACGGTGCTGCTGCCGCTGCCCGAAGCAAAGCGGCTGCCATCCGGCGACCACGCTATCTGGCTGATGGGGCCAGTGTGGTCATTCCAACTGTTGGCAACGGCATCTTGCTCGATGGGCCACAACGACACCTGTCCATTAGCGCTGCCCAGCAGCAGTTGGCTGCTGTCCGGCGACCAGGCCAGGGCGACGGCGCTGCCCGCCAGCTGTGCCACTTCACTGCCGTCGCTGCTGTTCCAGACGTGAATGGCCTGATTGGGACCGCTGCCGGCCAGGAAACGGCCGTCCGGCGACCACGTAATCTCCCCCACAGTTCCTTCCACAATAGTTTCCAACGGTGCAAAATCCGGCAGTTGGTAAAGCGTAATTCCGGCAGAGGTGGCTGCTGCCAGCCGGGAACCATCCGGGCTGACGGTGACGCTGTTTAGCGCCTCGCTGCTGGCGGCCAGCTGCATTGTCTCCGCCAGATTTTGAATATTGTCTGTGGTGATGACGGTGGCGACGGGCGCAGGCGTGGCGGTGGCGGTGGGGGTAGAAGTCGGCAGTTCGGGCAACGGTTCGACGGTTGGAGAGGGGGGCACGGCCGTATCCGTCGGAGCAGTGGTGGCGGTGGGCGGAACGGCCGTTGCCGTGGGTGTGGTGGTATCCGCTACCACGGCGGCAGCCGGAACCGCAACGTTTGGCGTCGGGTCCTCATCCCCTCCGCGCAGCAGGAAAAAGGCAGCTACCACAATTATAAGCAGCAGTCCACCCACGGCAGGCAGCACCGGAAAACGCCGGCGTGTAGCCGGAACTTCTGGCGGCTCAATAGGCAAAATTTCTGTAGGCGGCAGCGGCGGGCTTTCGTCGGGGCCGATGGCACCGGACAGGGGCAGCGATTCCACCCGTTCCAGGTCGGCCACCAGCGCGGCGACCGTCTGGTAACGCTTGTCTGGCTCTTTCTGCAGTGCCTTGCGCAAAATGCTTTCACAGCCGACCGGCAGCTCTGGATTGGTGTCCAGAATGGATGGCGGCTGCTCCATGACGTGTTTCAGGGCCAGGGCCAGCGGGGTGTCGGCGTCAAACGGCCGTTTCCCCGTCAGCATCTGGAACAAAATAATGCCCAACGAGTAAATGTCGGAACGGCCGTCAATTGTGTCTTTGCTGCTGACCTGCTCCGGGCTCATGTAAGCGGGCGTGCCGATGAGGGCTCCGGCCGTCAGCGTCATGCTGCCTTCGGCCGACTTGACAATGCCAAAATCGGCGACGCGTGGTACGCCGTAGCGGTCGAACAAAATGTTGTCCGGCTTCAGATCGCGATGCACCATATTTAGCCGGTGGGTCATGTCCAACGCTGGAGCGATCTGCTTGAGGATGCTGGTGGCTTCTTCTACGGAAAGCAGGCCATTTTCCAGCCGTTTGCCTAGCGTGCCGCCTTCCATCAGGGGCATCACCAGGAAGAGCGCACCTTCATCTTCGCCGAAGTCGTAAATGGGCACGATGCCGGGGTGATCGATTTTGGCCACGGCGCGGGCCTCGCGCTCAAAGCGGCGCTGGAACTTTTTGTCGTGCGTCAGCCGTTTGTCCAGCAGCTTGAGGGCTACATCGCGGCGAAAATTGGGATCGTAGGCGTGATAGACGCTGCCCATGCCGCCCTGGCCCAGCTTGGCTTTGATTTGATAACGGCCGAATGTTTCTTGTTCTGTCATAGGTTCTTTTTACCGCGGAGAGCGCGGAGAACGCAGAGTTAATATTGTCATGCTGAGGTCCTCCGAAGCATCCCTGTAACTCTAAAATGGTATCAGCCTTGCTCGCCAAGGTTCCATCTGATGGTGTTTAGAGGGATTCTTCACTGCGCTGCGCTCCGTTCAGAGCAACTGTGTGATACGAAACCCGAATTTAGGCGGTTTTTACCTCAATTTGCCACGGTTGCATGTCGCGAATCATGGCATTTAGCATGACCAACAA
>PABI01000015.1 GCA_002699125.1 Anaerolineaceae bacterium
TGACTGTTGCTGTAGCTGTCGATGTGGCCGTTGGCGGGATTGGCGTGCTGGTAGGCGGCACAGCCGTTTCCGTTGCTGGAATCGGTGTGGAGGTAAGAGAAACAACAGCTTCTCCCACCTCCATCACACCCTCCTCACTGGCGCAGCCTCCCACCCACAGTGACACAAGCAACATGCAAATTGGAATCAAATATAAACGTACTTTCATCATCCTCTCTCCTGAATTCCACCAATCTATGAAAACAGAATACCGTTTCCCGAAAGTAATTTCGCGGCAAAAACTACCAATTTTAGGAGGTAGGATTTTGCTCCCTAACGACCAACCACAGCGACTTACCTGGTTGAAATTCTGTCACTGTCCGACCAGGTTGCCTCAATCAACGCAATGAGCGTTTGCCAATCGCGGAAATGGGTTGTTTTGCCGCTTAATACGTGTTTGAGCGTGCCACGGAATTCGGTACGGCCGTTTTCCACCTCCTCACACCACACCCTGAGCGTAAAAAACTGCGACTGTTTGCCTGCTTGCTCATTGGCCATGACAACAAACAACTCCACTATTGAGAAAATCTGGCATTTACCAAAGCAGAAAGTCTCCTTGTCTTGATTGTTCCCTGAGCGAATATCCACTTTGGGCAAGTATAAAATCGGGAACGTTCCCCAAACGTTCCCTGCAACGCAAATTAATTGAGAGATTAAAATTGGGTCAAGTTAGAAGGCAAATAGTTCGCGTGCCAGTGTGGTTGCTTCGGTCAGTGCGGTGTGGCAAACGGCCGTATCCCCCGCATCCCAGGCCGTCGTGGCCGCCACCAACTTTGCCTGCACCTCGTCCGGCAAAAGTTGTTGCGGCGGTGGCACCATTTGGCGAGCGTACTCAATGGCCCACGCCAACTCCCCACGCACCAGATACGCACCCACTAGCGGCCACAGTGCCACCCATTTAAGAGGATATGGCCGTTCTCCCCACACCGCCAACGCCGCCTGGCCATGCGTAACGGCCGTTTCCCAATCCCCAGCCTGGTACGCCAACCACGCCTCATTCCCCGCCAGCACACCCCCGTACAGCGGATTGCCCACCATAGCCACGATGGGCCGGTGCTGCGCCACCACGGCCGCCACTTGCGCCACATCCCCCTGCCCCCGATACGCCAGCGCCAGATACGCCAGGCATTGATCCTGCACATAACGATTACCAATCTCAGTCGCCTCAGCCAGCGCACTGGTGAGACGCGTCACAGCCTCATCCAATGCCCCGGACCACAGGTAATTGAACCCCAGCGAAAACCGAGAGGCCGCAATTTCATGCGGATCGCCCGTTTGTTCGGCCAGCGCCGAGATGCGCTGCCGCATGGCCACATCTACGTCATCCAAACGGTAGCGCTTTTGTGAAATGCTCAACATATTGTGCAGTTCCAGGTAGCGACGCTGCTGGTAAGGTGTGCCAATTTTCTGGGCAATAGGGTTCAACCGATCAATGAGGACCGCCAAATCCGCCAGCCGAGAATCAAAATAGAACAGATCGCCCCGCGCCAACTGCACATCTAACCAGAGCCGCTGCCATTGCGTATCCGGTGGGTCCGCGGGCAAGCGGCAGCGCAGAGCGGCATCGAAGGCGGCCAGGGCCGCCGACCGTTGATGCTGGGCCATCCACGTATTACCCTGCTTGCAAAGCAGCCGCGCCCGGCTCAGCGCATCGCTAGTTTGGGCCAGCGCGGTTTCCAGCGCCTCATGGGCCGCGTCGTACCGCCCCAGCAAAGAAAGCACGTCGGCCTGCTGCTCATACAGCGCCAGCAAACGGCCGTTCTCCGCCCCATTCTCAACAGCTAAAACCAAACCCCGCTGCAAATTAACCAACGCTTCCTCATGGGCAAAGATGTGCTGAGCAGCCGTGGCGGCCCGCTGGTAGCAGGCAATCGCCTCGTCTATGCGGCCAATGACGATGTAGTGACTGCCCAACTGCGCATCGTCCACCGCGTACCCAGCAGCCCGTTCACGCTCCAACGCTTGCGCAATACGGCCGTGCAGCAACCGACGCCGTGCCAAACTGAGCCTGCCGTAAGCCACTTCCCTTAGCAGGCCGTGACTGAAGTCGTAGGCTTCCGCCCCTTGCTCACGCACAATGCGCTGCTGCCACAATTCATCCAGCGCCCGCACCAGCGTCGTCTCCTCGACCTCGCTGGCATCTCTAACCAGTTCAAAGGTAAAAGAACGGCCGATTGTGGCCGCCAAATCCGCCAAATCGCACCCAGCGGCAGACAACCTGTTCAGCCGCGCCTCAAACACCGACCGAATCCGAGGGGGTAGTTGTTCGGCAGCCAATAGCTGACCCGAAACCATTTTTGGCTGCGCTCCATCTGGCGTGTAAAAACCGGCTCGTGCCAGCTCCACCACAAACAGCGGCACCCCTTCCGTCAGCACAAAAATGGCGTCCGGGAGTGCATCAGGTGGGGTGTTGTTAGCCAAATGGGCTGAGAGAACGACCGTTTCCGCCGCATTCAACCGCTCTAGGCCAATCTCCAGCAGCCGATCCTCATGGCGCAAATCCTCACAAAAAAGCCGCAGCGCCTCCGCCTGAACCATCTCTTCCGTGCGTGCCGTCCCCAGCAGCAAAAAACGCTTGCTTCCCTCCAGACGCAGCAAAAAACTAAGCCATTCAAGCGTATCCCGGTCACACCACTGCAAATCATCAATAAAAAGCAGCAGAGGCGATGGCAGTTGGGCCACAGCCCGGGCTAGCGCGGTAAACAGATGCTGCCGCTGCCAACTTTCGGTAATGGGGCCAGGCGGCGGCAAATCAGGTCGCGTCGCCAACAGTTCGGGCAGTACGCGGCCAACTTCGCGCTGCCATTTGTCAGGCAGACTGGTCAACGCGTCGCCAGTAGCACGCAGCCAGACGGCGATAGGGGCGTAGGGCAAGCTGGTGGCTGGGGCGTAGCAGGCAGCCCGCAGGGTGGTGATGCCCTGGCGGGCGGCCCAATCGAGCAGTTCTTCAGCCAGGCGGGTCTTGCCAATGCCTGCTTCCCCTTGAATGAGGGTGAGCAACGGCCGTTGGCTCATCGCCTGCTTCCAGACCTGCTGCAACTGCGACCAAGCGCGTGCCCGGCCCACCAGCGGAATGCGCGCCGCCATCTGTGGCTCAGCTACGCTCTCCAGCGCCAGCAGACGCCGGTAAGCTTCCTGCGTGGCGGTACTGGGGGCCACGTCCAGCTCCCGTTGCAGGGTGGCAGCACAGGTGTGGTAGGTGCGCAGAGCCCCGGCGCGGTTGCCCGCCAGCGTTTGCAAGCGCATCAGGCGGCGGTACGCTGCTTCATGCAGCGGGTCGGCCCGCTGCAATTGATTGGCCGCCTTGATAGCCTCCACATAATCGCGCTGCCCCTCTAAAACCTGCACATATTGGGCCAAACAGTCTAAATATTGTTGGCGCAAGCTTTCCCGTTTGACCAAAACCCAATCATCGTAATGCTCTGGCAGCAGGTCCCCGGCATACAGGGAAATAGCCTGGTGCAAGGCCGCCTGTTTTTCGCTTGGTTGGTCGGCCTTATGAGCCTGAGCCACCGCGCATTCAAACGCGGCCACATCGACAGAATAAGGAGCAGCTGCCTGCCAGGCAATTGTGTGCCGTTCGATTCGCAAAAATTGGTCAGCGTCTGGCAGCGCCTGGCGCAGGTAATGAATCGCTTTGCGCAGGTTGGTGAGTGCCTGCTTCTCAGTGGAATCGGGCCAAAAGTGAAAAGCAAGCCGGTGCCGGTCGCACGCTTCACCCGGTTGCAGGACCAGAAAAGCGAGAATGGTTTGGTAAAAGGGGGATTTTAGGGGAACGGCCGTATCCCCATAAAAAAGCTGAAATCGCCTCATTAACAAGATGCGCAATTTCCCGGATACATCCATAACACCCAACTTTACGGCCGTTTATTGCTAGAACACCCTCATTGTAAAATATTTCACAGGCCAAGTAAACCAAATCCTGCCTGGGAAGCTGTGTTACAATCCGCCTTATTTTCCACAAAAAGCGAGCAGATGATGACAAACGAAGCGTATGATGTGATTGTGATTGGTTCAGGAGCAGGCGGAATGAGTACGGCCGTACCCCTCGCGCAAGCCGGCAAAAAAGTCCTCGTTCTGGAGCAGCACGACGTGCCCGGCGGCTGGACCCACTCCTTCACCCTGGAAGGGTACAAATTCAGCCCCGGCGTGCACTACATCGGCGGGATTGGCCCTGGGGGCCACATGCGCCGTATCTACGAAGGGCTGGGCATCTCGGAAGACATTGCTTTCTGCGAAATTAATCCCGACGGCTTCGACCACGTCTTCATCGGCCAGGAACGGTTCGACATCCCCAAAGGACGCGAAAAATTCGCCGCACGCCTCAAAGAGCGCTTTCCTCACGAAGCGAAAGGCATCGACAGCTACCTCAACATGTGCCAGCAGCTTATGGACGAGGTGCGCTTGCTGGGTCGGGTCCGCGGCATCGGCGATGCGCTCACTTTGCCCTGGCGCGCCCGCCACATTTTGCGTTGGGCATTGCGAACTGGCGCGGACCTCATAAACCATTACATTTCTGATCCGGTGCTGCGCGCCATTCTGTCTGCCCAATCCGGTGACCACGGCCTGCCGCCCTCGCAGGTTTCCGCGCCGCTGCATGCCGGTGTGACCCATCACTATTTTGACGGCGGCTTCTACCCCGTTGGCGGCGCATTTGCCATCCCTCGCGCCTTTGCCCGCGCTCTGAAAAGGGCCAGCGGTGAGCTGCGCCTGCAAACCCGCGTCGAGCGCATCTTGCTGGACGAGAACAAGCGGGTGCGCGGCGTTCGCCTTACCGACGGTACAGAGATTGCCGCCCAACACGTCGTGAGCAATGCTGACCCCGAGGTGACGTTTGGTAAATTGGTGGGGCGCGAGCATTTGAGTGGCAAATTGCAGCGCAAGCTGGGGAAGGTGCGCTATTCAACATCTGCCCTCAGCCTGTTCATGGCCGTAGACATGGATCTGCGCGCCGCCGGGCTGGATTCTGGTAACTACTGGTTCTACAACCACAGTGACGTGGATGGCATCTATGCCGACGGGCAAACTGACAAAATCGTGCATGATTTTGCGCCAGAGGGCATGTTCCTGACGGTGACGACGCTGAAAGACCCGTCCAAGATGCACAGCGGTCACCACACGCTAGAGGCATTTGCCTTTGTTAACTATGAGCCGTTTGCCCAATGGGCCGACCAGCCCGCGGGCGACCGGGAGTGGGAGTACCAGCAGCTCAAAGAGAAGTTGACGGCCGCCATGTTGGCCAACATCGACAAACGTGTGCCGGGATTCAGCCAGCACATCGTTTTTAAGGAGCTGGGCACGCCGTTAAGTAACGAGCATTATTTGAATGCGACGCAGGGCAATTTGTATGGCATCGACAAGAGCCGGTTCCAGGTAGGGCCGTGGGCCTTCAAAAACAAGACGGAGATTGCCGGATTATGGTTGTGTGGAGCCAGCACCACCGCTGGGCATGGCGTAGCCGGGGCCACCAATTCCGGCTTGATGACGGCGCGGCAAATTTTAGGCTGCAAGATGCGTGATTTGCTCAAGCAAAATGGGCCACCGCTGGAAGTGTATCCCTCCGAAGAGCCAGACAAGTGGCCTGCGAATTTGCGCCGCCGTATAGAACGAAATTTAAAAGAAAATGGAACACAGATAAACGCAGATTGACACAGATAAAACAAAAATCCGTGTTTATCTGTGTTAATCCGTGTCCAATTATTGTGGAAGCGCGCGGAAAACATCCGCAGCTACAGGAGAAGGTGAGTTGGAATGCCCTGGATCAGAGAGATTTATCTGGAAGAAGCCACCGGTTTACTCAAACGCCAGCTGAAAGCGGCCGTTAAACGAGCCGGACGCATCTGGAACATTGTGCAAATCATGAGCATCAATGAGATGGCGCTCAAAGACAGCATCAAGTTTTACCAAACGGTGATGATGGGCGAGTCGCCGCTAACGCGCTCACAGCGGGAAATGCTGGCGGTAGTGGTTTCCGTGGAAAACAACTGCCACTACTGACACCAGGCCCACGCACACGATCTCCGGGCTGAGATCGCGGCCGAAATTGCCAACGATGAACAGGCTGATGAATATGTCCATGCGCTGGTGCGCGATTGGCAAACGGCGCCACTTTCCTCCGCAGACCGGGCACTGTGCCAATTAGCCGCCAAACTGACGCATCATCATCATGCAATGACCCCGAATGATTTAGAGACACTGCGCCAGCAGGGCTTTGATGATCGCGCCATTCACGATGCCGTGCAGGTGATTGCTTACTTCAACTACATCAATCGCATTGCGCATGGGCTTGGCGTGGAACCAGAGAATTTTATACGGCCGTGGGGTCAACTCCCTGCGCCAACCCCGCCTCAATCACCGCAATAATTTTGTCTACATCGTACACGGCACCGGCCCAGGTGCCACCGCTGGCGCGCTGCAAGGCAGCCCAGAGGCGCGTGTCGTCTGGCAGCCGGGCGTGGGGGGCTGCATCTGGGTGGATTGGCCGCTCGGCAAAGGGTACCCCGTCGACTGTTTTTACTAAATTCACGCGGCCCGTCAGTTCGCCACGGTCCACCGCAATTTCGATGATGTCGCCGTCCCGCACCCGGCCAATTGGGCCGCCGGCCAGGGCTTCTGGCCCGATGTGGCCGATGCAGGCACCCGTCGACACCCCAGAAAAGCGGGCATCTGTGAGCACCGGTACCGTTTTGCCCCAGGGAATGTATTTGAGTGCGGCCGTTATTTGATACGTCTCTTCCATGCCGGTGCCCTGCGGTCCTACGCCAATGAGCACCACCACATCATTGGGCTGGACGGGTTTGTCGGTTAATCCTTTGATGGCGGCAACGGCCGTTTTCTCATCGGTAAACACGCGCGCCGGCCCCCGATGACGGTACACGTTATCGTCATCCACCACTGTGGGATCGATGGCGGTGGCCTTCAGTACCGACCCCTCCGGGGCCAGATTGCCTGTGGGGAACACCATCGTGCTCGTCAGGCCTGCCTGCCGCGCCTGATCCGCATTCATAATCACCTGCTCGGGGTCAATTTGTCCCGCGGCGGCCAACTGTCGGCGCACCGTAGCGCGTCGTTCGCTCTCCTGCCACCAATCCAGCAGCGTATTGACGGTTTCACCGCTTACTGTGAGAACGTCGGTGTGCAGCAAGTCCATTGCCCGCAAATGAAGCATCACCTCGGGCACGCCGCCGGCCATAAACACCTGCACCGTGGGGTGATTACGCGGACCGTTGGGCAGGGCATCGACCAGGCGGGGCGTGGCCCGGTTGATGCGGTTCCAGTCGGCGACCGTGGGCGGGTTTAGTCCGGCGGCGTGGGCGATGGCCGGGATGTGCAGCAACAAGTTGGTGGAGCCACCAAAGGCGGCGTGCAGCAGCATGGCGTTTTCTAACGATTTCTGGGTCAAAATCTGGTTGAGAGCAATCTTTTCAGCTGCCAGTCGCAGCAAAGCCAGCGCTGAGCGCCGGGCCATGTCCAGCCAGATCGGTTCGCCGGAAGGGGCCAGGGCGCTGTGCGGCAGGCTGAGGCCAAATGCTTCGGCCACGACCTGGGCGGTTGCGGCCGTTCCTAAAAATTGACAGCCACCCCCAGCCGAACCACAGGCGCGGCATCCCATCGCCGCCGCATAATCGAGCGAAATTAAATCATGGGCAAAGCGCGCGCCAATGGTTTGCACCGTGCCCGCATCTTCGGCATCGGCGGCAGGCAGCGTGACGCCACCGGGCACGATGATGCCCGGCAGCTGGCTCACGCCGGCCAGCGCCAGCATGGTGGCGGGCAAACCTTTGTCGCAGGTGGCAATGCCCATCACGCCGTCCCGCGTGGGCAAGGAGCGAATGAGGCGGCGCATGGTGATGGCGGCGTCGTTGCGGTAGGGTAAGCTGTCGAACATGCCGGTGGTGCCCTGGGAACGGCCGTCACACGGATCGCTCACCGTTGCCGAAAAAGGAATCATCCCCTGCTCACGGAATGTCTCAGCGGCGGCCTGCACCAGCAAGCCAATTTCCCAATGGCCGGTGTGGTAGCCCAATGCCAGCGGCGTGCCGTCGGCGGCGCGCAGGCCGCCCTGGGTGGAGACGATAAGATATTGCGGCTTGCCCACATCTTCCGGCCGCCAGCCCATGCCCACGTTTTGCGTCAGGCCAAACAAATTGCCGCTGGGTTCGTTCAGGAGCTGCTCTGCCGAAAGCGGCAGTGCGCCCGACGACCCATTCCCTACTAACCGCACCGGCTCTGTCGGCGTGCCTTCGCCTAAAATCTGCTCAAGGGTTGGTTGGTTTTTTCCCTTAAATTGCGTTGTCTTTGCCATCGCCGATTTCTAACCCCGCTAAATGTTCCAAAGCTTTCACAAGCGCATGGTTGCCTTCCAGGCCAAGGCCTTGCTGCTGGAGCGTGCGATAGAGATTGAACACCATGCTGGTGCCCAGCATGGGCACGCCCAGGTGATCGGCGGCTTCCAGCACCAGGCGCAAATCTTTTTGCTGCAAATCGATGGTGAAACCGGGCCGCCAATCCCGCTCGACCACCTGCGGGCCGCGATTACTGAGCATCCAGCTGCCTGCCGCGCCCTGCGTAACCGCATCGAGCGTTTTGTTTAGGTCAAGGCCGCCTGCCTGGGCAAACAGCAGCGCTTCGCCCACGCCCAGCATCGTGACCACGACCAGAATTTGGTTGACTAACTTTACCGTTTGTCCGGCGCCAATGTCGCCCACGTGGGTGATGGCTTTGCCCATTGCCTCAAATACGGGCATGGCGCGGGCCACCTGCGCTTCGTCACCGCCAACCATGATGCTGAGGGTGCCTTTGGCCGCGCCTTCGCTGCCGCCGCTGATAGGGGCATCCAGCATGTGTACGCCCCGATCGGCATACGCTTTGGCCAGGCGGCGGGTGACCTCTGGGCTGATAGTGCTCATGTCGATGACCAGGTTGCCGGGTTTGGCACCAAAGATGACGCCGTTGGACTGGAGCATCACGTGCTCCACATCGGGCGTGTCGCTGACGCAGGTGATGATGATGTCGGCGTGGCTGGCAACATCAGCGGGGCTGGTGGCGGCGATGGCCCCTTGCTCAATGAAGGGGTCCATTTTGTTGTGGGTACGGTTCCAGATGTAGACAATGAACCCTTTTTCCAGCAGGTTGCGTACCATGCCCTGACCCATAATGCCCAGGCCGATAAATCCGATTGTTTCGCTCATGAGATGCTCCTCGGTGGTGAGTGAATGAATTTGGTTGATTGTGGGGCAATTATGCGTGGGGGGGAAACGGCCGTCAAGCTTGGTACAACGAATCGTTAGGACTGGCAGTCCGGTATCTCATTTCGACTAAATGGTTCGGCCAAAGGACTGCCAGTCCTCGCAGTAAGGTTAATTGGTGCGAATATCAATTATTTTGTCTACAACTGGTTCAACCGTGGCCCGTACGGCCGCTTCATCCATATGGCGTACTTTGAAGGTGACAATCCGGTTGGAAGCTGCCTCGCCGGAAAATTCGCCAAAGGCTAGGAAGCTGCCGTTGGCATTGGCGATGGCTTGCGTGATCTTAGCCAACACGCCAACTTTGTCGGGCACAACGGCCGTTACCCGCACACCCTGATCTCGTGCTCCCATCAACTCCAGCAGCATTTTGAACAGGTCGGTTTCCGTAATCAGGCCCACCAGATCGCCATTGTTCATGACGGGCAGACCACCCACTTTATTGTCCACCATGATGCGGGCGGCCTCTTCGATGGGCATGTTTTCCTGGATGGTGAGCACATCCTTGGTCATGACGTCTTTGATCTTGATCTTGTTAATGAGGTAGGTGATTTCCCAGACGCTCAGAGAGGTGGCGTCAGAAGGGGACGCGTTAAGCAAATCTTTATCAGAAACGATGCCGATGAGACGGCCGTTTTCCACCACGGGCGTCCGGCGAATGCGCTCGCGCTGCATCAACTTCAAACAATCCGGCACCGACATATCTGGCGGAACGGTAATGACGGGCTGTGACATGCGTCGTTTTACTAACATGTGTGACTCCTTATCAAAAGTGAAAAATGTGGTTTTTTAATGTTATAGACCCAGATAAGCAGAGCGAACATGCTCGTCTCGGGCCAATTCACGGCTGGGACCCTCCAGCTCAACTTTACCATGAGCCAGCACAAATGCATAGTCACTCACTGCCAAAGCCATCTGCACGTTTTGTTCCACCAACATCATGGTTAAACCTTGCTCCTTAAGCAGCTTCAAACTCTGAAAAAGGTCCAGCACCAGCACTGGGGCCAGCCCCAGCGACAGCTCATCGATCATAAGCACGATAGGGTTGGCCATGATGCCTCTGGCCACCGCCAGCATCTGCTGTTCACCGCCGCTCATCGTGCCCGCTTTTTGGGCGCTGCGTTCTTTGAGCCGGGGGAACATCTTATACACCAGTTCCAAATTTTTCTGGATGTGTGCGCGCGCCCGCTTGGGCGACGCGCCCATTTCCAGGTTTTCTTCTACCGACATGTCGGTGAAGAGCTGCCGCCCCTCTGGCACCAGCACCACGCCCATCTCGGCTTTGGCGTGTGCCGATAAATTGCTGATGTCCTGCCCATCAAACCAGACAGAGCCGCCCCACGGCTTGATCTGCCCCATGACGGTGCGCATGGTGGTGGTTTTGCCCGCCCCGTTGGCGCCCACCAACGAGGTTAGCTTGCCTTCTTCCAGCGTGATGCTGGTTCCCCAGAGGATTTGTACTTCACCGTAGCCGGATGTAATATCGCGAATTTCTAATAGTGCCATGATTTTATTCCCTTACTCGTTCATCAACCGCTCGGCCAGTTTGGGATCGCCCAAATATGCCTCGATCACTTTTTCGTCGTTGGCTACTTCTTCCGGGCTGCCTTCAGCAATCTGACGGCCGTAATCCAGCACCAGCAGCCGATCCGACACGTTCATGACGGCGTGCATTACGTGCTCAATCATGATGATGGTCACGTTCCGCTCGCTGCGAATATTTTTCACGATCTCCACCATCATGCCGATTTCAGACGGATTCAAGCCAGCCAGAACTTCATCCAGCAAGAGCAGATACGGCCGTGCCGCCAATGCTCGCGCCATCTCCAACCGCTTTTTCTGACCGACATTTAAACTGCCCGCCAACTGATCCGTTCGATCCGCCAACTGCACAAATGCCAATACCTCGTCGGCAATTTCGCCGGCGGTGGGCAGCCGGTGGTATTCGCGGCCAAAGCAGGCTCCCACAATGACATTTTCGCGGACGGTGAGCTCGTTTAACGGCCGTACAATTTGGTGCGTGCGGGCCATGCCGCGGCGTGCCATCAAGTACGCTTTACTGCCCGTCACTTCCTCACCTCGAAACGTAACACGCCCTTCTGTGGGTGGATACACGCCGCTGATACAGTTAAACAGTGTCGTTTTACCCGCGCCGTTGGGACCAATCAGGCCCAAAATCTGCCCTTCCGGCAAATCAAACGTCACGTCAGCCAGCGCTTGCAGGCCGCCAAACCGTTTGCCTAAACCTTCAACCTGTAGAATCATTGTAGCGCCCTCCGTAATTTGGGGAAGCGGTTGCGCAGCCAGCCTACCGCACCAGCCGGCACAAACAGCACAATCACCAGGAGTAAAACACCGGCAACGGCCAGCTGAATATCTTTAAAAATAGGACTAGTCAGTAAGAAGCCGCGCAGGCTTTGGTAGCCATACGCCCCCAAAATGGGGCCTAACACGGTGCCTTGTCCACCCAACATTACCATCACAATCATCTCAATGGAAAAATGCAGGCGGAAGGCGGGGGCCGGTTCAATGCTGCCATTTTTGAAGAAAAACAACACACCCAACATGCCGGGAATGATGGCTGAGAGTACGTAAGCCCACGTTTTGATGTTGGGCGCGTTCACGCCCATCACCTCGGCCGCATCTTCATCTTCGCGGATGGCCAGCAAACCGAGGCCAAATTTAGACGTGCGCACCAGGTAGCTCATGATGAGCACGGCAAACGTCAGCGCCGCCAGCACGTAATAACTGAGCCACAGCGCCTCACCAGGCCCGCCATAATCGCGGTATACCTGGAAGTTGAGCGTCATGCCCACCGGGCCGCCAAACGGTTCAAAGTTGTTGATGAAGGCGCGCATCGCTTCATTAACGCCAATGGTAGCCAGGGCAAAGTAGCCGCCGCGCAGCCGCAAAATTGCTTTACCCAGCAAAAAGGCGAGCAGGCTGGCCGCCAGACCACCGGCCAGCATTGCTATCCACAGCGACATACCCTGGGCACTCATCAGGTAAAAACCCACGTAACCGCCCAGGCCAAAAAAGACGACATGACCAAAGCTGACGTAGCCAGTGTAGCCCAGCAAGATATTCAGGCTGGAGGCCAGCGCCACAGAAAGCAAAATGGTGAACGTTGTTTCTCGGGTGATGTCCTTGCCGGTGATAACAGGCCAGATCACCAGAATGAGCACCACGCCAAGAGTGACAATGAGTCCGAGATATTTGCGTAGAATACTCATTTTCTTGCTCCAAATAAGCCTTGCGGCCGTATCATCAGAATCAAGACAAACAGCAAGAATTCCAAGACCGGCACCCAGGTGGTGGGCATAAAGGCGGGAATGACACCTTCCAACATGCCCAGAATCAAGCCACCGAGCAAGGCACCTACAGGGTTGCCCAGCCCGCCCAGCACGCCAATGACAAAGCTCTTCAGCTCGTAGACGCCACCGGCCAGAATGGTGAAAGGGAAGAAGGTGGCGATGAGGCCACCGGCGATGGCCGCCAGCATGGTGCCGATGCCAAAGCTCAAGGCCAGGATTTGGGCCGAAGGCACGCCCATCAGCTCAGCGGCGTCCCGGTTGTTGGCCACGGCGCGGATGTAACGGCCGGGCCGCGTGCGGTAGAGGAAGAGGTACAGTCCTCCTGTGACAGCGACGGCCAAAACGGCCGCTACCACCCGCGTCCCCAACAAAGTCACCGGCCCCAGCGAGAGGCTGCCCAGTGAAAAATCCACATTGCGGGGAGAAGCGGAGAAAGCGGCCGTTCCCAAACCAATGATGATCATGTTGATGGAAAAGGTGGCCAACAGGGTAGAAAGGTGCGGCGCATCAATAACCCGGTGCACCGCCACAAAGTAGATGAGCACCCCCAGCAGCAAGCCCAACAGGGCCACCAAAATCAAGGCGATATACGGATTTAGGCCGAACAAGTTAAAGATAAAGTAGAGACTGAACATGCCGAGGGCAATAATCGGGCCGTGGGCCAGATTGATGACGTTCATCACGCCCCAGATCAGCGTCAGCCCCATGGCTGCAATGCCGTAGACAAACCCCAGCAGCAGCCCATCAATTAAAGAGGCTATGATTAAATCGAAGCTAATTTGCATAGAAATTTCTCCGGTTGCTAGTGAGAAGGGAAAGGCAAAGGAGTGGCAGTCCTGGCTGCAAAGTGCTGCAAAGTCGCCAGTTCAGGACTGCCACTTCTACTATGGTGAATTAGGGCATGGGGTACAGCGTGGCGGCCGTGGCACCTTCAGCGGGCCAGACGACCTGTTTTGCCAGGCCATCGCCGTTGTCTTGCCATTGGATATAGACCATGGAGTGGCCAATTTGCAGACCGTGTGCTTCTTCCGTGGTATCAAATTTGATGTGGCCGAAAAAGGTGAGTAAATCCATCGCATCCAGTGCGGCGCGGATGGCTTCAGGGTCGGTGGAATCGGCGTCTATGATTGCTTTTTGCAGGATGAGTCCGGCAGCGTAGCCGCCAGCTGAATGGTAAGAGGGTTCTTCACCATCGTAGGCAGCTTCATAGGCGGTGACAAACTCATCACCCAGCGTGCCAAACCAATCCAGCCCGGCTTCCTCGGCCGATTCAGGAGTGAAGGCAGCCAACGGTTCCCACTGGCTGGGGCCAATCACGCCTACGGCCGCTTCGCCCAGGTCGGCAAAATCGGGCTCGGGCGGCGCTACCAGCAGGGTGAAGAAGCCCACATCAATATTTTTCTCGTTGAGCTGGCGGGCAAAGGTGCTGCCATCCTGAAAATGGCCGCCGCCCAAAATGGCGTCGGGCGCAGCATCCTGAATCTTGTTGATGAAGGGGCCAAAATCGGTCGTCTCCGGAGCGTATCCTTCGTGGAGAACTACCTCATAGCCCAGCTCTTCAGCATATGCTCTGGCAGCTTCCACCACGTCAGTGGAGAATTTGCTGTTTTCGTAAACAAAGGCAATGTTGCTGATGCTGGGGTCGAGGGTTTGCAATAAATCAAGCGCGCCGGTGAGGTAGCGGCTGGCGGGCGTGTACGCTTGATACACGGTGGTGAGACCTTGCTTGTAGGTGTCGTCAGAGGCAGCACCCGTGGTAATCATCACTTTGCCGTATTGTTCAGCAATGACGGCGGACGCGGCCGTTAACCCACTGGAGTATGGGCTGATGAGGAAATCGGCTTCATCTTCGGTGGCCAGGCGCGTGTACAGTTCCTGTACCCGGTCTGTGTTGCTTTCGTCGTCATAGGTGACGGCTTCAAAGGTAACGGTTGTACCATCGCTTAGCGCGATGCCGCCAGCTTCATTGACCTGATCCATCCACAGATTCAAGCCGTTGACCTGGCGGGTGGAGGAGACGTTTTGGCTGCCGGTTTGGGAAGCGGTAAAGCCGATGACGACGTTTTGGCTGCCGCCGGGCATTTCATCGACTGTATCACTTTGTACGGCCGTATCCTCACTACCTGAATCCGTTGCCGCCTCTTCATCACCGCCAGATGGCGAACAGGCCACCAGAATAAGGGCCATAAAGAGATAACCAAAAATAAGGAACAGACTTGTGCGTTTCATTCTTTCCTCCAAATGGGGTAGACAGCCAGACCAGAAATGTTTGCAGGCAAAGGGAAAGAAAACGGCATTGGTGGGAACGGCCGTTGCCCGACTATCATCGTGATTCAGCTGCGTAATAATGGAATGTGTGCTAACAGTGCCCAAAAAAGTTACTGCTGCTACACAGTGTAGGGAGGATTTGCAAATAAAGAATAAAGTCTGGCAGGGGAATTATAAATATTGTGTAAATAATCGAGCCTAATCCAAAAAAGAGTAACCGATGCCCCGCTCCGTGCGCAAATAGTGCGGTTTGGCCGGGTCGGCTTCAATTTTTTGGCGCAGGCGGCCCATGTAAACCCGCAAATATTCACTTTCCTGGCCATACTCCGGCCCCCATACGTTTTGCAGAATTGTTTGGTGCGGCAGCACCTTGCCTGCGTTTTCCATCAGGTACACCAGCAAATCAAACTCTGTGGGCGTCAGGTCTACCGGCTGGCCGTGGGCCTGCACCTCGTGCCGGTCCAGATCGACGGCAATGTCGCCCCGCTGCAAACGACCGGAATGCGCCTGCGGTTTGGTCCAGCTAGAGCGCCGCAGCACGGCGTTGATGCGCGCCAAAAGTTCCCGCACCCCAAACGGCTTGGTTAAAAAATCATCGGCACCGTAGTTAAACGCCTGTACTTTGTCGTTTTCTTCGCCCAGTGCCGACAGCACGATGATGGGCACCAGCGACTCCTGGCGGATGCGCCGGATCGTTTCCAGCCCGTTCATGTGGGGCATCATCAAATCGACAATTACCAGATCAACATCTTCGGTTTTAAACAATGCCAGACCTTCCAGGCCGTTTGCGGCCGTATGCGTTTGAAAGCCGCGTACCTCTAAATTTTTGTTGACAAAATCACGCAGCGATTGTTCATCATCAATGATCAGGACAGAGGATTTTGCCAACGTCATGTAATTTTCTCCTGGTCGTGTTGGGGCAATGAAAAGGCAATACAGGTGCCTGTTTCTACCGGTTCCAACCAGATTTTGCCGCCGTGGGCCTGAATAAACCCGCGTGAAATGGATAGTCCCAGCCCCGCCCCCGCCGTTTGGCGAGCTAGGCCGTTTTCGATGCGGTAAAAACTGCTGAAAATGCGCTGGCTGTGCATGGCAGGAATACCCGGCCCTTCATCTTTGATCGTTACGATGATCTGCTTTGCTTCACCGCGGGCAGCAATGTAGATGGGCGTACCGGGCGGACTGTATTTGGCGGCGTTTTCAATAAGGTTGCGCAGCACCGAGATAATTCGCTGCGGATCGGCAAACAGCGGCGGCAAGTCGGGTGGAATGTCTAGCTGCAAACGCTCAGCCGGTTGAGAATGAGCGTGCAGCACGGCTTCTTTGATGAGCGTATTCAGGTCGCAGGCCAGGCGGGAAACGGTGAGATTACCCGCCTCAATGCGCGACATGTCCAGCAGGTCACTCACCAACCGGGTGAGATGATCGGTTTCCAATGAAATGATGTCTAAAAATTCGCGCTGGCTTTTGCTGTCCCATTCCACATCGTCGGCCAGCAGGGTGGTGGTGTACCCCTTGATGGCCGCCAGCGGTGTGCGCAGCTCATGGGAGACGGTGGAGATGAGGCTGGATTTCATTCGGTCCAGCTCGTGCCGTTGGGTGATGTCTTGCACAATACGGCCGCGTCCAATTGGCGTGCTGTGGGAATCAGTCACCTCAAACAGCTTCAGACGCAGGTAGCGGCGACCCTCCTCCGTATCCAGGGCAAATTCAGTCTGGCGGTTGCCGTTTCCCTTTAGGATGGCGGCAACGGCCGTTTCCACCCCCTCTCTATCCCGCGCCCGCTCTAACAGACGGTCCATTACCTCTGCCACCGATTGCCCCGGAATAGAGTTCATTGGCAGCTCGACCCACTCGGCCAGCCGCCGGTTGGCGTACAGCACCTTGCCCTGCAAATCTTCCAAAATCAGCCCATCCTGCATGGATTGAATGAGCGATTCCAGGCGGCGCGTTTGCTCTTGCAGCTGCATATCGCTGCGAGCATACAGCGTGGCGTTTTCAATGGCCATCGCCGCATGATTGGCAAAGCTAAACAGCAGGTTGATCTCCCGGTCGGTAAAAACGTGGGGATCGGGCCGGAACGCCAGCAGTGCCGATGGCGGTGCGTGCTGCGTGTTGAGCGGCACGGCCAGCACAGCGCGATAGCCGGAAATTTGGGCACGCTGGCGGCGGGCAACAAAAGAAGGGTTGGTTTCCGTATCGCTGATTTGCACCGGCTGGTTGCTGTGGATGGCGCGCATGGTCACCGAGCTGGGATCATCGGGATCGACGATGGCTGTTGCGGCGTACCAGGCAGGCAGGCCGCGGCTGGCCGTGACGCGAAAGTTGCCTTTGGCTTCATCGTAGGCAAAGATGGCACACATCTGCACGTTGAGCAGGTTTTCTGCCTGCTCCAAAATGGAGTTGAGCACCACGTCTACCTCCAGGCTGGAGACAACGGCCGTACTTGTTTGCAGCAAAATCGACAGTTCGTTCAGACGCGCTTCAATCGCCTGCTGCATGCGCTTCAGGCTGCGGGTGAGGTGGCCCATCTGGTCTGGCC
The DNA here is from genome assembly GCA_002699125.1 of Anaerolineaceae bacterium. GTDB lineage: Bacteria > Chloroflexota > Anaerolineae > Promineifilales > Promineifilaceae > Leptofilum. The sequence goes on from PABI01000015.1 coordinate 17,412, forward strand.
GTTCGGTGAGCGTTTGCAACAAAGGTTGATGGGCGGCCACAGCATCGGTTTTTTGGCCAATTTCCTGGCTGAAGGTGGCGAGCTGCTCTAACGGCCGTACCACCCGTCGCGACAATACCAGCCAAAACAAAATCCCGCCCAGCACAAACAGCCCTACCGTGGCAATAGCCCCGCGCCGAAACGCCGTGGGCGTGGCAAAGGCAACGGCCGTTGGCCGCGACACCACCACGCCCCAGCCCACGCTGCTGATGGGCACGTAGCTGTAAAGCATTTCCCGGTCGGCCTCATCGCCAGCGATAAGGTTGCCCGACTGGCCGGCTTGCAGCGCGGCAAAAACGCCGGGCAGGGTGGGGGCCGCATTTTGCAGCAGCCGGTCCGCCTGGGGATGGGCAATGATCTGGCCGCTGGCGTCCAAAATGAGAATCTGGAACTGTTCTTCGGGGCGGTAGTCGCGGGCGATGTTAGCCAGCGAGGTGCTTAGATCTTGCAGCTTGAGATTGGTGCCTACCACGCCAAGGAATTGATTGTCATTTGTCCACAAGGGCATGATGGCCGTGGCCACCGGTTGGTTGGTCGTGGGAGAAATGCGGCCTTTGGATACAAACGGCGCGTGGCTGGTTTGGGCTGTCTGAAAATAGTCGCGAAAGGAAAAATCAGTGCCCACCGTGGAGCCGGGCGCGACGGGGTAATGGTAGAGCATGATACCCTGCTCTGTGAGACGATAAATGAGATTGACATCGCTGCGGGCGGTGAAGAGAATGCTGAAGAGGGTGTCCATTTCGGCCGTGTCGGCGGCTAAAACGGCGGGAAAGGTGCCTAGCTGCTGCACGGCGGAGAGCGCATTCCCCATCGCGGCATCTGTTTCCTGGGCCACGGCGCGGGCCAGGGCCAGGTCGGCGGCTTTGATGTCGGCTTCCAGGCGGCGGCTGGCGACAAATTCAAAGACAAAAACGGCGACCACCACCAGCAGCACAAAAAGCAGCCAGAGGGCCAAAAGCTGTAATCCCAGATCGCGGCGCAGCGGGAAGGAGCGCATTGGTCGGTACCGTTAATGAACTATGTATCACAAAAGGCTCAACTGTTTGCGATGAGCCATTATAAGTTTAGCAGAGGGTGTGTGCAATTAGTATGGGGACATCGGAGCTTTTCAGGAATTACAACCTAAAGAAACAGGCCGCGGATAAACGCCGATGAACGCTGATTTTGTTTTCATCTGCGTCATCAGCGTTCATCCGCGTCCTGTTAAAACAGCCAAAAAGAATGGGAGTGGATTTTACGCCGTTTCCGTTTTGCGCAGGCGGATGGGGGATTGTTTAGGCAGGCGCTCAATAATGCCTTTGGCTTCCAGATCAAGCTGGACTGCTTTGCAATACCAGCGCACCGAGCCGGGCTTGGGGAAAAGCTCGGTTGGTACGTTGTGCTCCGCCAGATAAGCCGCCACTTTTTCTTCTAGCTGGGCGAACGGCATGCCGTCGCTGCTGCTGCCGGGCAGGTTGGCTAGCATGGCGTCACGGATGACGGTGTACTTTTCTTCCTTCAAGTTTTCCTGGTGGTCGGGATGATTTACGTTTTGGGCTTTTACGGTGCTCATCGGGTCTCTCCTTTTCGCTTGAATTGTTTAGGAGTGGCAGTCCTTAGCTTCTAAGGAATTCCAGTCATTAGACACCAGGACTGCCACTCCTTTGCTTTAAGTTAGCTGCATTATAAAACGGCCGTTTCCCACCCCGCTTGTTCATTCCTGCTCATTCTGCAACTGCTCGCGATACTGCGCCGGAGACAGGCCAAAGCGCCGCCGGAAGGCATGGATGAAGGAGCTCAAGCTGCTGTAGCCCACCTGCAAGCTCAGGTCCGTTACCGAAACAGTATCAGCCAGCAGGCGATGGCGTGCCTCGTCCAGGCGCAGCCGCTTGATAAATTGGTACAGGCTCTCGCCAAAAGCGGCTTTAAACAGCCGGGCAAAATGAAACTCCGAAAGGGAAACGGCCGTGGCCACATCGGCTACCTTGAGATCATCCAAAAAGCGGGCTTCCACCAGCTGGCGCGCTTGCAGCAGCCGGGGCAGCAGATCATCTGCGGTGCTTTGCTTGCGCTGGGCCAGGGCGTCCAGCGCTTGCTGCCGCAGCCGCAGCAGGCGCAGCACTTCGCCCACCACATCCAGCAACAGTTCTTCCGCCAGCGCAAATTGTCCCGGAGGCGCACAAACTTGAGTCAGCTCAGCCAGCAAAAAGGAAAGTTCGTCTCCCTGAGGCAGCGGCACATTGTGTAAAAGCTGGTTCAGCCCAGGCGGAATGTTGAGGAAGTTAGCCATCTCCAGAATGAAGCCAGGGCTAAGCAGCAGCACAAGCGTTTGGCCCTGGTTTACGACCGTTCCCGTCAGCGTCACCGGTTCATCGGGATCGGTCAGCAAAGTATATTGATTGGGGTTCAGCGTAATCTGGTTGCAGGAGACGGCTGTTTCTCCTGGAAAGATGAGATAAATGTGGCCAAGATGGGGGAGGGGAAACGGCCGTGTCACCCGCCCCAACCAATTCCCGTTCAGCGGCGAATACTCTCCGGCTGGCTGCAACCCAGCAAACGCTGTTGAAGTTAAAACAGGCATTAGCCTAGTGTATCGGACGATAGGCAAAAGATAAACGCCAGGCCATTGCCACTTTGGAAGAAGTTAGGTGATAAGGTGAAGGAGTGATAATTTGAATGGCCGTCCAACTATGGACAAACCACAATTAACCTTTAACGATTCACAATCACAACGGACTTAACCCCTTAATAATTAATAACGTAGAGGAGGGATTGATCTCACTTTAAAAACATTTTTTTGAGGGCGTCAAGAAGCACAAATAACCAAGCACTCGTAAAAATGATGCCTATTATGCGCATCAAATTAATAAAAAGGCTCGATTTTATCCACGCCTCCATAAAGGCGGAATTGCCATAAAAGACAGATCCTCTTTTTGCCATTTCCCGAAATTTTGCAGGACTTATCCAAGATAAAATCGTGTAATAACCAATCCAGCTGCCAAAAATTATCGACATCAAAAGCCGAACGACTAATTCTTGCTCCACTTGTAAATTTCCTTTACTGTTTCCCCGCACGGCTGCGGCACGGCGTCGAGGCAAGTGTGCACTGTCGCGCTACCAACTCTGCTTGCCAGCAACGACCGTACCCAATTTTACCACGAATGACGCGGGTAAAGACGAGGGCTTTCACCAAAATTCCTTTCAAAGGTAGCCTCACGCGAAGTCGCAAAGTTTGTTTGGCGCACTTGGCAGCTTGGCGTGAGATTTTCATTCGCAGCGTGCAGCTTTTTGCCTTCAACCTACTCCTGACATACAATCCAGGCAACTGAATCAACTATTCTGCCCGACCATTCTTTGGCCGGGCTTTTTCGTGAAGGATGAAGAACAACTTTATGGCTTTACAACCTCGTAACGATATTCGCAATATCGCCATCATTGCCCACGTGGATCACGGCAAAACCACGCTGGTGGACGGTATGTTGCGCCAAACCAATGTTTTTCGCAGCAACCAGGAAGTAACCGAACGCGTCCTGGATTCTAACGATTTGGAGCGCGAGCGCGGTATTACCATCCTGGCCAAAAATACCAGCATCGTGTATCACGGCACCACCATTAACATCGTCGACACACCTGGCCACGCTGACTTTGGCGGCGAGGTTGAGCGTGTGGTCAACATGGTAGACGGCGCGCTGCTGCTGGTAGACGCCGTGGAAGGTCCCATGCCGCAAACCCGTTTTGTACTGCGCCAGGCGCTGGAAAAGGGTGTCAAAGTCATTGTGGTGGTCAACAAGGTTGATCGCCCTGCTTCCCGTCCCGACTTTGTCGTCAACGCCACCTTCGACCTGTTTATTGACCTGGGAGCCAGCGAAGAGCAGGCCGACTTCCCGGTGATTTACACAAAAGCGCTGGAAGGGAAGGCTGGTGATGATCCGGAAGAATTGGAAGATGATTTACGGCCGTTATTCGACACCATCGTCAACTACTTACCTGGCCCTATGATCGATCCTGACGGCCCGACGCAGATGCTGGTTACTACCCTGGAATACAGCAGCTATGTGGGCAAAATTGCTGTAGGCCGCCTCACCAGCGGCACGCTTAACGATGGCCAATCAATCATGCACATTAAGGCCAATGGCGAAATGGAACCCGGCAAAATCACCAAGCTGTACACCTTCCGCGACTTGCAACGGGTGGAGCAAAGCCAGGTGCAGGCCGGCGACATCGTTGCCGTTGCCGGCATCCCTGACGTAGGCATTGGCGACACATTGGCTGACCCCAATGATCCGCGCCCCTTGCCACCGATTAAGGTAGAAGAACCCACCGTGCGCATGACCTTCCAGGTCAACGACAGCCCGTTTGCCGGCAAAGAAGGCAAATACGTCACCAGCCGCCAGATTCGTGAGCGGCTGCTGCGTGAGCTGGAAAGCAACGTAGCTATGCGCGTAGAAGAAACGGACAAGGCCGGCGAATTTATCGTTTCGGGGCGGGGCGAGCTGCATTTGGCTATTCTCATCGAAACGATGCGGCGCGAAGGGTACGAGTTTGCTATCAGTCGGCCGGAGGTGATTTTTAGAAAGAGTGAAAATGGGCTCACTGAACCTATTGAGAAACTGTTTGTGGAAGTGCTTAATGATTATTTAGGTGCAGTCAGCGAGATGCTGGGGCGACGACGTGGCCTGATGCAAAATATTCACTATGGTGAAGACGGCACCGTCTACGCTGAATATTTAATTCCCACCCGAGGCATTTTGGGCTTCCGCCAACCCTTCCTCACCGCGACGCGCGGCACCGGCATTTACCACACGCTGTTTCATGACTACGAGCCGATAAAAGGTGAAATCGAAACCCAAGAGTTTGGCTCATTGGTCGCCATGGAATCGGGCACAGTAAGCGCTTATGCGCTGCAAGGGTTACAGCAGCGCGGCACCTTTTTTGTGCTGCCCGCCGAAGAAATTTACAATGGCCAGGTCGTTGGTCAACATATTCGTAACGAGGACTTGGTGGTGAATGTGTGTAAAACGAAGGTGCTTAGCGCCGTGCGCACCGGTCCGACGGCCATTGTGGAAGCCCTGCACACGCCGCGTATCATGTCGCTGGACGAGTCGATTGAGTATTTGGGCAAGGATGAGCTGTTAGAAGTAACGCCTGATTCGCTGCGCATCCGTAAAAAGGAACTGCGCCACGAGATTCGCCAGCGGGATATCAAGCGGGCCAAGAAGGGAACATGACAAGGTGACAAGGTGAAGGGGTGACAAGGTGACAATTTGTTTCACCTGGTCACCTTGTCATCGGGTCACTCATTCGCGTCGCGGGCGCAGCGGAAGCCGGCACCCCATTGAGAATTGTTCAGGTCGTCCAGATTGCTGTCGTTTGGTGACAGGGCCATGCGGGCTGTTGTGGTAATCTCGTCAGCCGTATTGACCCATGAGCCGCCGCGCAGCACTTTGAGGCCGCTGGATGCATCATCGTTGTAGCCAATGTCGGGCAGGGGCTGGCTGTAAAAGTCAGGATCGTACCAGTCCTGTACCCATTCGGCGGCACCGCCCGCCATGCCAAAAACGCCAAAGGGGCTGGCTCCTGCGGACAGGCTATCAACGCGCTCAAAAGCACGGCTAAAGAAGACCGATTCAGATTGATCAGGATTATTGTTAAAAATGGCTGTCTCGTACAATATAGGGTTAGAATCACCCCAAGGATATAGACGGCCGTCTACACCCCGCGCCGCATATTCCCATTCCGCTTCTGTAGGTAGCCGAGCACCCACAGCGGCACAGTAAGCCACTGCGCCTTCCCAGGTAATCCAGGTGGCTGGGAAGCGCGCCGTACCGGGACGGGCCACTAACACACCCAAATTGTTCTTCAAATTGGTAAATGTCGTTGATACCTCTGTCACGGCACAATCAACCCCGTTGCAGGCAGCACTGTTACCTCCCTGCCGGTTCAAGAAATCAGCATACTGCTGCACCGACACTTCAAACTGATCCAGATAAAAACTATCGACCAGCACCAGGTGCGCCGGTCCATTATCCGCGTCCTCGGGCGCATCTTCAACGCCCATCTGGTAGGTGCCACCCGTGATAAAAAGCATCGGCATGTTGTCTTGATCGCGAATGATTTTTTGCAGCTGGGCCTCAACCGCCAGTTGGGCCGGGTCTGGGGTGGCGGTGGGTTGGTTGGGGACCGTTGGTTCTGGCGTATTGTTAATAGCTTCTCGGGTTGCCCGGGCGGACTGGGCGGCCAAGGTCGCAAATTGTGCTGTAGCAGTAGCTGCCTGGGCTGTGGCTTCTTCCTGGTTGTCATATTCAGCCTGTTCGGCTACCAGGGTTTGGTTGGCTGCCACTTCCGAAGTTGCCAGTGCATTGTCTGAGGTGGCCATCGCCTGGACGGTAGCGGCTTCAAGGGCGTCAGTTGTACTTTCTAGCGCCAGGGCATCGGCGGCAACGGCCGTTTCCCGCGCCGTAATTTCTGCTGCTGCTGCCGCCGATTCAGCCTGGGCCGCTGTCTCTCGCAGCTGGGCTGCATTGATCAAGATGATGGCCCCGCCAACCACCAACAGCAAAATCACAATCAGGGCGATGTTAAAACTTCTGGCCCGACGGGCCGATTGGGCTTCCGCTTCGGCGCGCTGGCGCTGCTCTTCGGCCAGCTTTTGTGCCTGCTCCAATTCTTTCTTCTGCTGGGCCTGCTTGGCCTCAATTTCTGACTGCTCCGCAGCTTTGCTGGCATCAATATATTCTTGCTCCAGCGGATTTAGCTCCTCGAACAGCAGCGCCTCCTGGAGCTGTTTGCCGCGCAGCAAGGCGCCTGCGTCTCTGTTGCGCGTGTCCCAATCTTCGGCCTGGGCGGTAAAACGGAGCCGGTGGCGCAGCACCACGCGCTCATCTTCCAGCCATTCCACCAGCCGGGGCCAATTGCGCACCAGCGCTTCATGGGCCACTTCAAACTGGTCATTCTCTTTATTCGGTCCGTCCGTCTGGCGCAGTAGCCGGGCATCCACCAATTTTTCCAGCACGCGGTCGATGCGGTCGTTGGCTTCGCCGGATTGGTACAGGGAGCGGCGCGTGGCCCGGCTGCGGGTGAATTCGACGCCGGTGCCGGGACGCACCAGGCGCAGCAAAATGCGCTTGGCTGTGTTTTGTTCTTCGGGGAGCAGATCGTTGTAGAGGGAATCGGCCGTGTGATCCAGCGCGGCCATTACTCCACCCAGGCGACGGTAGGCGTCCCAGGTGATGCGGTTGCGCTCCCGATCGTCCCACAGCTGCAGGAGGGCAAATTGCAGCAAAGGCAGCGCCGCCGGTTCACCGACAATTTCGCGCACCAGCGCTTCAATCAGGCCATCTTCAAACTTGAGGCCGATGGCTTCGGCCGGCTGCTCGATGGCGTCGTGCAGTTCGCTGGCGTTCATGGCGGTGACGCGCACCAGTCCCTGTTCGTATAATGATTTGAACATGGGGACTTTGTTGAGGTAGCTTTCGTAATCGACGCGCATGGTCAGGATGACGACGTGGCGCGCTTCGCGGGAGTTTACCAGGCCCAACAAGTTGTCGATAAAGGCGTCCCGTTCCTGGTCATCGTGGCAGAGGGTGAAGGTTTCTTCAAACTGGTCGATGCTGAGAACGGCCGGACCCTTGACAACCTCATTGACCAACTTGGCCAGATGTTCTGAATTGTTGAGGAAGGTGTCGTAATTTTCGGTGACCCATACGGCCGTATCCACCCCTTCTGGTTCCAGCAATCGAGCCAAACTGGTAAGCGGGGCGGCACCGGGCACGATGGTGGGATAATAATGCCAATCTTCACTGCCGGGCAAGGCGCCCTCTTCCAAACGGGGCAGCAGGCCAGCCCGCACCACCGATGATTTGCCGCTGCCGGAGGGGCCAACGGCCGTTACCAACCGGCTGACCAATACCTGATCCAATAACTCACGAACGAGCTGATCTCTGCCGTAAAATAAATTCTTGTTTTCTTCATCAAATGCTTCTAGACCAATGTAGGGACAATGTGAATCGGGAATCTCGGGCTGGGTAGTGGCGTCAAAATCGCTGAGAATGGCTTCGGGCGTTTCTTTGCCGGCATGAAACAGCTGATTGTGCCAGTAGTCGAGCAAGCTTTGCGCCGCTTCGCGATCTTCTGTGTTGTCGATGAACGCGCCGGCCGCTTCCCCCCGATGCAAAAACTCTGTTACCTCGACCCAGAAGCCGTCTTCGTCAGCGTCCTCCTTGGCCTGGCGTCGCTGCTTCAGCAAAGCACGATGCGAATCGCGCAGCGAGGTAAAGGACATAAAGGGAATAAACTCTTCGGTGGTTGTGTCTGAGTCGCTCATTTGTTAAATTGCCTCAACAATAGATCGATTTGCTCGCCCACGCGCTGCAATTCGGTACACAGAGAGAGCAGTTCCAGATCCACTGCGCGGAAACGATGGCCGACAAAGGTGTGATATCGCATGAACAGGCGGCGCATCTTGGAATTGAGCTGCTGTTCGATGGCCGGTTCCAGTTGCGCCATGGCGCTGCTCAGATCCAGTGCCCATTTTGCTTCGCCGTGCGCCTCAACCAGTTCCTGGGTCATTGGCTTCAAGTCATCCCAGGCGTATTCTAGCTCCTCAAAGTTGTTTTGCGAAACGGCCGCTTTCACCCGGCGAATCTCATCATCAATGGTTTGCCAGGCGTTGTGTTCGCGTACCAGTGCCTTTAGCCGCTCATCTAGCCCGGCCAAGGCCGACTTGCCACTTTGCACCTCATCGATCATGCTGTCCATCGTCACGTCGGCTTCAGCCAGACTGCTGCTAATGGTGGTGATCGCTCTTTCCAGATTGTCCAGACGCAGGGCACTGGCCACGGCCACCAGCTGGGCATTGATGCGCGTGGGATGCCGATTGAGCACACGATCCAGCAGGCTTACGCCGCTCTCCAGCGCTTTCAGATCATCGCTTTCAACGGCCGTATGCAGACGCTCTTTTATCGTTTCCAGCTGGTTGACCCAACGTACGTTGCCCTCGGCAAACGTTTTGCTTTTGGAGAGGGTAACCATGTCATTGATCTTGGCTTGCAGCTCTGGTTCCGCCATGGCGATGTCTTCCCAGGCCATATCATCATCGTTGGCCAACCGCTTTTGGTCACGGCTGATGAGATCGTGCTGCGTTTCCAAAATCTGGAACAGATCGTGGATCTGTTTGTAATCGTTCATCTGCTCAATTTGTTGGGAGGCGGCCTGGAAATCGGTCTGGAAGGTGACAACGGCCGTGCGCACATCCTCGCGCGTTAGCATCCGCACAATGGCGCTAAAGCTCTTGCTGGCAATCATCGTGTTGGATTTATCTTGTTGGGGCAGGATGTCGGCCTGATGAATCTGAATGCGGGATGCAGTAGGGTCTTCGTCTTCTGTAGTCAGAATGATGGCATCAAAATCAATGTGCGGCCGTACTTCCAAAAAAGCCGTTATCAAAACATTGATTCGCCGACGCTGATCAAAGTGCAAGATCAGTTCGCGTATTTTGTGTTTTTTAACCGCTCCTTCCAGATTGTCAAAATCTACCTGAACGTTAAAACAAAGGTCACGCAAATCCTCCATGTTAAACGATTCATCAATGGCGCGCAGCAACTTTCGAGGATCGACCGGTTTTTCCTGGCTGCTTTCTGCTGAATCTGTCATGGTTCTTACAAGGAACAGCGATTTACGTTACTGCATTCACACAAATGAGTTTTGCACAAGCACTTCTGCTTCTTCCCGCCGGAAGTATATGTCAAGTAAGCCATTTTGTAAACGAAGCGCAAAAGATTTGAGGAGTGAGCATCCTGAGATGCGAACGGTTCCATCCACCCGCATCTGAAGATACTCACCCCTCTCCATTTAGTGTTGTAATTAACCTTGCGACAAGATGATGACGCTGTAGGGGCCGATACTGATTGTGGCGTGGTAGGCCAGCTGATCGTACTCATCAGGAACGGCCGTAACCACCGGAACATGATGGCTGGTGAAGCTGGGATGGTACGCCTTCAGGTCACTGTTGAAGCGCACCTGCCACTGTCCAGCGTGCGGCAGGCCCAGCTTGTAGTCCGTTACCGTTTGGTTGGCGAAGTTGGCCACCACAATGACGTCGTCGCCGGGGCCGCCATGATGCCAGCGGTGGAAGGCGATTAGCTTGGCGGTGTTGTTGACGTGATATACGTTGATCAACTGTCCGCTGAGGCCGCGCGTCTTGCCACCCACATTGCGCCGCAGCTGAATAAGATGGCGATAGAGGGCGATCATCCCAGGGTTTTGCTCCGCTTTGTGCCAGTCAAGGGGCCGTTTGTCATCAAACCAACCATCTTCCAGAAACTCCTGCCCCTGGAAAAGCATCGGCACGCCCGGTGTCGTGAAAACCAGGGCCGCACCCAGGGCGGACCGTTTGGCGGCCAGGGCAGCATCGCCGTCGGCGACGGCCACTTCATGCACAACGCGTGCTTTGCCGTTGGCTACCTCATCGTGGGATTCGGTGTAAATCACGCGGCTGAAGGCGTCTGCGCCATAGCGGAACTGGAGCGCGTCCTGCACGGCCAGCATGTCGCGATCTTCATCTTGCGGGTTAATGATCGCCTGGCGGATGGGATGGACAAACTGGCTGTCCCACTGCGTATTAAAGCCCGCGCCGCCCTGATCAATCGGTTCGGTGAGCCACGGATTCGCCTGTAAATCCTCAGCGATGCGGATGTGGCGCGGGTCGTGGTGCTGTATTTCGGCGTTGATCCCCTGCATCAACGTCCACCCTTCGGGAATGTCGGCCCCGGGATCGCCATCGTGGCCGTGGGCGTTGCGAATGTAGGAGGTGGCGTCCCAGCGCAGGCCATCGATTTTGTATTCGTCCAACCACATGCGCACGTTGTCGCGGATGTAGCGGCGCACTTCAGGACGGCCGTAATCGGGTCGAGTATCGGCCCACGGCGTTTTGGAACGCCAATCGTTGTAAAAGTAGATGCCGCCCAGGCCATGCTGCTGCCAGCCATCAAACTGCCACAGGCTCAGCTCTTGCGGGCCAAAATGGTTGTAGACCACGTCCACAATCACGGCGATGCCCTGTTCATGGGCCGCATCGATGAGCTGCTTAAACTTTTCTGGTCCGCCATATATCTGGCTGATGGCAAACGGGTGGGCCGGGTTGTAGCCCCAGGACAGCTCGCCGGGAAATGCCTTTACGGGCATCAGCTCAATGGCGTTGATGCCCAACACTCGCAAGTAGGGCAGCTTGGCGATGACGGCTTCAAAGTTAAACGGCGGGCTGCCTTGGTCTTCACCAAAGGTCCCGACGTGTAGTTCGTAGATGACCAGGTCTTGCAGGGCGGGCGGTTGGAAAGAGGTGGCTTTGGGGGAGACGGCCGTTTCCATGCCCAGCACAGTTCCATTGCGCACCACGCCATTTTGGAAAGGCGGCCGCACATCTTTGGCATACGGATCGGTACGCAGCAGCTGCTGGCGGCCACGTTTCAGGACAAATTTATATTCATCGCCTACCTGTGCCTCAGGCACGTTAACAGACCAGTAGCCGTTGCGCTCATGGGCCAGGGGAATCTGGTTGGGATGCCAGTTATTAAAAGAGCCAGTGACGTAAACTGCTTCGGCGTTGGGTGCCCACACGCGAAAGACGGTGCCTTCCGCATGGGGAATAGCTCCCATCCCCGGCTGGGGCGCGGGCTGTACCGCGCGAATTTTGTAACGTAATGTCTGCCATGTTTGTGCGAGTTGTTCGCGCCAGGCAGGTGTTTGTTTTTTCTTATCGCTTAAAGCCATAAAACCTCTTAACCAGGACTGGCAGTCCTTTATCAATTCTGCAAAAAAAGCCAGACACAGGACTGCCAGTCCTTTGGTGATTAAACGTGACAGGATACGGCCGTTGTCTAAACAAAACGTTAACACGAACCGTCAAAATCAGTCACAAAGCGGTTAGCATAAACGATTTTGTCGCTTTTGTGGTTAAAATTATGTTAACAAATTCTCTTTATGTTAACCAATTAACGGCAAATTGGCCAAATTTCAATGCTGCTTTGCCCAAAATAGCCCATTTTTCCTAGAAGCGCTGCAAAAATTTTGTAGCTATTTTATAGTCCACAATTGCTTTTTACTGGTACCCTAGTTATCCTATTGCGCCTATGAACCCATTTCACTGGCTGTTTGATAAATTCTTTCCGATTATTCGCTTTACCTATGAAAAAATTCAGGGACACCGTTGGTTTGATGAGATTACACCAAAGCTTTGGCTTGGCGGTGCCCCCCACTATGCAAGAGATTATCAATTCTTGCTAGACAATGGCATTACGGCCGTTCTCAACATTCGTGCTGAGCGTGAAGATGACGTAATCCATTATCAGGAACACGACATTGCTTACCAGCAGCTCAAGGTGCTGGACGTGACGGTGCCGCCGGAAGATATGATTGATGCCGGGGTGGCTTTTGTGCGGCAGCAGATAGAAGACGGCCGTACCGTCCTGGTGCACTGCGCCAAAGGGCGTGGCCGTTCGGCCACCATTTTGGCTGCCTACCTGATGAAGTACGAAGGCATGAGTTTTGATGAGGCCAACCAGACGATGAAAGGGATACGGCCGTTAACCAAACTAGAAGGGCGTCATCGCCATCGTTTGGAACAGTGGGCCAGGCAGCAAGACGCCAATTAAAACCAGAAGCACGTTTGGTAGAGCGTAAACAGGCGATACACAATTTGCCGCCCGGCAAACGGCCGTTTTCGTCTTGTATACGTTAAAGGAGACAGAATAAGCTGACCGGCACGCCATACACCAAACGTCTGTGTATCCCCATACGGCCGTTTCATACCACCACTCTCACCGGTCCTGAACCCCTAAAAATCTCACACGCATGAGCTATTTGGATTGAGCTAAACCTATCATTCTTCACAAACCGTATACGGCCGTGAGGCTATTTGAGCCACGCCGCTAACTTTGGCTGCCCGAAGTCAAATCCATCACAGAAGCGGCTCAATACAAGACTGCTTTTCTGGAGGAGGTGAATGCCATCGATAAGACTATCTATTAACTTCTTGTGGAGTATCTTTGCTGCTTACTTCAAGCTCCTCACTTTTGCAAAACCAATACAGGTAAACAGTCATTGGTTTTACACAGTTGGATGGAGGATCCACGCAAATGATAGTAAATAGGCATTTCTTTAAAATAGGTCGCTTTGTTGTGTTAGCGGTTGCCCTGGCATTCGTTTTTGGGAATATCTCTTCTTTGCAGGCCGGTGAGGCCAGCAGCGTTGCTGCCCAGAAAATAGAACCAGGTTTGCTAGAAAACATTCAGGAAGCAGGGACAGGCGAATATTGGGTGCGTATGAACCGGCAGGCCGATCTAAGTCCGGCCTATCAGATCAGCGATTGGTCGGCACGCGGTTGGTTTGTTTACAACACCCTGCGCGAAACGGCCGAAGAAACCCAAAGGCCTTTGCTCAATTACCTGAATCGCGAGATGCGTATGGGCAATGTACAAAGTTACCGTTCATTTTTTATCAACAATTCGGTTTTGGTAAATTCCAATGAAACGGTTCTGTCCACTATTTCCAACCGAACGGATGTATTGGCTGTAGAAGCGGTTGAAACCCACGCCGTTCCTGAGCCGGTTCGGCTCGAAGATTCGATCCTGGCACTCGAATGGGGCGTCAGTCGCATTGGCTCTCCCCAAATCTGGTCTGAATTCGGCACCACAGGTGAGGGCGTCATCGTGGCCAATATCGACACCGGTGTCGACTATAACCACCCGGCGCTTGTCAACCAATATCGTGGCAACAACGGCGGCTCCTTTAATCACAGCTACAACTGGTATGACGCCACCGGGCTTTGCTCCGGCTCAGCGCCGTGCGACCAGAATGATCACGGCACGCACACGATGGGCACCATGGTTGGCGATGATGGCGGTTCCAACCAGATCGGGAACGCTCCCGGCGCCACCTGGATCGCCGCCAGAGGCTGTGAGTTCAATACCTGTTCTGATTCTGCTTTAACGGCTTCCTGGGAATGGATGGTTGCCCCATGTGCGCTGGGTGACGATCCGGGCGACCCCAGTTGTAATCCGGATCAACGGCCGCATGTATTGAACTATTCCATCGGCGGCCCCGGCGGTGATCCCAGCGATCAGCCGTTGATCAACGCGGCCCGCGCCGCCGGCATCGTGCTGTCAATTTCGGCCGGCAATTCCGGCCCCGGTTCAAGCACAATCGGATCGCCGGGCGATTATTGTAACGTCATTGGCGTCGGCGCTACCACTAGCAGCGACACTATTGCCAGCTTTAGCAGCCGTGGTCCTGGGGACTTCGCTGCCTGCACAGACAAGCCTGACGTAAGCGCACCGGGTGCCAACGTGCGCTCGTCCGTTGATGGGGGCGGATACGCCAACTTCTCCGGCACCTCGATGGCGGCGCCCCACGTGGCCGGCTGTGCCGCCCTCCTTAAGGGGATTGACATCAACGTAACTCACGATGAGATTTACAATCTCTTAACCACCACCGGTGTTGACCTGGGGTCGTCCGGGTTCGACTACAGCTATGGCTACGGCCGTATCAATTGTTACGCCGCTGCCCAGGCAATGGGTCCGCCAGGACCAACTCCAACGCCCACCAGCCCACCACCACCGACCGCCACGCCAACCCCGCTGCCGGGCAACGTCATCTTCTTTGACGACTTCGAGAGCAGCCAGGGTTGGACGACCAATCCCAACGGCAATGACACCGCCACCACCGGCCAATGGGAACGGGCCAACCCCGAAACCACCAGCAGTGGCGGCAGTACCATGCAATTGGGCACCACCGTCAGCGGCAGCTTTGACCTGGTCACCGGAGGTTCGGCCGGCAGCAGCGTGGGCTCTAACGACATCGACAACGGCGTTACCTCGATTCGTTCGCCCAACATCAACCTGCCCGTCAGTAGCAACATTGCCCTCTCCTTCTCCTACTACCTGGCGCATTTGAACAACGCCACCAGCGCCGACTTCTTACGCGTCAGCGTGGTGGGCAACAGTACCCAGGTTGTGTTTGAAGAATTGGGGGCGGGCAACACCGATGTAGCCGTTTGGGACAGCACCACCGTCAGCCTGAACAGCTTCTCCGGGCAGACGATCTATCTGCTCATCGAGGCGGCCGATGCCGCCGGGGGCAGCCTGGTAGAAGCGGCTGTGGATGATGTGGAAATTACGGCCGATACGGCCGCGCCCAGCCCTACACCACCGCCGCCGACGAACACTCCCACACCACCCCCACCCACGCCAACCTCCACCCCTATCCCGCCAACGAATACGCCCACTCCGCCACCTGGCGGCGACGTCTTCTTCGACAACTTCGAGAGCAACCAGGGCTGGACGACCAATCCCAACGGCAGCGACACCGCCACCACCGGCCAGTGGGAACGGGCCAACCCGGAAACCACTTCCTATAGTGGCAATACGTTCCAACTGGGCACCACCGTCAGTGGCAGCTTTGACCTGGTCACCGAAGGCTCGGCCGGCAGCGGCGTGGGCAGCTTCGACATCGACAACGGCGTCACCTCGATTCGTTCGCCCAATATCAGCCTGCCCAGCAGCGGCAATCTGACGCTTGAGTTCTCCTACTACCTGGCGCACTTGGACAATGCCACCAGCGCTGATTTCTTGCGCGTCAGCGTGGTGGGTAACAGTACCCAGGTTGTGTTTGAAGAACTGGGCGCGGGCAACACGGATGCGGCCGTTTGGGCCAGCACCAGCGCCAGCCTCAACAGCTTCGCCGGACAGACGGTCTATATCCTCATTGAGGCGGCTGATGGCGGCTCCGGCAGCCTGGTGGAAGCCGGTGTAGATGATGTACGAATAACGAATAATTAGCCGTTCTTTATTTATCTGGAAACGATGACCAAAGTCGATGACTAAAGTCATTGCAAGCCTGTTTTCTGAGAAATAGATAGGCAAAACAACCCAGGCAAGAAAGCATCTCGCAAATGAGACTTTCTTGCCTGGGGATGTTTGCCACAAAGCACACAGAGCTTTAAGAGGTTTTTTCTCTTTTCTCCTTCAAAAACAAACCGCGGAGAGCGCGGAGAACGCAGAGGAAAAGAGAAAAACAATCTGCGTAATCTGCGTAATCTGCGGATAAAAATTTTCATTCATGGTGGTGTGCTCTGCTCATGAGGAACTCCTCTATGTGCGCTGTGGCCTAAAAATTAGGAGGTGAATGCCATTGATATGATTTCCCGTTAACTTCTGGTGGAGTATCCATGCTGCGAACATCAAACTCCCTACTTTTACAAAACTAAAACAGGTAAACATTCATACAACTTAACTATACTGGCAAAGGACATAATCTGACAGTTTGACCAGAGGTGGCTCAGCCAGTATCCATTACGAATGGAGGACCCCAATATGCGTTCGTCACGCTCAAAGGAAGGCGTTTCCAGGGTATGGTTTTTTTTACTCTTAGTTACGCTTTCAGCTATCTTGCTATTAAGCATCGCCTCAGGCAACCTGTCTGCCAGTAACAACCTCAACGACAGTGCGCTTATGAACAGCCAAAGCGGTGAACCCATTGTCAAAGTCATTGCCCCGGCCGGTGTGCTCGACACAAATAACGCGGGCATTTCGCTTTGGCATGATTACGGCTCATTTGCCCTTTACCGCGTCACCCAATCGACGCTGGATGCACTCCCCGCAGCGGCGCAAGATCAACTTGTTATCGACAGCCAAATGGATCAGTTGTTCTTTGATGAAGCAACAATTGATACCAAGCTTGCTGCGCAATCAGGCGAAGCTTCAATAGCGGCCGTCGGTGATGAAGAAACATTGCAATTGATTCAATTTGTAGGTCCCATTAAAGATGAATGGCTGGCTGAGGTAGAGAGCACCGGTGCCCAGCTTGTGCAATACGTCGCCACAAATGGCTATCTTGTCTGGGCCAATGGCACCAGCCGCAATCTTCTAAATGGCATGGCGTCCACACAGAACATCATGCAGTTTAGTCAGCCGCTTCCTTCCTTATTGAAGGTAGGACCAAACCTTTCTGAACGTCTAAACAGCAACAGCACGAATGCAGTTGACACGGTTGATGTTGTGGTACAGATGATCCGGCATAACCGGCAACAGTTTAGCGAGCAGACTATCCGCGGGCTGGCTGCCAGCCAGAACACAAATTGGACACCGGTATTGGCCTTCCAAAATGCGGAATTTACCGTACGTGTGGATGACATCGAAACTATCTCCAATTTACCAGATGTTTACTGGGTTGAATTACGGCCGGAACGTGAGCTGCTTGATGAGGTTCAGGGACAAATTCTCGCCGGTAACTTTAATGGCAGCCAATCCGGACCAAGTGGTCCGGGCTATTTGGCCTGGCTGTCTGGCTATGGCTTCAGCACAAACCCAAACGATTACCCAATTGTAGATATTACTGACGATGGCATTGGCAACGGCTCGGTCAATTCAGGCGACCGTACGCTGCACGAATTTGGCAGCCTCAGCAACCCGACACGTTTGAGCTACGTGGCGAACTGTACCAGTGCCTCCAGCGGCGCTGGCCCAGATGGGCATGGCCACATCAATGTGAGCATTGCCGGTGGGTATGACACCACGGCCGGTTTCCCCTTCCGCGATCCACTTGGTTTCCAGCGTGGCTTGGGGATTAGTCCTTACGGCCGTTTTGCCGGCACCCGTATCTTTGCCCCAGGGTTCAATTTAAGCAATTGTGGCGGTACCGATACCGGACTGATCAAAAGCAGCCAGGATAATGGCGCGCAGATCAGCAGCAACTCCTGGGGTTGCTCCAGCTGTGCCGGCACCTACGACACCTCCTCCCAGGCTTACGACGTGGGTACCCGCGATGCTGACCTGACGCAGGCTGGCAACCAGGAGATGATCTTCATCTTTGCCGCCGGTAATTCCGGCCCAGGCTCGGCTACCGTTGGCAGCCCCGGCAACGGCAAGAACATGATCACGGTTGGCGCTTCGGAGAACAACCGACCCTCCGATGAGAGTGGCAACTGGACAGATGGTTGTGCTATCGGCCCCACAGGGGCGAATAACGCGATGGATGTCATCAGCTTCTCCAGCCGTGGTCCGTCGCCGGGCGGCCGCGTAAAGCCAGAGGTCATTGCTCCCGGTACCCATATTCAGGGTACGGCCAGCACCAATTCCAGCTATAATGGCTCTGGCGTGTGTGATCAGTATCGCCCGCCGGGGCAAACTACTTTTGCCGCTTCCTCGGGTACCAGCCACTCAACTCCGGCCGTTGCCGGTGTCAGCTCGTTGGCTTATTACTGGTTGGAAAACACCTACGGTGTTTCAACGCCCAGTTCAGCCATCATGAAGGCATACCTGATTGCCCATCCAACGTATCTAACCGGCGTTAGCGCCAATGATACGTTGCCCAGCAACAGCCAGGGATACGGCATGCCCAACATGTCTCTCATGTTTGATGATGCTGACAAGTTTGTGCTGGATCAGTCGGTGATTTTCAACAACAGTGGTGAAACCTGGACGTGGCAAGGCGTTGCCGCCGACCCGTCCCGGCCCGTACGCATTGTGCTGGCCTACACTGATGCGGCCGGTGCTGTGGGCACCAGCCCGCAGGTAAACAATCTGAATCTGGCGGCGAATGTCGGTGGCACAAATTACTTGGGCAACCGGTTCTCTGGCCAATGGAGCACGACTGGTGGCTCGCCTGATGCGCTAAACAACTACGAAGCGATCTTCTTGCCTGCTGGCACCAGCGGGGCGATTAACATCACGGTGACTGGCTTCAACATCGCCGGGAATGGTATCCCCAACGTCGGCGACAACACTGACCAGGACTTTGCCCTTGTCTGCTACAACTGCACGGAGAATACCGGCCCCACACCGACTCCGGGGCCAACGTCAACACCAACCAATACACCAACCCCAACTAACACACCAGTTCCCGGCAGTTGTACAGTCTACAACAGCACAGATGTGCCCAAATCAATCTCTAGCAGCGGGACGCCTTCTATCAGCTCTGTATTGAACATCTCTGGTAGTGGCACCATTGATGACATTAACGTGCTGAATTTGAACGGCACCCACACCTGGATCAATGATTTGGACTTCAACTTGATCAGTCCAGGTGGCACCGAAGTGCAAATCATGGCCCGGTCGTGCAGCAATCAGGATAATTTCAACTTGAATCTGGACGACGAAGCGGCACCGGGCAGCTGGCCATGCCCACCAACAGGTGGCGGCACGTATCAACCCAGTAACCCGCTTTCTTCATTTGACGGGCAGAGTGCCAACGGGACCTGGACTTTACGGATTGACGACAACGCCAATCAAGATGGGGGTAGTCTGAATGGCTGGAGCTTGGAAGTTTGCACCGTAGGTGCTGTGCCCACAGCCACAAACACACCGCCGCCCACGGCTACCAACACCCCGCCACCAACAGCCACTAACACACCGGTGCCCACG
This sequence comes from Anaerolineaceae bacterium, assembly GCA_002699125.1. Lineage (GTDB taxonomy): Bacteria > Chloroflexota > Anaerolineae > Promineifilales > Promineifilaceae > Leptofilum. The sequence goes on from PABI01000015.1 coordinate 36,842, forward strand.
GCTACCAATACACCACCACCAACAGCTACGAATCCCCCGCCGACGGCTACCAACACCCCGCCACCAACAGCCACAGCCACCAACACACCTGTGCCCACGGCAACGAATACGCCAGCCCCAACGAA